>DASYEK010000144.1:0-56852 GCA_036499085.1 Herbaspirillum sp. | reverse complement strand
CAGCAGGATGAGGAGGACGAGGCATGACGACGGCACTCGACCTGCGCCGCATCGACGCCGACGCCGCCGCATTGCGCCGCGCCGTGACTTGCCGGCGCGCCGACGGCATGGCGATCGATTTCTACGACCCGGCCGGCGGCGCGCAGGCAATCAAGCCGCCGCGCCCGGATGCGGACTACATTGCATTTCAGGCCGTCGATGCGAACGGCGCGCCGGCCTGGGACGGCCTGGTGTGCTGCGACGAATGGCTGGCCGGCGTCGCGCCGGCGCTGGCGGGGCTGGCCTTGCCGGGCGGCGCCGCGCAGACCGCATTGGAACTGTTCGCGGCAACCCCGCAGCCGCTGTCCGAGGCCTTGCCCTATCAATCATTGACAGCCGGCGGCCTGGTCGCCGGCAAGGATTTGCACAATGCGCCGCTGGCGGCATTGCGCACCCCGCAAGCGACGGTCTGGCTGCGCGCCTTGCCGCCGCAAACGGCAGGCGAACCGGCGCTGGCGGCCTGGGCGCAGGACATTCCCGCCACCTTGCAGTTTTTATTGGGCGCCAGCCGCATCAGCCGCGGCCGCCTGTCGAAGATCGAGCCCGGCGATGTGCTGCTGGTCACCGATCACGCCTTGCGCATGCGCTGCAACGGCCTGGTGCTGGGCTGGTATTCAATCACCGAAAAAGGAATCATCGTGGATCAACAACTGAATCAAGCTTATGAAGACAGCCCCGAAGCCGCCACCCAGGCCGCGCCGGAAGAAGCCCGCAGCGGCGTCGCGCAGAGCGGCGTGGCGCGCATTCCGGTGCGCCTGGAATTCGTGCTGCAACAAAACCGCGTGACCATGGGCGAACTCGGCCTGCTGCATGGCGGCCAGGTGATCGACCTGGCGCCGGACGCCGAGAAGCAAGTGCTGGTGCTGGCCAACGGCGCGGTGCTGGGCCGCGGCGAGCTGGTGCAGCTGGAAGACCGGCTGGGCGTGGAAATGATCGATATCTACGGCGAGAGCGATCATGCCGACTGATGTCAGCCTGATCGCGCTGCTGGCGTTCTCCGCGCTGCTGCCGTTCCTGATCGCATCCGGGACTTGCTACGTCAAGTTCTCCATCGTGTTCATCATGATGCGCAATGCGATGGGCCTGCAGCAGGTGCCGTCGAACATGACGCTCAACGGCATCGCCTTGCTGCTGTCGCTGTTCGTGATGGCGCCGGTGGCGCAGCAGGCGTACCAGCATTTCCACGGCAGCGGCGCGCGCATCGACAGCGTGGAATCGCTGAATCGCTTCGCCGACGAAGGGCTGGACGGCTATCGCGGCTATCTGCAGAAATACGCCGATCCCGACCTGGTGGTGTTTTTCCAGAAGGCGCAAAGTGCGCGCCAGCACGGCCAGGAAGACGATGGCGCAGGCCATGACGAAGCGGCCGGCAATGCCGAGCGGCCGTCGATCCTGGCCTTGCTGCCGGCCTATGCGCTGAGCGAGATCAAGAGCGCGTTCAAGATCGCCTTCTTCCTGTACGTGCCGTTCGTGGTGGTCGACCTGTTGATTTCCGCCATCCTGCTGGCGTTGGGGATGATGATGATGAGCCCGGTGACGATATCGGTGCCGGTCAAGCTGCTGCTGTTCGTGGCGCTCGACGGCTGGACCTTGCTGTCGCAGGGCCTGGTCAAGCAATACCTCGATATGGCGGGAGGCTAGCGGCATGGACCATCTCGTTTATATCGGCAACAAGGCGCTGTCGCTGGTGCTGGTGCTGTCGGCCTGGCCGATCGCCGTGGCGACCGCGGTCGGCCTGCTGGTCGGCCTGTTCCAGACCGTGACCCAATTGCAGGAGCAGACGCTGCCGTTCGGCGTCAAGCTGTTGTGCGTCTGCCTGTGCCTGTTCGTGCTGTCCGGCTGGATCGGCGAGACCCTGCTCGACTTCAGCCGCGAAGCCTTCACCGCGGCGCTGCGGCGCTAGGAGCGGGCCAGATGCCGGGCATGCTTTCCGTCGAGGCGCTGCATTTGCAGCTGTATCCCTACCTGTTGGGAGGGGCCTTGGGATTCCTGCGCCTGGCGCCGCTGTTTTTCATGCTGCCGTTTCTGAACAGCGGGATCCTGTCCGGCGCGCCGCGCCAGGCCGCGATCATGCTGACGGCGCTGGCGCTGTGGCCGCATGGGCCGGGCGTGCTGCCGGCCTTCGATGCGGTGCTGTACCTGGGCCTGATCGCGCGCGAGTTGACGATCGGCCTGGCGCTGGGCTGCATCCTGGCGTGGCCGTTCTGGGCCATGCATGCGATGGGCAGCATTATCGACAACCAGCGCGGCGCGACCATGAGCAGCAGTATCGACCCGGTCAACGGCGTCGATACCTCGGAATTGTCGAACCTGTTCAATCTGTTCGCGGCGGTGATCTATCTGCAGGCCGGCGGCATGACGCTGATGCTGGGATCGGTGGCGGAAAGCTATCGCCTGTTCGATCCCTTGCAGAACGGCATGCCGGAGTGGCGCACCTTGCTGCCTGTGTTGAACCAGGTGATGGCCAAGGCGATCGTGCTGGCCAGTCCGGTGGTGGCGTCGATGCTGCTGTCGGAAGTATTGCTGGGCGTACTGTCGCGCTTTGCGCCGCAGCTGAACGCCTTCGCCGTCGCGCTGAGTATCAAGAGCGCGATCGCGTTCGCGGTTTTGCTGATTTATTTCGGACCATCCCTGCCGGGCCAGATTCTCGGCATGGGCATCACGCCGGCCAGGCTGGGCGGGTGGTTGACGGGAGGCGTCCATGGCGGGTGAAAAGACCGAACTGCCCACCGAGAAGAAACGGCGCGACTCGGCCCAGAAGGGACAATCCTTCAAGAGCCGCGACCTGGTGGTGGCGATCGTGCTGCTGTGCGGGGTCTGCGTGATCGTGGCGCATGCGTCGGCGGTGGAATTGATGCAGTTGATGATGACGGTCATCGAAGACGGTTTCCAGCAGGATCCGACGCAATACGCCTCGGGCCTGCTGCTCAAGCTGGCGGGCCTGGTGCTGCCGATCCTGCTGGCGTGCATTGTCGCCACGGCGCTGCCGTCGCTGTACCAGAGCAAATTCGTGCTGGCCACGAAATCGCTGGGCCTGAAGTTCGAATCGCTGAATCCGGTCAACGGCTTCAAGAAGATGTTCAGCATGCGGACCCTGAAGGATTTGGTGAAGGCGATCCTGTACCTGGCGGCCTTCGCCATCGCCGCGGTGCTGTTCTGGGAAATGCAGAAGGGCGCCATCCTTGGCCAGATTCACGCCGAAGCCGGCGCGCTGCTGGGGATCTGGGGCAAGTTGCTGCTGTCGCTGGTGCTGACCTGCCTGGCTTGCGTGGCCTTGATTATCGCGGTCGATGTGCTGTGCGAGATATTCCTGCTGACCAAGGATCTGAAGATGGAGAAGCAGGAAGTCAAGCGCGAGCACAAGGAGCAGGAAGGCAATCCGGACATCAAGGCCAAGCGCAAGGAATTGCATATGGAAGTGCTGTCGTCGCAGATGAAATCGGATATCGAGAAATCGAGCTTCGTGGTGGTCAACCCGACCCACATTGCGGTGGCGGTGTATTTCAAGCCGGAGCTGGTGCCGTTCCCGTTCATTTCGGCGATCGAGATCGATCACAAGGCGCTGATGGTCAAGGCCTACGCCAAGGAAGTCGGCACGCCGGTGGTGGAAAACATTCCGCTGGCGCGCCGCCTGTACAAGAAATACAAGCGCTACTCGTTTATCGACTTGTCGGAAATCGAGGAAATCATGCGGATCCTGATCTGGCTGATGCAGGTTGAAGATGCGGCCACGCCGGGGTTCGAGGCGATTGAGGCGATTGAGGAAATCGAGGAAATCGAGGAAATCGAAGCGGCTGAAGAAGTCGAGGAGATAAGCAAGGGCTTGAATGTGAGTTTTGATGAATTTAAAAAGCCGTTTATTTAAAACGATTTTTTTGAAATTACTAAAAAATCCGTTCGTCCTGAGTAGGCCGCAGGCCGTATCGAAGGATCACCTCAGGCGGAAAAGGCTAAAGAAAGCAGTCTAATTTTTTTGCCGGCGGAGAGCCTCCCTTCGATACGCTGCCTCGAGTAGCGCAGCGTATCGAAAGGAGAGTCGCCTCAGGCGGCAAGGATTGAAGAATTGATTTTTAAACGGCAAATCGGCGATATCTGGAATTTTTCCTGGTTGCGCGATGTTTAAATAACGTTACGGACATTGCCGGGTCGGTAGCACAGAAAGGACCAAAGAAATGACAGTTGAACAGAAGCTTGGCGATGAACAGAACGGCGCGGCCGATGCCGTTTCCGGCGGCGAAATGAAGATGGAAATGCTGGTCGACGCGGTTTCCAACGGCATCACGTTGAAAGATGTGCACGGCATTTCGAACGAAATGATGGATGGCCTGTACGCCTACGCCTACGATTTTTACGGCAAGGGCAAGCTGGACGAAGCCGAGACATTTTTCCGCTTCCTGTGCTTGTACGATTTTTACAACATCGATTACATCATGGGCCTGGCGGCGGTGTGCCAGATGAAGAAGCAGTACGAAAAGGCGATCGGCCTGTATGCAGTGGCTTTCGGTTTGAGCAAGAACGACTACCGTCCGATGTTCTTTACCGGTCAATGCCATCTGGCCGAACGCAAGGCCGGCAAGGCGCGCCAGTGTTTTGAACTGGTGCTCGCGCATGCCGGCGATGAAGGCTACCGCGCCAAGGCGGAAGTGTATTTGAAGGTGCTGGCAAAAACCGGCGGCGCAGGCGGCAACCAGGCCGGCGCACAGCAGCAGCAACAACAGCAAGAGCAACAAGAGAAGGCGTCCGGATAAGCCGGCGCCGAATCAGGCGGATGCAGGCAGCAAATGCATCCGCGAACGATAAAACGAAAGGCGGCAGCAAATGGCAGATGCAATCAGGATGGATCGGGCACCGATCGGTTTGACAACGGATTTGGCGGGCATGGACCGCGCCGAATACCGCAACGAAGTGGAATTGCTGAGGACGGCGGGCGACCTGTCGCGCGTCAGCGCCGATGTGGCGAAAGCCGCGCAGAAGACGGCCCAGGCGCTGTTCGCCACCAGCATTCCGGTCGACGGCGAAAACGCCGAAACGGTGCCCGGCAACGATCGGAGCAAGCCGGCGCTGACGCCTCCTGCCGGAAAGCATGTCTTCAGCGGCGCCGTCCTGACCCAATTGCTGGGCGCGCTCAATGAATTGCTGGGCAAGGACGCCCTGGCCGAGTGGACCAGCAACCTGGCCTCGCGCAAGGAAGCCGCCGAAGCGCATCGCAAGACGCTGGAAGGCAACGCCAACGAATTCGGCGATGCGGTCGATGCCGCCGATGCCGCCGTGAACGCCTATGCGGCCGCCAAGGAACAGAGCGCCGCCGCCAAGACCGGCCTCGACAGCGCCAAGGAACAGGCCGATGCGGCCGAAGCCGAGTTGCAGTCGCTGGAACATGACGATCCGGCCCGGCCGCAGGTCCTGCACAAATACGAGATTGCGCAGAAGGCCTTGCTGGCGGCGACCCAGAAACATACCGCGGCAGTCGCCAATGAAAAGACGCTGTCGACGGACGTGCTGCAGAAGGTCCGCATCGCGACCGATGTCGAAAAGCGCGTCAACGCGGAATCGAACCGGTCGCCATTGCGCCGCGGCGAACAGCCGGAGCTGACCAGCAGCGCGGCGCGCCTGAGCCTGCTCATGGCGGAAATGACGCGCCTGATGGGCGACGGCGCCGAAGCGAACATGAAGGCCGACCAGGAATTCATGAAGGAAATCCAGACCGAGCGCCAGAAGGCGCTGGAGAAATCGGCCGCCGATTACGCCGCCGAAGTGGAAAAGGCCGAGCAGGCCAACAAGACCATGGGCTGCATCGGCAAGATCATCGGCGGCATCATCCTGGCGGTCAGCATTATCGCGATTCCATTTACCGCCGGCGCCAGCCTGGCATTGGCGGTGATCGGGGTCGGCCTGACCGTCGCCGACATGGTGACCGAGGCCGTCACCGGCACGTCCCTGACCGAAATGGCGCTGGCGCCGGTCATGAAGGCGCTGCAAAAGCTGGTCGAGCTGGTGGGCAAGGTGATCTCCGATGCGCTGGAAGCCGCCGGCGTGCCGCCCGAAAAGGCGAAGATGATCGGCAACATCCTGGCCTCGGTCGCGGTGGCGGTGATCATGATCGCGGTCATGATCGGCGTCGCCATCGTCGCCCGCGGCCCGGCCGTGACCAAGATGTTCCAATCCGTCGTCAAGACCGGTTCGAAAATGCTGGCCAACGTGACCAAGGAGACCGCCAAGAAAGCCACCATGCTGAGCGATATCGCCAGTTCGTCGCTCAAATTGTGGGGCCAGGGCAACAAGACCTACGGCGAAGTGGCCGTCGGCGTGCATACCAGGAATGCGGCCGATGCCAGCGCCGAGATGGAATTCTCCCGTTTCACGGTGCAGCAGGTGGAACGCTATCTGACGGATGCCGCCGAGACCTTCGGCCGGATTTTCAAGAACAACCAGCGCTTCACGGAAATTGCAACCAACGCCATGCAGTCGCAGGCAAGGCTGGGCAAGGAAATCCTGGGCAACATGGGGCGCGGAAGGGCATAAGCCTCATGAATCGCGGCAGGTTTCAATAACGGAACACAAGCGAAATACCGACGAAACACGAAAGAAGCAAGCGCGAAACGAAAGCGCGGCATCGATGCAGTACAGACGCACTTGAACGCACCTTATACGCAACACCTGACATTTACATTACAAGGAAACAATCATGACTGGTCCTATCAATAGTTCTAACGCCACTTTTTCCGCTTTTATCCAAGCCGAGACACCGAACGTCGAAGCGCAGCAGAGCGGCGTCACCGGCAAGGCAAAGCCCGGCACCGCCATTCACGAGATGAAAGGCGTGCTTTCCGCGCTGGCCAATAATTTTGCCGGCCGCGCGGCGCTTGGCGTCTCTGCCGACGGCAAGCCGGAACTGGCTCAGCCCAAGGCGAACTTGAACGATATCGGTGCGCTGAAGGCATCGCTGAACCAGGAAATCAATCTCCTGGAAACGGAACCGGCATACGCGGCCCGTGCAAATCAGTTCTTCGAGCAATTGGAACAGGACTGCCAGGTAGCCATCGAAGCCGCGCGCACCGAAGCGAAGGCGCCGGCCAGATCGCATAGCGACTTCGATATCAACGACATGAAGTCGTTCTCGCCGGTTGAATTGATCATGATGCTGTTGCATCTGCTCAACACGCTGCGCACCACCGACGCGGCGCTGAGCGCCAAGATGACCCTCAACGCGGCCGAATCGGTGAACAAGTCGACGGACGCGCTGAAACAGCAAGGCTACACCCAGATGGTCGGCGCCATCGCAGGCGCTACCGTTGGCTTGGCGCTGAGCGGCGCCGGCATTGCCATCGGCGCGCTTGCAAGCCTGAAGACCTATCGCAACGAAAAGCTGAACATGGGCGCGGTCAATGACAACAAGGGACAAACCGCGAAACTCAACGATGCACTGGGCGGCGTCAAGCCCGGCAAGGTCGGCGCCGAAACGACCCAGCTGAACGTCAAGAAGAATGACGGCAACAAGACAGTCAAACTGCAGGAAAGCGATCAGAAGCTGGACGATGCGAGCAAGCGGATCATCGACGACAAGAGCACCGGCGACCAGCATGAAATCAATGCCGAACGCCACAGCGCCGATGCCGCCAACAAGCTCGATATTGCGAAATTGAGCGCGGGCAGCAGCGTGCTGAATGTCTTGGGCACCAGCGCCTCCAACCTGGCTGGAAACGTCGCCAACAACGATGTCGTCAAGGATCGCGTCGAGCAGCAACTCGAAGAACAGATCACAAAGAATTCCAATGAGATCCGGCAACAGGCGGAAGCCGGCAAAGACTCGACCAATGGCGTAGCGTCCAACCTGCTGGCGGCGGCGAAACAGCTACAGGAAGCCATCACGGCCGGCCGCAGCACGCAGGCCGGCGGAACCAGGGTCTAAGCGGACCCGCTGCATATCCCATACAGGAGAGAAAAATGCCCGAATTCAATACTGCATATCCGACGCATTCCACCGAGCGCTTGCAGTGGCATGGCGTGGAAGCCGAGGATGCGGAATCGACGGCCGCCGCCGTCGATTCGTCGGAGCAGGGCGCTCTCCTGCCCGATACGCGGCCAACGCCGGATGCCGGCGCGGTCTTGCGGCACCCGGTGTTTTCCAGGGGCGTGCTGACGGGAGAGCGCGCGGTCAGGGATGTGAAGGAAGCCGGGCAGGCCCAGGCTGACATTGTCCGGACCATGGAATCGAATATCCAGCGCATCGCCAAGCGCCGGCCGGCGGCGGACCTGGCGCCGGTGCAAGCCATGGCCACCTTGACCGATGCCAAGATGCGCAACGCCCTGAATGCCTTTGAAAAGGTGGTCGCGGGCGCGCAAGTGCTGCCGGGCATCGAGGCGGCCGTGAGCGAAAAGCTGAAAGGTCCGCGGCAAGAATTGGCTGCGATGTTCCGCGCGCCAACCCCGGGCAATGCCTTCGCCGCCCCGGCCGCGCCGGCCCCGCCGGTCGGCGACAGCATGCAGGCTTTCTTCGGCGACAGCATGCAGGCTTTCTTCGGCGACATCAGCCAGGCCATCGACGGTCTCAAGGAAAATTACCTGGGCGTCTATGAGCAGGGCATGCAGAAGAATTCGGCGTTTTACAAGGAATTCCTGGATGCCACGGATTTGAGCAAGTGGATGAGGACGAACGACAAGAACGTCATCCTGGAGCTGGTGGCGCCAGGCACGCCGCTGCCCGACCTGACGGAGGCGGAGCTGACGGTCCTGGTGGATAAGGGGATGGCTGAAGGGGTCGGACGGTATATCGACGGCGCTACGGGTTCCCCTGTTTGGGTGAAATATACGAGGGCGGCATACCAGGATCATGTTCTGCAGGAACATAAAGCGAAGCAGGACGAACAGGCAGCCAGCAGCGGCCTGCTGGGCGGATTGCAGCAGTTGCTGAAAAAATTCGAGCCCCGGACCAGTACCGACGAGGGAATTTTCGTCAAGGCCAAGGATGAGGAAAGCGCCAAGAAGTGGGCCAAGGACATGGGCCTGGCCGAGACGGTGGTCATGCCCAGCAAGGACCATCCGCCGCAGCCCGGCGAGGAATGGTGGGTCACGCTGGACCTGGGGCCGGTGAGGAAAATCGTGAAAGGCCTGAACGACCCGGAAAAAGGCCTGATCAAGAAGTACAACGCCAAGCTGGACGCCCAGGGCAAGATCACAGTCACCATGCCGACCGCGGAATTCCAGGCCTGGAAAGTGGGCTATGAGGCGCAAGCCACGGAGATCAAGAACACCGCCACCGGCATGGCGCAAAAAATGGCCAACGCGCAGTCCATCTACGAGAATCTGATCAAGGTACTGACCAATACGATCAACTCCATCATGGATATGTTGAAAAACTTTTTGTAAATTGAATCGCAACCGCCGGCGTCAGGTTCGCACTCGCGTGCGCGGTCGGCTAAAGGAACCAGCATGCACAGTGCAACAAACAATGGCGGCTATCATAAGCCGCAAGGCATTTCCCAGGAGATGCCGCAGGATATTTCCCACGCCGCCGCCGAGGCGGTTTCCGATCTTGCCCGCGATGCCGTTCCCGGACTTGCGGCCGATATCGAAGCCGACATTGAAGCCGGCATCGAGGCCGACATTGCCGCCGGCGAACGCCACCTGCTGGATCGCATTCGCCATCTGCTGGCCTGGCAATTCGGCGTCGACGCCGCCGCCATCGAGGCGCAGACCGAACTGGTCGACCATCTGTATGCAGATTCGCTGGACCTGATGGAGATGACGCACATCCTGAACCGCGAATTCGACATCGATATCGAGCCCGAACAATTGGCCGACATGCATACGGTCGGCGGCGTGGAACGCGTGGTCAAGGCGATGCTGCTGGATGGCGATGCAGCGCCATTGCGTAATTGAGAAACGACGTGACCGATCGCGTATTTGAGCAAGCGAATAATTGATGAATGCCGATCCGTATTCGACGGATTGGGCAAATGATGGAAACAAGGGAGTGAGAATATGAAAACGACACCAATCGATGCATCGTGGATAGCGGCCGTCAAGGCGATCGGCCCGCCATCGTCCGAAAAAGCCGCGGCCGGCAACAGCCTGCCGGGACGTCTTGCGCGCGCCGCCGCCGCAAGCGGCGAGTCGGTATCGATGCGAAAGCCGCAATCTCTTCCCGAGAGCGATGCGCCTGTCGCCGATAGCGGTTCCGCTGCACCCAAATCCTTGGCGACTTCGTTGCAGAACGTGCGTCCGAATGACGGCGACGTCGCACCGGATCGGCCATCGGCCGAGGACGCGGCGTTCGACGAGGCGTGGGCCAAGGCTGGAAATGCCCCGGCCGGCGCCTTGCCGGGCGACGAATCCGCTTGGGGCGGCGATGCGGTCGATCCCCTGGATCACTTTCATGCCCGGCCGGAGCAACCGTCGGACGAAGCAGAGTCAATGGACGACTATGCATTCACTCCTGAAGAATTGGCGGGTCTTGAATTCCCGGCCGACAAGAAATCCTCTGCTGCTGCGGAGGATGTTGATGATTTTGACTCTGCCTCCGAATCGGATTCTGCCTCCGACTCCGATACCGCTTCCCCGGCTACCGTTCCGAAGCGCGTGGCCGGCGATCCGGTCGGCGGCACCTCGCCCGCACAGGCAACGCCAGGGCAAAAATTGACCCGGGATGCCAATCGCGACGCCCTCGAAAATTTATTCGGCGGCCGCGCCGATGCAGCCGATTTGATAAAAAATGTGGAGGATGCGCCTCCCACCGCGCGGGTAAACATCACTGACTTCGCCATGCTCCTTAACATGGCGAAGAGCAAGACCCGTCACGATAAGAGCCTATCCCCGGCGGAGCAGAAAGCGGCGCTGGCCGAGATGGACGGGCTTGCCGAGAAATACATCGCACTGATCAAGACCGATGGCCTTGGGAAGAAGAGCGCATTCGGTGTGTACTACAACGGACACTATCAGGACGTGAAAACGATCAAGAAACTTACCCAGAAATTGGGCGAGTTGTCCGGGTCGCGCACCGCGGCTGGCTGCGAGAAGTTGTGCGCGCAGATGCTTGAGATGTATATCGATCCTTTCCTGCGCAATTTCGTGGAGCAGAAGTACGGTGGCGCGGTGGACCTCACCGATGCGCAGCTGCGCGGCCTGGTGGATTTTCAGGCCGGCCTGGCGCTGGACAAGGTAGGCCAAGCCTGCCAGGAAATCGCACAGAAGAACGACAAGTCGATACGCGCCGCGTCAAAAATGCTGATGTTGCTGACCGCCATCCCGGATCTGCTGCGTGGCGAAGAGGACGTGAACGCCGCGAAAGCCGCGCAAGCAAAGAATGCGTCGAAGAAGGCGCCGGCGGCCGATCCAAATGCCGTTCCGGCGCCGGCGGCCGATCCCGCCTCGAGTCCGGCCGCGGCTTCGAATGCTGCGCCCGGGACGGTCAATAATTATTACGGCCCTGTAATCCACGGAAATATTGAAAACAGCTTTAATAGAGGCGCGGACACCTCCCTTCTGAATGTCAGCGAGCAAGGCGGCAACGGCGCAGCCATGCCGCCGGCTGGCGAACCCGTCCTGAACGGCGCGAGCACGCCGAATGGCGCGCCGCTCGCATCGAACGCGAAAAATATCGAAGGCGAACCCGTCGAGCAAGACGGGGGCAAGCCTGCTGGCGCGGAGGGTGTTGAAGGCGCTGATGGCGCCAGGGGTCGCTTGCCCAGCATGAGCGAGTCCGAGGATGGTTCCGACGAGGATGAGGTCGCCTACTATCCCGCACGGAATCTCGGCGGGGGCGGTGTGGATGAGGTTGATGGTCCTTCCAAATTCGATTCTTCGGAATCTGACTCTTCCGAAGCAGACTCTTCGGAATTCGGTCCTTGGCAATCCGCTCCTGTCGATCTGCTCGGTCCGATCGACCCGGCCGAAGCCGAAAAACTTCAACCCGCGCTCGGTTCGCAACAGCAGGATCTGCTCGGCTCGATCGACGCTGTCGACGCCACCAGCCTCCCGCCTGCGCTCCAGGCTACAAAGAAGGCCGACGAAGTGCATGGCAATCTGTTGCAGATGCCGGCGGTAGCGCTGCCGCACAAGGAAACGAAGCCGGCTGCCGCGCCGTTCCGCAAGCTGACAATCAAGGACCTGGCCGCCGAAATGGATAGGAACCTGCAGGAATTCGCGCAGAATCCGACGAAGAACCGCGTTGAAGCCGTACCGGCCCAGCCGACGGTCAAGCAACTGGCCGCGCAACTCGAACAAGGTTCGCCGGAATCCGTACAGCAAGCGGCGGAAAGCGTTGCACCCGCAGCCGGCCGGCCGACCGTCCGCGAATTGGCTGCCGGATTCGAAAAAGACCCGGCCGAGCCTGAACAAAAACCGATGGAAAGCCGCGTTGCTTCGGCATCCGGCCGCTCAAAGGTCAAGCAATTGCCCTCGCGATTCGAGCCAAGCCGTGAGTTAAGAAACGTCGATTTCCTGATGCCGCGCGGCGGAAAGTATTTGGCGAACAACTACCGTAACCTTGACACAGGGGTAGAAACCACGGTGCTGCGCAGGACTCAGAGATGGATTCCGACGCCGAAACCGCAGCAATTCGTGCAGCCGACGATCTTCACCCAACCGGTGCGGCCGGCCCCTGCGGCAGCGCCGCAGCCGTAACGGCGAAAGCGGATACGCGCATGGAACAGCCGGCGCGCGATGCAATTCATCGCTTGGTGCGCCACTCCGTCGCGTAATACGGCAGGGCCAGCGCCGGCAGCGCGAAGCCGATCCATGCGGTCAGCGTCCAGCCGCCGTGCGCGTAGCCCCAGCCGGCCAGCGCCGAGCCGATCGCGCCGCCGATGAAGAAGATGGCGATGTACAGCCCGTTAAGCCGGCTGCGCAGCGCCGCGCCCAGCATGAAAATGGCGCGCTGTCCCAGCACCAGGTTGGCCGTGGCGCTGAAATCGAGCAGGATCGCGGAGACCACCAGCAGTCCCAGCCCCAATGTGGTGCCGGGCTGCGCGCACATCGACAACAAGAACGCCAGCGCCGCGATCGCCATCGCAATGCCGGTGGCCGGGCGGCTCCAGCCATGGTCGGCCATGGCGCCGGCGATCGGCGCGGAAATGGCGCCGGCCACGCCGGCCAGCGCGAACAGTGCAATGCCGGTCTGCGACAGGCCGTAGGCCGGGCTCGCCAGCAACAGCGGCACCGCCGTCCAGAACAGGCTGAACGCCCCGAACAGCGCGGCGTGATACAGCGCGCGCCGGCGCAGGATCGGGGTATCCATCACCAGGTGCCCGAGCGACGCCAGCAGCGCGCCGTAGCTCGATTTATGCTCCGGCTGCCGCGGCGGCAAGGCGCGCCACAACACAAATCCCAACACCACCATGATGCCCGCGGCCATATAGAACACCGCCTGCCAGGACCACAGGTCCGTCACCAGGCTGGCGGCCGGCCGCGCCAGCATGATGCCCAGCATCAGGCCGCTCATGGTCTTGCCGACCACGCGCCCGCGCATCGCCTCCGGCGCCAGGTGCGCCGCATACGGCACCAGCAATTGCACCGATACCGAACCGATGCCGATTCCGACGCAGGCCAGCAGGAACGGCAGGGCGTGACTGACCGACGCCACCGTCAGCGACGCGATCATGCCGAGGCCGATGATGGCGATGACCAGCTTGCGGTTTTCCAGCAGATCGCCGAGCGGCACCAGCAGCAGCAATCCCGCGCCGTAGCCGAGCTGCGTCAGCGTGGCGATCAGGCCGGCGGTTTGCGGCGACATGCCGAGCTCCCTGGCGATCGGCCCGATCAGGGGCTGCGAGTAATAGATATTGGCCACGATCAGGCCGACCGATACGGCAAGCAGGAACACCATGGCGCTGGAAATGGACGGTTCGACGGCCTTGGCGACAGGCTCGGCGTCGGTTGCGAGGGCGGGGCGGGCGGATTGATTCATCTGGATTCCGGTGGAAAACGGCGCATCGCTCAAGGGATGCCGCGCCGATAGGCTGTTTTTTTGCAGCGCACATTATAGGGATTTATTGCCAACACGTTCGATGACTCGATTTTCGGACTAGTCCGATTGTTGAGTCTCGTATTGACCCATAAGATCAAAACCAGTAATCGGCCATGGAAGGCTGATTGAATATCGCTGCGGGTTTTTATTAAAAATGCTGGCCGATATTCCTATGACTTTTTCGTTATTTTGGGAGCGTTAATGAGAGTTCAAGAATTGATATGCAGGGCTGCGGCCAGGCCGGAAAAACAACAACCGGAAAACAAGGCGGAGCGGAATGCGAGAAACCTGACCGTCCAGCAACCTGCCGCCGGCGTCAAGACGCCACGGACTTCATTGGATTTCCTGACTAAAAATACGATTCCTGTCGCGGTGCGTAAATCGCGCGATTCGTCGCCGGAGATTCGTGCGGCCGGCTTGCCGACCGGGCAGGCTGCCGTGTCGGGGAAAAGACTCAAGGTGCTCGACCGCTTGCCGGGAACGCTTGCGGCTGGCGTGCGCTCGAGGCATGACGACGTTCGCCCGGAGAAAAGGCATGCAGTGCGCGATGCGTCGCCGGAGATTGGTGCGGCCGGCGTGTCGTCGGGGCATGACGACGTGCGTGCGCAGAAACGGCATGCGGTGCGCGATACGTCGCCGGATACGCGTGCGGCCGGCGTGGTGTCGGGCCATGACGACGTTCGCCCGGAGAAAAGGCATGCGGTGCGCGATGCGTCGCCGGAGATTCGTGCGGCCGGCGTGTCGTCGGGACATGACGACGTTCGGCCCGAGCAAAGGCATGAAGTACACGATTCATCGCCGGAGATTCGCGCAGCCGCCGTGCCGTCAGGGCACGGCGATGAGCGTCCGGAGAAAAGGCATTTCCCGGCGATTCCCTCGCGAATTCCAAAGGCGATCAGATCGATGGGACAAGGCAAAACCGCGATGGGAAAAAAGGAGGATTTTTCCGCCTCGCCTTCAAGGATCCCGGTGGCAAAGCCTTTCGCGCGCCCAACCCGAGACTGTTAATTTCGGACCAATCCTATAGCGGCATCTAAGCGCGAGACCTAAGATCAAGATGAATCGAATCACTTGCAAATTGCGCGAAGGTTTCGCGGTTATTAAAATCATTTAAGGAATTGGGTATGACTGGAACGACTGGTATTGAACGCTCGACTGTTACCAACGTGCAACCGGGTGCGGATATTGCGCCCAGGGATGCCGCGCAAGGCGGGATCACCGGCCAGTTGAAGCAGGTTTCAACTGACGTCCACACGCCGCTCAGCCAATCGGCGTCAGGCCAGTCCGTGCCCAATTCGCCAAATACACCGGCGCAACTCGATTCCGACCCGGTCATCAGCCGGCATAAGGAATTTATCCTCGCGCAACTTAGCGTGGATACCATCGCGGGGGCCTATTTGACATGTCCGCTGGCAGTTGCGGAAGAATGGCATCTGGCCAATTGCCAGACCTTGGCGGCAGGTTTTCCGAGGCGGGGACCCACAACACCGACGCAAAAAGCGCTGTATGCCAAGGCGGAGTCGTATCGCGTCGAGGTCGGCGATATCGTCGAAGACGCGGAACTGACCAAAGAGGAGAAGCTGTCGAGGATCGGCGAATTGGTGGACGGCGAGAAGTTGTCCGGGATTTCACCCAATCGCCGGACTTCGGATCAGTCGCTTGAAAACATTAAATCGCTTTTCGCAAAAATAGACTTCGTCCTTGATTGCTGCCGCTTGTTTACAGATGAACAGATTCAATATGCATTCGACAAACTGACGCTTGGATCCTTGCAGGTCCGGCCGGAAGCGGTCGCCCTGGAAGAATCCGGGCGGGCAGCGGCGGCGGTACAGGCGCCGATAGCAGAACCTGTCCCAGCACCTGCACCTGCACCGGCACCGGCACCGGCGCCGATGTTGCCTCCCAAGACAGCGGAAGTTACAGAGAGCCCATATGCGCTTTACAAGAAAAGCCGGTCTACCCTGCCATCGGCTGTTCCGGATTTTTCGATCAATAAAATTTATTTGAAATTGGCTGAAAGACCTGTGGTATTTCGTAAATATCCCGGGTCGAAGTGTCCTGTTGAATTTGCGAAATGGTTTGCGGGCAATGCGCCAGTGGTGACTCCGCAAACAAGCATAACGCTTCAGCAAGACCTGTTGCTGACTAATGCGGAATGGTGTCTCAAGGAAATCAAGCGCATCGGCGATGACGCTTCCCTTTCGAATGTCGAAAAGCAAGCCGGGTTCTGGGAACTGACAAAAAGCGCCGCGCCGCTGACCGCGGATTTATCAGAAATTGCCGCGCTTGAAACGGAACACGAAGATGGATTTGCGGCGATGCAAACGCTTTGCGCCAGGATAACGGTCACCTTCCGGCATTACACGGCTTTCAGTTCATCCGCCGAGATTGAAAGGGTATTCCAAAAGCAGACGGCTTTCCCCGTGAAAGAACAGGTTGAGGATGTGTCCGGATGGGAAGCGTTGCCGCTGGAATATCCCGAAGCATCCGCATCGACGGGGGTGACCTGGGCATTGAAACACGCTCGTAATGATCAGCCCTTGGAAAGCAAGGCTTTCGCTTCGAGCATTCAGTTCGGAGCGGACGACAGCGATATTGAAGTCATTCAGGATGACGGTTCGAATTTCATGACTGCCTCGAGGTCAAGCGGGGCGCCGGTATGGTTCGACGTGTCTCAGGCTTCATCGCCGAGCGAGTTGCCGTCGTCGAACATTCAGTTCGGACCGGACGATAGCGATATCGAAGTCATTGCGGATGGCGGCTCGAATGTGATGGCTGCCTCGACGTCAAGCGCGGCATCGACATGGTTCGACGTGCCCCTGGATTCTTCGCTGAGCGACGAGAGTGCCGCGGCATTGCCGGCCGAATCCGTGCGATCGAACGGTGTTGCGACCGATGACGGGCGTGTTCCGCACAGGAAAACCCGCGGGCAGAGAGACGCCGCATCGAAGATAGGAAAGCGAAATTCCGACAGCGATTCCGATACCGATATCGAGGCCGGCGACGAAAAACGGCAGCCGCGTCGCAAGCCGCGTGTCGTATCGCGGAACAAGGCAGAGGCCGCTCCCGCCCGTCTGCCGGTGGAAGTCAACAAGCCGAGCGAATTGCGCATAGCGGAGGGCTCTTCCTCCTGGCGCACCTCGTTCGAACGTTTGATCGAACACATGAGGGTGCCATGCAAGAATTTGTCCGCTCAATTCAACAAGCTCCCTGACACATTGCTTGGCAAATTCGGCTCGGTTTCCAATACCAAGGTGTTTGAACGCTTTCATGTTCTTGCCGAGGAAAGCAAGGGTAAGTTGGAAACCGCCGCGGACGATTATTTCCAGACCTTGGAGACCATCGATCGTTCCAGACTGAATAAGGCGGATAAAATCAAAAACAGGACCAGCCATCGAAGGACGATGATGCAGTGGCTCACGACAATCTTCAACTCGGATCAACTGAGGGCGCCGCGCCCGAAATCCGCAGCCGCGGATGCCTCGGCGCGTCCGGCGACGGGACCGGCAAGCGGCGCACGCCTGAACACGGCGCCATTTACACGTTTGATCGGCGGCATAGGCAATGCGAAGTTCGCGGAAAGCGAAATCGTGGCGGCGTTTCAGAAAATGGAAACGGTCGCTTTGCTGACGGAATTCAGCAAGCTGGCTCGACAAGACAAGCAAGCATTGGTCGAGCTTGCGCAACAGTACGAAGCCGAGCCGAATGTGGAGAATCTGGAAGGGACGTTGGCGCTTTTCCGGTCGCATCTTGCCGCGGAAGCCAAGCCCGTGATTGCATCGCCCGGGCGTATGAATACGAAGGGTATGAAAGCGAAAGAAACGCTTTTGAAAAAAAGGTCGCGATTACTGGCTGAAGCGCTGAAAAACCGTCGATCCGGGCCATCGACCCCAGCGCTGCTGAAAGCCCCGAAAACTTTGATTGCACCGCCGGCATCCGCGCTGACGGAACTGTTGACATCCGTGGTCATGCCAAAGGCGGCGGCACCAATGCCAGAACCAATGCCGGGGCCAATGCCGGGGCCAATGCCAATGACATCGGCAACCGCAGCGGCACTGCCGACGACAGAGCCGGTCAGCGAGGCGCGTTTGGATGCCATCTCCTTCGAGAGCGTGGATTTCGATTCGGAAGTTGACGCTGTTTCGGAAAATGCGGTGGTGTCCGCATCGGATTCGGAGGAAATTCCCGGAACCGGGTTCCTGGACCTGATCGAGGAAATGGACGTCGAAGGCGAGGGCAAGCGCGAGGGTCTCGCGAAGGTGTTTCAATTGCTTTCTTCCAGGCAGCAAGATGAATTGGATGACGGGGCGGAGCGGGTATTTACTTCTCAGAGTCCCGAAGAAGAAGCCGCGGCAATAACGAATGTGCTTTCGGCCTTCCAGTTGTACGTTGAGGGCATGGAGCCCACGGATTCGGAAATTGACGAGGTCCGGCAAGGCGAACAGCCAGTGATCGCAATTGACGAAGTCGATGCGGGCATGACGCCGGAGTCGCAGTCGCCGGCTGGACGCCGTGACAGCGTGACCAGTATGGACAGTGTGGATAGTACTGTCTCCACGGACGGCAGCATCGGCGATATCCCGGCTGACGATAGCCAAGAGTTGGCGGCGACGCCGGCGGTGGCAACGGTAATGGCAGCGGTAACAACAATGCCAACGCCAATGCCAAGGGCGCCGGTAACTGCAGCGCCAGCAGCAACGCCAGCGCCGCAATCGGTGCCCGAGACAACATCGGCCACACCGTCGGTGAGCGCCGCGAAGCCGCAACCGAAGACTTCAGGCTGGGCGCAGGTTGGACATCGCTGGGTCAAGGCCGATTCGGAAGAGGCGCAAAAGGCGCAGGGGGCGCAAAATGCCAAGAAGACGCCAGACGTCGAGTTGACGTGGAATCGTCGCCAAGGCAGCCGTATCGATGAGATGCTCAAGGGTCAAGACCAGCGTTTGCGTTCGGCGCACCCGCATTTCGACCGCCCGCAACAGGGGCGCGAGAACGCGGCGCCGATGAAAACCACGCAGAATACGCGGTTCAAGCGCGATCCGGTATCGCTGCCTGACGGCATCAAGTCGGGAAGCCTGCGAGGCCTTGTCAATCTGTGGGAAAAGCGCTAAGGCAATCGCCGGGCGCCGCGTGTAAAAGCCGGCGGCCCGGCGTTTTTATTTCATTCCCCATGGTGCTTCATCAACCGCGTGGTTGAATTTGAATTCAGAACGCTCCGATAAAAATATCTAACCTCAATACCTAGGATCATTCAATCGTCTCGGGGCATAGTTATGCCTGGGGATCCGGCAGGCATCGAAGACGCATGCGGTGCATTGATGCGTCCATGCGTCGATGCGCCAATGCCGATCGCTTCGGATCAATCAATTAATGGGAATTGCCGCCGACCTTGGCTGGCAATCGTTCAGGAGGTGTACTTATGGGTACTTTCGCGATCGGGAATTCTTCCCCGGCTGTCTTTAATGGAAGCGTCGGCAGCGAACATCGCAAGTCGAGCAGCCTGCAAGCGCAGGACGTGAGTCCCGTTCAGCGCAGGTGGCAAAGAACCTTGTGCGAAGGAAGAAGCAGAAGTACCTTATGGGTGCCTTTGCCGCCCGGCTATGTGATGCAGCGGGGCGATGGAGTTAAAAAAAGGGCCGAGGGAATTGCGAGGGTGCATCAGGAAAGGATGACGCCGATTCTGGCGGAACAGAAAAAAGAAGAGATCAAGCAAAGAATGGCATTGCGGCGAGCCCAGTCGCTAAGGGCCGCGGTCCGGGAAAATCCGAACCCCGAGCTGGCGCGGCGACGCGCCGAGATGAGGGAGCGTATGGCGAAGCCGGATTTCGATCCCGGCCTGCCGCTGCTTGGCGACGCCACTTTTTCCAGGGGCTTTTATGTTCCCGTGGCCTCTGTGAAACGGTCGCAGAGTACGCTGAGCCTGCCT
Organism: Herbaspirillum sp.; assembly: GCA_036499085.1. Classification (GTDB taxonomy): domain Bacteria; phylum Pseudomonadota; class Gammaproteobacteria; order Burkholderiales; family Burkholderiaceae_D; genus Herbaspirillum. The sequence goes on along the minus strand of DASYEK010000144.1, from coordinate 36,927 downwards.
GCAGGAGGGGCGAAAGCGGCATCCCGGGATGTCGAGGCCGGGGACGCGCTGTCCGGAAAGGACGGCGGGAACTCCGATACGACGATCACAATCGTTTCCGGCGAGCAGCCGCCCGATATCCACCGCCAGGATTCCGAGATATCGATCACTGCAATGTCCTGCAAGCTATCGTCCGATATTCGCTACGAGGAGGTCGAGACCTCGATCGTAGCCATGTCCTGCAAGCAATTGCCCGATATCCGTCACCAGGAATCCGGTACAACGATCGCAGCCGAGTCCGGCAAGCAACTGCCTGGCGACGAGGGTATTTCGTCGGAAACGTCCGAATCGTCGGACAAATCCGCGGACAGGCCCAGGCAGACACGAGGCCGAAGGAACAAGCTTCGCGCGCGCCCGCTGTCTCCATTCGCATCGACGCCGGTTCCGGCTTTCTCCGAAAAGATTTCATCGAGTACAGAAAAAACGAAGCGGAATTCTTCCGGCAGCAGTACGGGCTCGGGAACCGAAGCGATGAGCAATGGCGAAAGCGCCCCGTTATCGGCCGGAAGCTTGGCATCCATTTCGCAACCATTTACAGCATTGCCGCAAGCCGCTTTCGTTGAGTCGGCGGCATCGATCCCCCTGACTCAAAATGGGATGGTATCGATCCGGCCGCGGCAGATTCCCAAACCCATTGTGGTGATTTCGACGTATTCATCGAGGACGTCTTCGGCAGAGCCACCGCGACCATTATCGCCAACATTATCGAGGCGATTTTCGAGGCCATCTTCGGCAACCTTATCGAGAGCTTCGTCGCCGGCGGCTGAAACCCCGAAGGCAAAGGCCAGTGCCTGGGTGATGACCGAACATGGCCGCTGGGAGAGGAGGACCAAGGTCAGCGAGGGCAAGGCGGAGTCGTTCGCGAAACGCTCCAGACCGGTCCTGACGACATGGAACCGCCAGTTGGGTAGCGCGGTGCGCTGAAGACGCAAATTGCCGTATCCGCATGTTGTGAAGCATAATCGCGTCTGTTGTCAGACAACGCAATGGAAAGCGACTTCGATATGACGGTTACGACGGTTGCAACGACTACGGCGACTACAGCGACTACAGCGGCTCCAACACCGGCAACGCATATGCAGGAAGGCCCGGGCGAGGGTTTCCTGCAGGCCCCGGACGGCGCGGCGCTGTTCTACCGCGATTGGCCGGTTGCGGATCCGCGCGGGGCGGTCTTTATCGCGCACGGCCTCGGCGAACACAGCGGGCGCTACGCGGAACTGGCCGGCATCTTCAATGCGCTTGGCCTGTCGGTGCGCGCGCAGGATCATCGCGGGCATGGCCGCTCCGGCGGCGCGCGCGGGAGCATCATGCAGCCGGACGACTTTTTGCTGGATATGAAACAGTCGTTCGACCATTTCGCCAATTCCGTCCATTCGCCGCTGCGGCAAGGCACGATCCCGTTCCTGTTCGGCCACAGCATGGGCGGCTTGATCGCGGCGCGTTTTGCCACCGGCGGATTTTCGCCGGTGCGCGGGCTGATATTGTCGTCGCCGGCGCTGGCAATCCATTTGTCGCGCTTGCAACGCCTGTTGCTGACGGTTGGCAGCGCGCTCGCGCCCGGATTGGCGGTGGGGACCGGCTTGCCTTCGAATCGCCTGTCGCATGACAGCGAGGTGCAGCGCTTGGCGGCGGGAGACGTGTTGAATCACCGCAAGGTAGCGCCGCGCGTGGTGCGTTTCATGCTGGATGCGGGCGCGCGCTGCCTGGCCGATGCGGGCGACTTCAAGACACCGGTGCTATTGCAATTCGCCGGGGATGACGCCTTGGTCGACGCGGCCGGCAGCGAAGCATTTTATGCGCGCCTGCCGCAGGGAAATAAAACCCGCTATCGCTACCCGGATGCGTATCACGAGATTTTCAATGAAGCGCAGCCTTTGCGCGGGCAGGTACAACAGGATCTGAAATTGTGGATGGCGGCGCGGCTGGCGCAATCTGCGCTAGAATCGGCAAAAGTCGCCTAAAAGCGGAAAATAATAAATATTCAAAACTACTGTTGTTTTATACAGTGTTTGTGCTATTCTGCAATCTCTTTCATTCAGCAGGGGAATTGCGATGATCAGTACAACACCAAGCACAACATCCTTCAAGCACTGGATTCCGTCCGTCGCCACACAGGTTCGGGAACCGATTCCTTTCGGATTTTCATTGCGCTTCGGCAGCCGCCAGTTGTCGTTCAGCTACGATCCTTATGTGCGCCGCTACGACGTGCGTCCCCTGCTGGAATGCACCGCCGGCGCCCGTCCAGGCCATCTGGATATCCTGTTCCTGCGCCGCTGGCTGCTGGTGCTGTCGAAGGCCTGATGATGCAGGGCGGGATGCATGCACCGCTGCCAAAGCCGGTGCCGGATCCGATCCCGGGCCTGGTCAGTCGGCCTTGACCTGCAGCATGATCTTGCCGATGTGCTGGCTGCTTTCCATCAGTTGATGCGCGGCGACCGCATCGGCCAGCGGAAAGACCTTTTCGATCACCGGCTTGCAGCGGCCTTCGGCCAGTACGTGCCACAGCGTGGTCTGCAGAGCCTTGGCAATCGCCGCCTTTTGCGCAACCGTGCGCGGTCGCAGGGTGGAGCCGGTGAAGGTCAGGCGCTTGATCATGATCGGCATCGCGTCGATCTGCGTCACGCTTTTCTGCATGAAGGCGATCTGCACCAGCCGGCCTTCCTGCGCCAATAATTGAATGTTCTTGTTGATATAGTCGCCACCGACCATGTCCAGGATCACATCGACGCCGCGTTTTTCCTTTTCCGCGGTTTTGCTTTTTTCCTTCAGATACGCCTTGACCACCTCGACGAAATCGCTTTCGCGATAGTTGATCGCCAGGTCCGCACCCATTTTCAGGCAGAAAGCGGCTTTTTCGGCGCTGCCGACAGTGGTGATCACCTCGGCTCCGAACTCCTTCGCCATCTGCAAGGCGGTCAAGCCGATGCCGCTGGTGCCGCCATGCACCAGCAGTGTTTCGCCCTGTTTCAGGCTGCCGCGTTCGAAGACATTGGTCCAGACGGTGAAATAGTTTTCGGGGAGGGCGGCGGCTTCCAGCATGCCGAGGCCATCGGGAATCGGCAGGCAGGTCGCTGCCGGGCAGGCGCAATGCGTGGCATAACCGCCGCCCGGCGTCAGCGCGCAGACGCGGTCGCCGATTTGCCATTGGGAGACATCCGGGGCCTTGTCGACGATGACGCCCGATACTTCCAGTCCCAGAATCTTCGACGCGCCTTCCGGCGGTGGATAACTGCCGGCGCGTTGCATGACGTCGGGCCGGTTGACGCCGGCGTAGTGGACTTCGATCAGGACTTCGCCGCTGCGCAAGACCGGTGTGACGGTCTCGGCCAAGTGCATCACAGCGGCATCGCCGCCGTTGCCGTGTTCTATATAGAGCATGAAATTCTTTTGCGAGTGAACCTGAACGGAATGGTCTCACAATCCCGTTCCGATTGCGCTCTGCTTTGTTTATCGCAGTAAGACTTTGCTTATTGCTCGCCAGAAAGTCAAGTCTTGAAATCTTCCTATTGCGGCAGATGCCCGCTGATCAGGATCGAGGTAAGTTCGTGCACCATGCGTTGCTCTTCTTCGTTCAGGCGTTTGGCGGCGTTGATGCTGCTGTTGCCGCCGCTGCCGCGATCCTCACTGCCATTCGCGCGTTCCGCCGCATGTTGCATGGAGGCATTCAATTCCGTGAAATCCAAGACGTCGTTGACGATGGTGATTTGGGACATGATCGAACTCCTGTAGAGATTATCGGTAGCGTAAAAGTTGGTTTGGTGTTGATTTGATTGAAGATTTGACCAAAGAATATGCTGCGGGGCATATATCCCATATAAGACATGTCCTTATTCAAATGTAGGACTCAGGGGAAGTCCTGCGCCCGATCCGGCTTCTGATCCGGCCTGCAAATCGACTTGTGAATCCAATAACTTATTATTAATTAGCTATTTTTCAGGCTGTTTTGAGGCTGTTTCGGCCTTTTTGAACGAAATTTTGTCCTGTCATTCCTAGCATAAGCGCATTTCATAATCCGAAAATTTCGATGATGTTCCCAGTAGGAAAGCACCTACGCCGGTTTAATAAGGTGTCCTATGGCAGCGTTTTGGACGACTCTGTAAATTGTGACCTGTCAGACAAGCCGGTGCACTTTCAGTAGCGCGGATTTCTCCCGGCCGCTTGTTTTCCTCCCATCTCATCGCCTACCAGGAGAACTATCTTGCAAGCCCGAGTCCTATTAGTCAGTTCCGAAGCGGTCCCTCTGGTCAAAACGGGAGGCTTGGCGGATGTCATTACGGCCCTTGCAGATGCCTTACGCGAGAAGGGAGTCGACGCCAGTATCCTGATGCCGGGCTACCCGGCGGCGCTGGAAGGCGCAACCGGCCTGAAGAAAGTCTCGGCCGAACTGGCGCTGCCGGGCGGCGCGGGCATCTTGCGCCAAGGCTTCATGCCGGGCACGAAAATCCCGGTGATCCTGGTCGACACCGAACGTTTCCGCAGCCGCGTGGCCAGCCCTTATGTCGACCAGCATGGCGGCGAACTGGCCGACAATGCGGAAAGCTTTTCCGACCTCGCGCACGCCGCGCTGGCGATCTGCGAAGGCCGCACGCAACTGCCGGTGCCGCATATTGTGCACGCCAACGACTGGCACGCCGGCCTGATTCCCGGCTTGCTGAAAGACGCCGGCCTGAGCGATATCGGCACGGTGCTGACGATTCATAACCTGGCGTTCCAAGGCAATTATCCGATGGAGCTGCGCGAAAAGCTCGGCATTCCGGAAGCAATGTCCGGCGCCGAAGGCATGGAATACTGGGGCAAGCTCAGTTATCTGAAAGCCGGCATCAGCTATGCCGATCGTATTTCGACCGTCAGCAAGACCTACGCCAAGGAAATCCTGACGCCGCGCTTCGGCAGCGGCATGGACGGCGCGCTGAATCAGCGCAAGGCGGATATCCGCGCCATTCCGAACGGCATCGATACCGAGGTCTGGAATCCCTCGATCGATACCCTGACCGCGCGCGGATTCAACCAGCAGGACATGAAGGGCAAGGGCGCCTGCAAGCGCGACCTGCAGCGGCTGTTCAACCTGTTGCCGGTGGATCCATTCGCGCCCGTGCTGGGCATCGGCAGCCGCATGTCGCACCAGAAAATGGCGGATGTGGTGTTGCAGGCGATGCCGCAAATCCTCGACCGCCAAAAGCGCCTGCAGGTGGTGGTGCTGGGCTGCGGCGACCATGGCTACGAACAGGGTTTCCGCGATCTGGCGGCGGCATATCCCGGCCGCGTCGGCGTCCATATCGGCTACGACGAACGCCATGCCCATGCTTTGCATGCCGGCGCCGATGCGCTGCTGCACGGCACCCGTTTCGAGCCCTTCGGCCTGACCCCGCTGTATGCGATGCGTTACGGCACGATTCCGATCGGCTCGCGCGTCGGCGGTTTGATCGACACCATTATCGATGCCGGCCCGGGCGGGCCGCTCGGCGTGGCAGCGATGACGCCAGGCGCCACCGGTTTCCTGTTCGACGGCGAAGACGCCGCCGACATGGTCGCCGCGGTGGACCGTGCCTTTGCGGTGTATGCCAATTGCGATGCGTGGCAGTCCATGCAGCGCAACGCCATGAAGACCGATTTCGGCTGGAGCGGCCCGGCCGCGCAATATATCGACATGTATGCGGAGATCTGCGCCCCGGAAGTGCGCAAGCTTTTCATTTCGCCGCAGCAGCCTGCGCAGCCGCGGGCGGCGACGTATAAGGTGGCGTGAATCAAGGTAACGCAAATCAGGCCGCACCCCCGACGGATTCCTTGTATCGATTTGCATGCGAGCGTCGAAGTTACTCGAAGGCCGCGTCGCCGGCAGCCAACGCTGCAGCGGCGCGCTTTTTTTTTGCAGGCAAGAATAACCACGGATAACGCTCATGCCGCCAAAACTATCACCGCGTATTTATTGCATCAACCCGTTGCTGGTCGGTTTTCATGGCTGGCCGCAACTGCTGGACCATTGCGTTGCATTGGGCTTCGATCATGTCTTGATTGCGCGCGATATCGCCGGCGTCGGCTCGACCGCGACAGCGGTGGCGATGGCCGGCGCCGCCGATACCGCGCTGGAGGCCTTGCTGCATGAATGCGCGGCGCGCGATGTGCGCGTGCTGGTGGATCTGTCGCTGGCCGCCGTCGGCAGCCGCGATCCCTTGCTGCGCCAGCATCCGGAATGGTTCGATCCGCCGCAGGCCGCGCATGCCGCCGCGCTCGATCCGCGCCATTACAGCGCCGGACAGGCCAGCGCCCGCATGCGCTGGGAAGATCCGGCCGCGGCCGAAGCCGCGCTGGCCTGGTGGCGCGAGCATCTGGCCGACCTCACCGATCTCGGCGTGGCCGGTTTCGTCTGCTGCGCGCCGGCCCATACGCCGTGCGAAATCTGGAAGAGCTTGAGCGCCCCGTTGCGTGAACGCCATGCCTGCTGCCATCTGCTGGCCTGGACGCCGGGTTGTTCCACCGCGCAATTGACGCAATTCGCGCATTGCGGTTTCGACGCCGTCTTCCACTCCGGCGCATGGTGGGATTTCCGCGCCGACTGGTGGGCGCGCGAACATGAATACCTGCGCGCCATCGCCGCGCCGATCGCCTTTCCCGAAGACCCGTTCGGCCCGCGCCTGGCGCGCCAATGGCAATGGAACGATCCGGACAGCCAGCGCGGCGGCGCCTTGCGCGCCTTGCGCTTCGCGGCCGCCACCGGCAGCGGCTGGCTGATGCCGATGGGATTCGAATACGGCCTGCAGGAACCGCTGTTCGGCGGCTTCCCGGACGCCGATGGGTATCGGCAGGCATGCTCGCGTTCGCTCTACGATTTATCCGCCGAGATCGCCGAGGCCAATCGTTTTATGGCCGCCACCGGCAGCCGCTACCACGGCGCACGCATCAGCATGCGCAGCGCGCCGCATGCGCCATTGGCGCTGATCGAGCGCCGGCTGCTGTCCGACGATACCTTGCCGCCTTTGCATATTGCGGTAAACAGCGATCTGCATCTGGCGCAGTTCAAGCCGCCGGCCTTGCAGCCCGACGCCGAGATTTTGCTGGGCGCTTCCGGCGCCGCCGAAACCGTCTCCCAGACTGCCTTGGAAGCCGCCTCCGAAACCGTACCCGATGCCGACCCGCTGGCCCGCGACACCGTCGCCGCCGGCGCCTTGCTGATCCTGCGCCGTCCGATCGCGCCGCCCGTCGCGGTCATCCCGAACCGCAGCAAACGTCCGGCGCAGCTGGCCGCGCGCGCGCCGCGCATTGCGATCGAAGCGGTCACGCCGGTTGCCGACAACGGCCGTTTCCCGATCAAGCGCGTGGTTGGCGACAACCTGACGGTAGAGGCCGATATCCTGATCGACGGCCACGATCATCTGGCCGCGCAGGTGGTCTGGCGCACCGCCGACAGCCGCGAGTGGCAGGCCGTGCCCATGCGGCATGCCGGCAACGACCGTTGGCAGGCGCGCGTGCCGTTGCAACGGGTCGGCCGCCATTTCTTTGCGATCGAAGCCTGGCGCGATGCGTTTGAAAGCTATCGCGACGAACTGGAAAAGAAATCGCGCGCCGGCCTGGACCTGACGCTGGAATTGGAGGAGGGCCGTCTGCTGGTCGTGCAGGCGGCGGACGCCGGCGGCGAAGACACCAATACCTTGAAGGACATCGCCAGGGAGCTGGAAGGCAAGATCAAGTTCGGCGCCAAAGGCAAAGCCAAAACCAAGGCCGTGGATGCGGACCAGCTGGCACTGGACAACGCCGCCCGCACCGCGCGCCTGTTGTCGCGGGAAGTCGAAACGCTGATGCAGCGCAATCTGCCGCGCCGGTTCATGGCGCGCAGCGAAGTCGATTATCCGGTCGATGTCGAACGCGGCGCGGCCCGTTTCGCGAGCTGGTATGAACTATTCCCGCGCTCCCAAAGCGGCGAAGAGCATCGCCACGGCACGTTCCTCGACGTCATCGAACGCCTGCCGGAAATCGCCGCGATGGGTTTCGATACGCTGTATTTCCCGCCGATACATCCGATCGGCCGCCGCAACCGCAAGGGCCGCAACAACAGCCTGACGCCGAGCGCCGACGATCCCGGCAGTCCCTACGCCATCGGCGCGGAAGAGGGCGGACACGACGCGATTCATCCCGCGCTCGGCAAGCTGGACGATTTCCGCGCCCTGCGCAAGGCCGCCGCCGCGCATGGCTTGGAGCTGGCGCTGGACTTCGCGATCCAGTGCGCGCCCGATCATCCCTGGCTGACCGAGCATCCGGACTGGTTCGCCTGGCGTCCCGACGGCTCGATGCGCTACGCCGAAAATCCGCCCAAGAAATATGAAGACATCGTCAACGTCGATTTCTATGCCGACGGCGCCGTGCCGGATCTGTGGATCGCCCTGCGCGACGTGGTGCTGCTGTGGGCCGGCGAAGGCGTGCGCACCTTCCGCGTCGATAATCCGCATACCAAGCCGCTGCCGTTCTGGGAGTGGATGATCGCCGATATCCGCAGCCGCTATCCCGATACGCTGTTCCTGTCGGAGGCCTTCACCCGGCCGAAGATGATGTACCGGCTGGCCAAGGCCGGCTTTTCCCAGTCGTATACCTATTTCACCTGGCGCCATACCAAGCAGGAGTTCATCGATTACCTGGTCGAACTGAACCGGCCGCCGGTGCGCGATTTCTTCCGCCCCAATTTCTTTGTGAATACGCCCGATATCAATCCCTACTTTCTGCAGCGTTCCGGGCGGCCTGGTTTCCTGATCCGCGCCGCGCTGGCGGCAACGCTGTCGGGTCTGTGGGGCGTATATAGCGGCTTCGAATTGTGCGAGGCGACGCCGGTTCCGGGCAAGGAGGAATACCTGAATTCCGAGAAATACCAGATTCGCGCCTGGGACTGGAAGCGGCCCGGCAATATCGTCGCCGAGATCACGCAACTGAACCAATTGCGGCGCGCCAACCCGGCGCTGCAAACGCATACCGGCGTCCATTTCCAGCCTATCGGCGACGGCAATCTGCTGGCGTTCATCAAGGCCACGGAGCGCCCGGGCGACGCCAGCCGTTTCGGCGACAACGTAGTCCTGGTGGTCATCAATCTCGATCCGTTCAATACCCATGCCGGCGAAATCGCGCTGCCGCTATGGCAATTCGATCTGCCCGATCACGGCGTACTGGCGGTCGAAGACCTGACCCGCGGCCACCGTTTCGACTGGCACGGCAATCGCCAGATCATCACGCTCAATCCAAACGACACGCCGTACGCCATCTGGCGCCTGCGGCCACAAGGACAGCCATGAGCGACAAGCAGACATCCCGGCAGGCGGGCGCCAAGGGCAACGGTAACGGCCGGCGCCGCGCCAAGGAACGCACGGAATTCACCGCCGATCCGTTGTGGTACAAGGACGCGGTCATTTACCAGATCCACATCAAGTCGTATTTCGATTCGAACAACGACGGCGTCGGCGATTTCGCCGGCCTGATCGACAAGCTCGACTACATCGCCGGCCTGGGCGTGAATACCATCTGGCTCTTGCCGTTCTATCCCTCGCCGCGGCGCGACGACGGCTACGACATTTCGGATTACCGCGGCGTGCATCCCGACTACGGCACGCTGGCCGACGCCCGCCGTTTCATCGCCGAGGCGCACGAGCGCGGGCTGCGCGTGATTACCGAGCTGGTCATCAATCACACTTCCGACCAGCATCCCTGGTTCATCAAGGCGCGCAATGCCAAGCCGGGTTCCGCCGCGCGCGATTTTTATGTATGGGCCGACAACGACACCGGCTATCAAGGCACGCGCATCATTTTCAACGACACCGAGAAATCCAACTGGACCTGGGACCCGGTCGCCAACGCGTACTACTGGCATCGCTTCTTCTCGCACCAGCCGGACCTGAATTTCGATAATCCGCAGGTCCTGAAAGCCGTTCTGAACGTGATGGCGTTCTGGCTCGACCTCGGCATCGACGGCCTGCGCCTGGACGCGGTGCCGTACCTGATCGAACGCGAAGGCACGTCCAACGAAAACCTGGGAGAAACGCACGACATCCTGAAAAAGATCCGGGCCGAACTGGACTTCAAATATCCCGACCGGATGCTGCTGGCCGAAGCCAATATGTGGCCGGAAGACGTGCAGCAGTATTTCGGCGCCAGCGACGAATGCCATATGGCGTTCCACTTCCCGCTGATGCCGCGCATGTACATGGCGCTGGCGCAGCAGGACCGTTTCCCGATCACCGACATCCTGCGCCAGACGCCGGAAATCCCGGCCGATTGCCAATGGGCCATTTTCCTGCGCAATCATGACGAACTGACGCTGGAAATGGTGACCGACCTGGAGCGCGATTACCTGTGGAATTTCTACGCGGCCGATCGCCGCGCGCGCATCAACATGGGCATCCGGCGCCGCCTGGCGCCATTGCTGGAACGCGATGCGCGCCGCATCCAGCTGCTCAACAGTTTCCTGCTGTCGATGCCCGGCACGCCGGTGATCTATTACGGCGACGAAATCGGCATGGGCGACAACATCCACCTGGGCGACCGCGACGGCGTGCGCACGCCGATGCAATGGACGGTCGACCGCAACGGCGGCTTTTCGCGCGCCGACCCGGCCAGCCTGGTGCTGCCGCCGATCATGGATACGCTGTACGGCTATCAATCGATCAACGTCGAAGCGCAGAGCAGCGACCGCCATTCCCTGCTGAACTGGACCCGCCGCATGCTCGACGTGCGCAAGCAGCACAAGGCCTTCGGCCGCGGCACGCTGAGCGTGCTGTATCCGAGCAACCGGAAAATCTTCGCCTATCTGCGCGAATATATCGATCCGAACAAGGCGAAGGATGGCGAAAGCCTGCCCGAAACCATCCTGTGCGTGGCCAATGTGTCGCCCTCGGCGCAAGCCGTGGAGCTGGATCTGTCGCGCTTCTGCGGCCGCATTCCGGTCGAGATGATCGGCGGCACGGCGTTCCCGCCGGCGGGCCAGCTGAATTATCTGCTGACGCTGCCGCCTTACGGCTTTTACTGGTTCGTGCTGGCCACCGAAGCCACCATGCCGACTTGGTATACACCGACGCCGCAGCCGCTGCCCGAATACGCCACGCTGGTGCTGCGCAACGGCGTGGACGACATCATGAAGCATCCGGCGCGCCATATCCTGGAAACGGAAGCCTTGCCGGCTTATGTCATGAAGCGGCGCTGGTATGCCGCCAAGAATCGCAAGCTGCAATCGGTGAATATCGCCATGGCCGTTACCTTGCCGCCGTCGAAGCTGTCGCCGGGCGCCTTACCCATCCTGATGACCGAAATCGAAACGCATACCTCGCACGGCGTCTCGCGCTATCTGCTGCCGCTCGGCTTCATCCGGGAGGAAGACACCGTCACCGCGCTGCCGCACCAATTGGCGCTGGCGCGCGTGCGGCGCCACAATCGCGTCGGCCTGCTGACCGATGCCTTCACGCTGGATTCCTTCGCCTCCGTGGTGCTGGAGCTGCTGCGCGAAAACACCGTGCTGCAAACGCCGGCGGGCGAAATCCATTTCGTCGCTAGCGCCAGCCACGACCTGCTGGCCGTTGGCGTGGACGCAGGTGTGCGCCGCATCACCGCCGAGCAGTCGAACAGCTCGCTGGTGATCGGCGACAAGGTGATGATGAAGGTGATCCGCCATCTTACCGCCGGCATCCATCCCGAAATCGAAATGGGGATGTACCTGACCGCCGGCGGCTATGCCAGCACGCCGGCCACGCTGGGCGAGGTGTCGCGCATCGATGCCGAGGGCACGCCGACCGCCCTGATCGTGCTGCAGCAATTCGTGCACAACCAGGGCGATGCCTGGCAATGGACCATCGATGCCCTGGAACGCGCGATCCAGCAGGACGTGCTGACCGGGCCGGCCGATTCGAGCCCGGGCACGGCCGCCGGCGCCGCCGTGCCGCCCGCGGCTGCATCCACCGCGCAGGCGCATGCCGAAACGCTGGAACTGTCGCGCGATCCCCTGCATGAATTGACGCAGTTCGCCGACAAGCTCGGCCAGCGCCTGGGCGAGATGCACGCGTTGCTGGGCCAGGCCACGGACAACAAGGCGTTCGCGCCGGAGCCGGTCACTGCCGCGCACAGCAAGGCCTGGGCCAAGCGCGCGGTCGACCAGCTGGATGCGGCGCTGAATGTGCTGGGGCAGCAAAAGGAGTGGACCAAGGCGGAAGACGAGCAGCTTGCCCAGGCGCTGCTGGCGCGGCGCAAGGACCTGGCGGCGACGCTGGAGCGGCTGGCGGCGTCCGGCATCGGCTCGGCCAGCATCCGCATTCACGGCGACCTGCATCTGGGCCAGGTGCTGGTGTCGGGCCATGAAATCTATATCGTCGACTTCGAAGGCGAACCGGCCGCGCCGCTGGCGGCAAGGCGCGCCAAGCAGTCGCCCTTGCGCGATGTGGCCGGCGTATTGCGTTCTTTCGATTACGCTGCCGCGCACGCCGCCAATATCGGCCCCGGCGATCTCGGAGCTGCCGCGCAGGCGCGCAAGCAGGCTACGCTGGAGCGATTCGCGCCGGCTTGCCAGCAGGCGTTCCTGGCGGGCTATTACCGGGTCGGGGGCGCGCATCTGAACGGCTTGTCGGCGCAGCAGCAAGCGGATCTGCTGGATCTGCTGACGCTGGAGAAGGCGGCTTACGAAATCTGTTACGAGGCAGCCAACCGGCCGGCCTGGATCGCCGTGCCGCTGCGCGGATTGGCCGGCATCGCGGGCCGTCTGCTTGATGGCGGCGGCGCAGCGGCAAAGAGCAGGAAACTGGAAAAAGGACATACGGATGAATGACGTCATGCTGGATCAGGACAAGAACGGCGAGGACGGCAAAGCACGGGTCGATGCCAAGGCCGAACTCAAGGCCGAATCGAAGGCCGACTACAAGCCCGTCTCGCTGCAAGTGGACGCGGCAAGCGTGCGGGCGCTGCTGTCCGGACGGCTGGGCGATCCGTTCAGCCTGCTGGGGCCGCATCGTGCCGGCAACGATGGCGATCGCCATGAAATCCGGGTGTACCAGCCGGGGGCGCTGGATATCGAGGTATTGGCGCGCGAGGAGGGCGGCAAGGCCGGCAAGCTGCTGGCCGCGCTGAAGCCTTATCCGGATGCGGATGGTTTCTTTACCGGCGCGGCGCAACTGCCGGACCGGCATGCCTATCTGCTGCGCGTGACCTGGCCGGACGGCCGCGGCGGCCGCACCGTGCAGATCGCCGAGGACGCCTACGCGTTCGGCCTCTTGCTGGGCGAGCTGGATATCCATCTGCTGCGCGAAGGCCGGCATCGCGAACTCGGCCGCTGTCTCGGCGCGCAGACGGTGCAGGTCGAAGGCGTGCATGGCGTGCGTTTTGCGGTCTGGGCGCCGAATGCGCAGCGGGTGTCGGTTGTCGGCGATTTCAATTTGTGGGACGGCCGCCGCCATCCGATGCGTTTGCGCGCGGAAGCCGGGGTATGGGAAATTTTCGTGCCGCGCCTGGCTGCCGGCAATCGGTATAAATACGAAATCATCGGACCCGACGGCCATCTGCAGCCGCAAAAAGCCGATCCCATCGCGCGCGCCACCGAACTGCCGCCAGGCACCGCCTCGGTGGTGGCGTCCGGCATTCCCTTTGTCTGGAACGACGCCGAATGGATGGCCAGGCGCGGCGCGCACCAGTCGCCCAATGCGCCGATCTCGGTGTATGAAGTGCATGCCGGTTCCTGGCTGCGGGTGCTGGAAGAAAACGGCCGCAGCCTGGATTGGGTGGAACTGGCCGAGCGCCTGATCCCGTATGTGCTGGAGATGGGTTTCACGCATGTCGAATTCATGCCGATCATGGAGCATCCGTTCGGCGGCTCCTGGGGTTATCAGCCGCTGAGCCAGTTCGCGCCGAGCGCGCGGTTCGGCACGCCGGCCGATTTCGCCCGTTTCGTCGACCGCTGCCATGGCGCCGGACTCGGCGTGATCCTGGACTGGGTGCCGGCGCATTTCCCTTCGGATGCGCACGGCATGGCGCATTTCGACGGCACCGCGCTCTACGAGCACGTCGATCCGCGCGAGGGTTACCACCAGGACTGGAATACGCTGATCTTCAACCTGGGCCGCAATGAAGTGCGCGGCTTCCTGATCGCCAGCGCGCTGGAATGGCTGGAAAACTTTCATGTCGATGCGCTGCGGGTGGATGCGGTGGCATCGATGCTGTATCGCGACTACAGCCGCGAACCGGGGGAATGGATTCCGAATATCTACGGCGGCCGCGAGAACCTTGAATCGGTGGCCTTTCTCAAGGAGTTGAACCAGACCATTGCCGAACGCTGCCCCGGCGCGCTGATGATCGCCGAGGAGTCGACTTCCTGGCCCGGCGTGACGGCCCCGGTGGAACAGGGCGGGCTGGGCTTTTCGTACAAATGGAATATGGGCTGGATGCACGACACCCTGCGCTACGTCGAGCACGACCCGGCGCATCGCCGCTATCACCACAACGATTTCACCTTCGGCCTGCTGTATGCGTTCTCGGAGCGTTTCATGCTGCCGATTTCGCACGACGAGGTGGTGCACGGCAAGGGGTCGCTGATCAACAAGATGCCGGGCGACGTGTGGCAGAAGCTGGCCAATCTGCGCGCCTATCTCGGTTTCATGTGGACCCATCCGGGCAAGAAGCTGTTGTTCATGGGCTGTGAGCTGGCGCAGTGGACCGAATGGAATCACGATGCTTCGCCGCAATGGGAACTGCTGGACGATCCGCGCCATCGCGGCGTGCAGCAGGCAGTGCGTGACCTGAACCGGCTGTATGTCGAAGAACCCGCGCTGCATGCGCGCGACGCCGACGCGGAAGGCTTCCGCTGGGCCATCGGCGACGATCAGGAAAACAGTGTCTTCGCCTACTTGCGGCAGGGCTTCCATGCCGGCCAGCAGATGCTGATCGTGGTCAACATGACGCCGGTGCCGCGCCATGGCTATCGAGTGCCGTTGCAGGACGAGGCCGCTCAGGCCGAATGGGAGGAAGTCTTCAACAGCGACGCCGCGATCTACGGCGGCAGCAATCTCGGCAATCCGGGCGTGCATCGCTGCGGCGAGGAAAACGGCAGCCGGGCCTTGTCCTTGACGCTGCCGCCGCTGGCGACGCTTATCTTTCGGAGGAGAAGCGACAGGGGAGGCGACTGATGGCGTCGACGCTGCCGGACCGCCTGTCGGCGGGCTGCCCCTATCCCCTGGGCGCGACGTCCGATGGCCTGGGCGTGAATTTCGCGGTGTTTTCCGCCAATGCCGTGCAGATCGATCTGTGCATTTTCGATGCCGGCGGCCGCAAGGAACTGGCGCGGCTGGCATTGCCCGAATGCACCGACGAGGTCTGGCACGGCTACCTGCCGGATGCGGGGCCGGGCTTGCTGTACGGCTATCGCGCGCACGGCGCCTACGATCCCTTGCACGGCCATCGCTTCAATCCGCACAAATTGTTGCTCGACCCTTACGCCAAAAAATTGTCCGGCCAGGTACGCTGGACCGACGCGCTGTTCGGCTATCGCTTCCAGGGCGCCAAGGCCGACCTGACCTTCGACCGCCGGGACAGCGCGCCCGGCATGCCGAAGGCGATCGTGGTGGAGGACAATTTCAACTGGTCCAACGACCGCCTGCCGGCCGTTCCCTGGTCCAGGACCGTGATCTACGAGGCGCACGTGCGCGGCATTTCGATATTGCGCAACGACCTGCGCCACCATGAGCGCGGCACCTTCGCCGCGCTGGCCACGCCGCGCTTCATCGAGCACCTGCTCAAGCTCGGCATCACCACGATCGAATTGATGCCGGTGCACGCCTATCTGCAGGATCATTTCCTGATCGAGCGCAAGCTGCGCAATTACTGGGGCTACAGCACGCTGGCGTACTTTGCGCCGGAGCCGGCCTATCTGTCGACCGGCGAACTGAACGAGATGCGCATGGCGATCCGCCGCCTGCACGCGGCCGGCATCGAAGTGATCCTGGATGTGGTCTATAACCACAACTGCGAAGGCAACGAGCGCGGCCCGACGCTGTCGCTGCGCGGCCTGGACAACGCCAGCTATTTCCGCCTGATGCCGGGCGAGGAACGGTTCTACATCAACGAAACCGGCACCGGCAACACCATCAACATTTCCCATCCGCGCGTGCTGCAGATGGTGCTCGATTCCTTGCGCTACTGGGCCGAATCGTTCCATATCGACGGCTTCCGTTTCGACCTCGGCGTCACGCTGGGTCGCGAAGGGACCGGCTTCGATCCGGGTTCCGGCTTCTTCGACGCCATCCTGCAGGACCCGGTGCTGTCGCGCCTGAAGCTGATTTCGGAACCCTGGGACATCGGCCCCGGCGGCTATCAACTGGGCAATCATCCGCCGCGTTTCGCCGAATGGAACGACAAGTTCCGCGACGGCATGCGCCGTTTCTGGGCCGGCGATTCCGGCCTGCGCGGCGAATTCGCCGGACGCCTGGCCGGTTCCGGCGATCTGTTCGACCACCGCACCCGCAAGCCCTGGGCCTCCATCAATTTCATCACCTCGCACGACGGCTTCACCTTGCGCGACCTGGTCAGCTATTCGGAAAAGCACAACCTGGATAACGGCGAGGACGGCAACGACGGCCATAACGACAACAGCAGCAATAACTGGGGCTTCGAAGGACCGACCATCGATCCCGATATCCTGGCGCGCCGCGCCAAGGTGCAGCGCGCGCTGCTGGCCTCGGCGGTGTTCGCCCAAGGCACGCCGATGCTGCTCGGCGGCGACGAATTCCATCGCACCCAGAACGGCAACAACAATGCGTATTGCCAGGACAATGAAATTTCCTGGGTCGACTGGGGCGCCGCGGCCAAGCCGGAAGGGCGCGCCCTGACTGCCTATTTCGGGCGCCTGACCGCGATCCGCAATACCTATCTTTGCCTGCAGGCCGGACGTTTCCTGCATGGCGACGAGGCGGCGCCGGGCATTCCGGATATCGCCTGGTTCGACGAGCGCGGCGAACCGCTGTCCATCGAAGCCTGGCACAACCCCGAAGCGCGCGCGATCAGCGTATTGCGCGCCGCGCCGTCCGGCGGCCATCTGCATGTGCGGCATGAGCGGCGCGGCGTCGTGGATGTCGACCCCGGCGCCGACGATGAGGCCGCGCTGGCCGGTCCCGAAGTCACGCTGCTGTTCGTCAATGCGGGCCGGGACCCGATCGAGTTCAGCTTTCCCGATATCGATCTCGGTTGGTATCAATTGCTCGATAGCGCCAATGCCGACGGCAAGCCGGATCACGACAATGCGATCCACGAAACCAGCGTCACGCTGCAAGGTCATACCGTGATGATGTTCGGGACGCACAGGATAAACGGATGATGAATCAGCGACAGGACGATGAAATGAGGCAACGGAGCCCGCAGGGCGGCGGCGCTGCCGTTGACACTGACGACGGCAATGGCTACCGCTATGGCGCCAACCTGGTCTCGGCCGCGTCCGAGCCGGCGCGCACCCGCTTTCGGCTGTGGGCGCCGACGGCGAAGATGGTGGAAGTCGAAATCGAAGGCATGGGTCGCACGCAGATGAGCGCGGACAGCGAGGGCTGGTTCGAAACCGAACTGGCATGCGGCGCGGGCGCGGCCTATCGCTACGTGGCCATGACGCAGTTCGATGGCGAGGTGACGTTTCCCGATCCTGCCTCGCGCGCGCAGCGGGGCGACATCCGGGATCCCAGCCTGGTGATCGATCACGCTGCCTACGTCTGGCGCCATACGGACTGGCGCGGCCGGCCCTGGCATGAAACCGTGCTGTACGAACTGCATGCGGGTTTGCTCGGCGGCTTCGACGGCGTGCGCGCCAGGCTGCCTGCGCTGGCGGCGCTCGGCATCACGGCAGTCGAACTGATGCCGATCGCGGATTTTCCGTCCGGCCGCAATTGGGGCTACGACGGCGTGCTGCCGTTCGCCCCCGATGCCTCGTATGGCACGCCGGAGCAGTTGAAAGCGTTGATCGACGCCGCCCACGGCCTCGGCATGATGGTTTTCCTGGACGTCGTCTATAACCACTTCGGCCCGGACGGCAATTTCCTGAACAGCTACGCGCTGCCGTTCTTTCGCGACGACCTGCATACGCCATGGGGCAAGGCGATCGATTTCCGGCGCCGCGAAGTACGCGATTTCTTCACCGAGAATGCCTTGTACTGGCTGCGCGAGTATCGCTTCGACGGCTTGCGTTTTGACGCGGTGCATGCCATCAGCGAAGAGGACTGGCTGCCCGAAGTCGCGCAGCGCGTGCGGCGCGCGATCGCCGCCGAAGAACCGGATCGCCACATTCACCTGGTGCTGGAAAACGATCACAACCGCGCCGCGCTGCTGCAGGACGGCGCGCGGCAGGAAGATCGCTTCAACGCGCAATGGAACGACGACTGGCACCACGTCATGCACGTGCTGCTGACCGGCGAACAGGCCGGCTATTACGAGGATTTCGCGCAGGACCCGGCCGCAAAGCTGGCGCGCGGCCTGATGCAGGGTTTCATCTACCAGGGCGATCCTTCGCCTTCGCGCGACGGCCAGCCGCGCGGCGAGTCCAGCGCCTCTCTGCCGCCGACGGCCTTCGTCAATTTCCTGCAGAACCACGACCAGATCGGCAATCGCGCATTCGGCGAACGCCTGACGGTGCTGGCCAATCCGCATGCATTGCGGGTGGCGCAGGCGCTGCTGTTGCTGAGCCCGCCTGTGCCGCTGCTGTTCATGGGGGAGGAATGCGGCGCGCGCCAGCCGTTCCTGTATTTCACCAGCCACGAAGATCATTCGCTGGCGACCGCCGTGCGCGACGGACGGCGCAAGGAGTTCGCCCGCTTTCCGGAATTCGCCGATGCCGAGGCGCGGGTGCGCATCCCGGATCCGAATCATGAGGACAGTTATGCGGCGTCGTTGCCCGAGATGGAATCCGGGAAGGAATTCGACCCGGCCGAGCCGGACGGCTTTTCATGGCGCGAATGGTGCGCGTCATTGCTCAAGCTGCGCCGCTCGCATATCACGCCGCGCCTGCCGGGCGCCGCCGCCATCGGCGCCACGGTGATCGGGCCGGCCGCGCTCGGGGCGCACTGGCGCATGGGCGACGGCAGCACCTTGAGCATTGTTGTCAACCTGGGGGAAACCGATGTCGCGGCGATGCTCGACAAGGTCATCGCGCCCGCCGGCGCCGACGTGCTGTTCGACAGCGGCGGCGTATTGCAGGCGCTGGAACGCGGTAATTTGCCGGCCTGCGCCATGCTGGCGGTATTGGAGCCTGCACCATGAGCGACTTCGACCTCGAAACGATCACCCTGTTGCGCCAGGAGCGCATCGCCACGCTGGCGCGCGCCGTCGGCCTGCAGCTCGAATGGATAGACGCCTTCGGCCGTCCCAGGACTGTCGGGTGGGAGTCCTTGTCGCGCATCCTGGACGCGATGGATTTGCCGCACGACAGCGAGGGCCTGTATGAAAGCAGTTTGCAGCGGCTCGATCGGCAGGGGCGCCAGGGCGGCCCGGCGGATTTGCCGCCATTGATTACCGCCGAAGTCGATGCGCCGATCGTCCTGCCGCGCCTGGGCTGGCTATACGGCCAGACGTACAGCGTGACGCTGGATGATGGCGAATCGTTCGAAGGCACGCTGACGCAAGACGCGGGGCAGGCGCCGACGCTGCCGCCGATTGCGCGCCATGGCTATCACGGCATGACCATAGGCGGGCGGCGCTCGACCTTGGCGGTGGCGCCGCGGCGCTGTTTCAGCGTACAGGATGCGGTGCATGCGGGCGAGGCGGAAGCCGGCGCCCAGGCGCGCTGGGGCCTGGCGCTGCAGCTGTACGGCTTGCGGCGGCCCGGCGACGGCGGCATCGGCGATTTCAGTTCGCTGGCCACGCTGGTGCGGGCCGCAGCCGGCTACGGCGCGTCGGCGGTGACGATTTCGCCGGTGCATGCGATGTTTTCCGACGATGCATGGCGTTACAGTCCGTACGGACCGTCCAGCAGGCTGTTCCTGAACGCGATGCATATCGATCCGGCGGCGGTGATGGGACAGGGCGTGCTGGACGAATTGATCGCCGACGCCGAGCCGGTGCTGCCGATGCTGCATGCGGCGTTGGAGCAGTCGCCCCTGATCGACTGGCCGCGCGCGGCAGGCCATCGCATCGATCTGTTGCGGCGCTTGTTTGCGCGTTTCAACGAAAGCGCGGAGCCGGAGCAGCATGCGGCGCTGGCGGCGTTTCGGCGCGCATGCGGCATCACGCTCGAACAGCATGCGCGCTATGAAGCGTTGAGCGCCTGGCTGCGCGCGCGCGATCCGGAAATCCGCAACGATTGGCGCACCTGGCCGGAAGCTTACCGTCGCGCCGACACGCCTGAAGTCGATGCGTTCGCCGTTGCGCACAGCGCCGAAATCGATTTCCATGTGTTCCTGCAATGGCAGGCGGCGCGCGGGCTGAAGGCGGCGCAGCGGGCGGCGCGCGAGGCCGGCATGGCGATCGGCCTGATCAGCGATCTGGCGGTCGGGGCCGAAAGCGGCGGCAGCCAGGCCTGGAGCCATCAGGGCGAGATCATCAACGGCCTGTCGATCGGCGCGCCGCCGGACCTGCTCAACACGCGCGGCCAGAACTGGGGCCTGGGCGCGTTCTCGCCGTTCGTGATGCGCGAGCGCGGCTATCGCGGCTATATCGACATGCTGCGCGCCTGTTTTGAATATGCCGGCGGGGTGCGCATCGACCACGTGCTGGGCCTGGCGCGCATCTGGCTGGTGCCGGAAGGCATGGACGCCAGCGAGGGCGCCTACCTGACCTATCCCACGCAGGACATGCTGCGGCTGATCGCGCTGGAATCGTGGCGTTACCGCGCCATCGTGATCGGCGAGGACCTGGGCACGGTGCCGGCCGGTTTCGACGCCCAACTGGCGCACGCGGGCCTGCTGAGCATCCGCGTGCTGTGGTTCGAGACCTTCTACGGCGGGTTCAAGGCGCCGTCGCACTGGTCGGCGAATGCGATCGCGGTCAGCACCACGCACGATCTGCCGACCATCGCGGGCTGGTGGAGCGGACACGATATCGACTGGCAGATCAAGCTGGGCCTGCTGCCGGAAGGCGTGGACGGCGAGCAGCAATATGCGCAGCGCGCGCAATTGCGCATCGAATTGTGGCAGGCCCTGTGCGACGCCGGCTGCGTGGATGGCGGCGCCGGCGGCGCACAGGCGCTGCCCGCGCCGACGGCCGAAGCGGCGCCGATCGAAGCCGTCATCCGATTCCTGGCAATGACGCCGGCGCCGCTGATGATCCTGCCGCTGGAAGATGCGCTGGGATTATCCGAGGCGCCCAACCTGCCGGGCACGATCGACGTGCATCCGAACTGGCGGCGGCGCATGCCGTTGCCGGTGGCGACGCTGCTGGACGATCCGGATTGCGCGCGGCGGCTGCGGCTGTTGGGAAGCTTGCGCAGTTAAGCCGGGCACATCGCCGCCATGGGCCGCACAGGCAAGCAAACAGATTCAAACACGGAGCAACAATCAATGACCGCAGCAAGCAGCATCCCCCGCGCCACGGCCCGTCTTCAACTGCATCAGGGCTTCACGCTGGATCAGGCGGCCGAACTGGTCGATTATTATGCCGATCTCGGCATCAGCCACATCTACGCATCGCCGATCTTCTGCGCGCGTCCCGGCTCGACCCATGGCTACGATGTGGTGGATCCGACCAGGGTCAATCCCGAACTTGGCGGCGAACAGGCCTTGCGCCGGCTGGTCAAGCGCCTGCATGCGCGGGACATGGGCCTGATCATCGATATCGTGCCGAACCATATGGGCGTCGGCAATGCCAACGCATGGTGGCAGGATATGCTGGCCTGGGGCCAGAGCAGCCGCTATGCGACCTGGTTCGACGTCGATTGGCAGGCCGCGGATCCGGTTCTGGAAGGCAAGATACTGCTGCCGTTCCTGGCCAATCCGTATCCGCAGGTGATGGCCGAAGGCGGACTGCAACTGCAATTCGACGCCGCGGCCGGCTGCTTTTACTTTTCCCATTTCGATCAGCGTTATCCGCTTGCGCTGGAACATTATCCGCAAGTGCTGCGGCAGGCGCGCGACCATGCGGCGCAGCTCGAACCGGCGATTGCCGCCTTCGAGCGCATCGGGCAGGAACCGGCCTGGCCGCAGAAGCATGCGGCGGCCGATGTGGCGGCGCTGACATTGAGCGGCCTGGCGCTGGAAGCGGAGGGCCGCGCCGCGATCGACGCCGTGCTGGCGGCGTATGCCGCGGGCGTGGCCCCGGGCGCCGACGCCGCAAGCAGGACGGCGCTGCATCTGTTGCTCGAACAGCAGCATTACCGCCTGACCTGGTGGCGCAATGCCGCCGATGAAATCAACTGGCGGCGCTTCTTTGAAGTCAGCGACCTGGTCGGCGTGCGGGTCGAACTCGATGGCGTGTTCGAAAGCATCCATGCGCTGATTTTCCGGCTGTACCAGGAGGGCCTGATCGACGGCGTGCGCATCGACCATATCGACGGCCTGGCCGATCCGGCCGCGTATTGCATCAAACTGCGGCAGCGGCTGGAAACCCTGCATACGCTGCGTCCGGAAGGCCGCGACCTGCCGAATTCCCGGCCCTACATCATTGTCGAAAAAATCCTCGCCGCCGACGAAAGCCTGCGCAGCGACTGGACGGTCGACGGCACCACCGGCTACGAATTCATGGACCAGGTCAGCGCGGTGCTGCACGATCCGGACGGCGCCGAACCGCTGGCCCTGCTGTGGGCCGGCAGCACCGGCGACACGCTGCAGTTCGCGCAACAGGTCAAGGACGCGCGCCGCATGTTCCTGACCCATAATTTCGCCAGCGAATTCAACGCCTGCGTATCCAGCCTGCATGCCATCGCGCGCACCGAGCCGGCCACGCGCGATATTTCCCTGATGGCGATCCGGCGCGCGCTGGCCGAATTGCTGGTCAACTTTCCGGTGTATCGGACCTATGCCGGCGAACACGGCCGCGATGCGCTGGACCAGGCCCGTTTCGACGCCGCGATGCAGGGCGCGCGGCGGGCCTTGCCGACGGTCGATTATCCGGCGCTGGAATTACTCAACGGCTGGCTGGGCGGCCGCGCCCCGGCCGCGCTGGA
Organism: Herbaspirillum sp.; assembly: GCA_036499085.1. GTDB lineage: Bacteria > Pseudomonadota > Gammaproteobacteria > Burkholderiales > Burkholderiaceae_D > Herbaspirillum. The sequence continues at coordinate 13,820 of DASYEK010000144.1, read as the reverse complement.
GGATGCGCCGGGCCATGCGCTGCGCCTGCGCGCGATGACCCGCTTCCAGCAACTGACGCCGCCGATGGCGGCCAAGTCGGTCGAGGATACGGCGTTTTACCGCTACGGGCGTTTGCTGTCGCGCAACGAAGTCGGTTCGGACCCCTCCCAACTGGCGTTGAACGTGGCCGATTTTCATGTGATCAACGTGCAGCGCGTGCGCGATTTTCCGCACTCGATGCTGACCACGGCCACGCACGATCACAAGCGCGGCGAAGACGCCCGCGCCAGGCTGGCGGTATTGAGCGAGATGCCGCAGGAGTGGGGCGCCATCGTGCATCGCTGGCAGGCCATGCATGTCAATGTGGCGGTGTCGTACCGCGCCTATCTGGCGGCCTATTCGGCCGACAGCGGGGACGACGACGAAGCCGACCTGCCGCTGGCGCGCATCGATGAAATTGCCGAAGTGATGCTGTACCAGACGCTGCTGGCGGCGTGGCCGGTCGACCTTGCGGCCGACGATGCGCCCGGCATCGCGGCGCTGGTCAAGCGGGTTTCGGCCTGGCAGATCAAGGCCGGCCGCGAAGCCAAGCTGCAGACCAACTGGGCCTTGCCGGACCAGGAATACGAAATCCTGTGCGCCAATTTCCTGCGCCGCATATTGCGGCCGGGCGGCGCCGGCACCTTTGTCGCGGAATTGGTCGATCTGGTGCGCACGATAGGCCGGCCGGCCGCGGTCAACAGCCTGGCGCAGACGCTGCTGCGGCTGACCGTGCCGGGGGTGCCGGATCAATACCAGGGATGCGAATTCTGGGATTTCAGCCTGGTCGATCCGGATAACCGCCGGCCGGTCGATTTCGGTGCGCGGGTGCGCCGCCTGGACGAGCATGGCGCGTCCTCGCTGACGCTTGACGACTGGCGGCACGGCGCGGTGAAGCAGCAATTGATCCATGCGGCGCTGATGCTGCGGCGGCAGGATCCGCTGCTGTTCAGTTCGGGCGCCTACATTCCGCTGGAGGTGCAGGGCGCATTGGCCCATCACGTCATTGCGTTTGCCCGCGAATACCAGGGCAGGTACGCGGTGGTGATCGTTACGCGGCTGTCGGCCCGCTTGCTGGCGGAAGACCCGGAGGGCGACCTGCCGCTGGTGCCGCCGATGGCGTGGCGCGATACCAGCGTCATGCTGCCGTCCGGTTGCGAAGCCGCCGACTGGCAGGATGCACTGGCCAGGCGCCGCGTCGAAACCGCGGCCGGCTTCGACTATTACGGCATCATGCTGAGCCAGGCGCTGGCGGGGCTGCCGGTGGCGTTATGGTATTCGGCGGGAGCGGAGGACAAGGATGAATGAAGGCAGAACGAGGGAAAAACAAGGGCAAAACAAGGGAAAATGAGGGCCGGCAGCGGCGATAATGGCGGAAGGAAGTGGACGATAGCGCGAATGGCGGCGGCGAGGCAAGCAGGGGTTGGCAAACGCCTACAAGCAAAACCTCTGCTGTCCTATCGTCGCCGTCATCCACGGCGACTATGCTTTTCGGTATCTTCATCCGTTGAGGAGTTACCATGTCGAACATTATTGCAGGGCGTTTTCAGACTCAGAACGAAGTCGTGGCGGCAATCGAGGCGCTGGAGCATATCGGCATTGCGCGTGCCGCAATCAGTTCGTTTTATGTGAATCCGGCCGGCCAGCACGATCTCTATCCGATCGGCGGCGACCGCGATAAGTCGCCCGGCGCCAAGGAAACCGGCACGGGCGTGGTCGAAGGCGCTTCCGCCAGCGGCGTGGTGGGCGTGGCGGTGGGCGCGGCCGCCTTGCCGGTGACCGGGCCGGTGGGGCCGGTAGTGGGCGGCCTGGTCGGCGGCTATGTGGGATCGCTGGTCGGCAGCATGAACGCCACCAAGGAGCGCTACGAGCCGGAAAGCGGGGCGGAAGGCGGCGAAAACCGCGAAGTCACCCGCAAGGCCGGCATGATGGTGGCGGTGGCGACCGAATCGCTGCAACAGGAACATGATGTATTGGCGTTGCTGAAATCGATCCGCGCCGACGCGATCGAACGCAGCAGCGGCACCATCGTCGATGGCGACTGGGAAGATTTCGACCCGCTGTCGGCGCCGCAATTTCAGTCTTGAATGGAGCATGCATGAGCAGTATGAAAGAGGGCGCACAGGTTGCGCTGGCGCAGGAGCAGGAAAAACCGGGACAGCCTGGAAAGCGGTTGGCGCAATCCCAACTGGTCGATCTGGATCGGTTGACGGCCGCCTACTACGATCTGCAGCCGGACCCGGCGGTGAGCGCGCAGCGCGTCGCCTTCGGCACTTCGGGGCATCGCGGCAGCGCGTTTGCCGCCAGTTTCAACGAAGCGCACATCCTCGCCGTGACGCAGGCGATCTGCCTGTACCGGGCCGCCAATCGCATCGGCGGCCCTTTGTATATGGGCTTCGATACGCATGCCTTGTCGCGGCCGGCCTTCAGGACCGCGCTGGAAGTGCTGGCCGCCAACGGCGTGACGGCGATGATTGCGGAGAACGACGAATACACGCCGACGCCGGCCATTTCGCATGCGATCCTGGCATATAACCGCGGCCGGGCGGCAGACGACGGCGCGCGCGCGGACGGCATCGTCATTACGCCGTCCCACAATCCGCCGGCCGATGGCGGCTTCAAGTACAACACGCCGAACGGCGGGCCGGCCGACGCCGCCGCTACCGGCTGGATCGAAGCCAGGGCCAACGCCTTGCTGGAAGGCGGCTTGCGCGAGGTGCGCCGGATTGCTTTCGAGCAGGCGGTGAAGGCCTCGACCACCCGGCGTTTCGATTTCCTGAATACCTATATCGACGGCCTGGCCGGCGTGATCGACATGCAGGCCATCGCCGGTTCCGACCTGCGCCTGTGCGTCGATCCGCTGGGCGGCGCGGGCATCAATTTCTGGCCCGCGATTGCCGAACGCTATAAATTGAACCTGCATGTGATCGCGCGTCCGGTGGATATGCAATTCGGTTTCATGTCGGCCGATTGGGACGGCAAGATCCGCATGGACCCTTCCTCGGCGTACGCCATGCAGGAATTGATCGGCTTGCGCAACGATTACGATGTGGCGTTCGCCTGCGATACCGATCATGACCGCCATGGCATCGTGACCCGCGGCGGCGGCCTGATGCCGGCAAATCATTATTTGTCGGTCGCCATCAATTACCTGTTTACGCATCGGCCGGACTGGCGGCCGGATGCCGGCGTCGGCAAGACGCTGGTCAGCAGCCAGATGATCGATCGCGTGGCGGCCAGGATCAAGCGGCCCTTGGTGGAGATGCCGGTCGGCTTCAAATGGTTTTCCGACGGTTTGCTGGACGGCAGCCTGGGTTTCGGCGGCGAGGAAAGCGCGGGCGCTTCGTTTCTAAGCCGCGACGGCTCGGCCTGGAGCACCGACAAGGACGGCATGACGGCGGCGCTGCTGGCGGCCGAGATGACCGCGGTCAGCGGCTCTGATCCTGCCCAGCAATACGAACAATTGACGCAGGCGCTGGGCCGGCCGTATATCGACCGCGTCGATGCGCCGGCTTCACCGGAACAGAAGAAAAAATTGGCCAGGCTGTCGCCCGAACAGGTGCAGTCGACCGAACTGGCCGGCGAGCCCATCGTCGCCAGGTTGACCACGGCGCCTGCCAACAATGTGGCGTTCGGCGGGTTGAAGGTAGTCTCGGCCAACGGCTGGTTTGCCGCGCGGCCGTCCGGCACGGAAGATATCTACAAGATCTACGGGGAGAGTTTCCGCGACGAAGCGCATCTGCAGCGCATTTTGCGGGAAGCGCGCGATATCGTGACCGCGGCGATCGGCGTGTAGAAGAGGGGGATTGCGTCGCCGTCGCCGCGCGATGGCGGTGAAGGCCTCGTGGAGCAGCGGGGCGCCTGCTTCAGCGCGCCGCCATATTCGACTTGGCGCAAACCGCTTTCATGAGCTGCTCGCCGGTGCTGCCGGCGGAGAAAGCCCGCAAGCGGACGTCGTTCAGGGCCAGGGCGATCGTGAAAACCACATGTCCCATGCCGTCGGAATCTTCGTACAGCGTCCTGGAACCGAAAGCCAGTTCGCTCTTCTTGCAGTCGAGATACGCCAGCGCCACTTCGGACATGTAGGTCTTGGCGTCATTGCCCGGCAGGGGGTGCGGTTCCACCCAGTTCAGCAGCGTATCCACCTGGATCAGGCCCTGCACCGGCGCGATGGTGGCCTTGTCGACATAAAAGGCGCCGTAATCGTTTTCGCCGAGCGCCGACCATTGCGCTGCGTTAGCGATGGAACTGGCGGTCAGCAGCGCAACAAACAAGAATTTCATGAGGACGGCGGTGGTGAAAGGTAGGCTGGATTGTATCCTACTGCACCGCGGCCGCCGTTTGAAATTCTAGACTGCCTGCCCGTTAGCGATAATAGTAGCGGTCATGGTGGTGATAGCCGGGTCCCCCGCCCACAGGCACGACGATGCATCCCGCCAGCGAGGTCGCCAGCAAGACGGCGGCAATGGCTGCGCGAAGTAGCTTATTCATTGTTATCTTTCGTTGTTGATGACGTGCCTACTGTATCGTTCGATTGCACTGATAAGTGATAGCGAAACAATTCAACTGTAAGCGTGCGTAACCAGCGTTCTTCGCGATCGGCGGGATTTACTTTTGTTGGGGTTTGTTGGCGGCAAGGCGATTCATGTCGCGCGTGGCGGCGCCCAGTCGCTGGCGGCGATTGATATCGTCGATGCGGGCCTTGCTGCGGTCTTCGGCACTGGCGTCGTCAGCGGCGGGGCGCGATTCCTTCGATCCAGTGCGGCCGAATTGGGGGCTTCTTGAGCTCATGTCAGTCTCCTGAAAGTGAGCTTTCATCGTATACCGGGGGCCGCGCACGGGCTGCCAGACGTTGACCCGATGCGGCGTAGGAAGAACTGAGGGGCGCGGATGCGCCGCGCCGCTAGCACGGCTCGAAATCGGCCTTCGGCAATTCCAGCCGGCGCATGGCGCGCGTGGCCAGCACATCCTTGTAATGCATCATGGTGAAGCGCACCTTGACTGCATCGCGGGCGTGGTCGGCGGCATCCTTGTCGACGGCCAGGTCATGTTGCAGCTTGTAGGCGACATCCTCGCTGCTGCTGGCATATCCCACCGGCCGCCAGTCGCTCCAGGTTCCGAGCCGCGCGGCCTGCGCGTCTTGCGGCAGATCGAAGACATACCAGACCTTGCGGTCCACCGACAGCAGGGTGCTCTTGATGCCGGCATAGTTGCCCTCGACCGATTCGAAAATCGGCTGTTGCGCTGTCGTGGTTCCCACCAGCATGCTCGGTTCGATGTCCCTGCGGTCCGGGCGCACGAAGGTGAAATCGAGTTGCCGGGTACCCAGCATCGGCTGGCCGCGCAGGCATGCCTGGAATACCAATTGGTCGTCCGGCGCCGGCGCGTCCGGCGTGGTCGAACAGGCGGTGGCGAGCAAGGCGCTCAGAAGCAGGGCGCCGGGCAACAATGGAATCTTGGACATCTTGGTCATCATCTTTTGCGGTCGAATTGGGCAAACCGAAGTGTCGCACAATTTCATCGCCGTTTCGAAAATCCGCGATGCGGCAGGTTTTTCAGGTAATGTGTGCGCCTTTGCGGCTTGCCGGTGTGGGCCGCGGCATTATTTTTTGGGAAGCGACCATGGAAGACCGTTTATCCGCGGATGAATTCGATGCATTGGAAGAAGTGGCGGCCGCGCCGAAGCAGGAACGGCCTTCGGCGCGCGTGGCGCGCAACGCCAAACGCTTGAGCGGGCTGAAATATATCGCCTATGGCAGGAACGGCGCGCTGTCGCTGACCGAAAAAGGCGAGCAGACCTTGTTCATCAAGCATTGCATCGACGGCCTGCGCGCGGTGGCGGCCGATCCGCTGGCGGCGCTGCCGCCGGATGTGGCCGCTTTCCTGGGCAAGAAAGGGCATATCGCCAGGCGCGACGGCGCCGACGGCTACCAGGCCACGCAGCGCGGGCTGGAGTCGCTGGCCGATATCGACGGCGCGACGCCGGCGCGGCCCGATTGAGCGAGCGCGGCGGATTTCTCCAGTCGCATTTCTCCGATTTTTTATTCGATATTTGTTTGATATAATCGAGCGCTTCCGATTTTGAGCCCTGCAAGAGCGAGAAAGGCAACCCGGTTATGACACCGCGAACGACACGCGCCACCTTGTCAATGCGACGCTAGTCGGGTTCTTTTTCGTCTTGGGAAAAGCGCGACTGGTTCGCGTTTTTTTTCGTCTTTTTTCCGTCAAGAATAATTTAAAGCAGTTGTAAAAAAACAGGATATCCCATGATTTCAGTTCGACTTCCCGATGGATCGCAACGCCAATTCGACGCGCCGACAACCGTGGCGCAGGTCGCCGCCAGCATCGGCGCCGGGCTCGCCAAGGCCGCGCTGGCCGGCAAGGTGGACGGCAAGCTGGTCGACACCTCTTATCTGATCGAACGCGACGCCGACCTGTCCATCGTGACCGACAAGGACGCCGACGGCCTGGAAGTGATCCGCCATTCGACCGCCCATTTGCTGGCCTACGCGGTCAAGGAACTGTTTCCGGATGCGCAGGTGACGATCGGCCCGGTCATCGAAAACGGCTTCTACTACGATTTTTCGTATAAACGGCCGTTCACGCCGGAAGACCTGGCGCTGATCGAGAAAAAAATGACGGAACTGGCCAAGAAGGACGAACCGGTTGCGCGCAAGGTCATGCCGCGCGACGAGGCGGTATCCTATTTCACTTCCATCGGCGAGGCCTACAAGGCCGAGATCATCGGTTCGATCCCGCAGGACCAGGAAGTCTCGCTGTACAGCGAAGGCGCATTCACCGACCTGTGCCGCGGGCCGCACGTGCCGTCCACCGGCAAGCTCAAGGTGTTCAAGCTGATGAAGCTGGCCGGCGCCTACTGGCGCGGCGACTCCAAGAATGAAATGCTGCAGCGGATCTACGGCACTGCCTGGGCCAGGAAGGAAGAGCAGGAAGCCTATCTGCACATGCTGGAAGAGGCGGAAAAGCGCGATCACCGCAAGCTGGGCAAGCAGCTCGATCTGTTCCACTTCCAGGAAGAGGGTCCGGGACTGATTTTCTGGCATCCGAAAGGCTGGACCATCTGGCAGCAGGTCGAACAATATATGCGCCGGGTCTACCAGGACAATGGCTACCAGGAAGTCAAGGCGCCGCAGATCCTGGACCGTTCGCTGTGGGAAAAGACCGGCCATTGGGAAAATTACCGGGACAATATGTTCACCACCGAGTCGGAAAACCGTTCCTATGCGTTGAAGCCGATGAATTGCCCGGGCCATATCCAGATCTACAACGCCGGACCGCATAGCTACCGCGATCTGCCGCTGCGTTTCGGCGAATTCGGCCAATGCCATCGCAACGAGCCTTCGGGATCGCTGCACGGCATGATGCGCGTGCGCGGTTTTACCCAGGACGACGGCCACATTTTCTGCACCGAAGCGCAGGTGCAGGGCGAGGTCGCGGCCTTCAACAAGCTGGTGCGCGAGGTATATACCGATTTCGGCTTCAAGGAGGTCGAAGTCAAGCTGGCGCTGCGTCCGGACAAGCGCATCGGCGACGACGCCATCTGGGACCAGGCCGAAAACGCGCTGCGCGAGGCGATTCGCGCGTCCGGCACCGAATGGGAGGAATTGCCGGGCGAGGGCGCCTTCTACGGTCCGAAAATCGAATATCACCTGAAGGATTCGATCGGCCGCTCGTGGCAGTGCGGCACTATGCAGGTCGATTTCTCGATGCCGCAGCGCCTCGGGGCGGAATATACGACCGAAGACAACGTGCCGGCGGTGCCCGTCATGCTGCACCGGGCAATTGTCGGTTCGCTGGAACGTTTTATCGCGATCCTGATCGAAAATCACGCCGGCGCCATGCCGCTTTGGCTGGCGCCGGTGCAAATCATGGTCCTGAATATTTCCGACGCGCAAGCCGAGTATGTCGAGAACGTTGCAAAAACGCTCAGAAAACAAGGGTTTAGAGTCGAGACCGATTTGCGTAATGAAAAGATTACCTATAAAATACGCCAGCATTCGTTGCAGAAGCCGCCCTACATCCTGGTGGTCGGCGACAAAGAGCGCGATGCGAATACAGTGGCCGTGCGTGCGCGGGGCAATGTCGATCTTGGCGTGATGCCGATCGACGTATTGGTGGAACGCCTCAAGGATGAGGTGCAAGCCAAGGCCTGAATGGGGCAACCCATAGCGCGAAGCACGGCTTATTTATTGGATTTTTAAAGGAAACTACAATAGCTACGGACAAGTCACATCGTATAAACGGGGAAGTCACTGCGCCGGAACTGCGTTTGGCCGGGGTGGAAAACGAGCCGCTAGGCATCGTTACCTTGGCGGAAGCCTTTCGTTTGGCTGAAGAAGCAAACGTCGATCTGGTCGAAATTGCACCTACCGCTCAGCCGCCGGTCGCGCGCCTGATGGATTACGGCAAGTTCAAATACCAGGAACAAAAGAAAGCGCACGAAGCCAAGCTCAAGCAGAAGGTGATCCTGGTCAAGGAAGTCAAATTCCGCCCCGGCACCGATGACGGCGACTACGGCATCAAGTTGCGCAACCTGATCAAATTCCTGGACGATGGCGACAAAACCAAGATTACGCTGCGTTTCCGCGGTCGTGAAATGGCGCACCAGGATATCGGTTTCCGCATGCTGGAACGTCTGAAAGCCGATCTGGAACCGTATGGCCAGGTCGAACAGTTTCCCAAGATGGAAGGCCGGCAGATGATCATGATTCTGTCGCCGAAGAAGAAAAAATAGTTTTAAGCCGGTTGTTCATGGTTTAAAATGCAGCGCATGTTTTTTGGAAGCAATTGTTTCCAGGCGCAAGATTTGCAGAAGCGATGTCCGCTGAGGTTGGCGGACATTGTTTTTACAAAAGCGGCGAACTCGATTTCGCCGCCAAACAAGTGAGAGTAGGCATCCAAGCGCAACGAAGTGTTGCCACCTGCAATCATATAAAAAATGGAGCTGTCCCCAGGGACAGACAATGTCATGCCTAAAATGAAAACGAAAAGCAGCGCCAAAAAGCGCTTTCGTGTGCGTCCAGGTGGAACCGTCAAGCGCGGCCAAGCCTTCAAGCGCCATATCCTGACCAAAAAGACAACCAAGACCAAGCGTCAACTGCGTGGTTCGACCGGTGTCGATGCGACCAACATGGTGTCTGTACGCGCCATGCTGCCTAACGCTTAACCTCACACTCAAATTTAAGGAGTTATTATGCCTAGAGTAAAACGTGGGGTCACAGCACGGGCCCGTCATAAAAAAGTTTTAAAGCAAGCCAAGGGTTACCGCGGCCGTCGCAGCACCGTCTATCGCATCGCCAAGCAGGCGGTGATGCGCGCCGGTCAATATGCGTACCGTGACCGTCGTAACAAGAAGCGCGTGTTCCGTGCACTGTGGATCGCCCGTATCAACGCCGCTGCCCGTCAGCATGGCGTGACATACAGCGTATTCATGAACGGCCTGAAGCGTGCTTCGATCGAACTGGACCGCAAGGTACTGGCCGATATGGCAGTGACTGACAAGCCGGCATTCGCCGCTATCGTCAATCGCGTAAAAGCAAATCTCGCTGCCTAAGAAATTGGTGTTGTTGCGATCGGCGTCGCGATAAGCGATGCAGATCAGTTTGCAGGGCAGAGGTTTCTTCTGCCCTGTTTCATTTTCAGCTTCCACTTTGGAGCGGAAACCCTCGTATGAACCCCCTAGAACAACTCGTTGCACAAGCGCAGTCCGATTTCGCAGCAGCGGCCGACGCCGCCGCGCTGGAAAACGCGAAAGCCCGCTATCTCGGCAAGACCGGCCAGATCACGGAGCAGATGAAGGGTCTCGGCAAGCTGGCGCCGGATGAGCGCAAGGTGCAGGGCGCCGTCATCAACGCTGCCAAGGAACAGATCGAAACCGCGCTCAATGCGCGTCGCGACGCGATGGCCAATGCGCAACTGCAGGCGCGCCTGAATGCCGAAGCGATCGACGTGACCTTGCCGGGCCGCGGCCGCGGGACAGGCGGCATTCATCCGCTGATGCGCACCTGGGAGCGGGTCGAGGCGATTTTCAGTTCAATCGGCTTCGAAGTCGCCGACGGTCCCGAGATCGAAACCGACTGGACCAATTTCACCGCATTGAACAGCCCCGAAAACCATCCGGCGCGTTCGATGCAGGATACTTTCTACATCAAGGGCGACGACAGCGCCGGCAAGCCGCTGCTGCTGCGCACGCACACCAGCCCGATGCAGGTGCGCTACGCCAGGATGAACCAGCCGCCGATCAAGGTGATCGCGCCTGGCCGCACCTATCGCGTCGACAGCGACGCCACCCATTCGCCGATGTTCCACCAGGTCGAGGGGCTGTGGATCGCCGAAGACATTAGCTTCGCCGACCTGAAAGGCGTCTACCTGAACTTCGTGCGCGCCTTCTTCGAAACCGACGATCTGCAAGTCCGTTTCCGTCCTTCCTATTTCCCCTTTACCGAACCGTCCGCCGAGATCGATATCGCCTTCGGCAGCGGCCCCCTGAAGGGCCGCTGGCTGGAAGTCTCCGGCGCGGGCCAGGTGCACCCGAGCGTGGTGCGCAACATGGGCCTGGACGCCGAGAAGTACATCGGCTTCGCGTTCGGCTCCGGCCTCGAACGGCTGACCATGCTGCGCTACGGAGTCAACGACCTGCGCCTGTTCTACGAAGGCGATCTGCGCTTCCTCAAGCAATTCAATTAAAACATCCGGCTCCATAGCAGAAAGCTTCGACTATGCAATTTTCCGAAAACTGGTTGCGCACCATGGTCAATCCGACGATGACGTCGGATGAACTGTCGCATTTGCTGACGATGTCCGGACTGGAAGTGGAAGAGGTCGAGCCGGTTGCGCCGCCTTTTTCGAACGTGGTGGTCGGCAAGGTGCTGGAAGTGGCCAAGCATCCCAACGCGGACCGCTTGAATGTCTGCCAGGTCGATGTCAATACCGGCAGCCTGTTGAATATCGTCTGCGGCGCGCCGAATGTGCGCGTCGGCATGAAGGTGCCTTGCGCCATGGCCGGCGCCATGCTGCCGCCGGGCGAGGACGGCAAGCCGTTCGCGATCAAGGTCGGCCAGCTGCGCGGCGTCGAATCGCAGGGCATGCTGTGTTCCGCGCGCGAACTGAAGCTGACCGACGAGCAGGACGGTCTGCTGGAACTGCCGGGCGACGCGCCGGTAGGACAGAATTTCCGCGATTACTATCAGCTCAACGATCTCAAATTCACCATCAAGCTCACGCCGAACAAGGCCGATTGCCTGTCGGTGCTGGGGATTGCGCGCGAAGTGTCTGCATTGAGCAGCACGCCGCTGAAAGCGCCGGCGACCAGCGCGGTCGCGCCGACCAGCGATGAAGTCCTGCCGGTCAAGGTGTCGGCCCCGGATCTGTGCGGCCGTTTTTCCGGACGCGTGATTCGCGGCCTGAATGCAAAGGCGGCGACGCCGCTATGGATGAAGCAGCGCCTCGAGCGCAGCGGCCAGCGTTCGATTTCGGCGCTGGTCGACATTTCGAATTACGTCATGCTGGAACTTGGACGCCCGAGCCATGTATTCGACCTGGCCAAGATCCACGGCGGCCTGGACGTGCGCTGGGGCCAGGCCGGCGAATCGCTGAAACTGCTCAACGGCAGCACGGTGCAGGTCGACGACTGGGTCGGCGTGATCGCCGACGAGCGCCAGATCGAATCGCTGGCAGGCGTCATGGGCGGCGACGACACCGCCGTCACGCTGGAGACCCAGGATGTGTATGTCGAGTCGGCCTTCTGGTTTCCGGACGCCATTCGCGGCCGGGCGCGCCGCTACAACTTTTCGACCGATGCGGCGCATCGCTTCGAACGCGGCGTCGATTTCGCCACCACGGTCGAGCACCTGGAACGCATCACCGCGCTGATCGCCGAAATCTGCAGCACGCCCGCGCTGAAGGTAGGCCCGGTCGACGACCATATCGTCAATCTGCCGCAACGGCTGCCGGTCAGCGTGCGCACCGCGCGCGCGGCCAAGGTGCTTGGCATTGCGCTGTCGGACGCCCAGATCGCCGATATTTTCACCCGCATCGGATTGCAATTCGTCCAGGCCGACGGCCTGTTCACCGTCACGCCGCCATCGTATCGCTTCGATATCGAAATCGAGGAAGACCTGATCGAAGAGATCGCGCGCGTCCACGGCTTCGAAAACATTCCCGCGCTGCCGCCGGTTGCCGCCGCCGAGATGCGCATCGCGCCCGAGGCATCGCGTTCGCTGTTCTCGATCCGCCATCAACTGGCCGATGCGGACTACCAGGAAGTACTCAATTTCAGCTTTGTCGAAAGCGCCTGGGAAAGCGATTTCGCCGGCAATGCGCAGCCTATCGAATTGCTCAACCCGATCGCCAGCCAGCTCAGCGTGATGCGTTCGACGCTGGTCGGCAGCCTGATCGCCAACGTGCGTTACAACCTGAACCGCAAGGTCTCGCGCATTCGCCTGTTCGAAATCGCCGGCGTGTATCTGCGCGATACGGCCGTGCAGGACGGCCCGCTGTCAGTGGCCGGTTATCGCGAACCCAAGAAGGTCGCGGCAATCGCCTATGGCGCGCTGACAGACGAGCAGTGGGGCCAGGCCGGTCGCAATGTCGATTATTTCGATCTGAAGGGCGACCTGGAGGCGCTGTTTGCGCCGGCGCAATTGCGCTTCGCCAAGGCGGTGCATCCGGCGCTGCATCCAGGCCGCTCGGCGCGCGTGCTGCTGGACGGCATCGACATCGGCTTCATCGGCGAATTGCATCCGGCATTGCAGCAGAAATACGATCTGCCGCTGGCGCCGGTCCTGTTCGAGGTCGATGCGCCGGCCTTGCAGCAGCGCAAGGTGCCGGCCTATCTCGATATTTCCAAGTTCCCGGCCGTCACGCGCGACCTGGCGCTGGTGGTCAAGCAGGATGTCGCTGCCCAGGATCTGATCGATGCGATGCTGGCCGAAAAGCGCCGCAATGCCGATTGCGCGATTGTGCAAGCCCTTGTTTTATTTGACGAATATCGTGGCAAAGGATTGCAGGACGACGAAAAAAGCCTTGCTTTCCGGTGTACCTTGCAAGATACTCAAAATACCCTGCAAGACGATGCGACAGACCGCGCAATCAGTGCGCTGATTGCCGCGGCGGGCATTCAGCTTGGCGCGAAACTTCGGGCCTGACCTACGCGAATCGGCGGACATAACAACAATACGATGGCGAATATGAGTGACGGATTAGAAGGTGCAATTAAGGTACAGATGGTTCAAATGGAAAACGTGACGCCCGTGGAGTACGATGCCGTACTGGATGCCGACCTGCAACGCGCCGTCCTGGAGGCAGAAGTTCGCTCCCAGGCCGAGAAGAACCTGCCGACGCTGACCAAGGCCGAATTGGCCGAATTGCTGTTCGAGCAGGTAGGACTGAACAAGCGCGAAGCCAAGGACATGGTCGAAACGTTTTTCGATGAAATCCGCGATTCGCTGGAGCGTGGCGAAGCCGTTAAGCTGTCGGGTTTCGGCAATTTCCAGTTGCGCGACAAGCCGCAGCGGCCGGGACGCAACCCCAAGACCGGCGAGGAAATCCCGATCACGGCGCGCCGCGTGGTCACTTTCCATGCCAGCCAGAAACTCAAGGAAATGGTGGAAGTCGCCGGTCTTGCGCAAACATCGGGACCTGCCGGGCAACCGCTTGCCTTGGCAGGCTAAACAGTTTAGGAATCCATGAACGAACGGTCCAATAAACCTGAGCTTGAAGTCTTGCCGCCGATTCCGGCCAAGCGCTATTTCACGATTGGCGAAGTCAGCGAATTGTGCGG
>DASYEK010000143.1:0-2077 GCA_036499085.1 Herbaspirillum sp. | reverse complement strand
GACCATCGCATTTTTCACGAAATCGATATTCTCCTGTTTCAGCGGAATCCGATAACTTTCCTTCGGTACTGTCATCGTTTTCTGGTGCGTGAGGCCGTCTTCCAGGATTTTAACCAGATGCGGCTTCATCACGACGCCGTTGTTGACCAGCGTGGCCAGCGCCTGCGCGATCTGCAGCGGCGTAAAAGCGTTGTAACCCTGTCCGATGCCCAGCGAAATGGTTTCGCCGGCATACCATTTCTGCTGTTCCGGCTTGCTGTAGGCAGCACGCTTCCAGGCGGTCGAAGGCAGCAGGCCGCGCCGCTCGTTCTCCAGGTCGATGCCGGTCAGCTGGCCGAAGCCGAACGGCTTCATGAAGTCGTGGATGGCGTCCACGCCCATGTCGTTGGCGAGCTGGTAATAGTAGGTGTCGCATGACACCACGATCGACTTGTACATATTGACGACGCCGTGGCCGCCGGGTTTGTCGTCGCGGAATTTATGGTTGCCGAGCCAGAAGAAGCCCTGGTCGTTGATGGAATCCTCCGGACGGCGCTTGCCCAGTTCCAGCGCCGCCAGCGCCATGAACGGTTTATAGGTGGAGCCGGGCGGATAGGTGCCGCTGAGCGGGCGATTGACCAGCGGACGGTCGGGCGAATTGTTCAGTTCGTCCCAGCTCTGCTGATCGATGCCGTCGACAAACAGGTTCGGATCGAACGAAGGCATCGACACATACGCCAGGATATCGCCGGTGGACGGCTCGATCGCAATCAGCGCGCCCTTGCGGTCGCCGAAGGCTTCTTCGATCACTTTCTGCAATTCGATGTCGATCGACAAAATCAGGTTCTTGCCGGGCGCAGAGGAGGTATGCGACAGCGTGCGCACGGCGCGGCCGCCGGCCGAGATTTCGACTTCCTCGTAACCCGTGGTGCCGTGCAACTGGCTTTCGTAGCTCTTTTCCAGGCCGGCCTTGCCGATGTAGTCGGTGCCGTTATAGTTGGCGGCGTCATCGGTCTCGTCGATCTTGTCGGCGTCGCGCTGGCTGATGCGGCCGATATAGCCGATCACATGCGCCGCCGTCTTGCCGAACGGATATTGGCGGAACAGGCGGGCCTGGATATCCACGCCCGGAAAGCGATAACGCTGCGCCGTGAAGCGCGCCACTTCTTCGTCGCTGAGGCGGGTGCGCACCGGCAGGCTTTCGAACTGCTTGGATTCCTCCAGCAGCTTCTTGAAGCGGCGCCGGTCCTTCAATTGGATATCGACCACGCTGCCGAGTTGATCGATCAATTCGTCGAGCGGAATCTGGATTTTGGAAGGCGTGATTTCGAGCGTATAGGCCGAGTAGTTGCGTGCCAGCACCACGCCGTTGCGATCGTAGATCAGGCCGCGATTGGGCGCGATCGGCACCACCGAAATGCGGTTGTCTTCCGCTTTCGCCGCATAGGCGTCATAGCGGATCACCTGCAGCCAGACGAAGCGCGCCATCAGCAGCCCGAAGCACACCAGCACCAATCCGCTCACCGCAAACAGGCGGCGCCGGAACAGCCGCAGCTCCTGTTCGATGTCTTTGAATTCGGTCATCAGGCGTCACACATCAGATCGGACGATTGTCGTCCCGATTGATCGCCCGCCGCTGCGGCGCCAGCAACAGCCAGGTCGCAACCGGCCACAGCGCCGCGCTGACAAAACTCTCGATGAAGAAATACCAATGCGGAAATTTGTTGCTGATCGCGGCCCGCACCAGCAATTGCACGAACTGGGTAAACAGCATCAGCGGCAGGATATGCAGGGCCTGGCGGCTGGCCGGGAACCACAGCACGCGGCGATGGATCATGATCGCAAAATACGACAACAGTGTATAGGCCAGCGCATTTTCTCCCAGCAGCGTGGCTTGGTGGATATCCATCAACAGCCCCATCAGGAAGGCGATGCTGATGCCGATCTTGCGCGGCTCGTGGATGCTCCAGAACACCAGCACCAGGGCGACGAAATCGGGCACCCCGGGAATCTGCCCGGTCGGCAGCAGGTTGAGCACGAACGCAGCGATCAGGCTGACGATAATGAACAGCGGATTGGCCGGCAGCAGAATGTAATG
>DASYEK010000142.1:0-9021 GCA_036499085.1 Herbaspirillum sp. | reverse complement strand
CGTGATCACCCTGACGATGGAGCAGGTCAAGCCGGCCCCGGAAATGGGCACCACGTTCGATTCGGACTACCTGATCGGCCTGGGAACGCTGGACGAGCGGATGCTGATCCTGGTCGATATCGACAAGCTGATGTCGAGCGCAGACATGGGCCTCATCGAGAAACTGGCGGCTTGAGATGCTGATTGCAACCGGAAAATAGCCGGTTGATGGGCGGCTATCCTTCGATACGGCTTCGCCTACTCAGGACGAACGGCTTTTTGTAGCGCTTAATCGACCCAGGTTCGCTCCGAGGGTTTTTTATAGGGTTTAATTGATCCCGTTCGCCCTGAGTAGCACAGCGTATCGAAGGGTAATCCCGAACGTTCATGCCATGACAAGCCAATGTTTTTTTGCAGCGCTTAATTGTCCCCGTTCACCCTGAGTAGCGCAGCGTATCGAAGGGTAATCCCGAACGTTCATGCCATCGGCTTTTGAAGTTTTATCGTAAAAAAAGCATCGTACCTCGGTAACGATGCTTTTTTTTCGTGCTTGCATTAATTCCCTAAGCAGCCTTCTGCTCCGCGATCCGCTGCGCAATATGCGCCAGCGCCGGCTCCACCTGATCCACCAGGATCAGGCACAGGTCGCCGCTCTTCAGCTCCTGCAATGCCGTATCGATGGCCAGGAATTCGCCGCGGATTTCCTTGGTGTTGCTGGTGCGGCGAGCGTTTTGCAGGCCTTCGCGCAGCAGCGCCAGGACTTCGCCGTCGACCCGCCCGCGCTGGCACTGGTCTTCATATAGCACGACATCGTCGAAGGCATCGCCCAGCAATTCGGTTTGATGCCGGATATCGATGTCGCGCCGGTCGCCGGCGCCGCTGATGACCACCGAGCGCCGCCCTGCGGGCATGGTTTCCACCGCGGCCACCAGGGCCTTGATCGCATCGGGATTGTGGCCGTAGTCGGCGATCAGCGTGGCGCCGTTGTAATCGAACACGTTGAAGCGGCCGGGCGCGGTGGCGGCATCGTTGATGAAGGTGGACAGGCCCGAACCGATGAGCGTCCAGTCCAGTCCCAGGCCCCAGGCCGAGCCGACCGCCGCCATCACGTTTTCGATCTGGAAGCTGATGGTGCCGTTGCGGGTCAGGGGGATATTGGCCAGCGCCAGGCGGTATTCCGCATTGCCCTGCGCGGCCACGATGGTCTTGCCGTCCAGGTACACCACGCGATGACCCTGGGCGCGATGGGTGGCCATGATGGAACTGCTGCCGTCGAGCGCGAAGAAGGTCACGCTGCCGGGGCAACTGCTGGCCATCTTCACCACCATCGGATCGGCCGCGTTGAGCACCGCCACGCCGTTGGGCGCGACATTCTCGACGATCACGCGCTTCACCACGGCCAGGTCCTCCACCGTGCTGATGTAGCTCAGGCCCAGATGGTCGCCCATGCCGATATTGGTGACCACCGCCACATTGCAGCGATCGAAGCCGAGGCCTTCGCGCAAGATGCCGCCGCGCGCGGTTTCGAAGACCGCCGCGTCGACATCGGGATGCATCAGCACATTGCGCGCGCTACGCGGGCCGCTGCAATCGCCGGTGTCGATGCGCTTTTCGCCGATATACACGCCGTCGGAATTGGTCATGCCGACCCGCAGGCCGTTCTTGCTCAGCAGATGCGCGACCAGGCGCACCGTGGTGGTCTTGCCGTTGGTGCCGGCCACCGCGACCAGCGGGATGCGGCCGTCTTCGCCGTCGGCGAACATGGTCGATACGATCGCTTCGCCGACCGGACGGCCCTTGCCGTACGACGGACTGATATGCATGCGCAGGCCGGGCGCGGCATTGACTTCGACCACGCCGCCTTCCTGCGCTTCCAGCGGCTCATGCACGCTGTTGCAGACCAGGTCGACGCCGCAGATGTCCAGGCCGACCATCTGCGCCGCCGCGACCGCGCTGGCGGCCAGTTCCGGATGCACGTCGTCGGTGACGTCGGTGGCGGTGCCGCCGGTGCTCAGGTTGGCGTTGTTGCGCAGGATGACGCGCGCGCCATGCGGCGGGATCGAGTCGGCGGCGTAGTCTTGCGTGGCCAGCGTGGCCAGCGCGATCGGGTCCAGGCGGATCTTGGTCAGCGAAGTCGCATGGCCGTCGCCGCGCAGGGGATCGGTATTGACCTCGGCGACCAGCGCCGCGATGCTGTGCACGCCGTCGCCGATGACTTGCGGCGGGTCGCGCCGCGCCGCGGCGATCAGGTTGTTGCCGACCACCAGCAGGCGGAAGTCGTGTCCCGGCAAATAGCGCTCGACGATGATTTCGGACGAAATCTGCGAGGCGGCCTCATGCGCTTCGAACACTTGTTCACGCGTGCTGATATTGACGGCCACGCCCTTGCCCTGGTTGCCGTCGCGCGGCTTGATGACCACCGGGCTGGCGATTTCCTGCGTTGCTTCCCACGCCTCTTCGGCACTCGACACCACGCGTCCGTTCGGGACCGGCACGCCGGCCGCGTGCAGCAGCATCTTGGTCAGTTCCTTGTCCTGCGCAATCTGTTCGGAAATGGCGCTGGTATGGCTGGTCTCGGCAGCCTGGATGCGCTGCTGGCGGCTGCCCCAGCCGAACTGCACCATGCTGCCTTCGGTCAGGCGGCGGTACGGAATGCCGCGCTGGGTGGCGGCGTCGACGATGGCGCCGGTACTCGGCCCCAGGCGCACATCTTCATCCAGGTCCTGCAAGGCCAGCAGTGCCGCGGCCAGGTCGAACGGCTGGTCGGCGACGGCGGCGGCGCACAACTGCTGCGCGTAATCCAGCGCCAGGCGGCCGACCGCCTCCTCGGAATAGGCCACGATGACCTGATAGATGCCGGTTTCGGTAGTCGGCACAGTGCGGCTGAAGGTGACCGGGCAGCCGGCTTGCGCCTGCAGGCTCAGCGCGGCGATTTCGAGCGCGTGGGCCATCGAGATGCGGCCGTCCTGGCCAGCCGGCTGCAGATAGCCGATCTGTGGAAAGCGCGCGCGCAGTTTGGTTTCGAAAGCAGGCATGCTGCCGATCGAACATTCGGCTTCGGAGCAGGAGACAATCGCTTCGATCGCCGTGTGCCTGCTCCACAGATTAGGTCCGCGCAGTACGCGTATTCGTGAGACGTCCATTAACTTTGTTCCCGAACTGTTAAACGACTGTTTATAAATATAATTATGTCGATGGATTTGAATTGATAAGCGTTAGTGATTTATTTTGCGGCCCTGACCTTGAAGCGGCGATCGAAGGCTTCGACGCCGACGCGGATCAGCTTCAGCGGAATATCCAGCGCCCATGCGGCGCCGATGGCGGCCAGCACGTTCACCACGTACAGCGTGGTGTTCTGGCTGTTCATGACCGGTATCGTGACATTGCCGATCAGCACCGTCTCGCCGCCGCTGCCGGCCAGCACGATCTGGCCGTTGCGCACGAATACCGCGCGGCCGCCGCCTGCCAGGTGCGCCTGCAGCACGGCATTGCCGGCGTCGAGCGCGAAGAAAATGACCTCGCCGTCGCACAACGGCGCGAGTTCGGCTACGCGGGCGTCGTCGGCGTTCAGGATCGCGGCGCCGGTCGGCAGCACCACATCGACCTGGGTGCGGGTGACCTTGGCCAGTTGCTCGGCGTTTTCGATGTAATGCTCGGGGATGGTTTCTTCCGGATCGATATTGAGCACGACGCCGACCTGGCAGCGATCGTAGGCCAGGCCTTCGTTGAGGATGGCGGCGTGGCCGTTTTCGAATACCGCGGCATCGACCGCGCGGTTGAGCAGAATCCTTTGCGCGGAATCCCAGTTGGCGCAGTTCCTGGTCTCGATCTGCCGCTGCGCCAGGTAAAGGCCGGCGCCGCAGGCCAGGCCGACATGCTTTCCTGTTAATTGCATCAGGCGCGCGACCAATTGCGCCACGCTAGTCTTTCCGGTCGATCCGGTAATGCCGACAATTGGAATGCGGCCGTTGTCGCTTGACGGGAACAGATGATCGGCGATCGCCGCGCCGACATTGCGCGGCTGGCCTTCGGCCGGACTCAGGTGCATCAGCAGGCCGGGGCCGGCATTGACTTCGACGATCGCACCCTGTTGTTCTTCCAGCGGGCGCGAGATGTCGGTGGTGACCAGGTCGACGCCGGCAATGTCGAGGCCGACAGTGCGCGCGGCGAGGGAGGCGGCGGCCACGACTTCGGGATGGACATGATCGGTGATATCGATGGCGACATTGCCGTTGCGTTGCAGCAGCACTTCGCGGCCGGCGGCGGGTATCGATTCCGGCGCCAGTCCCTGGCGCGTCAGTTCCAGCCGGACGGCCGGTTCGCGGTCGAGGATCACCGGATTCAAGGGATGCTCTTCGCGGATGCCGCGGCGCGGGTCGGAATTGAGCTGGATGTCGATCAGGTCGATGACCGTGGATTTGCCGTCGCCGACGATGGTCACCGGTTCGCCGCGTGCCGCCGCTGCCATTTTGCCGCCGACGATCAGGATGCGATGTTCCAGGCCGCGCACGAAGCGCTCGACGATGACGCCGCTGCCTTCCTCCAGCGCCACGCCATAGGCGGTGCGGACTTCCTCGTCGCTATTCAGGTTGGTGAAGACGCCGCGGCCATGGTTGGCGTCGGACGGTTTGACGACCACCGGGAAGCCGATGTCGTGCGCGGCGTCGCAGGCGTCTTCGGCATCGTCCACCAGGCGTCCGCCCGGGGTCGGCACGCCGCAGGCCTGCAGCAGGCTCTTGGTCAGGTCCTTGTCGCGTGAAATGCTTTCGGCGATGGCGCCGGTCTGGTCGGTTTCGGCGGTCCAGATGCGGCGCTGGGCGGCGCCGTAGCCGAGTTGCACCAGGTTGTTTTCCGATAAGCGGATGGAAGGGATGTCGCGGTCGTCGGCGGCGTCCACGATGCCGGCAGTACTGGGGCCCAGGCACAACGTATTGACCATGTCGCGCAGTTCGTCGATGGCGCCGGCGACGTCGAAGGGCTGGTCTTCGATCGCGGCCATCACCAGGTCGCGCGCATGATACAGCGCCTGGCGGGTGATTTTTTCGTGGCGGGCGCGCATGACGATCTTGTAGATGCCGCGCTTGGAAGTTTCGCGGGCCTTGCCGAAGCCGCCCGGCAAGCCGGCCAGGTTCTGCAATTCGAGCGTGATATGTTCGAGAATATGGCCGGGCCAGGTGCCTTCATGCAGCCGTTCGACGAAGCCGCCGTATTTTTCGCGGCTGCAGCGGTGTTCGATCAGGGTCGGCAGCCATGCCACGAGGCGTTCCGGGAAGCCGGGAATTTTATTGGAAGGGAAGTCTTCCAGCTCTCCGATGTCGATCAAGGCTTCCAGTGACGGCTTGTACGTCCAGATGCTGGGGCCGCGAAGGTAAAGAATACGGAGAAATTCGATTTTTTTCATTAGAAAATATGCACCAAAGCAACGCCCGGAAAAAGGCTCACATGTTACAACGCGACACTACTCGATAGGTTGACGGGATATAAAAAAATATCTCTTATATTGAGAAGTCGGCCGTCAGTATACGGCTACACGCTATAATCGTGCGTTTGTTCTGCGGGGTCGTGCCTGGAGTGCAGATTCCGTGCTGCGCCGCAGCACGATGAAGTCTCGATATCGTCTTTGTTTTGGCCTTCGGAATATTCGTAAATTAGCCTCATAAATCCTCTTCACAAGTAGCGTCAATGACCAGTTCTCCCGCATCGCCCGACGGCAGCGCCGTTGCCCCGGATTCCAATCTTGAATCCTGGCGCGCCAGTCTTGCGCCGAGGCTCGTCCCCGGCGAAAAAATCGTCGCCTGGCTGGAAACCGATCTCGATACCGCCTTGCGCTTCAACCAGACATTGCTGGCGGTGACCGACCGCGCGCTATATGCGCAAAACGGCGATCCGAAACAGGCGCCGTCCGACGCCGAATGGCTGTGCTGGCCGTATGCGGGCAGCGCCGGCCTGGCGCTGAGCCATCACGACCACGGCGGCGTGGCCACGCTCGAATTGCATGACGACTCGGGCCGTTTGGCCTTTTGGCGTTATACCCTGGGCCGCGGCATTGCGGCGCAGCGCCTGATCGACCAGTTCCAGCGCCAGGCCGCGATGGCCGCCATGTCCGAAAGCGAACGCGAAAGCGCATTGGACGCGGCGGCGGCGGCCGACCTGGAAGACGTCGGCGTGGATGCCGAATTGCGCGAGGCGCCGTCCTCGCATTGGGCCTTGTTCCGCCTGGTGCGTTTCGCCAAGCCCTACAAGGGCACCTTGCTGATCGGCTTCCTCCTCACGCTGGCGTCGACCGCGGCCACGCTGGTGCCGCCGTACCTGACCATGCCGCTGATGGACAATGTGTTGATCCCGTTCCAGAACGGCGCCCCGATCAATATGCGCCTGGTCACCATGTACATGGCGGGCCTGCTCGGATCGGCGCTGGTGGCATGGTCGCTGGGCTGGGCCCGCACGTTCATCCTGGCGCTGGTCAGCGAGCGCATCGGCGCCGACCTGCGCACCACCACGTACGAACATCTGCTGCGCCTGTCCCTGCAATATTTCGGCGGCAAGCGCACCGGCGACCTGATGACCCGGGTCGGTTCGGAAACCGACCGCATCTGCGTTTTCCTGTCCCTGCACCTGCTCGATTTCGCTATCGACGTGCTGATGATCATCATGACCGCAGTCATCCTGGTATCGATCAATCCATGGCTGGCGCTGGTGACGCTGCTGCCGCTGCCGTTCATCGCGTGGATGATCCACGCCGTGCGCGACCGCCTGCGGCACGGCTTCGAGAAGGTCGACCGCATCTGGTCCGAAGTCACCAACGTACTGGCCGACACCATCCCGGGCATCCGCGTGGTCAAGGCGTTCGCGCAGGAGAAGCGCGAAGCGGTGCGCTTCAAGGACGCCAACCGGCACAACCTGGCCGTCAACGACCGCGTCAACCGGGTCTGGTCGCTGTTCTCGCCGACGGTCACCTTGCTGACGGAAATCGGCTTGCTGGTGGTGTGGGCGTTCGGTATCTGGCAAGTGTCGAACAAGCAGATCACGGTAGGTGTGCTGACGGCGTTCC
Source organism: Herbaspirillum sp. (assembly GCA_036499085.1). Classification (GTDB taxonomy): domain Bacteria; phylum Pseudomonadota; class Gammaproteobacteria; order Burkholderiales; family Burkholderiaceae_D; genus Herbaspirillum. The sequence goes on along the minus strand of DASYEK010000142.1, from coordinate 1,991 downwards.
TGGCCTATATCAGCCGTTTCTATACGCGGCTGGACTCGATGAGCCGCATCGTTTCGGTCACGCAGAAAGCGGCCGCCGGCGCCAAGCGCATTTTCGAGATACTGGATCATGTATCCAGCGTGCCGGAGCCGGCCAATCCGGTGCACCTGAATGGCGTCAAGGGCGCGATCACCTTGCGCAACATCGGCTTCCGCTACGGCAACCGGGCGGTGATGCGCGGCGTCGACCTGAACATCGCGCCCGGTGAGATGATCGGCCTGGTCGGCCACAGCGGTTCGGGCAAAAGCACGCTGGTCAATCTGATCTGCCGTTTCTATGACGTTTCGGAAGGCGCGATCTATATCGACGGCGTCGATATCCGCGCGCTGCCGATCACGGAATACCGGCGCAATATCGGGCTGGTGCTGCAGGAGCCTTTCCTGTTTTTCGGCACCATCGCGGAAAATATCGCCTACGGCAAACCGGACGCCAGCCGCAAGGAAATCATCGCGGCCGCGCGCGCGGCGCATGCGCACGAATTCATCCTGCGTTTGCCGCAAGGCTACGATTCCCTGGTCGGCGAGCGCGGCCAGGCCTTGTCGGGCGGCGAGCGCCAGCGCATTTCGATCGCGCGCGCCTTGCTGATCGATCCGCGCATCCTGATCCTGGACGAGGCCACATCCTCGGTCGATACCACCACCGAAAAGGAAATCCAGAAAGCCCTGGACAACCTGGTGAAGGGCCGCACCACGATTGCGATTGCGCATCGCCTGTCGACGCTGCGCCTGGCCGATCGGCTGGTGGTGCTGGATCGCGGCAAGGTAGTGGAAGTGGGCGCGCATGACGAATTGATGGCGCGCGAAGGCGCCTATCACGCGCTGTACCAGGCGCAGGTTCGCAATGCGGAAAGCGATCAGCGCCTGGTCAGCGAAACCGAAGCGATGGAGGAGGAGGCGATATGAGCGGGATCGATTCGAACGAGGCGCCGTCGCACGATTTTGCCCTGCATCGTGACGCCTTCGGCAAGCTGGTATTCACCGCCGCCAACGGCGACCTGCATCGCGGCGTGACGCCGGTACGGGCATTTCCGATCGGCGCGCCGGACGACGGCATTGCGCTGGTCGGCCATCATGGCGAAGAACTGGCCTGGGTGGAGCGCCTGTCGGATTTGCCTGCGACCGTGCGCGAACTGGTGACGGCCGAATTGGCCAGCCGCGAATTCATGCCGGAGATCAAGCGCATCGTGCAGGTTTCCAGCTATGCGACGCCGAGCGACTGGTCGGTGGAAACCACTTGCGGCGATACGGTATTTACCTTGAAGGGCGAAGAGGATATCCGCCGCATATTGCGTTCGGGATTGCTGATCGCCGACACCCATGGCGTGCATTTCCTGGTGCGCGACTTGCAGGCACTGGACAAGACCAGCCGCAAGATACTGGACCGTTTCTTATAGGCTTTCCGTAAGTTTGCTATTGCGTATTTCGGCTCAGCCGGGACGCCGCTTGGCCGGCAGGCTCAAGGTTCGCGCGGGCTTGTCCGATGTCGCATCGGAAGCCGTCCCTGGTTTTGCCTCGTCGAGTTTTCGGAGCGCAGCCGAGCGCGCCTTGGCCGGCGCATAATTCGATGCGGGACGCGAGCGGGCAGGGACGGGTGTTGGCGTGGCTGGCGATACCGGCGCCGGCGCGGATGACGATGCCGGCATTGGCATTGGCATTGGCATTGGCGCCGCGGCCGGCCTGGCATTCCGGACCGAACCGCGCACCGGATTCAGCGCAGGATCTTGCATCCGGCCGCGATTCCGGTCTTGATTCCGGTCTTGATCCCGCTCTCGATGCTGTTCTTGATGCCGTTCTTGATGCCGTCCTTGGACGGGCTCCGCTTTTTTGGCCCTGGCGCGATCCGTTGCCGGCAATCCCCGCGGCGCCGCATCGAAGTTCTCATCCGGCGTCATGTAGCGCCATTGGCCGGCCGGCAGGTCGCCCAGTTTGACGCCGCCGATGCGCACCCGCTTC
>DASYEK010000141.1:0-43326 GCA_036499085.1 Herbaspirillum sp. | reverse complement strand
CGGCGTCGTGATGAAGCCGCATCTGGTTAAAATCCTGGAAGACGGCCTCACGCACCAGAAAACGATGACAGTACCGAAGGAAAGTTATCGGATTCCGCTGAAACAGGAGAATATCGATTTCGTGAAAAATGCGATGGTCGGGGTAACCAAGGAGGGTACCGGCGCGCGCGCATTTGCCGGCGCCGGTTACGTCGCCGGCGGCAAGAGCGGCACGGCGCAGGTGGTGACCATCAAGCAGAACGAAAAGTACGATTCGAAGAAGATAGCCGAGCATTTACGCGACCACTCCCTGTTTACCGCCTTCGCGCCGGCCGATCATCCCACCATTGCGTTGGCCATCGTGGTGGAAAACGGCGGTTTCGGCGCTGCTGCTGCCGCGCCGCTGGCACGCAAGGCGCTCGATTATTACCTGCTGAAAAAACGCCCCGGCGACGACGACAAGAAGGACCCCAAGGCGGTCGCGGCGGCCGAGGCTGCCGCGGCTGCGGCTTCGGCCGCGGATGGGAGCGACTGATATGGCGATGCATTCCATTAGCAATTTTTTCGGGTGGGCACAATGAGTCTGCAAAAACCGCCGCTATGGCAAGTCATCCGTCCGCATCTGGCGGTGTTCGACCCCGCGCTGTCGCTGATCATTTTCCTGATCCTGTGCGTCGGCATCGTCACTCTCTATTCGGCCGGCATCGGCTTCCCGGGTCGCGTCGAGGACCAATTGCGCAATATCCTGATCGCCTTCATCGTGATGTGGATCGCCGCCAATATCTCGCCGCAAACCTTGCTGCGTTTCGCGGTGCCGCTGTATGCGGTGGGCGTTTCGCTGCTGATCGCGGTAGCGTTGTTCGGCGTGGTCAAGAAGGGCGCGCGGCGCTGGATCAATATCGGCATGGTGGTGCAGCCGTCCGAGATGATGAAGATCGCCATGCCACTGATGCTGGCCTGGTATTTCCAGAAGTGCGAAGGCATGCTGCGCTGGCATGTGTATGTGGTGGCGCTGGTGCTGCTGGCGGTGCCGGCGGGGCTGATCATCCGCCAGCCCGACCTGGGCACGGCGCTGCTGGTGCTGGCGGCCGGCGTCTACGTTATTTTTCTGGCAGGATTGTCCTGGAAGGCGATCGTGGCCGCAGTGGTGGCGTTCGGCGCCAGCCTGCCGGTGATCTGGGGGGTTTTGCATGACTACCAGCGCCAGCGCGTCATGATGCTGATCGATCCGACCTCTGACCCGCTCGGCAAGGGTTTTCACATCATCCAGTCGACCATTGCGGTCGGTTCGGGCGGCATCACCGGCAAAGGCTGGCTGAAGGGTACCCAGACGCATCTGGAGTTCATTCCGGAACGCACCACCGATTTCATCTTTGCCGTGTTTTCGGAAGAATTCGGCATGATCGGCAATATGGTGCTGATGACCTTGTACCTGTTGCTGGTGGTGCGCGGCCTGATGATCGCGGCCAATGCGCCGACTTTGTTCACGCGCCTGCTGGCCGGCGCGATCACGATGATTTTCTTTACTTATGCGTTTGTGAACATGGGGATGGTCAGCGGCATCTTGCCGGTGGTCGGCGTGCCGCTGCCGTTCATGAGTTATGGCGGCACGGCGCTGGTGACGCTGGGCTTGGGCGCCGGCATCCTGATGAGCATTCAACGCCATCGCAAACTGGTGCAAACCTGAGAAAAATAATCATGCGACTTTCCGATTTCCCTTATCCGGTGGCGTACGCGATGCGCATTGCCATCCTGGCCCTGCCGCTGGTATTGGCGGCCTGTAGCAGTACGCCGCTGGCGCCGGCCGGCAGTGAACGCGCGACGCCGGCGCGTACCGCCGCCAGGAAGCCAGTGCCGGGCGCCAACAATGCCGCGCCGGTATTGCCGCCAGCCGGTTCCGGACGCGGCGGCTATTACCTGGACGACGGCCCGGGCGACGTGATTCCGCCCAACCTGAACGATATTCCGGATGCCGAACCGCGCGTCGAGCCTTTTATCAAGGGGCCGAACCGGCCTTATTCCGTATTCGGCAAGACCTACCAGCCGATCACCGACGCCACCACGCCGTTCAAGCAGCGCGGCGTCGGCAGCTGGTACGGCAAGAAATTTCATGGGCAGAAAACCGCCTCCGGCGAACTGTACGACATGTACAAGATGACGGCAGCGCATCCGACCTTGCCGCTGCCATCGTATGCCCGCGTCACCAATCTGAAGAATGGCGCGCAGGTGATTGTGCGCATCAACGATCGCGGCCCGTTCCATTCGAATCGCATCATCGATCTGTCGTATACCGCGGCGCTGAAACTCGGTTATATCGGTTCCGGCAGCAGCGAACTGGAAGTCGAACGCCTGCTGCCGGATGAAATCCAGCGCATGGCGGCGGCGCGCCAGGCCGGGCAATCGGGCCAAGCCGTTGAGGCGGCGGCCGGGGTGTCGACCGGTTCGGTGGCGCCGGTGACGCAGCCCGAGGTCGCCATGTTGCCGGCCTCGACCCAGACCGTCTTGCCGCCGCTGCAGGCTGGAGCAATAGCGCCTGCTTCCGCGACCACGCCCACGATCGCGGTATCGAATGCGGCCTTGTCCGGCGCGTTCTATTTGCAGTTCGGCGCGTATTCCCAGCAGCGCAACGCGCAGATCGCGCGCACCAATCTGCTGGCAACCTTGTCCGGGATGGTGGCGTCGCTGGAAGCGGTGCCGGCAAACGGCCTGTATCGTCTGTATGCGGGACCGTACCCGAGCCGCGCGGCGGCGCAGGACGCTGCGCAATTGATTCGCGAACGCAGCAGCGAAAAACCGTTCGTGGTCGAAAACAAGTGAAGAAATAGCGATCGCCGGAAAAATACCCGGAAATGCGTCTGCTGCCGGGGGCGACTGCCGTTCAGGCAGTAGCGTCTGCCGCGCGCATTTTTATGCATTTTCAGGGGTTTTCAGGCCTCTTCAGGAGTTTTCCCGCATGGCCAAGGCGCGTTCATAGAGCGCGTTTTTTTTATGACCGGTCAATTGCGCGGCCAACGCGGCGGCTTGCTTCAAGGGCAGTTCGGCCAGCAGGATGCGCAGCACGCGGTCGGCTTCCGCGCCATCGTCCTCGGCCACCGGCGCAGCTTCGACCAGCAATACGAACTCGCCGCGCTGGCGATGCTCGTCCTGCGCCAGCCAGGCGGGCGCTTCGGCCAACGGACAGCGATGAATTTCCTCGAATTGCTTGGTCAGTTCCCGCGCCAGCACGATTTGGCGTTCGGGACCGAAGGCCTGCAGCAGTGCATCGACGGTGTCGACAATGCGATGCGGCGCTTCGTACAGCACCAGCGTCGATGTCAGGTTTGCCAGGGAAGCAAGCGCGTTTTCGCGCTGTTTGGATTTGGCGGGCAGGAAGCCGGCAAAATGAAAGCGATCGTTGACCAATCCGCTGGCGCTCAGCGCGGTCACGGCGGCCGATGCGCCGGGCAGCGGCAGCACCCTCAGGCCGGCATTGCGCACCGCATCGACAATGCGCGCGCCGGGGTCCGAGATGGCCGGCGTGCCGGCATCCGAGACCAGGGCGATGCGCTCGCCGGCCTGCAGCCTGGCGATGATCTTGTCGGCGGCTTCGCGTTCATTGTGTTCGTGCGCGGCCATCAAGGGTTTGGACAGGCCGTAGCGCGTCATCAAGTGGCCGGTATTGCGGGTGTCTTCGCAGGCCACCGCGTCGACCATGCTCAGGACGTGTAAAGCGCGCAACGAGATGTCGCAAACATTTCCGATGGGCGTGGCCAGCACATATAATGCCGATTGCGGATAGCTTTGCAGCGCCACATCGTCAAGGACTGCGAGCGTGGCCAGCGCACTGGTGGACGTCTGATTCATAGGGAGCTGTAGAAATGTCGTGCCAATTGTTAAGAAAGCTTTTGATAAGCGCCGTCGTGACGGGATTGTGCGCTTCCGTGCAGGCAAATACAACGAATACCCCCGCTGATCAGGCCGAAATCGTCGATACCGGCGCCGCCCCGGCCGCTCCCGCCATCCGCATTGCCTTGCTGCTGCCGGTCCGCTCCGGTATTTTCGGCGCGGCTGCCGATGCCGTGCGCACCGGTTTCCTGACTGCCTACGAAGGCGAGAAACAGGGCGTGGTCGTCAATCTGGTCGAAAGCGGCGACACGCCGGCCGAAATGCTCAAGACCTACCTGGCAGCGCTCGACGGCAACGACATCATCGTCGGTCCGCTGTCGCGCAACGGCGCCGCCCTGATCGCGCAAAGCGGCAAGGTCGACAAGCCGACCGTGGCGCTGACCCAGCCCGAAGGCAATGACGATGCGCCCTTGCCGCCGAAAATGCTGGTGGTCGCCCTGTCGGTTGAAGACGAGGCGCGCCAGGCGGCCGGCTGGACCGAGCGTGAAAAGATAGGCGGCAAGATATTCGCCGTTTCCACCGCGACCGCGTGGCAGCGGCGCACGGTCAAGGCCTATATGGCGCAGAGCCGCATCCTGGGCCTGGATGTCGCGCCGCTGGAATTGAGCGTCGGCGCCAACGCGCTGAGCGCGAGCGGACTGGTGCAGTTGAAGCAGCGCATCGATGCGGACCGCCCGGCATTGCTGTTTGTCGCGCTCGATGCGCAGCAGACCATGCAGTTGCGCAGCTCGATCGGCGCCGATACGCCGCTTTACGGCATTTCCCAATTGAATCCGCGCAACCAGTCGGCCGATCCCGACTCCCGGCTGCCGGAACTGGATGGCGTCAAGCTGCTGGACATTCCCTGGCAGGTAGCGGCCGACAGTCCGGCGGTGAGCATGTACCCGCGGCCGATTGTCGATGATCCGCAAAAACACAATGCCGACCTGGACCGCCTGTATGCGCTCGGCATCGACGCCTATCGGATCGCGCTGGAAATCGGCCGCACCCATCGCGATTTCGACATCGAGGGCGTGACCGGCAGGCTGAGCGTGCATATCGACGCCTCCGGCAGCCATTTCCAGCGTGTCGAAACACCGGCGGTCTATCAGGACGGCATCGTGGTGCCGGCTCAGGATCAGCGCTGAACATGATGGTTGGACAGGATCCTTGGACAGATCATTGAACGGATTGCAGGGCAGGATGGTGGTAGGCGATGATGGCGGCGGGGCAGGAAATGCGCGTCGCAGCAGTACCGCCCGGCAAGTCGCCGGCGACAGCGCGGAAGACCGGGCGCTGGCGTATTTGCAGCGGCAGGGCCTGCGGTTGCGCTCGCGGAATTTCCGCTGCAAGGTCGGCGAGATCGACCTGATCATGAGCGAGCGCGATACGCTGGTGTTTATCGAAGTGCGAAAGCGCAGTAGTATGCGTTACGGCGGCGCTGCGGGCAGCGTTACGCCGGCCAAGCAGGCGCGCTTGATCCGGGCCGCGCATTATTACCTGGCGCGTTATCGGGCGATGCCGCCCTGCCGCTTCGACGTGATTGCGTTCGAGCGGGAAGAGATGTCCTGGCTTAAAGATGCCTTTGCCGCTGCATGATGCCGCAGCGAAACCCATTTCACCAATTCTTAAAATTTTATGAGCAAGCAACGCACACTCGAACATTTCGCGGAAAGCGCCAAACTGAAAGCCGAAGCGGCATCCGTCCTCGCCGATCCGATCATGGCGGCGGTGGAACTAATGTACACGGCGCTGTCCAACGGTAACAAAATCCTGGCCTGCGGCAATGGCGGATCTGCAGCCGACAGCCAGCATTTCGCGGCGGAGCTGGTGGGGCGTTTCGAGCGCGAGCGTCTGCCGCTGCCGGCGATGGCCCTGACCACGGATACATCGATCATGACTGCAGTCGGCAACGACTATTCTTTCAAAGAGATTTTTTCCAAACAGGTGCAGGCCTTCGGCCAGGCCGGCGATGTGCTGCTGGCGTTTTCGACATCGGGCAATTCCGAAAATGTCATAGCGGCAATCGATGCGGCGCTGGAGCGGGACATGCGCATCGTGGCGCTGACCGGCAAGGGCGGGGGCAAGATCGGCAAGCTATTAACCGAGGCGGATGTGCATATTTGCGTGCCGCACGATCGTACGGCGCGCATTCAGGAAGTACATCTGCTGACCATTCATTGCATTTGCGACGGCATCGACGTCGCGTTATTTGGAGAAGATGGAAATGAATAAACTGTCGAAACAATGGGCTGCATTGCGGCGTCCCCTGGCTGCCGCGGCCATCTGCGGCATGGTGGCGGTCGGCTTGCAGGGCTGCATCGGCGTGCTGGCCGGCGGCGCCATCGCCACCGGTTTTGCAAGCAGCGACCGCCGCACGCTGGGCGCCCAGACGGAAGACAAGGGCATTTCTCTCAAGGCCGGCTCGCGCGTCGAAGCCGTGACCGGCACACCGTCGCACATCAATGCCACCAGCTACAACCGCAAGCTCCTGTTGACCGGCGAGGTCCGCAGCGAAGAAGCGAAACAGGCAGCGGGCAAGGAAGCCGCCGCGATTCCAGGCGTCGAAGGCGTGTTCAACGAACTGACTGTCGGCGAGCCGTCGTCCGTCAGCACCCGCTCCAACGATACCTATATCACCAGCAAGGTGCTGGCCAGCCTGTTCGACGCCAAGGATGTGTTCTCCAATTCGTTCAAGGTCGTGACCGAGAATGGCGTGGTCTACCTGATGGGCCTGGTGACCCAGCGTGAAGGCGATCGCGGCGCCGAAATCGTGCGCGGCATCAACGGCGTGCAAAAGGTCGTGACGGTGTATGAATACCTGACCGAAGCCGAACTGGCGCAGATCGGCGCCCGACAGACCGATACCGCCAAGCCGCCGGCATCGCAGCAGCAACCGCAGCCGCAATCGCCGTCATCGTCGCAGCCTCAGGTGCAATCGGTCCAGTAAGGTCCGGTAACCGAATCGGACGCATGCCGCCGGATGGCTTTGGCCGTCTTCGGCAAGCGCCGGTGGAATTCTCTATAATTGCGCATCGTTGTTATTATTGGAATGCTCATGTCATCGCCAGCCGCAGCCCGAAAATCCAGTACCCGCAAGCGTTTTGCAATCGCCATTGCCGCGACAGTATTGTGCGGCGCCGCGCTGTTTGCCTATTCGTCGACCTCATCGCGCAGCGCCGCGCCGGACGTTTCGTTCCTCAAGCTGGACGGCCAGAAGCTGGCCCTGAAGGATTTGCGCGGCAAGGTAGTGCTGGTCAATTTCTGGGCGACCGACTGCACGACTTGCATCGGGGAAATGCCGAAGATGATCGAAACCTATAACAAGTATCATGCGCAGGGGCTGGAATTCGTGGCCGTCGCGATGAGCTACGATCCGCCGAGCTACGTCATCAACTACACCGAAACGCGCAAGCTGCCGTTCAAGGTGGCGATGGATTCGGACGACAAGCTGGCCGCCGCATTCGGCAACGTGAAACTGACGCCGACGACTTTCCTGATCGACAAGAACGGCAAGATCATCCGGCGCTATGTGGGCGAGCCGGAATTCGCGCAACTGCATCAGTTGCTGGAAAAGGAACTTGCTGCGGCTTGATTGCAACTATCCTGTGTAAATCGATGTAAAACCGGCAATGTAAAGAACAGTGATGTAAAAACAAGAAAAGCGCCTGATGGGCGCTTTTTTCGTGCGGGCCGGTTTTGAAGGAATCCGGGAGCGTGAACCGCGGAGGGAGTGTTGGTGCGACCGAAGGGAATCGAACCCCTATCGACAGAATCGGAATCTGCAATCTTATCCATTAGACTACGGTCGCGCATCCGGCCATGCAATGACACGGGAGGGACAGAGGATACCGTTTTTCTGCATCGTCGTCCACGGAAAGCGATGATTTTTCATTCCAATGGAATGTCATTACGTCTATAATCAAGGGTTTGGTGAGGTATTGCGCCGCATTGTTCCGACTATGGTCGGAAAGTCCCGCGCCCCTGCCACCGGTTTCTAGGAAAAATTGTACTGAGGGAATCATGAGCGACGCACATAACGAAGAACACCAATCGGGGATTAAAACACCTAAGCAGTTGATCGCCGCAGTAGCCGCGGGTTTTCTGGTCCCGATCATCTGTATTGTCTTGCTGGTTGAGTTTGTCACGTCGGAACCGAAAGAGGGCGCGGGTTCCAGCGGTCAGACAGCAGAATCGATCGAGGCGCGGATCAAACCGGTGGCCGACGACGGCTTCACTTTCCGCGATGCGAATGCACCGAAACAATTGATGACCGGCGAACAGGTATATACCAGCACTTGCGTGGCTTGCCACGGTACCGGCGCCGCGGGCGCACCGAAGGTCGGCGACGCCGGCGCATGGGGCAAGCGTATTTCGGAAGGTTTCGATACCCTGGTTTCGCATGCGATCAAGGGCTTCAACGCCATGCCTGCCAAAGGCGGCAATCCCGATCTGGACGATATTGAAGTCGCCCGCACCGTGGCCTACATGGCAAACCAGGCCGGCGCCAAGTTCAAGGCTCCAGATCCCAAGCCGGCCGCTGCGGCGCCTGCCGCCGATGCCGCCGCTGCGCCAGCGCCAGCCGCTGCAAAATAATTGCGGTAGTCAGTACATAAAAAAGCCCCGAAATATATCGGGGCTTTTTTTATGCGCTTCACGTTTTCATCACTGCCACCACGACTGCCGATGCAATTATTGGCGTGGTTGTTGCTGCGGTTCCGCCACGAAGATTTCGACGCGGCGATTGCGGGCGCGATTGGCATCGGAATTGTTGGTCACCAGCGGTTCATGCGAACCCCGGCCCTCCACCGAAAACCGGCTCGGCGATACGCCGCGCAACGACAGGTAATCGCGGGTGCGGACCGCGCGTTCGCGCGACAACGGATCGTTGATCGCATCGCTGCCGGTGTTATCGGTATGGCCGACGATGGTCACGACCGTTGCCTGGTTCTCTGCCAGCGTGGCTGCGAAGCGATCCAGCACGGGACGCAGGTTCGGCTTGATGTCGGCGCGGCCGACGTCGAAGGAAATATCGCTGGGGATTTCCAGCTTGAGGCGATTATCGGCAGTCTGCGTCACCTGCACGCCGGTGCCCTGGGCCGCCTGTTCCATCGCCCGTTTCTGATTTTCCATGTGATTCGACCATACGTTGCCGGCCACCGCGCCGAGCGCGCCGCCGATCGCCGCGCCGCCCAGTGCGCGACCGCCGCCACCGCCGCCGGTCGCTGCGCCAAGCACAGCGCCGATACCCGCGCCCACGCCGGCGCCGGTGGCTGTGCCGCGTTGAGTCGACGACATGTCGGCGCAGCCGGCTACGCCGAGGGCCAGTGCAAGTGCGGTAATGGTGAGTTTCTTCATGTGGTCTTGCCTCCTTGTTGATTGATCGACGCCTACGATTTATTGGTCGGCGTCGTCGTTTTGATTGGATTCGTCATGCGTCGGTTCGCTGCCGCGGAACAGCCCGGACAGATAGATGACGCCGGCGATCGCGCCGCCCGCGATGCCGACATAGATCAGTGGCTTGCGCACCGATTTCCTGGCCAGAAGGGAGAGCCCGGTCATCAGCAAGGGCGACAATTTGGCGGGATTGGTCGCTGCATTGCGCACCGTATCGAACAACAGGGTCTTGGCGGTTGCCGAAAAATGGCCGACGGCTTCCCGGGTCAAGGCGCTGGGTTGCGCGCCTGCCGAAATATCGGCGCGCGCGATCAGGATTTTGGCCCTGTGCAGCGCGCCGTCGGCCAGCAGCTTTTTCTTGCGCTCGGCCGCGGAGGGCGCACGCCCCGGATTCGGTTGATGGTTAGAGTAAGGCATCGCGATCCTTGCGCAATTCCGCCATGGTTTCCGGCAAGGCGATCTTGCCCTGGCGCAGTACCGCGCGTACATACAGCGCCAGGCCGACGGCCAGCACGGTAAACGCCAGCGCCATCAGCAGTAATATTTTCCAGCCCCAGCTATCCCACGCCAGCAGAACGATCAGCACCGACCAGTAGGCCACCGCAAACCAGCCGGCCGTCAGCGCCAATGCAAACAGGACGACGATCTTGAGGAGATTGCCGCCGATTTCGGAAAATTCGAGGGCCGCCAATTCCAGCCGGCTGATGATCAGGCCGAGCAAGTTCTTGGCAAGGCCGAATACGCCGCCGACCAGGCCGGCCGGCGCATTCTGTCCGGTTTGTGGTTGTTCCATGCGGACCGGTCCGGGGCGTTATTTGCTGCGGCCGAGGATGATGCCGACCAGCAAGCCGACGCCGGCAGAGATTGCGACGGCGCGCCAAGGATTTTCCTGCACATATTCGTCGGTACTGGCAGCCACGACCTTGCTCTTTTCGATCGCGACGGCTTGCGCGTTCTGCGCCTTGACGATGGCCGCGTCGAGCAGGTTCATGCCCTTGCTGCGCAGTTCGTCGGCTTTTTCGCCGGTGGCGGCAGCCGCTTCGTGAAACAGCTCTTGTGCATCTTTGACCAGTGTTTTCATGTCGTTCCTCACGGTTTTGAGTGCAGTTGTTGTCATGGTGTGCTCCTTAAAAAAATAATGCGCCGGCAAACCGACTGATTGACGTTAAAGCAAAAATGTTTATAGCGATAGAATATGCGCAAATGGCGCGCCGATGCGTGACGATCATGCTTGGATCAAGCGAAACCTCGTCCGGGAGTCGGCCGCCGACCCTGGTTTCGAGTGGCTGATGACGTTTTGGTTGCACTCAAAACCGGGTTTCGCGCGCCGCGCGCAGGAAGCCGTCCAGGATCGGCGTGCAGTCGAGCAGCGCCGCGCCGCTGGCGCGATGGAATTCCGGATGCCATTGCAGTCCCATCACGAACGGCGCTTTCTTGTAGCGCACCGCTTCCACGATCTGGTCGGTGGTCGAAACGGCTTCCACCTGCAGATCGCGGCCCAGGTCCTTGATGGCCTGGTGATGAATCGAGTTGACCATCGGCGCGGCTCTGGTGTCGAGCATGGTGGTCAGGCTGGAGCCGGGCGGAAACAGCAGTTCGTGGAAATTGTTGTCGTACAACTCATTGACGTGGGCGATCGCGGCCGGGACGTCGGAGGCAATGTCCTGATACAGGCTGCCGCCGAACGCCACGTTGATCAATTGGCAGCCGCGGCAAATGCCGAGCACCGGCTTGCCGTGCTCGATGAATTCATGCAGCAATTCCAGCTCGTACATGTCGCGCACCCGGTCGCCGTTCCATTCGGGCCGGGTGGCGGCTTCCGCGTAGCTCTGCGGCGAAACATCGGCGCCGCCCTGCAGCACCAGGCCGTCGAGATGCTTGGCGTAGTCGCGCAGGCGGACATTGCTCGGATGCACCATGCCGTTGGTATTGACGGTGGGGATCATGAATACCAGCACGTCGCGCGACATGACCCATTGGGCGATCGACTCTTCCAGATACTGCAGCGTCTTGCTGCGCAAGCCCAGCGAGCCGCTCTCCGGATGGAAAATGCGCGCCGAAATGCCGATCTTCAGGGTGCGCTGCATCATGCGGCGGCCGGCCTTGTCGGACAGCGCGCGCAGGCGGGCCTTGAACAGCCGGAAAGTCTGCGCCCATGGCGCATATTCGCCGGATGCGCTCGAGAAGACGGGATTGGGCGGCGACGGAGACGTTTGCGCTTCGGGGCCGGACCCGGGCTCGGGCGGCTTGGCCGCGGAGGCGTTTGCTGCAGGAGGCGTGGGGACCGGTGTCGGTGCCGGGATAAGCGATTTATTGGTTTCGGTATCGGATATATCGGACATGAGCAGGCTCGCTGAAAACAGTCACTGAAGGGCAATATTAAAGCCGCAGCTTGGGAAACGGTCGAAATAATTGAAAACGGGGCGCGGCAGGCGCATGTTGGGCATATATGCCCATGTAAACGGCCCGTAATGATCGATCATATTATCAATCGGCAATCATTGCTGCATATAACTGGAACGATTCAATTAAATATAGTTATAAGAAAAACGCCAAATCTCTCCAGTGAAACAAAATATTTTCCCTTTGGAACCATTTTCCGGGTGAATAACTGGGCATAAATAAGCCCTAAAAAATGGTCGAAATGCACTGTAAAGGTTTGACTATTGGCGGACTAGACCCTTATAATCGCACGGCTTCTAAACTGCCCCGCGCGAAGAATGCGCGTCGCACTCCACGATTATTAGGAAAATATGCTGCGTATTGTCCTGATACAGCTGATAACGACGGTTGTGGTTGCGCTTGTGGCAGGTGGTCTAGGTGGAATTCCCGCGCTTTGGTCAGCCTTGTTCGGCGGCCTTTGCTGTGCACTTCCCAACGGTCTGTTTGCCCTGCGACTCCATATGAGTACCCGCAAGCCCGGCGGAGCCAACCCGATGACTTTTTTCGTCGGGGAGTTTATAAAAATCGCTACAACTATCGCGCTCCTGGGCGCTGTTGTTTGGTTGTACCGTGATGTAAATTGGCTCGCGTTTGTGCTGAGCTTCATCGCGGTGCTTAAAAGTTACATTATCTTACTGTTTAAACTACGACCATGACTGTAGCCTCACCCGACGCACCAACCGCATCAGAGTACATCGTCCACCATCTGGGACATTTTTCCACAGCGCATCAAGTCAAGATCGTCGATTTTTCGATCTTGAACATGGACACGATTTTCTGGTCGATTTTCGCCGGCGTGGTCGGCTGCCTGCTGATGTACATCGCCGCGCGCAACGCCACTTCCGGCGTGCCGGGCCGGTTCCAGGCCTTTGTCGAAATGATGGTCGAAATGGTCGAGGATCAATCGAAGTCGATCGTGCATGGTAACCGCACTTTCATCGCGCCGCTGGCGCTGACCGTTTTCGTCTGGGTCGCACTGATGAATTCGCTCGATTTCCTGCCGGTCGACCTGTTCTCCAGCGCCTTCAAGCTGTTCGGCCTCGAACAGGTTTTCCCGCATCACCGCGTGGTGCCGACCGCCGATCTGAACGGCACGCTGGGTATCGCCCTGGGCGTGCTGGTGCTGATGCTGTACTACAGCGTCAAGATCAAGGGCCTGGGCGGCTTCATCCATGAATTGTTCTCCGCGCCTTTCGGCATCTGGCTGGCCCCATTCAATCTGCTGCTCAACGTCATCGAGTTCGCGGCGAAAACGGTTTCTCTCGGCATGCGGTTGTTCGGCAACATGTATGCGGGCGAATTGCTGTTCCTGTTGATCGCATTGCTGGGATCGGCCGCTACCGCGTTCGGCTTCATCGGCCATGTGATCGCAGGTTCGATATGGGCGATTTTCCACATCCTGATCGTGTTGCTGCAAGCCTTCATTTTCATGATGTTGACTCTGGTTTATATCGGCCAGGCGCACGAGTCCCACTAGGATTGCCGAGGGCCGCCAGGCCCTCGCCAGGCTTTGCCGGTGTCCCCATTTTGTATTTCTTTTTTGCTTTAACTTTAACCTTGAATAGGAATTGTCATGACTGACCTCTCATTTGTAGCTTTGGCGTGTGGTTTGATTATCGGTCTGGGCGCGATCGGTGCATGTATCGGTATCGCGATCATGGGCGGTAAATACCTCGAAGCGTCGGCTCGTCAGCCTGAATTGATGAATACCCTGCAAACCAAGATGTTCCTGCTGGCTGGTCTGATCGATGCCGCGTTCCTGATCGGTGTCGGTATCGCCATGTTGTTTGCATTCGCAAATCCGTTCATCGCCAAGTAATTAATCCGTACGGCATAGCCGATTGGCTGAATTGATTTCAGCACACGTTATTCTGAGAAGGAAATTACCGTGAACTTAAATGCAACATTGTTTGCGCAGTTCGTGGTCTTCTTTATCCTCGCTGGCTTTACGATGAAATTCGTTTGGCCTCCGCTGATTAAGGCGCTTGATGAGCGCGCGAAGAAGATTGCGGACGGCTTGGCTGCCGCCGATCGCGGCAAGGCGGACCTGGCTGCCGCTGAAAAGCGGGCACAGGCGGAACTGGCGACCGCGCGCGACGAAGGTCAGAAGCGCATCGGCGAAGCCGAAAAGCGCGGTCAGTTGATCATCGAAGAAGCTAAAAAAACAGCCTCCGAAGAAGCTGCCCGCATTCTCGCTAACGCCAAGGCCGAAGCGGAACAGCAGGTCACCAAGGCGCGCGAAAGTCTGCGCGGCGAAGTCGCCAGCCTGGCAGTCAAGGGCGCCGAGCAGATTCTGAAGCGTGAAGTGAATGCAGCGGCCCACGCCGACCTGCTGAACCAACTGAAAACAGAGCTGTAATATGGCCGAACTCGCAACGATTGCCCGTCCTTACGCAGAAGCCCTGTTTCGTGTTGCGCAGTCCGGCAAGCTGGCGCCATGGGCCGACCTGATTGCTGAAATGGCCCATGTGGCCGAGCATCCGGACGTCCTGGCGTTCCTGCAGAACCCCGGCGTCTCCACGCAGCAGATGACCGAGACCTTTCTGGCAGCCTTGAAGTCGCCCGTCGACGACCAGGCCAAGAATTTCATCGCCACGCTGGCCGGCAACGGCCGCCTGGCGCTGCTGCCGGAAATCGCTGCGCAGTTCCATGTGCTCAAGAATGCGCATGAAGGCGCGGACGATGCGGAAATCACAAGCGCATTCGCGCTGACGGAGCCGCAGTTGAGCGAACTGGTCGCTGCGCTGGAAAAGAAATTTGGTCGCAAGCTGCTGCCGTCGGTTACCGTCGATAGCGGTTTGATCGGCGGCGTGCGCGTGGTCATCGGCGATGAAGTGCTGGACACTTCCGTACGTGCCAAGCTGCAACAGTTACATGTTGCTTTGACTGCATAAGCGGTCATAGCCCCTAGCGTAAGCGAAGAGAATATTTTTAGGAGTTTGTATGCAACTCAACGCGTCTGAAATCAGCGAACTGATCAAGAGCCGGATCCAAGGCCTTGGCGATACTGCTGAGATTCGCAATCAGGGCACGGTTATCTCCGTGTCCGACGGTATTTGCCGCATTCACGGTCTGTCGGACGCGATGCAGGGCGAGATGCTGGAATTCCCGGGCAACACGTTCGGCCTGGCGCTGAATCTGGAGCGCGACTCGGTCGGTTCCGTTATTCTCGGCGATTACGAGCATATCTCCGAAGGCGACACGGTCAAGTGCACCGGCCGCATCCTGGAAGTGCCGATCGGCCCTGAGCTGCGCGGCCGTGTGGTCAACGCCCTGGGCCAGCCGATCGACGGCAAGGGTCCGATCAATGCAAAACTGACAGCGCCGATCGAAAAAATCGCGCCGGGCGTGATCGCCCGCCAATCGGTTTCCGAACCGATGCAGACCGGCATCAAGTCGATCGATTCGATGGTGCCGATCGGCCGCGGTCAGCGCGAACTGATCATCGGCGACCGCCAGACCGGCAAGACTGCCGTGGCGATCGATGCGATCATCAATCAAAAAGGCCAGAACGTTACCTGTATCTATGTCGCGATCGGCCAGAAGGCTTCGTCGATCAAGAACATCGTGCGTTCGCTGGAAACACACGGCGCGATGGAATACACCATCGTCGTGGCGGCATCGGCATCCGAGTCGGCTGCGATGCAATACGTGTCGGCCTACTCGGGCTGCGCAATGGGCGAATACTTCCGCGATCGCGGCGAAGACGCACTGATCGTGTATGACGATCTGTCCAAGCAAGCGGTTGCGTATCGTCAAGTCTCGCTGCTGCTGCGTCGTCCACCTGGTCGTGAAGCGTATCCCGGCGACGTGTTCTACCTGCACAGCCGTCTGCTGGAACGCGCGGCTCGCGTCAATCCTAAATACGTCGAAGATTTCACCAAGGGCGCGGTCAAGGGCAAGACCGGTTCGTTGACCGCATTGCCGATCATCGAAACCCAGGCCGGCGACGTTTCCGCATTCGTGCCGACCAACGTGATTTCGATCACGGATGGCCAGATCTTCCTGGAAACCTCGCTGTTCAACGCCGGTATCCGTCCTGCGATCAACGCCGGTATTTCGGTGTCGCGCGTCGGTGGCGCCGCGCAGACCAAAGTCATCAAGAACCTGTCCGGCGGTATCCGTACCGACTTGGCGCAGTATCGTGAACTGGCTGCGTTTGCGCAATTCGCTTCGGACCTGGATGCGGCAACCCGCAAACAGCTCGATCGCGGCGCACGCGTGACCGAACTGCTGAAGCAGGCGCAATATTCGCCGCTGTCGATTTCGCTGATGGCCGTCACGCTGTTCGCGGTCAACAAGGGCTTCCTGGACGATATCGAAGTCAAGCAGGTGCTGGGCTTCGAAGCCGGCCTGCACGGCTTCATGAAGGCCAGCCATGCCGCGTTGCTCCAGAAGATCGAAGACACCAAGCAACTCGATAAAGACGCTGAAGCCGCGTTGTCCGCAGCCGTTGCCGATTTCAAGAAATCGGGTGCCTTCTAAGTATGAAGTCGAGCATGAAGCCGCTGGCTTTGCATAAGGAGTAACGAACTCATGGCTACAGGCAAAGAGATTCGCGGCAAGATCAAGAGTGTCGAAAACACGAAGAAGATCACCAAGGCGATGGAAATGGTCGCTGCATCCAAAATGCGCAAGGCGCAGGACCGGATGCATGCGGCACGCCCTTACAGTGACAAGATTCGTGCCGTCGCTTCCAACTTGTCGCGCGCCAACCCCGAGTACACGCATCCGTTCATGGTCAAACAGAACACCGCGAAACGGGTCGGTTTCATCGTCGTGACCACGGACAAGGGTCTGTGCGGCGGCATGAACACCAACTCGCTGCGTCTGCTGACCGGCAAGATGCGCGAACTGGAAACGCAGGGCAATGCACTGGAAGCGGTCGCCATCGGCAACAAGGGCCTGGGCTTCCTCAACCGGATCAACGCCAAGGTGGTCGCGCATGTCACCCAAATGGGCGACACGCCGCACCTGGACAAGCTGATCGGGCCGGTCAAGGTGCTGCTGGATGCGTATCAGGAAGGCATGCTGGACGCGGTGTACATGGTCTACACCAAGTTCATCAACACGATGAAGCAAGAACCGACCATGTTGCAGCTGCTGCCGCTGACCAGCGATCGCCTGGCCGTGGATGCCGAAGGCAAGGCCGAGCATTCGTGGGATTACATTTACGAACCGGATGTCGAGACTGTCATCGACGAACTGCTGGTGCGTTATGTCGAAGCGCTGATTTACCAGGCCGTGGCCGAAAACATGGCGTCCGAGCAATCGGCGCGCATGGTGGCGATGAAGGCTGCAAGCGACAACGCGGGCAATGTGATTGGCGAACTGAAGCTGGTTTACAACAAAACCCGCCAGGCAGCGATCACCAAGGAACTGTCGGAAATCGTCAGTGGCGCCGCAGCGGTTTGATTTAATTGATAACGCGCAAGCGTTCAACAAATTTAATTTTATATATTGAAGGAACGAAAATGGCTGATGGCAAAATCGTTCAGTGTATCGGTGCTGTGGTGGACGTCGAGTTTCCCCGTGACGCGATGCCGAAGGTGTACGATGCCTTGAAGATGGAAGGTTCGGAGCTGACGTTGGAAGTGCAGCAGCAGCTTGGCGACGGCATTGTCCGTACCATTGCGCTCGGTACCTCGGATGGTTTGCGCCGCGGCATGCAGATTCAGAACACCGGCAAGCCGATCATGGTGCCGACCGGCAAGGCAACGCTCGGCCGCATCATGGACGTGCTGGGCAACCCGATCGACGAGTGCGGCGAAGTCAGCCGCGCACAGACGGCATCGATCCACCGCAAGGCGCCTGCATACGACGAATTGTCGCCGTCGCAGGAATTGCTGGAAACCGGCATCAAGGTGATCGACCTGGTTTGTCCGTTCGCCAAGGGTGGTAAAGTCGGCCTGTTCGGCGGCGCCGGCGTCGGCAAGACCGTCAACATGATGGAACTGATCAACAACATCGCCAAGGCGCACAGCGGTTTGTCCGTGTTCGCCGGCGTGGGCGAGCGTACTCGCGAGGGTAATGACTTCTACCACGAAATGGCCGATGCCAAAGTGGTCGACCTGGACGATCCTGAAAAATCCAAGGTTGCGATGGTTTACGGCCAGATGAACGAACCGCCGGGCAACCGCCTGCGCGTGGCGCTGACCGGCCTGACGATCGCAGAAGGCTTCCGCGACGAAGGCCGCGACGTGCTGTTTTTCGTCGACAATATCTATCGCTACACACTGGCCGGTACCGAAGTTTCCGCGCTGCTGGGCCGTATGCCTTCCGCGGTGGGTTACCAACCGACTCTGGCCGAAGAAATGGGCCGTCTGCAAGAGCGTATTACATCGACCAAGACCGGTTCGATCACATCGATCCAGGCCGTCTATGTTCCAGCGGATGACTTGACCGACCCGTCGCCTGCCACCACCTTCGCCCACTTGGACTCCACCGTCGTGCTGTCGCGCGATATCGCCTCGCTGGGTATCTACCCCGCGGTTGATCCGCTCGATTCGACTTCGCGTCAGCTGGATCCGCTGGTCGTCGGCCAGGAACACTACGAAACAGCGCGCGCCGTTCAAGGCACGCTGCAACGCTACAAGGAATTGCGCGACATTATCGCGATTCTGGGCATGGACGAACTGGCGCCGGAAGACAAGCTGCTGGTGGCCCGCGCTCGCAAGATGCAGCGTTTCCTGTCGCAGCCATTCCACGTCGCGGAAGTGTTTACCGGTTCGCCAGGCAAGTACGTTTCGCTGAAGGACACGATCAAGGGCTTCAAGATGATCGCCAGCGGCGAACTGGATCATCTGCCTGAGCAAGCGTTCTACATGGTCGGCACGATCGACGAAGCAATCGAAAAAGCCAAGAAAATCAATTAAGTCATGCGATAGGCGAAGCGTGCTGCGGTAGTCCAGTGTCGCGCCTCGCCGATATCGAATGCTAGTTGTTGGGATCAGCGAATAGGAAATTACATGGCGGCAAATACAATTCACGTTGACGTTGTCTCGGCTGAAGCTTCGATCTTTTCGGGCGAAGCGGAGTTCGTCGCGTTGCCTGGCGAAGCGGGCGAGCTGGGGATTTATCCTCGTCACACGCCGCTGATCACACGCATCCGTCCGGGCGCCGTGCGGATCAAGGTGGCTGGCCAGGCTGAAGACGAATTCATTTTCGTCGCCGGCGGCTTGCTGGAAGTTCAGCCTGATACCGTTACCGTCCTGGCCGATACCGCGATCCGCGGCGCCGATCTGGACGAAGCGCAGGCAACCGAGGCAAAACGCCTGGCGGAAGAAACCCTGCTCAATCGCGAATCCGAAATCGATTACGCTGTCGCACAAGCCGAATTGGCGACTGCGGTTGCGCAATTGGCGGCGATCCACCGTTTGCGGCAGAAGCGTTAAGTTTAAGTAACACCTGTAGTCGAATACAGGCGGTACACTGAAAAGGCAGCTTAGGCTGCCTTTTTTTATTTCTGAACGCAATCCGGACCCGATTGCCAAATTCGTTCCGACCGACGCATGAAAGGCTGTCCATGAAAATCCAGAAACAGTTCCGCCCCAAGTCGAAATTCAAACTCCAGGACGCCGATGCCGCCGATAAGCCGCTGTCCAGCGGCGACAAGGCTACCGATCGCGTGCACGTGGCCGATATGGCGGCCGACATCGCCCTCAAGCAGACCATGTTTTATGCGGATGCCGACCGCAAGCTGCTGGTCGTCCTGCAGGGCATGGATACCAGCGGCAAGGACGGCACGGTCAACGGCGTCTTCCAAAGCGTCAATCCGCAAGGGATCAATATCGTCAATTTCAAGGCGCCGACGGCTGTCGAATTGCGTCACGATTATTTGTGGCGCGTACACCAGCATGTGCCGCAGGCCGGCGCAATCACGGTATTCAACCGCAGCCATTACGAGGACGTACTGATCACCCGCGTGCACGGCATGATCGACGATAACGAAGCCAGGCGCCGTTTCGCGCAGATACGCGATTTCGAACGAATGCTGGTCGAAACCGGCACCACCATCCTGAAATTCTTCCTGCATATTTCGAAAGACGAGCAAAAGCAGCGCTTGCAGGAACGGGTCGACAATCCGGACAAGCACTGGAAATTCGACTTGCAGGATCTGGCCGAGCGGAAATTCTGGAAACGCTACCAGGAAGTGTATGCCGATGCGATCGCCGCCACCGATACCGACGGCGCGCCATGGCACGTCATTCCCGCCGATTCCAAGACCCATCGCAACCTTGCGATTGCCGGCATCGTGCTGGCGGCCCTGGAAGACATGAAACTCAAATTCCCGCCCCCCAAACCCGAGTTGAAAGATCTGGTAGTCGAATAGGCCCAGGGGCCAGATTTTCGACGGCGACATGAAGAGCGATCCGCAGGCGCGGGGCAATTGGATGCGATAATAGGCGTTTTCGCTTAGCGCCCCGATTGCGGTCGCAATATATCTATTCTCCACGCCCTATGCCTTCATTTGCCCCGCTCAAGAACGACACCTTCATCCGCGCCTTGTTGCGCCAGCCCACCGATTACACGCCTCTGTGGCTGATGCGCCAGGCCGGCCGCTATCTGCCCGAATACCGCGCCACGCGCGCGCGCGCGGGATCGTTCCTGGGCCTGGCCAAGAATCCCGACTACGCAACCGAAGTGACGCTGCAACCGCTGGCGCGCTATCCGCTCGACGCCGCCATTCTGTTTTCCGACATATTGACCGTGCCGGACGCCATGGGCCTGGGCCTGTATTTCGCCGATGGCGAAGGACCCAAGTTCGAGCGTCCGTTGCGCGACGAAAAAGCAGTGATGGCATTGCGCGCGCCGCAACTGGACAGCTTGCAATATGTGTTCGATGCCGTTACCCAGATTCGCACCGAACTCGACGGCAGCGTGCCGCTGATAGGCTTTTCGGGCAGCCCTTGGACGCTGGCCTGCTATATGGTCGAAGGCGGCGGTTCGGACGATCACCGCACGGTCAAGAGCATGCTTTATAGCCGGCCGGACCTGATGCATCACATCCTGAAAATCAATGCCGCCGCGGTCGCCGCGTACCTGAACGCGCAAGTCGACGCCGGCGCCCAGGCCCTGATGATCTTCGATACCTGGGGCGGCGCCCTGGCAGACGGCATTTATCAAACCTTCTCGCTGGCTTATATGCAAGAAGTGGCGGCGCAATTGAAGCGCGAGAAAGACGGCGTGCGCATTCCCCTCATCGTGTTCACCAAGGGTGGCGGATTGTGGCTGGAGCAGATCGCCGATATCGGCGCCGATGCGGTCGGGCTGGATTGGACCGTCAACCTCGGCGATGCGCGGCGTCGCGTCGGCAATCGCGTCGCTCTGCAGGGCAATCTGGACCCGGTGGTGCTGTTTTCCGGTGAGCAACAAATTCAGGCCGAAGTGCAGAAGCTGCTGACCGCATTCGGTACGCCGGGCGCCGGCAGCGGCCATGTATTCAATCTGGGTCACGGCATTTCCCAGTTCACCCCGCCGGAGGCGGTCACGGCCATGGTGGAGGCCGTGCATGCCTTGAGCCGCCAAATGCGCGCCCAGTAGGCCATTGCAATTCCCGCGCTTACTTATGCACAAAAAATTTGTCAACTTAATAAGTAAAAAGTTTTTTGCATAAAAATCCGGATTATTGTTTTTTATCGATGCTAAGTTACTGATTTAAAAGTGAATTAACAAATGCAACTTTATGTGGCATTTCGTCGGGAACCGCGTAAATACAGGTTTGCAGGGGCGGTAGTTCAAGCTTACCCACAAAGTTATCCACAACTGCTGTGGATGACCTTAAAAAAAGCTTACAAATCGGGACCTTAGGTGGCTTTCTCATTTTTTACATGAGAAATCTCTTACAAATGCGCATAGCTGTTGCTGATGCAGCGTCGTTGCGATTGCTTGACATCCGTATTTTTTCATTGCGTTTTTAGCCCGGAAAAACACGGTTCGCGCTAACTTATTCACAAAATGACTTTGTGCGAAGCAATAAGATTTTATTTTGGAATTATTTTTCAGAAGCTTTTTTGTTTTTGTAAGTTATTGATTTTAAAAGAATAATAATTTGCTTTGGAATTGAGCAATTTGTTGGAAGCCGCATAGATGCTTAGTCCGGGAGTGTCAAGCGCGGGTTACCCACAAAGTTATCCACAGTTGCTGTGGATAGTTTAAAAAGCGTTTATTAAACCGATAGTTAGGCAATCTCTTCAGGAATCAGATTAACTTCGTGAAACCATGCATCGTCAATGTCGCGTTAGATACGCCACTTGACATTACCTTCGATTATCGCTGTACCGGTGATAACAGCGCTCCGCCGCCGACGATCGGCCAGTTGGTGCTGGTGCCGTTCGGACGCCGGCAGGTATTCGGCATCGTGATCGGCATCCAGAGCGACAGCGACATCGCGGAGGACAAGCTCAAGGATGTCATTGCGATTCGCCGCCAGTTGCCGCCGCTTTCGCAGGAGTGGCTGGCATTGTGCCGTTTTGCCGCCGATTATTACCAGCGGCCGCTGGGCGAAGTGGCGTTGCCCGGCCTACCGAAAAACCTGCGCGCGGAGTCGGCCGTCAGCCTGGACCGTGCCATCAAGAAACAAGCGGCCCTGGTTGCTGCCCATGACGGCCGGCCGGTCGACATGCCGGTATTGCGGCCGGCGCAGCAGTCCGCGGCCGCGGCGATCGCCGCCGCCCAGGGCTTCGCGCCCATGCTCTTGTACGGCGTCACCGGCAGCGGCAAGACCGAGGTCTATCTGCAGGCGGCGGCCGACATCCTGGCACGGTCCACGGACCAGGCGCCGGCGCAGATATTGATCCTGGTGCCGGAAATCAACCTGACCCCGCAGTTGGAAGGCAATGTGCGGGCGCGCTTTCCGGGCGTGGCGGTGGTCAGCCTGCACAGCGGATTGGCCGAAGGCGAACGCACGCTGCATTGGCTGTCGGCGCATCTGGGGCAGGCCCGCATCGTGCTGGGCACCCGGCTGGCGATCCTGGCCTCGCTGCCGCACCTGAAACTGATTGTGATCGACGAAGAACACGATCCTTCCTACAAGCAACAGGAAGGGCTGCGTTATTCGGCGCGCGACCTGGCGGTCTGGCGCGCGCACCAGTTGGACATACCGATCGTGCTGGGGTCCGCCACGCCGTCGCTGGAAAGTTGGCAGCACGCGCAGACCGGCCGCTACCGCAAGCTCGAATTGCGCCAGCGTGCGGTGCAGGACGCGGTGCTGCCCGCCGTGCGCCTGATCGACATGGAGCGCGACAAGCCGGCCGACGGCCTGACCTCGACCCTGATCGGCGCGCTCAGGCAGCGCCTGGCGCGCGGCGAACAATCGCTGCTGTTCCTGAACCGGCGCGGGTATGCCCCGGTGCTGGCCTGCGACGCCTGCGGGTGGGTCAGCAATTGCACGCGCTGCACCTCGTTCATGGTGCTGCACAAGCCCGAACATCGCCTGCGCTGCCATCATTGCAGCCTGGAATTGCGCATTCCCAAGCATTGCCCGACTTGCGGCAACGCCGACCTGCAGCCGCTCGGGCGCGGCACGCAACGGGTCGAGGAAGGATTGCAGCTTTTGTTTCCGGAGGCGCGCATCCTGCGCATCGATGCCGATTCGACGCGCCGCAAGGGCAGCGCCCAGGCTGCATTCGACCGCGTGCATCGCGGCGAAGTCGATATCCTGATCGGCACCCAGATGGTGGCCAAGGGCCACGACTTCAAAAACCTGACGCTGGTCGGGGTGCTCAATCCCGATACCGCGCTGTTTTCCCAGGATTACCGCGCAGCCGAACGCCTGTTCGCGCAACTGATGCAGGTGGCGGGCCGTGCCGGCCGCGCCGCGCAGAAAGAGGGCGGCAGCGCCAGCGAAGTGCTGATCCAGACGCGTTACATCCATCATCCGCTGTATGCGGCAGTGATCGCGCACGATTACGACGGTTTTGCCGGCGCCATGCTGGAGGAGCGCGAGCAGGCGGCGCTGCCGCCGTTCCTGTACCAGGCGCTGCTGCGCGCCGAAGCCAAGGAGCTGGCGGACGCGCTGGAATTCCTGCAGGGCGCGGCCGCCAGCCTGGCGCACGAGGGCATCGTCATCAACGATCCGATTCCGATGACCATGACGCGGGTGGCCAATGTCGATCGCGCCCAGCTATTGATCGAATCGCCGTCGCGGCCGGCCCTGCAGATGTTCCTGAAAGAGTGGCTGGCGTTGTTGCGCCAAACCCGCACGCGGGTCAAATGGTCGCTGGAAGTCGACCCGGTCGATATCTGACGCCGGGCATGGCCTTGCCTCATGGCGCGAGAGCGGCAGGGGCAGGCAGAAATTGCACAGGTTCGGCGCCGCACAAGCCGGTATAATCCGCTATTTGCCATTGCACCAATGCGCGGCCGGGCCGCGCCCCACATACATGCTCGCTGAACAAAAACACCGCATTACCGAACTCTTCCAGACTGCCTTGCAGCCCTTGCTGGCCGAAACCGGACTGAACCCGGTGGTGACGCTGGAGCGTCCGCGCGACCCTTCGCATGGCGACGTGGCCTGCAACATTGCGATGCAGATCGCCAAACCGCTGAAAAAGAATCCGCGCGAACTGGCGCAGGCTATCGTCGAAGGCCTGATGGCGCAGCCCGGCCGGGCCGGCCTGATCGACGCCGCCGAGATCGCCGGACCGGGCTTCATCAATCTGCGTATCGCCGCATCGGCCAAGCAGGCCGTGGTCAAGGCCGTGCTGGCGGCCGGAGCCGACTTCGGCAAGGGCAACGCCGGCGCCGGCAAGCAGGTCCTGATCGAATTCGTGTCGGCCAATCCGACCGGTCCGCTGCACGTCGGCCATGGCCGCCAGGGCGCGCTGGGCGATGCGCTGTCCTCGCTGTTCGCCTCGCAAGGTTATGCGGTCACCCGCGAGTTCTATTACAACGACGCCGGCGTGCAGATCGCCAACCTGGCCCTGTCGGTCCAGGCGCGCGCCAAGGGCCTGGCGCCGGGGCAGCCGGGCTGGCCCGAAACCGCGTATAACGGCGACTATATCGCCGACATCGCCCACGACTTCCTGGCCAAGGGCAGCGTCACGGGCAGCGATGGCGTCGTCACCGCGGCCAACGGCAGCGCCGACGACCTGGAGGCGATCCGCCGCTTCGCGGTGGCCTATCTGCGGCGTGAGCAGGATCTCGACCTGCAGGCCTTCGGCGTCAAATTCGACAACTATTACCTTGAATCGTCGCTGTACAGCGACGGCAAGGTCGCGGCCACCGTGGAAGCGCTGGTCAAGGCCGGCAAGACCTACGAACAGGATGGCGCGCTCTGGCTGCGCACCACCGATTACGGCGACGACAAGGACCGCGTCATGCGCAAGTCCGACGGCACGTTCACCTATTTCGTGCCGGACGTGGCGTATCACATCGTCAAGTGGCAACGCGGTTTCGGCAAGGTGATCAATGTGCAGGGCAGCGACCACCACGGCACCATCGCCCGCGTGCGCGCCGGATTGCAGGCGGTCGGCATCGGCATTCCGCAGGGTTATCCGGATTACGTGCTGCACAAGATGGTGACCGTGATGAAAAACGGCGAAGAGGTCAAGATATCCAAGCGGGCCGGCTCCTATGTGACGGTGCGCGACCTGATCGAATGGTCAAGCGGCGTCGAGGACGAGCTGGAAGCCGCCGCCGCCAATGCCGCCGCCGACAGCATCGCCGCGCCGCTGCGCGACCTCACCCGCGGCCGCGACGCGGTACGTTTTTTCCTGATTTCGCGCAAGGCCGACACCGAATTCGTATTCGACGTCGACCTGGCCCTGGCGCAGTCCGACGAGAACCCGGTGTATTACGTGCAATATGCGCACGCCCGCATCTGTTCGGTGCTGGCCCAATGGGGCGGCGATGAAAATACCTTGCGCGCGGTGGACGATCTGTCGCCGCTGACCGCGCCGCGCGAAGCGGCCCTGCTGGCCAAGCTGGCCGAGTATCCGGAAGCGCTGGCGCATGCGCTGGAAGAGCTGGGGCCGCACCAGGTTGCGTTTTATCTACGCGATCTGGCGGGCGAGCTGCATAGCTACTACAATGCGGAACGCGTGCTGGTTGACGACGCTGCGACCAAAATGGCGCGACTGGCACTGATGTGCGCAACCCGCCAGGTGTTGCGCAACGGACTGGCACTGATCGGCGTTTCGGCGCCATCCAGGATGTAACACGGCTTAACCATGAAACAGATACGCATACACGCGCAATGGCAGGTGAAACGATGACGGCGATGAAGGGCATTCGCAAGAGCAAGCGGTACCAGCAGGGCGGCACATTCCTTGGCATCATCATCGGCCTGGTATTCGGCCTGGCCATCGCCGTGGTGGTGGCGCTGATGATCACCAAATCGCCGATTCCATTCACCAACGGCAAGACCCTCAGGCCTGAACGCACGCCCGATCCGGTCGGCGAGCAGGTGACCGATCCGAACAAGCTGCTGTACGGCAGCAAGGAAGCCGCGCGCCAGGCCGCGCGCGACCAGAAGGCCGCGGAGGCCGCCGCCGCGCCGGCCGGCCAGGCGCCGGGCGTGCCGCCGGTCGGCGCCACTGCCCCGGCACCGGTACCGGCCCCGGTGGTGGCGGTCACAAGTCCCGACCAGCCGAAGAACCAGGTCAGCAGCACCGCCCCGGCGCCGAAGCTCGATGGCGACGACAAGTGGAACTATTATCTGCAGGCCGGCGCATTCCGCGAACAGGCCGATGCCGAAAATGCGCGCGCCAAGCTGGCGCTGCTGGGCATGGAAGCCAGAGTCAGCGAGAAGCAGTCCGACAACGGTTCCCTGTTCCGCGTACGCCTGGGGCCGTACGCCCAGCTCGATGCGATGAACCGGGTGCGCGCCAAGCTGGCCGAAAACAGCGTCGATGCGGCGCTGGTGCGGGTCCCGAAAGTCGTTCCGGCCGAAGCGTCGAAAAAACAGCGTTAATCATCAAATAAAAGAAAGGATTTCGTCTATGCGTTTTCTCAAACAGGGATGTGCGGTGCTGGGCCTGGCGCTTGGTTTAGGCCTGGGTTTGACAATGTCGAGCGCGTCCGCGTCGCCTTCCAATCCGCAGGAAGGCACCGATTATCGCGTGCTGCCGCAAACCCAGCCGACCGATTCCGGCAGCAAGGTCGAAGTCACCGAATTCTTCTGGTACAGCTGCCCGCATTGCGCCGCGTTCGATCCGTCGCTGAGCGCCTGGGTCAGGAAGCAGGGCGACAAGATCGTCTTCAAGCAGGTGCCGGTGGCCTTCCGCGAGTCCTTCGTTCCACAGCAGAAAATGTATTACGCGCTTGAAGCCATGGGTCTCGCCGGCGCGATGAATCCGAAGATTTTCCGCGCCATCCACGTCGACCGCCAAGTGGTCGATACCGATGCGACCATCATGGATTTCATCGGCAAGCAGCCCGGCATCGACAAGAAAGCCTTCGCCGATCTGTACAATTCCTTCGGCACCCAGACCAAGGTGCGCCGCGCCGCGCAGTTGCAGGAATCGTACAAGGTCGACGGCGTGCCGATGATCGCCATCGGCGGCCGTTATATCACTTCGCCGTCGATTGCCGGCGCGACCATGGCCAACCAGCCCGAAACCATGCAGCAGGCGGCTTCGCTGCAGGTGATGGATGCCCTGGTGCTGAAGGCCGCGGCCGAAAAAGGCAATAAGAAATAATCGCCGGACCGGCGTTGCCTTATAAAGCCCGCTGCTTGTAAAAGCGCGGGCTTTCTTCTTTGGAGGCTGGAATATGGAAGAACGCATGCAACGCGTGTTCATCACTGGCGCGTCCAGCGGCATCGGCGCCGCGTTGGCGCGCGAGTATGCCGCGCGCGGCGCCGTGCTGGGCCTGGTGGCGCGTCGCGAGGACGCACTGGAAGCATTGCGCGCCGCCTTGCCGGGCGCCGCGCTGCATGACGTGTATGCGCTGGATGTGAACGATCGCGATGCCCTCGGGGCGGCCGCGGCCGATTTCCTGCGCGGCGGCATCGATGTGGTGATTGCCAGCGCCGGCGTTTCGCGCGGCACGCTGACCGAATATGCCGAGGATACCGCCGTGTTCGCGCAAATCCTGGCCACCAACGTCACAGCCACCGTGGCGACGTTTTCCCCGTTCGTTGCCGCCATGAAGGCGCAAGGGCATGGGCGCCTGGTCGGCATCGGCAGCGTGGCGGGCATACGCGGACTGCCCGGCGGCGGCGCCTATAGCGCGTCGAAGGCGGCGGTGGCCAGCTATTGCGAGTCGCTGCGGGTCGAATTGCGCGCCAGCGGCGTCAAGGTGGTGACCATCGCGCCCGGCTATATCGATACGCCGATGACGCGCGGCAACCGTTATGCGATGCCGTTCCTGATGCCGGCCGAGCGTTTTGCCGCGCGCGCCGTCCGCGCCATCGCCGCCGCCGACAGCTACCGCGTCATTCCGTGGCAGATGGGACTGGTCGCCAAACTGTTGCGCTTGCTGCCGAATTGGCTTTACGATCTGACGTTTTCGAAAGCGCCGCGCAAGGCGCGCTGAGGGCTGTCGTCAAGGCTTGTCGCCGGGACAGATACCCACGCCCATCAACCTGCTCTACAATCCTCCCGATGAAAATACTCTTTGCCGGCACGCCCGAATTCGCCGCGACCGCGCTCAAGGCGCTCTACGATGCGGGCCACGACATCGTTCTGGTGCTCACGCAGCCGGACCGCCCGGCCGGACGCGGGATGCAATTGCATGCGTCCGCCGTCAAGCAGTGCGCGCTGGCGCACGACACGCCGGTGGCGCAGCCGGTCTCGCTGCGGCTGGACGGCAAATATCCAGAAATCGCGCGCCAAGCCCACGATCTGCTGCATGCCACGCCGCACGATGTGATGGTAGTGGCCGCCTACGGCCTGATCCTGCCGGTCAGCGTGCTGGAAATCCCGCGCCACGGCTGCATCAATATCCACGGTTCGCTGTTGCCGCGCTGGCGCGGCGCGGCGCCTATCCATCGGGCCATCGAGGCCGGCGATGCAGTCACCGGCGTGACCATCATGCAAATGGAAGCCGGTCTCGACACCGGCCCGATGCTGCTGCGCGGCGAAGTACCGATTGCCGACGACGATACCACCGCGACGCTGCACGACAAGGTGGCGTTGCTGGGCGCGAAACTGATCGTCGATACCATCGCGCAACTGGAAAACGGCACATTGCCGGCCGCGCAAATCCAGCCCGAAGCGGGCGTCACCTACGCCGCCAAGATCGGCAAGGACGAAGCCGCGCTCGACTGGCATTTGCCGGCGGCGGTGCTGGCGCGCCGGATTCGCGCCTTCAATCCGTTTCCGGGCGCCACCGGCCAATGCGGCGGCGCCGCGGTCAAGATCTGGCAGGCGCGCGCCGTGCCGGCGCCCACCGCCGCCGCTCCCGGCACGATATTGGCCGCCAATGCGCATGACGGCGTGCTGGTGGCTTGCGGCGGCGATGTGCTGGAATTGCTCGAATTGCAAAAGGCCGGCGGCAAACGCCTGGCCGCGACCGAATTCATCAAGGGCTTCCCGCTGGAGCGCGAGACCTTCGCCTAGCGGCGGTTGCTGGTAAAATCCGGCCTTCGGGGCGGTTTCCCGATTGTCCTCACCATCCCTACCGATTTCAAGAAAATACATCCATGAAGCAAGCCACCCCTTCCGCCACCGAGACGCTGCTGCGCGACCTGATGTCCAAACGCATCCTGATCCTGGATGGCGCGATGGGCACCATGATCCAGCAATACAAACTGACGGAAGAGGATTACCGCGGTGGCCCGCAGGGACGCTTCATCGATTTCAAGGGCGAGGGCCGCGAACTGTTCGTCAAGGGCAACAACGAGCTGCTGAGCCTGACGCAGCCGCACGTGATCCAGGAGATCCACGAACAGTACCTGGCCGCCGGCGCCGACCTGATCGAGACCAATACCTTCGGCGCCACCACGGTGGCGCAGGACGATTACCAGATGGCGCATCTGACATATGAGATGAACCTGGCGTCGGCCAGGCTGGCGCGCGCGGCCTGCGACAAATACTCGACGCCGGACCGTCCGCGCTTCGTCGCCGGCGCGCTCGGCCCGACGCCGAAGACCGCCTCCATTTCGCCCGACGTCAACGATCCGGCCGCCCGCAACGTGACCTTCGACCAACTGGCCGATGCCTATCTGGAACAGACGCGCGCGCTGGTCGAGGGCGGCGCCGACGTGCTGCTGGTCGAAACCATCTTCGATACGCTCAATTGCAAGGCCGCGCTGTTCGCTATCGATACGTTTTTCGAGGAATCCGGCAAGCGCTTGCCGATCATGATTTCCGGCACCGTCACCGACGCCTCCGGCCGCATCCTGTCGGGCCAGACCGTGCCTGCATTCTGGAATTCGATCCGGCATGCCAAGCCGCTGACCGTCGGCCTGAACTGCGCGCTGGGGGCGGCGCTGATGCGCCCCTATGCCGAGGAATTGTCCAGGATCGCCGACACCTTCGTCTGTATCTATCCGAATGCCGGCCTGCCCAATCCGATGAGCGATACCGGCTTCGACGAAACGCCGGACGTCACCTCCTCGCTGCTGAAAGACTTCGCCGAAAGCGGCTTCGTCAACGTGGCCGGCGGCTGCTGCGGCACGACGCCGGCGCACATCAAGGCGATCGCCGAGACCGTCTCGAAGATCGCGCCGCGCGTGGTGCCGGAAACCACCCATGAAATGCGCCTGTCCGGCCTGGAGCCGTTCGTGGTCGATGCGCAGTCGCTGTTCGTCAATGTCGGCGAACGCACCAACGTGACCGGCTCCAAGGCCTTCGCGCGCATGATCCTCAACGAGCAATACGACGAGGCGTTGTCGGTGGCACGCCAGCAGGTCGAAAACGGCGCCCAGGTCATCGATATCAACATGGATGAGGCGATGCTCGACTCGGTGGCCGCCATGACGCGCTTCCTGAACCTGATCGCCTCCGAACCCGATATCGCGCGCGTGCCGGTGATGATCGATTCGTCCAAATGGTCGGTGATCGAAGCCGGCCTCAAATGCGTGCAGGGCAAATCCATCGTCAACTCGATTTCGATGAAGGAAGGCGAGGAGCTGTTCCTGCATCACGCCACATTGTGCCGCCGCTACGGCGCCGCCGTCATCGTGATGGCCTTCGACGAAAAAGGCCAGGCCGACACCTTCGAGCGCAAGATCGAAATCTGCGAGCGCGCCTACCGGCTGCTGGTCGACGAGGTCGGCTTCCCGGCCGAAGATATCATTTTCGATCCGAATATCTTCGCGATCGCCACCGGCATCGAGGAACACAATAATTACGCGGTCGATTTCATCAACGCCACCCGCTGGATCCGCGACAACCTGCCGCATGCCAAGATCAGCGGCGGCGTCTCGAACGTCAGTTTCAGCTTCCGCGGCAACGATCCGGCGCGCGAAGCGATCCACACCGTCTTCCTCTACCACGCGATCAAGGCCGGCATGACCATGGGCATCGTCAATGCCGGCATGGTCGGCGTCTACGACAACCTGCCGGCCGAATTGCGCGAGCGGGTCGAGGACGTGGTGCTGAACCGGCGCGAGGATTCGACCGAGCGCATGATCGAAATCGCTTCCACGCTGAAGGCCGGCG
Organism: Herbaspirillum sp.; assembly: GCA_036499085.1. Lineage (GTDB taxonomy): Bacteria > Pseudomonadota > Gammaproteobacteria > Burkholderiales > Burkholderiaceae_D > Herbaspirillum. Next base: position 12,094 of record DASYEK010000141.1, on the reverse strand, counting down.
ACAAGAAGGAAGAAGCGACGCTGGAATGGCGCGCCGGCACCGTGCAGCAGCGCCTGGCGCAGGCGCTGGTGCAGGGCATTACGCAATGGATCGTCGAGGACACCGAGGAAGCGCGCCAGGAGCTGCTGGCCAGCGGCGGCCGGCCGATCCATGTGATCGAAGGGCCGCTGATGGACGGCATGAATATCGTCGGCGACCTGTTCGGCCAGGGCAAGATGTTCCTGCCGCAGGTGGTCAAGTCGGCGCGCGTGATGAAGCAGGCCGTGGCGCACCTGATTCCGTTTATCGAGGAAGAAAAGCGCCTGCTGCAGGAACAGACCGGCGTGGTCAGCAAGCCCAAGGGCAAGATCGTGATCGCCACCGTCAAGGGCGACGTGCACGACATCGGCAAGAACATCGTCTCGGTGGTGCTGCAGTGTAATAACTTCGAAGTGGTGAACATGGGCGTGATGGTGCCGTGTTCGGAAATCCTGGCCAAGGCCAAGGAAGAGAATGCCGACATTATCGGCCTGTCCGGGCTGATCACGCCGTCGCTGGAAGAAATGGCCTATGTCGCCAAGGAAATGCAGCGCGACCCGTATTTCCGCGGCCTGAAGATGCCGCTGCTGATCGGCGGCGCCACAACGTCGCGCGCGCATACCGCGGTCAAGATCGCGCACAACTACGAAGGCCCGGTGGTCTACGTGCCGGACGCGTCGCGTTCGGTGTCGGTGGCGCAGTCGCTGCTTACGCCGGAAAGCCGCGACCAGTACATCGCCGAGATCGCCACCGACTACGAGCGCATCCGCCAGCAGCATGCCAACAAGAAAGCCGTGCCGATGCTGGCGCTGGCCGCCGCGCGCGCCAATAAGGCCAGGCTCGAATTCGCGCCGGTCAAGCCGAAATTCATCGGCCGCCGCTTTTTCAAGAATGTCGACCTGGCCTCTCTGGCCGAGTACATCGACTGGGGGCCGTTTTTCCAGACTTGGGACCTGGCCGGCCCGTATCCGGCGATCCTGAAGGATGAAGTGGTCGGCGTCGAAGCCACCAAGGTGTTCGCGGAAGGCCAGGCGCTGCTGAAGAAGGTGATCGACGGCCGCTGGCTGACCGCGAACGGCGTGGTGGCCTTGTTGCCGGCCAATACCGTCAACGACGACGATATCGAGATCTATACCGACGATACCCGCAGCGCCGTGGCGTTTACCTATTACGGCGCGCGCCAGCAGACCGAAAAGCCGGTGATCGACGGCGTGGCTCGGCCGAACCAGTGCCTGGCCGACTTCATCGCGCCGAAATCGTCGGGCATCGCCGACTATATCGGCATGTTCGCCGTGACCAGCGGCCTGGGCATCGAAAAGTACGAAAAACGCTTTGAGGACGCGAACGACGATTACTCCTCGATCATGCTCAAGTCGCTGGCCGACCGGCTGGCCGAGGCCTTCGCCGAATACCTGCATGAGCGGGTGCGCAAGGACTTGTGGGGCTATGCTGCCGACGAGCAACTGTCGCCCCTGGACATGATCGGCGAGAAATACCTCGGCATCCGGCCGGCGCCGGGCTATCCGGCCTGTCCCGAGCATACGGTCAAGAAGGACATGTTCGTCGAACTGCAATGCGGCGAAATCGGCATGACGCTGACCGAATCCTTCGCCATGGCGCCGGGGGCTTCGGTGTCGGGCTTCTATTTCGCGCATCCTGCCTCGAAATACTTCGTGGTCGGCAAGATCGGCGACGATCAGGTGACGGACATGGCCGAGCGACGCGGCGTCGACAAGCTGGATGTGGAGCGCTGGCTGTCGCCAAATTTGTAATTTGACAACAGTTTGCGCGCCGGAGCGGGCCGCTGCTGCTCCCGGCTCGCCGCGCAACATGGGTAAGAGTAAGTAAGGATGTCCTGTCCAGTCGCAGTAAGTCATTGACAGGCAAGGTGAAAATGCGTTCTAATTCAAGGTTCACCATCCATCGGATTGCACTTTTGCCCCATGGCTCTCGAAAAGCTTGCAAACAAGCGTATAACGAGTCAGGATCGCGGGCCAAGGATCGCCAAGATGGGAGTCCAATTTTATTTAGCTGATTAGCGAGACCATAATGAAACGTACCTACCAACCTTCCGTTGTCCGCCGCAAGCGTACCCACGGCTTTCGCGCACGTATGGCAACCCGTGGCGGCCGCGCTGTAATCAACGCACGTCGCAGCAAAGGCCGCAAGCGCCTGGCCGTATAGTCCAGCCGGTCAAGTCGGCAGTATCAGCAGGATTGGATTGCGTGACAAACTTTACAAATCTTTCCACGGCTTACGCGCGCGACCAGCGAATCGTTAAAACGGATGAGTTCTCATCCGTTTTTCGTTTGCGCCCCATCCAGCGCACGGCACATTTTGTGTTGTATGCGCGCGCCAACCAGTTGGCCAAGGCCCGTTTGGGCGTCGTCGTCGCGAAGCGTTTTGCGCCGCGCGCCGTCACGCGCAACGCCGTCAAGCGCACCGCCCGCGAATTGTTTCGCCACAGCGTGCTGCCGCAGGTCGATTGCATCGTGCGCCTGTCCAAACCGGTCAACGCCAGGAGCGGGCCTGCCGTCACGACCGTATTGAAGAGCGCATTGCGCGCCGAGCTGGCGCAGTTGCTGAAATCCGCCGTGCCCGCGATGAAGCAGGCGGCCGCGGTTTCGGCGACGATCCCGGCGCCAATATCCCAGGCGCCGGCGCCATGAAAAAAGCGTTGCTGCTGCTGATCCGCGCATATCAATTGGGCCTGAGTCCTTTCCTCGGTTCCCGCTGCCGTTTCTACCCATCCTGTTCCAGCTACGCCGCCGAGGCGATTGCGCTGCACGGCGCGCTCCACGGCAGCCTGCTGGCCGCCAGGCGCCTGTGCAAATGCCATCCATGGCATCCGGGCGGCTGCGATCCGGTGCCCCTAAACCCCTCTGCAACCGCCGACGGTTGTAGCCACTCCTGAATTATTACTAAATACATTTATGGACATTAAACGTACCGTGCTGTGGGTTGTCTTCTCGTTGTCGCTGTTGATCCTCTGGGACAACTGGATGCGTCACAACGGCCATCCATCGATGTTCTTCCCGACCGCGACGCAAGAGGCCAAGCCGGCGGCGGCCAGCGGCGGCAATAACGCCGGCGCCGGCGCCAATGCGGGCGCCGCCGCCGGCGTGGCGCAAAACGGCATGCCGGGCGCGCCTGTCGTGGCCGGTCCCGACACCCAGGCCAAGGGCGAAATCATCACCATCACCACCGACGTGGTCAAGGTCGATATCGACACCATCGGCGGCGAGCTGCGCCGCCTGGAGTTGCTCAAGCACAAGGACACGGTCGATCCGACCACCAACCTGGTGCTGTTCAATTCGACGCCGGAACACACCTACCTGGCCGAATCCGGCCTGCTGGGCGGCGCGTTCCCGACGCACAAGTCCAGCTTCGTCGCCTTGCCGGGCGTGCGTACGCTGGGCGACGGCAATTCGGTGCAACTGGTGCTGGAATCGGAACAGGGTGGCGTCAAGCTGACCAAGACCTATACCTTCAAGCGCGGCGACTACAACATCGACCTGAAGCATACCGTCACAAACGCCAGCGGCGCGCCGATCGCGCCGTCGCTGTACCTGGAACTGATCCGCGACGGCAACAAGCCTGGCGGCGAATCGCATTTCTACAGCACCTTCACCGGTCCGACCATCTACACCGACGCCGACAAGTTCCAGAAGCTGGCATTCGACAAGATCGGCACCGCCAAGGACCAGCATGCAACCAAGGCCGACAATGGCTGGATCGCGCTGGTGCAGCATTACTTCGTGTCGGCGATCATTCCGCCGGCCGGCGCGCAGCGCGAAATCTTCACCAAGAAGATGGGCGACAACCTGTATTCGGTCGGCACCATCCTGCCGATGGGCACCATCGCTCCGGGCGCCAGCGTCACCATGGATTCGGCGCTGTATTCCGGTCCGCAGGAATCGGCCGTGCTGGAAAAGACCGCGCCGGGACTGGAACTGGTCAAGGATTACGGCTGGCTGACCATCGTCGCCAAGCTGATCTTCTGGCTCATGACGCATATCCACGCCATCGTCGGCAACTGGGGCTGGACCATCATCCTGCTGACCATGCTGATCAAGGGTTTCTTCTTCCCGCTGTCGGCCGCCAGCTATCGCAGCATGGCCAAGATGAAGGCCGTGGCGCCGAAGATGCAGGCGATCCGCGACCGCAACAAGGGCGACACGCAGAAGACCAACCAGGAAATGATGCAGTTGTATAAAACCGAGAAGATCAATCCCCTCGGCGGCTGCCTGCCGATCGTGGTGCAGATCCCGGTCTTCATTTCCCTGTACTGGGTGCTGCTGGCCAGCGTCGAGATGCGCAACGCGCCATGGCTGGGCTGGATTCACGATCTGGCCGCGCCCGATCCGTTCTACATCCTGCCGGTGCTGATGGCCATTTCGATGTTCGTCCAGACCCGCCTGAACCCGACGCCGCCGGATCCGATCCAGGCCAAGGTCATGATGTTCATGCCGATCGCCTTCTCGGTCATGTTCTTCTTCTTCCCGTCGGGCCTGGTGCTGTACTGGGTCGTCAACAATGTGCTGTCGATCACGCAGCAATGGGTCATCACGAAGAATCTCAAGAACGGCAAGACCAAATAGCCGCAATCGGCGCCGGTTGGCATCAATCGATATCAATCGACGCTAATCGACACCAAACAGGACAACTTTTCTTGTTTGATAAAAAAGCCCGTGGCATGATTTGCCGACGGGCTTTTTTTATGCCGTAGCCTCTGCAACGAACTTTCAAGAATCAGAATATGCCTACCGATGTATCCCCGATTATCGCCATCGCCACCGCTCCCGGACGCGGCGGCATCGGCGTCGTCCGCCTGTCCGGCAAGAACCTGTGGCCCGTGGCAGAAGCCGTCTGCGGCAGGATGCGCGAGCAATTGCAGCCGCGCCATGCCACCTATCTGCCGTTCCTGCGCGACGACGGCAGTACCATCGACCAGGGACTGGCGATCTATTTCAAGGCGCCGCATTCCTATACCGGCGAAGACGTGCTGGAGCTGCAGGGCCACGGCGGCCCGATCGTGTTGCAGATGCTGTTGACGCGCTGCCTGGAAGCCGGCGCCGGCATCGGCCTGCGCATGGCCGAGCCGGGCGAATTCACGCAGCGCGCTTTTCTCAACGACAAGCTGGACCTGGCGCAGGCCGAAGCGGTGGCCGACCTGATCGACGCCTCGACCGAAGCCGCGGCCAGGTCGGCTTCGGCCTCGCTGTCGGGCGAGTTTTCGCGCGTGGTGCATGCCCTGGTCGAACAGGTGACCGGTTTGCGCATGCTGGTCGAAGCCACGCTGGATTTCCCGGAAGAGGAAATCGAGTTTCTCGAACAATCCGATGCGCGCGGCCAGCTCGCGCGCATCCGCGCCACGCTGGCCGAAGTGTTCGAACAGGCGGCCCAGGGCGCCTTGCTGCGCGACGGCCTGAACGTGGTCCTGGCCGGCCAGCCGAATGTCGGCAAGTCTTCCTTGCTCAATGTACTGGCCGGCGCCGATGTGGCGATCGTCACGCCGATTGCCGGCACCACGCGCGACAAGGTCACCGAGACCATCCAGATCGAAGGCATCCCGCTGAATATCATCGATACCGCCGGCATCCGCGATGCCGCCGGCTTCGGCAATGGCGATCACACATACGATGTCGGCGAATCGAACAGCGGGATCGACCAGGTCGAGCGCATCGGCATCGAGCGCACCTGGGTCGAGGTCGGCAAGGCCGACGTCATCCTGCATATGCTCGATGCCGACCGCGGCCCGACCGTGGCCGACGAAAAGATCATGGCGCGTTTTCCGGCTGCCGTGCCGGTGATCCGGATCTGGAACAAGATCGATCGCTCCGGCCACAAGCCGGCCATCGATGTGATGCCGGACGCCACGCATGTCTATTTGTCGGCGGCTGAGCGCACCGGCATCGATCTGCTGCGCGCCGAACTGCTGCGCGTGGCCGGCTGGCGCCAGACCACCGAATCGCGCTACCTGGCGCGCGAGCGGCACATGATCGCGTTGAAGGCCGCCGGCAATCATCTGGACCGCGCCGACGAGATCGCGCAAACCGCCTATACCGCCGGCGATCAGCAACTGGAAGTGTTCGCCGAGGAATTGCGCCTGGCGCAGGAAAGGCTCGGCAGCATCACCGGCAAATTCTCGCCGGACGATTTGCTGGGCGTGATTTTTTCCCGGTTTTGCATCGGGAAGTGATCGACGACAAATGGTATCGATAAATGTCTAAGAAAAATTCGGTTTCGCTGGAAAGCAGGATCCATTCGGCCATTGCGCTATACGATGCCGGAAAAACCAACAAGGCGGAGCGGATATTGACCGAGTGCATCGCCGAATCGCCCCGGCACTTCGATGCGCTGCGCGTACTCGGTTTTATCGCGGGCCGGCAAGGCCGCTATGAAGCTTCGGCCGGCTATCTGCAACGCGCCCTGGACCTCCGGTCGTCATTCATCGAGGGCTGGTATTACCTCGGCAAATGCCATGAGCACTTGAAAGACCTGGAGCAGGCGGTCAATGCATTCGACCGGGCGATCCGGCTGTTTCCGGATTTCTTCGAGGCGCACCACGACAAGGGACTGGCCTGCTTTCACTTGCAGCGCTACGACGATGCGATCGCCTCTTTTCGTGCCGCCTGTTCGCTGATGCCGAATTCGTCCGAAGCGTGGACGAATCTTGGCGTGGTGTTCAGCGAAAAGCGCAATCATGCCGGCGCCATCGAGTGCTACGAACGCGTTATCGCCTTGTCGCCCAAAAATGTCTTCGCCCTGGCGGCGCTCGGAAAGGCCTATTCCGCTCTTTCCCTGCATCAGGAATCTCTAAGGATGTATGAGCGGCTGCTGGCGGAAAAGCCGGATGTGGAATTGGTGCGCGGCTTCATATTCAACGCCAAGTTATTTTTGGCGGACTGGTCGGCCTATGAAAGCGACCGGCAAGCGCTCATGGCGCACTGCCGCGTCGATCCGTCCTGCATCTCGCCGTTCGTCGCCGCCGCGGCGATCGATTCGCCCGAGCTGCAATTGCGTGTCGCCGAACGGTTCGGGGCGCCGTATCGCCAGGCCGCGATCGAGCAAGGCCCGCGCGCGGCGGCGCACGACAAGATCGTCATCGCCTATCTTTCCGCCGATTACCATGCCCATGCCACGGCCGTGCTGATGATGGACATCCTGAAGAATCACGATCGCGATAAATTCCATATCGTCGGCATATCGTTCGGGCCGGACAAATTCAGCGATACGACCAGGGAAATACGGGAATCGTTCGACCGCTTCATCGATGTCAAGGGAAAGACGGATCATGAGACGGCGCTGTTGCTGCGGGATCTGGAAACCGACATCGCGGTCGACCTCAAGGGCTACACCTTCGACAGCCGCCCCGGCATCCTGGCCTATCGGCCCGCGCCGGTGCAAGTCAACTACCTGGGCTATCCCGGGACCATGGGCGTTGGCCATATCGATTATCTGATTGCCGATAAATTCGTCATTCCCGAAGCCGACGAGGCCTTTTATTCGGAAGCCGTCGTCACGCTTCCCGGCAGTTATCAGCCGAACGGGCGCAACCGGCCTGTCTCGGCAACCGCCGCATCGCGCCAGTCCCACGGCTTGCCGGAATCCGGCATCGTCTTCTGTTCGTTCAACAGCCCCTATAAAAATAATCCGACCATGTTCGGCATATGGATGGACTTGTTGAAGCGGGTCGAGAACAGCGTCCTCTGGTTATTGTCGATGTCGGCGATATTCGACGAGAACATCCGATCGGAGGCAATCCGGCGCGGCGTGGACCCCGAGAGGATCGTTTTTGCAAAACAAACGCCTTTGCCGGAACACCTGGCGCGTCTGCCCCTGGCGGATATCTTCCTGGATTCGCTGCCCTATGGCGCGCACACCACCGCCAGCGATGCGCTATGGGCAAATGTGCCGGTAGTCACCTGCGTTGGCCGTGCCTTTCCGGGCCGGGTGGGGCAAAGCGTCCTGGAAGCGCTGGAAATGCCGGAGCTTGTCGCGCACTCGCTGCCGGAATATTTCGATCTGGCGTGCCAGTTGGCAACTGATGAGGAGAGGCGCGGCGAAATCCGCAAAAAAATAGCCGCCAAGGTAAAGACCTCGCGGCTGTTCGATGCGCAACGCTACACCAGGGAGCTGGAATACGCGTTTGCCGAAATGATGAAAATCCATAAGGCGGGCGGAGCGCCGGCAAAAATAGCGGTTCCGGATTTTGGAGCGTGAGCGGGAATCCGGCGCGTCAGCTGCCCCGCGGCGCCGGCTGTGAAATGGCGCGCGAGACGATCCCCGCACACAGTTTGATGCGTTCGGACAGCTGTTCGAAATCGCCCGGCCGCAGCGAACTCACGCTCAAGGTCACGCTGAGGCTGCCGGTGATGGCGCCCTTGCTGTCGAACAGCGGCGCGGCAATGCCGGTGACGCCGGGCGTGATCTGGGCGGTGGTGGTATCCCAGCCTGTATGGCGAATCTGCGCCAGCCGGGCTTTCACCTCATCGAGCGTACTACCCAATTCAGCCTGGGCGAATTCTTCGCTGCGGTCGGCGTACAGGCGCGCCAGCGTGCGCGCATCGGCATAGGCCAGGATGATGCGCGAGGCCGATCCCTTGAACAGCGGCCGGTCCTGGCCGCGTTCGTAGCCGCTGCGGAAAGCCGGACTCGATCCTTCCTGATGCACGCATAACACCTTGTCGCGATATTTCCGGCACAGCAGCACCACGCCCGGCACGGTGCGCGCCAGTTCCGCCATGACCGGCATGGCGGCGGCGATCAGCGGGTCCTGGGTGCGCATTTTCAGGTCGAGCTCGGCCACGCGCGGACCCAGCGTATAGCCGAAATTCGGCAGCGACACGATCAGGCCGGCCTCCGAAAGCACACGGATATACCGATACAGCGTGGCCCGCGAGAGCTTCATGCTTTCCTGCATTTGTTCGAATGTCAGGCCCGCGCTGCTTTCTTCGATCAGGTCCAGCACCGAAACCATTTTGGTCAGGCTGTTTTGGGAATCGCTTGCCATAAATACCGTTGAAGAATGAATGAATCGGACGGCTGTCCCGCCTGCGGCTACCGCATCGTTTTGATTATAGTTGCATCCGCTGCGTATTTTGATGAGATTTTACCTATTCAAACGTATCAGGATACGATTTTGTTGCGTCGCAAAATAAAAATAATTTCTCCAGTAGGCCGTTATTCAAAGCGCGCCACCCTATGGGGAATGTCCATCGGCCCTTGTTTTGCGATTTAAATTTAGATTTTGCAAAAATCTCACATAGCGATAATGTTGTTGTATAATTTTCGCATCCCCTTCTACGGAATACATTTCTCCATGGCCGATAAACTCCCTTACATTGTTGACGACAACGAACGCAAGGTTTTCATGCTGAACCGCGAGGTGCATGTATCCGAGCAAGTCCTCGAAGACGAAATGCGTTTGGTTTTTGCCAAAAGCTGGATCTACGTGGGTCACGAGTCGGAGCTGCAAAAGCCCGGCGATTTCGTCACCCGTCGCGTAGCGGGCCGCCCTGTGATCTTCGTGCGCGACGCGTCCGGCACGGTGCGCTGCCATTTCAATACCTGCCGTCATCGCGGCGCGATCGTCAACACCCTGCCCAAGGGCAATGCGCGTCGTTTCTTCTGCGTTTATCACGGCTGGAGCTACAAGAACGACGGCTCGCTGGGCGGCGTTCCGGGCGACGATGCGTATGGCGAGCATTTCGATAAAAAAGACCTGGGATTGAAGGCGCCGGCGCGTTTCGAATCCTATCGCGGCTTCTGGTTCATGAGCCTGGACAAGGACATCGTGCCGCTGACCGAATACCTGGGCCGCGCCACCGAATATATCGACCTGGTGATCGACCAGTCGCCGTCCGGCACGATGGAAGTCATCGAAGGCACCCAGGACTACGACGTCGAAGCCAACTGGAAGCTGATGGTCGAAAACAGCGTCGACGATTATCACCTGCCGACCACGCACTCGACCTGGCTCAACTTCATGAAGAACTCCGGCGTCTCGGTCGAGCAACCGAAGGAAGCCGGCCTGGTCCTGCCGACCAAGGGCTACGCGATCGAACTCGGCAACGGCCACTTCACCACCGACAACGTGAATTTCCGCGGCCGTCCGGTCGCCAAGTGGATTCCGCTGTTCGGCGAAGAAGCCAAGGCCGAGATCGACGAGATCCGCGCCGAACTGGTGCAGCGCCTCGGTCCCGAACGCGCCACCCGCGTGGCCGACACCAATCGCAACCTGGTGATTTTCCCGAATCTGGTGATCAACGACGGCTCCTCCGTGACGATCCGCACCTTCTTCCCGGACGGTCCGACCCGTATGCACGTGACGGCCTGGGCGCTGGGTCCGAAGGAAGAAAGCGAATCCGCGCGCGCGCGCCGGCTGGATGCGTTCCTGACCTTCTACGGCCCGGGCGGGTTTGCCACGCCGGACGATGTCGAGGCGCTGGAATTGGTGCAGCAGGGGCTGGCCAACTGGAAGGACGATCCGTGGTCGGAAATGTCGCGCGGCATGGCCAAGGCCGACGACGACCATCAACTCAATAGCGACGAACATCACCTGCGCACGTTTTGGCGTCACTGGAACAAATTGATGACGGAAGATAAAGCATGAATGACAAATTGACGCAGGCCGGCGCCATCACACGCGCCGAGGTGGAAGATTTTCTGTTTATGGAAGCCGATTTGCTGGACGAGTGGAAACTCGACGACTGGCTCAAGCTGCTGACCGAGGATGCCGAATATTTCGTGCCCTCCAACGATGCGCTGGAAGGCAGCCATCGCACCTCGCTGTTCACCATTGCCGACAACGCCGAACGCATCCGCCAGCGCGTGATTCGCCTGAACGATCCGAACTGCCATGCGGAATTTCCGCAGTCGCGCACGCGGCGCCTGATCACCAATGTCCGCATCATCGACAGCGACGCCGGCAGCGTGACCGCGACCGCCAATTTCGTGTGCTACCGCTATCGCCGCTACGAGCGCATCCGCGAATACGTCGGCAAGTATCGCTATACCTTGCAGAGCACCGACGCCGGCCTGCGCATTCGCGAACGCCGCGTATTCATGGACGCGCATGAGCTGGCTTCGCTGGGCTCGGTGAGTTTCATTTTGTAATCTGCATCAGAACGGAATCAACGGAAAAATTATGAGCGAAACATGCCATCGTATTTGCCCGCTCAAGGATCTGGCGGTCAATTCGATCCAGAAGTTCGACGTCGACGGCAATCCCGTCGCCGTCTACAACATCGACGGCGCGGTGTACGCCACCGATGACACCTGCACCCATGGCCTGTCGAGCCTGTCCAAGGGCGAACTCGACGGCGATGTCGTCGAATGCAGCCTGCATTTCGGCGCATTCCACGTACCGACCGGCAAGCCCGTCGGCGCGCCCTGTTCGGTCGCGTTGCGGGTTTACCGCACCGAAGTGGTCGACGGCGTCGTGCAACTCTATACCGATACTAAATAAACCACAGGAAGAAAAACGATGACAATCAAACCGCACCCGGATTACAAGCGCATTGCCACGGAAGAAGCGTTCGCGCCGAAAGAGATGTTCGACATCTACCGCAAGATCCTGGCGGGTCCGAACCCGGATCCGGGTTTCGTGAGCCTGCTGGGTTTCTACATGACCAGCCAGAGCGAGCGCGCGCGGCACATCATCCGCTGCCTGGCGGACCTGGACCAGATCCGTTTGCAGCACATGGACGATACCGGCATCGATCGTCAAGTGATCGCGCTGACCTCGCCGGGCGTGCAGATCATGGATACCGGCACCGCGGTGTCGTTCGCCAAGCTGGCCAATGACCAGTTGGCCGAAGCAGTGAAGAAGCATCCGACGCGTTTCTCGGGCATGGTGGCGATCGCGCCGCAGGATCCGAAGGAAGCGGCCAAGGAAATCGAGCGCGGCATCGGGCTGGGCCTGACCGGCGTGATCGTCAATTCGCATACGCACGGCGAGTACCTGTCGGACCAGAAATTCTGGGACATCTTCGCGGCAGCCGAAGCGGCCGACACGCCGATCTACCTGCACCCGAACACGCCGCCGCGCAATATGATCCAGCCGTTCCTG
>DASYEK010000140.1:0-8291 GCA_036499085.1 Herbaspirillum sp. | reverse complement strand
ACAGCAACAGTGCGGCGATCAGCGATTGGGTCTGGATTGTGCGTTTCATGGGGAGTTCTCCTTGGGCGTTCGTTAATGAAGGGCCTGCAAAGGGATAGACGAGAGCGCCGCCGATTTATTCCATGCCGCCTGTATATTTATATAAATGTCTTATCGCCAAAGGGGGAGACCGTCGAACAGGCCGCATTCCTGCGCGAGCATGGCTGCGACCAGATGCAGGGCTATGCTTCAGCCCGGCCTTGAACGTCGAGGCCTTGAGACTGCTGCCGCGGCGCCATGCGGCGGAGGCCGCGGCCAATCTCTGCATTCCCGTCCAGAGCCTAGGTTGATCCGATCAGCGCCAGCGCCTCGGCGATGGCGTCGGCATCGTCCGGCCGCACCAGGCGCGCGACTTCCTGCCCCTGCTTCATGAAAATCAGGGTAGGCCACAGCTTGACCTTGAACGAGCGTCCGAGCGGCCGTCCGCTGCCGTCCTCGACCTTGATGTGCCGCAGCGCCGGATAGTCCGTGAATGCAGTCTGGATCAGCGGCTGCGCCGCCTGGCAATAGCGGCACCATGGCGCGCCGAATTCAATCACGGCGGCGCCGTCGAGCGCATCGATTTCCGTGCGCAGGGGTTCGACTTCTGCAAAGGTCGTGGTCATCGCCATCGCGGCTTCTCCTGATAAATGATGGGTAAACAATAGACAGGCAATTTCCGATTGTAGCCAGTTGCGCCGGTGCGCGCATGCGGCGCCGATATTTCCGTTTGGCAAGCATGGCGGCGTTGCAACGGTATCGAAAAATGCTGCTTGCGGCCATCGCAATCGGTGTAATCTACATCGGCAGCAGGCATCGCGCAGAACGCATCACACAGAAACATAAACATTCCAATTAACCTTCGTGTGGCCATAATGAAAATCCTGAGAAGCATGCGCATTTCCTCCCGTCTCACATTCGGTTTCACCATCGTGCTGGTCCTGGCGATCGCGTCGACTTCGCTGGCCTTGCTGGTCGGCGAACGCAATGCGGCGGCCACGCGACAGATGATGGAAAAGCCGCTCAGCAAGGAGCGGCTGATATCCGACTGGTATGTGCTGATTTATTCGGCCATCGCCCGCACGTCCATGATCGCGCGCAGTTCCGATGAACAGCTGGCGACCACTTTCGCCGATGTCATTGCCGAGAGTACGCGCCAGGGCAGCGAGACTATGAAAGGAATCGAACCGCTGCTGAGCACGGAAGAAGAAAAGAATGTGTACAAGAATATTGTCGCCTTGCGCGCCAAATACCAGGCGGGCAAGGAGCTTGTCATGCGGTCGCGCCAGGGCGGCGATGCGGCGGCGGGCGAGCACGCCTATACCGACGTCTTCGCGCCGGCGGCCGCGGCCTACCAGAACAAGGTCAAGGAATTGCTGTCGATGCAGCGCGAGAATATCGACCGCATGGCGGCCGATATCGACACCAGCCATATGCAGGGAACGCGACTGACGATGCTGCTGGGCGGGTTGCTGATCGTGATCGCCGTGATGGCGGTGCTGTTGATCTCACGCAGCATCACGCGGCCGCTGGCGCAGGCGCTGGGGGTGGCGAAGACGGTTGCCGGCGGCGATCTGACGGCGGTGGTCGACCAGTCGGGCAAGGACGAGATCGGCGAACTGATGCGTGCGCTGCATGAGATGAACGAGGCCTTGCGCAAGATCGTCGGCCAGGTGCAGCAGGGCACGGAACTGATCGGCACCGCGGCCGGCGAAATCGCTTCCGGCAACCTGGACCTGTCTTCGCGCACCGAGCAGCAGGCCGGCTCGCTGGAAGAAACCGCGGCCTCGATCGAGCAATTGAGCTCGACCGTCAAGCAGAACGCCGACAATGCGCGGCAGGCCAATCAACTGGCGCTGGATGCGTCCGATGTCGCGCTCAAGGGCAGCGGCATGGTATCGCAGGTGGTCGATACCATGGGCGAGATCAATGCGTCCTCGAAAAAGATCGTGGATATCATCAGCGTGATCGACGGCATCGCTTTCCAGACCAATATCCTGGCCTTGAACGCGGCGGTGGAAGCGGCGCGCGCCGGCGAACAGGGACGCGGATTCGCGGTGGTGGCGTCGGAAGTGCGCAGCCTGGCGCAGCGCAGCGCGGCGGCCGCCAAGGAAATCAAGACGCTGATTCACGATTCGGTGGAGCGGGTCGATTTCGGCGCGGGCCTGGTGGACCGGGCCGGCGCGACGATGCAGGAAATGGTTGCCAGCGTCAAGCGCGTGACCGATATCATGGCCGAGATTTCGGTCGCCAGCCAGGAGCAGAGTTCGGGCATCGAGCAGATCAATCGCGCCATTACCGAAATGGACGGCGTCACGCAGCAGAACGCGGCACTGGTCGAAGAGGCCGCGGCCAGTTCGCAATTGCTGGAAGACCAGGCGGAGAAACTGGCGCGCGCGGGACGGCAGTTCAATCTCGGCAATGGCAATGGCAATGGCAGCTGCGGCGCCTTAGGGGCATCCGCCATGCTGCCGATGAAAACCTGAGATCGCGCAGCCGGCCTGGCGCCGAAGCGTCAAAGCAGCAGGCGCCAAGTCGCCAGAACACTAAACGGGGCGCGCCTTGGATACCCTCGACAAGCTGACCAGCATGGCCAGTACGCCGGCGCCGGCCGCGATCCACAGCGCAATGTGAATGCCGGCGGACTCCGTGCCGGCGTCGCCGTTCGCGGTCTCGGCGGACGCGATGGCCGCGCCGGCGATGAACATCGCGATGGCGGTGATGGCCGCGCCCAGCGATTGGCCGAAAGTGCGGGCGATGGCAAGCATGCCGGAACTCGCGCCGGAATGCTCGCGCGGACAACTGCTCAGGATTTCCCGATTGTTCGGGCTTTGAAACAGTCCGAAACCCGCGCCGCAGACAAAGGTGCGCCACAGGATATCCGGCACCGACGGCTGCGCATCCAGCGTTGCCAGCAGCACCAGCCCGCAGGCATAGACCAGCAGGCCGGCGGTGGACAGCAGGGCCGGCGGCAAGCGGTCCGACAGCCGGCCCGAAAGCGGACCGAAGACAATGATCGCCAGCGGCCACGGCGTGAACATGGCGGCCGACATCAGCGGGGTCTGGCCGAACGCGCCCTGGAACAGGAACGGCATGGCGATGAAGGCGATGCCTTGCGCGGTGAACGAACAGAAAGACGTGCAGATGGCCAGCGTAAAGCGCGGCGAGGAAAATATCTGCAGAGGCAGCAGCGGCGCCTTGGCGCGGCGCTGCGAGCGGATGAACAGGATCACCGCGGCGAGGGCGATGCCGCTCAGCCACAGGAGTTGCGAATGCTGCCGGTCGCGCGACAGCGAATCCACGGCCACCACGATCGTCCCCAGCGCGATCGCCGACCACACCGCGCCCGCATAATCGAACTTGCCGCCGCGGCCGGCAATGCGCGGCAATCCCTTGCGCGACAGCATCACGGTGACGATGCCGATCGGCAGATTGACCAGGAACAGCGACGGCCAGCGAAAGGCCGCCAGCAGCAGGCCGCCGATGGTAGGGCCGGCCGCCAGCGAGGCCGCCACCATCATCGAACTGATGCCGAGCGCGCTGCCGAGCAGCCGCGCCGGAAAAATCTGGCGGTACAGCGCCGGCACGATGCTCATGGCGGCGGCGCAGCCCAGACCCTGGATGAAGCGGAAGATATTCAGCGCCTGCAGCGACCAGGCCAGCGAGCAGCCGAGCGAGGCCAGCGTGAAGACCGCGAGGCCGCCGATATACAGCTTGCGATAGCCGATGATGTCGCCCATCGAGGCGAACGCCACCACGCTCATGGCGCCGGCCAGCGTGTAGGCGTTGGCGACCCAGACCACGGCCGACGGCTCGGCATGCATATCGATCGCGATCTGCGGCAGCGCGACGTTGACGATCGAACTGTCCAGCCCCATGATCAGCGCGCCCAGCATCAGGGCGAACAAGGCGGCGCGGCGTTGCGTGCCGGGAACCCCGTCGTCGCCTTCGAAATCGCTGAACAATTTACTCATTTTGCTTCTGGCCGATGGCCGGCGGAGATATTTCAGAAGCCGCGACTATACTCTTTCGGAACGGGCTTGCGCAAATCGGCCGCAAGCCCTGATCCGCTGCCTCAGGCGCGGTAGCGCACCTCGGACTTCAGCAGATCCTCGATCGACACCGGCAAATCGCGCACCCGCACCCCGGTGGCGTGGTATACCGCCGCGGTAATCGCGGGCGCCACCCCGGCAACGCCGATCTCGCCGATGCCGCGCGCACCCAGTTCGTCCAGGGCCAGGTCCGGATAATCCAGGAACGCCACGTCGATCTCGGGCGCATCGGCATTGGTCACCATGACGTAGTCGGCCAGGTTGTTGTTGACCGGTTTGCCGTTGCGCGGATCGTAATGCGTCTCCTCGAACAAGGCCATGCCGATGCCCATCACCACCGCGCCCTCGATCTGGTTGCGTCCGGTGCGCGGATTGATGATGCGGCCGGCGTCGATGACGGTCACCACGCGGTTCACCCGCAGGCGCGCGATTTCCGGCTGCCACAGCACTTCGACGAATTGCGCGCCATAGGAATGGATCGAGATTTTCGAGGCGCCCGGGTCGCCCGTGCTGGCGCCGGCCTTGCCCTTGCCGGTGACGGCGGCCAGGCGCGCGCTGCGCAGGATGTCGGCGAACGGCACGCCGCTTTGGGGCGACTGGTCCTTGCGATGCACGCGCCCTTGGGAAAATGTCAGCACATCGGGCTTGCTGCCCTTGAACGGCGATTGCTCGTGCTCGGCGGCGATCGCGACGATCTGCTTCATCGCCGAGCGCGCGGCGTCGCCGATCGGCGGTGTCATCGAAGCGGTCGCCACCGAGCCCCCGGAAAACGGTCCCGGCGGCAGCCGGCTGTCGCCGATCTGCACCACGATTTTTCCCATCGGGATGCCGGTCAGTCCGGCCACCATCTGCGCCAATACGGTGTAGGTGCCGGTGCCGATATCCTGCACCGCCGAAATCACCCTGACGCCGCCGTCGGCGGTCAGCGCCACCGAGGCTTCGGCCGGCACCCGCTTGGCCATCCACGACGCGCCCGCCACGCCCCAGCCGAGGATGGCGCCGTCGCGCTGCATGGAACCGACCTTCGGATTGCGCTTGGCCCAGCCGAAGCGTTCGGCGCCGGTGGTCAGGCATTCGCGCATGTGGCGCGAGGAAAACGGCACGTTCAGGCTCTGGTCGACGGCCGGCTCGTTGATCAGGCGGAACTGCACCGGATCGATATTGAGTTTGATCGCCAGTTCATCGATGGCCGATTCGGTGGCGAACAGGCCCGGCACCGCGCCGGGGCCGCGCATGGAAGTGGTCGGCGCGATGTGGCGCTTGACCTGGCCGCTGGTGACGCGCAGGTTGTCGGTGGCGTAGAAATACACCGTTGCCTCGCCGCAGTTCTCGCGGCTGGATTCGATCTGGGCCGAATGCGTCAGGTAATCCTGCCGCAGCGAGGTCAGCTTGCCGTCCGGCGTGGCCGAAAGCCGCACGCGCTGTTGCGTGTTGGTGCGATGGCCGACGTTATGAAACATCATGTCGCGGCTGACCACCAGCTTGATCGGCCGTCCCAGGTTGCGCGCCGCCATCGCCGCCAGCAGGCTGTGCTGCCACGGCCATAGCTTGCCGCCGAAACCGGAGCCGAGATAAGTCGTGATCACCCGCACGTTCTCCGGCTGCACGCCGAGGATATCGACCATCGCCGCCTGGTGGTTGACGATTGCCTGCGAGGTTTCGTACAGCGTGAAATTCTGGCCGTCGTACACCGCCACGCAGGCATGCAGTTCGATCGGATTATGCGTTTCGATCGGCGTCGTATAGGTTTGGTCGAGCTGTACCGGCGACGCCGCGAAGGCGCCGTCCGGATCGCCGCGCTGGGAATCGATCTTGGTCGCGGCGCTGCTGTCCAGCCGGCGCGCCACATTCGGCGTTTCCTTGCGGTATTCGACCTTGATCGCGGCGGCCGCGGCGCTGGCCTGCTCGAAGGTATCGGCCACCGCCATCGCCACGTACTGGCCGTAATAGCGGACTGTGGCGTCTTCCATCGGCGAACGCTTCTCGTCGATGCGCACGGCGGCCCCGACGCGGTAGAAGCGGCCGATGTTCTCGTGCGTGTAGATCATCTTCACGCCGGGCATGGCCTGCGCCGCGGAGGCATCGATGCGCGTTACCGTGCCATTGGCGATGGTGGCGCAGACCGGCACCGCGATCAGCATGCCGGGGAAGCGATGGTCGGAGGTGTACTGCGCGCGGCCGGTGACTTTCAGCGGCGCGTCGATGCGCGGCAAAGCGGCGCCGACGCCGGTATTGAAGGCGGGCGTTTGGGTTTGGATCGCCATTTAGACACTCCTCGATGTGACGGTACGCAACGCATGCACCAGGCAGCGCTGCACCAGGTCGACCTTGAAACCGTTTTGGCTGCGCGGGACGGCATTGCTCACGGCGGCCCGGGCGGCCTGCGCGAAGGTCTCGGCATTGGCCGGCGCATTCAGCAGCGCCGCTTCGGCCTCCGGCGACCGCCAGGGGCGCGTGCCGACGCCGCCCAGCGCCACCCGCGCATGGCTGATGCGGCCGTTGCTCACGCCGACGATCACGGCGGCCGACGACAGCGCGAATTCATACGAGGCGCGGTCGCGCAGTTTCAGATACGCCGAGCGCACGCCGGCCGGCATGGGCGCCAGCGTGACATGGGTGATCAGGTCGCCGGGATCGAGCACCGTTTCGCGTTGCGGCGTATTGCCCGGCAGCAGATAGAAATCGGCGATCGGAATGGCGCGCGGGCCGGCGCTGCCCTGCACATGGATGGTCGCCTCGAGCGCGGTCAGCGCGACGTTCATATCGGATGGATTGGTGGCGATGCAATGGTCGCTGCCGCCGAGGATGGCGAGATTGCGGTTGAAGCCGTCGATGGCGGAACAGCCGGAACCGGGTTCGCGCTTGTTGCAGGGCGTGGCGGTATCGCGAAAATAGACGCAGCGCGTGCGCTGCAGCAGGTTGCCGCCGGTGGTCGCCATATTGCGCAATTGCGGCGATGCGCCGGACAGCAGCGCCTGGCTCAGCACCG
This sequence comes from Herbaspirillum sp., assembly GCA_036499085.1. GTDB lineage: Bacteria > Pseudomonadota > Gammaproteobacteria > Burkholderiales > Burkholderiaceae_D > Herbaspirillum. Next base: position 1,232 of record DASYEK010000140.1, on the reverse strand, counting down.
GATAACGCTGCATGACCAGCGGATGATGCGCCATGTCGGCATTGCGCACCAGCGCGCCGATCGCCAGGCCGCCGTCGGCCGTGGTTTCGACCTGGGCCAGCGGCAGGCGGTTGATGTCGAGCACCTGTTGCGGTTGTTCGACGTTCAGCTTCATGAGGTCCAGCAGCGTCGTGCCGCCGGCCAGGAAGCGCACCGCCGGCATGGCCTGCGCCCGGTCGTCCCTGCCTTGCTGCGCGCCCAGCCGGACGGCGTCGCCGGCGCTTTGCGGACGGATCATTTCGAATGTTTGCATGACGGCCCCCTTAGACTTTGCGAACCTGCTGGATCGCGGCGACGATGTTCGAATAGGCGCCGCAGCGGCAGATATTGCCGCTCATCGCTTCCTTGACGTCGGCATTGGCGCGGCCGCACGGCTCCTTGAGCAGCGCCACCGCCGACATGATCTGGCCGGCGGTGCAATAGCCGCATTGCAGGCCGTCGTGTTCGACGAAGGCGGCCTGCATCGGATGCAGATGGTCCGGCGTGCCGAGGCCTTCGATGGTGGTCACGCTGTCGCCGTCGTGCATGGCGGCCAGGCTCAGGCAGGAATTGACGCGGCGGCCGTTGACGTGCACGGTGCAGGCGCCGCACTGGCCGTGATCGCAGCCTTTCTTGGTGCCGGTCAGTTGCAGGTCTTCGCGCAGATAGTCGAGCAGGGTGGTGCGCACGTCGACCCTGGCTTCGCGCTGGATGCCGTTGACCGTCAGGCGCGTGACGCCATGGTCCGCCGCAGGCGCGGCCGCGGCAGGCTCGGCCGCAAACACTTCGGCGGGCGTCACCGCGCCGACCGCGCCGGTAGCGCCGATCAATGCCAGGAAGCGGCGGCGTGTCAGTTGCGGCAGGAAGGAAAGAGGCTTTTGCAGGAAATCGGGAAGAGCCGCGGAGGGCGGGGCGTGCTGCGTTGTATTTATTGGGATAGAGCGATATTTGAAACTGGGCGCGGATACTTGACGAGGGGCTTGCGGGTCTTGCAGGGTTTGCAGATATGGCTGGGGGTGAACTTGGCGCCGTTGCCGGCTTTCTGGTGGATCGCCCATGGAATCGGGCAGGCCGGCCAGGTCTTCTTGCTGGTTTTCTGTCATGATCGTCTCATCGAAAATTGGCTGAAGCTGCGGGAAGAACTTTGTTATTTTAGTGATGCATGGCTAACGATGCATGCGCGACGCGCGCCGGCTGCGTAGATATACACGTTC
>DASYEK010000139.1:0-23786 GCA_036499085.1 Herbaspirillum sp. | reverse complement strand
TCGGCCAAGCACCTGCCGGGCTATGTCCAGCACGCCGCCGACTTCAAGGCCAAGGGCGTGGATGAAATCTGGGCGATTTCGGTCAATGACGCTTTCGTCATGGGCGCCTGGGGCCGCGATCAGAAGGCTACCGGCCTGGTGCGCCTGCTGGCCGACGGCAACGCCGACTTCAGCAAGGCGCTGGGCCTGAGCGCTGATTTCAGCAAGAACGGCATGGGCACGCGTTCGCAGCGCTATTCGATGCTGGTCGAAGACGGCGTGGTCAAGCAACTGAATATCGAAGCGCCGGGCAAGTTCGAAGTGTCGAACGCCGAAACGCTGCTGGGCCAGCTCTGATCGGCGATTGAGTGCTTGCATCATGAAAACGGCGCCTGTGTGAATCGGCGCCGTTTTTTATCGCCCGCGCCTTTTGCGGCAGGATCGACTCGGTGGGATCGACTTAGTGCGCTGCATCATTTTTGCGACGCATTGCAGGCCGTTTCCGGGCGGATTACGGCGTCCGAGGCCTAAGCTGGCTATAATTGCCGGATGTTAAAACAACGCACAATCAAGAAGTCGATCAAGGCGGTCGGCATCGGCATGCATTCCGGGACCAAGGTCGAATTGACGCTGCATCCGGCAACTGCCGGCAGCGGCATCCTGTTCCGCCGCGTCGACCTGGATCCGATCGTGGAATTGCCTGCCGTGGCCACCGGCGTCGGCGACACCCGCATGGCGTCGACCCTGGCGCGCGGCGATGTGCGCGTCTCCACCGTCGAACATCTGTTGTCGGCCTGCGCCGGCATGGGCATCGATAACCTGATCATCGATGTGACGGCCGAGGAAATCCCGATCATGGACGGCTCCGCCTCGTCGTTCGTCTTCCTGCTGCAGCAGGCCGGTTTGCAGGAACAGGGCGCGGCCAAGCAATTCATCCGCATCAAGCGTCCGGTCGAAGTGCGCGAAGGCGAAGGCAGCCGCGAAAAATGGGCGCGGCTGGAGCCTTACGAAGGCTTCAAGCTCAAGTTCTTCATCGAATTCAATCATCCGGCGGTGGACGCCACGGGGCAGACCGCCGAAGTCGATTTCGGCATCGAATCGTATGTGAAGGAAATCGCGCGCGCGCGCACCTTCGGTTTCATGCAGGATGTGGAAACCTTGCGCGGCATGGGCCTGGCGCGCGGCGGATCGTTCGAAAACGCGATCGTGCTGGATGAATACCGGATATTGAATACGGACGGGCTGCGTTACGACAATGAATTCGTACGGCACAAGATCCTGGACGCCATCGGCGATCTGTACCTGATCGGCCATCCTCTGCTGGCCAGCTATGTCGCGCACAAATCCGGCCATGCGATGAACAACCAGTTGTTGCGCGCGCTGCTGGAACAGCCGGACGCCTACGAAATCGTTACCTTCGACCGGCCGGAACTGGCGCCCGCGACGTATACCTCGCAAGCGCAGCAAGAGTGGGCGCTGACGTAGAAGCCGCCGGCTTCACTTTGCCACAACTTCCGGTTTATTCGTTATTTGACCTGGTGGCGCGCCACCATCGCCCGCACGGCCTCGATCAGCGTCTGGTTGCGCGGGGAATTTTCCAGTGTCTTGCCCAGTTGGTCCAGGGCGCTCAAGGCTTGCGGCGGCAAGTGAATCTGCTTGGTGAAGACGTCGCGCGCGCGCGGCCTGGCAACTTGCACTTTGATACGGATTACGTTAACCTGCCAGCCGCTTTTGACCAAATGCGCTTGCAATTTTGGCAACTGTTGTTTTAGCTTCGCGGCCAGCGCCGCGTTCGGTGTCGACAGCACCAGTTGATCGGCATCGTATTGCAGCACATCGCAAGCGTCGAACATCGACGGCAGCAGCGCGGCGCAGTCTTTTTGCAGCGCGTTCATCCTGGCGACCGCTGGCAGGAGCGCCGCCAGGCCGTCGTTGGATTGCAGGAAATCCGCCGCACCCATCGGTTTGGGGACCGTATGCCGGCCGGAGAGAAATTGAGATTGACGTAACATCCTTAAACGATATCACAGTCATCTCCGACGAATGCAGTTTCGGGGTCTGAGGACACAGAAGAAATCGATGCAAATAATCCTGCTGCACCCGCGTTTTGCCCGCGTTCGCTCGCTGACGCTCAATACCAGGCATGTATTGATAGCGCTGCTGTTGCTGCTGGTGCTGATCCTGGGCTGCGCCGCATTGCTGTCCTACATCCTGCTGACCCATGCCGGCGACAGCCAGTCGCCCATGCTGCATGGCATCGCCGAATCGATGATGCGGCAGGACGAGGACAAAAAAGAAAAATACCTGAAGGAAAACCTGGCTGTGATGGCCGTCAAGCTGGGTGAAATGCAGGCGCAACTGATGCGCCTGGATGCGCTGGGCGAACGGGTGCAGGGCCTGTCCGGCGTGCCGCCGCAGGAATTCAACTTCAAGGTGCCGGCGGGGCAGGGCGGCCCGATCAACAGCCGCAATCCGGCCACCGTGCCGCAACCGTTGGGCATGAGCGAACTGCAAAAGGCGCTGGACGCCTTCGCGGTCGATATGGGCCACCGCGTCGACTACATGAACGTGGTGGAAACCGCGCTAATGAGCGACAAGATCAAGTCGCGCCTGCTGCCGACCATGCAGCCGGTCAACGTCATGTACAACTCGTCGAGTTTCGGCTGGCGCATCGATCCTTTCACCGGCGGCAACGCCTTTCACGAAGGCCTGGATTTCCCCGCGCCGGTCGGCACGCCGATCCATGCGGCCGCGGCGGGAGTCGTGATCGCGGCCGAATTCCATCCCCAGTACGGCAACATGCTGGACATCGATCACGGCAACGACATCATGACCCGCTATGCGCACGCCTCGCAGCTGTATGCCAAGGTAGGCGATATCGTCAAGCGGGGCCAGCATATCGCCGACATCGGCACCACCGGCCGTTCTACCGGCCCGCACCTGCACTTCGAAGTGCGCATCCGCGGCGCGGCGCAGGATCCTCGCAAATTCCTGGCGCTCGGCGCCGGTCCGCCCCGCCCGCCTGCCGTCGCGGCCAAGTAGCCTTTCCAGGCGCCTTTGCCGCCTTTTCGGCGCCCCTGGCCCGCTCCCGGGCGCCCCGGCTATTGATTCCGGCCGGTATAGTCCTATATCTAGAGTGGTGCATGATAAAATCACGAGCTAATTGTCAAAAATGCATGGCAATGCTGTTTATTTGCAAGTGCGCGCCGGTGCGGCGCGAGCAATTTGCGGCTTTGGTCAACTTCCGGTTTCGCAGCGTGACAGCCTCCTTTGGATCACATGCGGCGCTTTCCTTTACGCTTTTTTAGAATCCAAGCATGTCATTACTGACCCAGATTTTCGGTAGCCGCAACCAGCGGCTGCTCAAGCAATACCAAAAGACAGTTCGCCAGATCAATGCGCTGGAACCGGCCTTGGAAAAGCTGTCGGATGCCGAGCTGCAAGCGAAGACGCCCGAACTGAAAGCGCGCATCGCCAATGGCGAGACGCTCGACGCGGTGCTGCCGGAAGCCTTCGCGGTATGCCGCGAGGCCAGCAAGCGCGTGCTGAAGATGCGCCATTTCGACGTGCAACTGGTCGGCGGCATGACCTTGCACTACGGCAAGATCGCCGAAATGCGCACCGGCGAAGGCAAGACCCTGATGGCCACGCTGGCCGCCTACCTGAATGCGCTGTCCGGCAAGGGCGTGCATGTGGTGACCGTCAACGATTACCTGGCCCAGCGCGACGCCGAATGGATGGATCGCCTCTACAGCTGGCTCGGCCTGACCACCGGCGTGAACCTCTCGCAGATGGCGCACGACCTGAAGCAGCAAGCCTACGCCGCCGATATCACCTACGGCACCAACAACGAATTCGGTTTCGATTACCTGCGCGACAACATGGTGTTCGAAGCCGGCGACCGGGTGCAGCGCAATCTGAATTTCGCGATCGTCGATGAGGTCGACTCGATCCTGATCGACGAAGCCCGCACCCCGCTGATCATTTCCGGCCAGGCCGAAAGCCATACCGACCTGTATCAGAAGATCGATAGCGTGCCGCCGCTGCTGACGCTGCAGATCGGCGAAGAAACGCCGGACGGCAAGGGCAAGATCGAAGTGCCGGGCGATTACACCCGCGACGACAAGGCGCACCAGGTGCTGCTGACCGAAGCCGGCCACGACAAGGCCGAGCGCATCCTGACCCAGATGGGCCTGCTGGCCGACGGCGCCTCGCTGTACGACGCCGCCAATATCTCGCTGGTGCATCACCTGTACGCGGCCTTGCGCGCGCATACGCTGTATCACAAGGACCAGCATTACGTAGTGCAGAATGGCGAAGTCGTCATAGTCGATGAATTCACGGGGCGCCTGATGACCGGCCGCCGCTGGTCCGAAGGCCTGCACCAGGCGGTCGAAGCCAAGGAGCATGTCTCGATCCAGAACGAAAACCAGACATTGGCGTCGATTACGTTCCAGAATTACTTCCGGATGTACGCCAAGCTGTCCGGCATGACCGGCACGGCCGATACCGAAGCCTACGAATTCCAGGAAATCTACGGCCTGGAAACGGTGGTGATTCCGCCCAACCGCATCAGCCAGCGCAAGGACCGCCAGGACCAGGTCTACAAGAGCGCCGAGGAAAAGTACCAGGCGATGCTGATCGACATCAAGGATTGCTACGAACGCGGGCAGCCGGTGCTGGTCGGCACCACCTCGATCGAGAATTCCGAACTGCTGTCGGGCATCCTGGCCAAGGCCGGCTTGCCGCACAATGTGCTCAACGCCAAGCAGCACGAACGCGAAGCGCAGATCATTGCGCAGGCCGGCCGGCCGAAGATGATCACCATCGCCACCAACATGGCCGGCCGCGGCACCGACATCGTGCTGGGCGGGAATGTCGAGAAGCAGATCCAGATCATCGACGCCGACGATCAGCTGTCGGATGCCGAAAAGGCCGCGCAAGCCGCCAAGCTCAACGAAGAATGGCAATCGCTGCACGATCATGTGGTGGCCGCCGGAGGCTTGCACATCATCGGTACCGAACGGCACGAGTCGCGCCGGGTCGACAATCAGTTGCGCGGACGTTCGGGCCGCCAGGGCGATCCGGGCTCCTCGCGTTTCTACCTGTCGCTGGACGACGCCTTGCTGCGCATTTTCGCCGGCGACCGCGTGCGCGCCATCATGGACCGCCTGAAGATGCCGGAAGGCGAACCGATCGAAGCGGGCATCGTTTCGCGTTCGATCGAATCGGCGCAGCGCAAGGTCGAAGCGCGCAATTTCGACATCCGCAAGCAATTGCTGGAATACGACGACGTTTCCAACGACCAGCGCAAGGTGATCTACCAGCAGCGCAATGAGCTGCTGGAATCGCAGGATGTGTCCGAGATGATTACCTCGCTGCGGCATGGCGTGCTGACCGAGATCTTCTACGAACACGTGCCGCCGGAGTCGGTCGAGGAGCAATGGGACATCCCCGCGCTGGAAGCCGCGCTCGGCAACGAATGGCGACTGGATGTGCCGCTGGCCGAGATGCTGGAAAAGGAACCGAACCTGGCCGAGGAAGAGCTGCTGCAGCGCATCTTGGACGCGGGCGATGCCTTGTATGGCGCGAAGGTCGAGGTGGTCGGCCGCGAAAGCTTCCACGGCTTCGAGCGCAGCGTCACGCTGCAGGCCATCGACAGTCATTGGCGCGAGCATCTGGCGGCGCTGGATCATCTGCGCCAGGGCATCCACCTGCGCGGCTATGCGCAAAAGAATCCGAAGCAGGAGTACAAGCGCGAAGCGTTCGAACTGTTCGGGCAGATGCTGGACCTGATCAAGAACGAAGTGGTGAAGGTGGTGATGACAGTGCAGATCCAGAGCCGCGAGGAAATCGATGCGGCCGAGGCGCAACTGGCGCAGTCGCATGTCGAAAACGTGCATTACCAGCACGCCGATTTCGATGCCGCAGCGGCGCCGGAAGAACTGCTGGCGCCGACCGCGAACAGCGAGGAGCCGAAGGCGCAGCCACAGGTCAGCGGCGTGCCGAAGGTCGGCCGCAACGATCCTTGCCCGTGCGGCAGCGGCAAGAAGTACAAGCAGTGCCACGGTAAATTGGCGTAAAGGCGGCCGCTACCGGTTGGGCCGAAGACCAGAAGGGCGACATCTTGAGGATGCCGCCCTTTTTTATTCGGCGGATACAGATACAATAATGCGCCTCGCAGGAAGATTCGAGCCAGCGCCGTGAGAGGCCGATATCGCCCTCACGACACTTGCCCGGGCCTGCATGACATCAGAAATTTTCGATTAATTTTTCCGGACAATCACCGCCATGGCCGTCAACTCTCCTCTTCCCGTTCCCGCCAACCTGCTGCCGATCGCCGGCGTCGAACTGGGCCATGCCGAAGCCGGCGTGCGCAAAGCCGATCGCAAGGACGTACTGGTCGTCAAGCTGTCGGCGGGAGCGACGGTGGCGGGCGTATTTACGCAAAACCGTTTCTGCGCGGCCCCGGTGCAGATTTGCAAGGAGCATCTGGCCCAGGCCGGCGCCAATCCATCCGCGCCGATCCGCGCCTTGCTGATCAATACCGGCAACGCCAACGCCGGCACCGGCGCCGCAGGCCTGGCGCACGCGCATGAAACCTGCGACGCGCTGGCCGCGCTGATGGGATGCTCGCCGCGGCAGATACTGCCGTTTTCCACCGGCGTGATCCTGGAGCCGCTGCCGGTCGACCGCATCGTCGCCGGCCTGCCGCAGGCGCTGGGCAACCTGAAGGCGGACAACTGGTTCAACGCCGCCGAATCGATCATGACCACCGATACCCAGCCCAAGGCCGCCTCGCGCCGGGTCGCGATCGGCGGCAAGACCGTCACCATGACCGGCATCAGCAAGGGGGCCGGCATGATCCGGCCGAACATGGCGACGATGCTGGGTTTCCTGGCGATCGACGCGGCAGTGGCGCAGCCGGTGCTCGATACGCTGGTCAAGCATGTGGCCGAGCTGTCCTTCAATTGCATCACCATCGACGGCGATACTTCCACCAATGACTCCTTCATCCTGATCGCCGCCGGCAGCGCAGCCGATCCGCTGCGGGTCGATTCGGTCGACTCGGCCGACTACGCGGCGCTGGCCGAAGCGGTGACCGGCATTGCGCAGGAACTGGCGCAGATGATTATCCGCGACGGCGAGGGCGCCACCAAATTCATCACGATCACAGTGGAAGACGGCGCCAACGTAGCCGAGTGCCGCAAGATCGCCTATTCGATCGGTCATTCGCCGTTGGTGAAAACCGCATTCTTCGCCTCCGACCCGAACCTGGGCCGTATCCTGGCGGCGATCGGCTATGCCGGCGTGGACGACCTGGACGTGTCCAGGCTGAATCTGTACCTGGACGATGTCTGGGTTGCGCGCGACGGCGGGCGCAATCCCGATTACCTGGAAGCCGACGGTCAGCGCGTGATGCAGCAAAGCGAAATCACGGTGCGGGTAAAACTGGGGCGCGGCAATGCCGCGGCCACCATCTGGACTTGCGATTTGTCGCACGAGTACGTCAGCATCAATGCCGATTATCGCTCCTGATGCGAGCGTACGCAGCGACGCCAGCGTATTTGCCGCACTCACTTAACGCACCCCGGAACACTGAATCGCCATGACCCAATTAGACCAATTTTTGCAACGCGCCGAGTTATTGCTGGCACGTATCGAATCGATCTTGCCGCCGGCTGCGGGCGCGGCCCCGGACTGGCAGGCCGCGATTGCCTTTCGCTGGCGCCGCCGCCCCGGACGCGATCAGGCCGGGTATCTGCAGCCGGTCACGCATATCGCGCCGATCGCGCTGAGCGACCTGCACAATATCGCGCCGCAGAAGGAACAGATCGACCAGAACACCCGGCAGTTCGTCGGCGGCAAACCGGCCAACAATGTCCTGCTGACCGGCGCGCGCGGCACCGGCAAGTCGTCGCTGATCAAGGCCTGCCTGAATCAATACGCCGCCCAGGGCTTGCGGCTGATCGAAGTGGACAAGGACGATCTGTCCGATTTGCCGGATATTGTCGATATGGTTGCAGGCCGGCCGGAGCGCTTCATCGTGTTTTGCGACGATCTGTCGTTCGAGGAGGGCGAGAGCGGTTACAAGGCGTTGAAGGTGGCGCTCGACGGCAGCGTGTCGGCGCAATCGGATAATGTGCTGATCTACGCAACGTCGAACCGGCGCCACCTGATGCCGGAGCGCATGTCCGATAACGCGACCTATGTACATACCGAAGACGGCGACCTGCATCCGGGCGAGACAGTGGAGGAGAAGATTTCCCTGTCCGAGCGCTTCGGCCTGTGGGTCACCTTCTATCCGTTCCGCCAGGACGACTATCTGGACATCGTGGCGCACTGGCTCAAGCATTTCGGCTGCACGCCGGAACAGGTTGAGGCAGCGCGCGGCGATGCGCTGCGCTGGGCGCTGCAGCGCAGCTCGCGTTCGGGCCGCGTGGCATGGCAATTCGCCAAAGATCATGCGGGCAAGCAGTAGCGCGATGGGCGAGGAAACGAAGAATGCGCCGATCGACGTCGCGGTCGGCATCCTGATGCGGCCCAACGGCGATGTCTTGCTGGGGCAGCGGCCGGACGGCAAGCCCTATGCCGGCTATTGGGAATTCCCGGGCGGCAAGGTCGAGCCGGGCGAGGCGATCCTGGCCGCGCTGAAGCGGGAATTCGTCGAGGAACTGGGATTGGAAGTCTTGTCGGCCGAGCCGTGGTGCGGCGTGGAGCATATCTACCCGCACGCGCACGTGCGGCTGCATTTCTACATCAGCCGCGAATGGCGCGGCGAGCCGCAAAGCCTGGAAGGGCAGGCCTTTGCCTGGCAAGGCGCGGTTGCGGTCGCGCCGCTGTTGCCGGCCACAATCCCGCTGATCGAATGGCTCGACCAGTTGCGCTACGCGTAACGAGGCTTATTGCAGCGGCTTCTGATCGTCTTCCATCTCGTCGGGAAGATTGACGGCCGGAATCGTATACTTTTCCTCGGCCCAGGCGCCGAGATCGATCTGTTTGCAGCGATCGGAACAGAATGGGCGAAATTTGTTCGCTTCCGTCCATTCCACTTTTGCGCTGCAGGTTGGGCAATTGACTGTAGTAACCATAAAAAATAAAAAAAGTTTTTAGTAGCGCAATAACTGACGTTTAGAGTGTCTGGCAGGGCGTGTGCGTAGCGTCAAGGTTGGCATAAGAGCGCAGTCGTGCTCAAGTACGGCGAGCATCGCAGTGCCAAGATTGCGGCCTTGCGCGCGTCCAGCCAGCGCTCCTCTAGAAGCCGCAGAGGGCTAGCTCGAATGGAACGTCGCTTTCGAACGGCTTCGGTTTCATGTCGCCGTCCTGGGAGGTATAACGTACCCAGACCATATACTTGTTGGCCGAGATTTCCGGGATCGCGTTGAGCGTATCGTCGATTACCAGGCGCAGCATCTGATACGTCTTCCCTTGCAGCATCTGCTGATAACTGCCGGCCTCGGCGGTGATCTTGACCGGCTGGCCCGATTCGCGCAGCAGCTTCAGCACAATCGCGATGGCATCGCATAAAGGCAGCAGCGGGGCGAACCAGTTGGAAATGTCCTGGTAACGTTGCTCGGCGGAACGCTGCTGCCACGCGTAATACGACGGCAGGTCGAATTCGCAGGCGCCGCCGGGGATAATGGTGCGGCCGCGAATGCTCATCAGCCATTCGTTGTCGCGGATGTTCTGGCCGGTACGCCCTTGGGCCGCGCTCAGGGCGACGCTGGCGCGGTCGACTTCGGCCAAAATCGCGTTGAGCATTTCCGGTTCGACATTGGGATTGGTTTGATAGGCCAGCAGCGTCTGCTTCTGGCGTTCCAGTTCTTGCAGGAGATCGGATTTGAGATCGGCGCGGCCAGCTACTTCGAGAATTTCGAATATGGTCGCGAGGGCAACATGATGCTGCAGCGGGCTTTCCTGTTGCAAGAAAAACGTGAATTTTTCAAACAGGTCTTCCAGTCGCAGCAACGTGCGAATACGCTCGTTGAAAGGGTATTCGTAAACGATCAAAGTACATCCCTTTAAAGTTGAACTGGACTATACGTGATTCTGAACGATGCTGGGTAAAATTACAAACACTGATAATGCATGCGGGCGATATTCTTACCGGGCCAGCGCCAGATATTGCGCATGCAGCCGTTCGACCTGCGGCGGCAGCGCCGCGCTATCGCCATTATTCCCGATGACGTCGTCGGCCATCGCCAGGCGCTGCTCGCGTGATATCTGCGCCGCCATGATGGCTTGGACCTGCTCCGATGATAATTGATTCCGCTGCATGACGCGCGCAATCTGGGTCGCCTCATCGCAATCCACTACCAGGATCCGTGCGCTGCGGTCGCGCCAGCCGCTGGCCGGATGCATCAGCGGCACCACGAAGATGGTATACGGGCCGTCGGCCGCGGCGGCGGCGCGCTCGGCCTCGCTCTTGATCAGCGGATGCAGGATTGCTTCCAATCGCCGCCGGGCGTCGGGGTCGGAAAAAACCAGTGCGCGCATGCGGTCGCGATCCAGGGCGCCCTGCGGCGTGATGAAGGAGTCGCCGAAGGCCCGGCGCAGCGCATCGATGGCCAGGCCGCCCGGCGCCGACAGCCGATGCGCAATCAGGTCGGTATCGATCACAGTTGCGCCGCGCGCCTCGAACAGATCGGCGACGGTGCTCTTGCCGCTGCCGATGCCGCCGGTGAGACCGACGGTAAACTTGCCGTTCTTTACATGGTTTGACGTAGCGTTCATGCCGGCAGCATCCATATGAGGTAAGTTTCCCAGATGCGCGGGCCGTAGAACAGGCTGAACAGGCCGGCCGCCGCCAGGAACGGGCCGAACGGCAGTATCGCGCCGGCCCTGCGCTGGCCGCCCAGTTGCAGGGCGAGGCCGACGATCAGGCCCGCGATCGATGCCAGCAGCAGGACCACGGGTAGCATACTCCAACCCAGCCAGGCGCCCAGCGCGGCCAGCATTTTGAAATCGCCGTAGCCCATGCCGTCCTTGCCGGCGATCAGCCGGTACAGCTGGAAAATCACCCACAGCGCCATATAGCCGGCCAGCGCGCCCAGCACCGCCTCGCGCAGCGGCACGATCATGCCGTTCAGGTTGACCAGCAGGCCGCCCCACAGCAGCGGCAGTGTCAGTTCGTCGGGCAGCAGGCCGGTTTCGGCGTCGATCCAGGCCATCGCCAGCAGGAAATACATCAGCAGCAATGCGCTGATGCCGCGCATGCCGCTGCCGAAATGCCAGACCAGCAGCGCGGACAGGCCGGCGGCCAACAGCTCGACCAGCGGGTAGCGCAGGGAAATGGCAATGCCGCAGCCGGCGCAGCGGCCACGCAGGAAGAGATAGCTGAATAACGGGATATTGCGAAGGATCGAGAGCGTCGCCCCGCAGCCGGGGCATTGCGAGCGCGGCAGCAGCAGATCGTAACGCCCGGCATGCGGCGCCGGCAGGCCTTGTTCTTCGGCCAGGTAATTGTCGTTGGCGCGCTGCATCATCCTCGGCAGGCGATGAATCACCACATTGAGGAAGCTGCCGATGAAAAGACCGATCAATGCGGCGCCGCAGGCAGCCTGCCAGTGATGCGGGCCGATCGAAAGAACGCCGCTTGCTGCGAACGGCATCAAACCACCGCGCCCAACTGGAAAATCGGCAGGTACATCGAGACCACCAGCGTACCGACCAGGCCGCCCAGCACCACCATGATGATCGGTTCGAGTACAGAAGACAGGGTGGCGACGGCCTGATTGACTTCGGCTTCGTAGAAATCGGCGGCCTTGCCCAGCATCCGGTCGAGAGTGCCGGACTCTTCGCCGATGGCCGCCATCTGTGCGACCAGGTTCGGAAAGCGCCGGGTGTTGTCGATGGCCTGCGCCAGGCCGCGGCCGTCATGCAGGTCGCGCTGGATTTGCCGGCTGGCCGCCAGGTACAGCGCATTGCCGCTGGTCCTGCCGACGATTTCCATCGACGAGAGCAAGGGGATGCCGGCGGCGAACATGGTTGCCAGCGTGCGCGACCAGCGCGCAATGCACGCATGCGCCGCCAGGGGGCCGAACACAGGCAGTTTCAGTAGGAGTCTATCGACCATGCGCTGTATGGTAATGGAACGTTTCCAGTAATGAAAGGAAAGACTGAGGGCCGCCGCGCCGCCACCCAGCCCGGCGGCCCAATGGCGCACGAACCAGTCCGAGAGGGCGATGACCATGCGCGTGGCCAGCGGCAGTTCGGCGCCGAAGCTGGCGAATACCTCGCGAAACGCCGGCACCACCCAGACCATGATGATTGTCGTGACCAGCAGCGCCACGCCGAGGATGGCGATCGGATAAATCAGCGCCGCGCGCACCCGGCTGCGCAAGGCGCCATTGCGCTCCCTGGTATCGGCCAGCCTGGCCAGCAGTGCGTCCAGCATGCCGGCCTGTTCGCCGGCGGCGACCAGATTGCAGAACAGCAGGTCGAAATGGCGCGGATACCTGGCCAGCGCTTCGGAAAAACTGCTGCCGGTTTCGATATCGCTCCGGATGGCGCGCAGGAGCCGCACCAGCGCCGGATTGGCATGGCTTTCCGCCAGGATGTCGAGCGTCTGCAGCAAGGGAACGCCGGCGTTGAGCATGGTGGCCAGTTGGCGCGTGAGCACCGTCATCTCCTTGGCCGCGATATGCCGGTTCCAGGCCGACAATGGGCGCAGCGGGGCGATACTGCCGGCCTGGATGCCGCGCCGCCGCAGTGTCGCGGCGACCATCGCGGCGCTGCTGCTGAGCAGTTCGCCATGCACAGCCTTGCCGCGGGCGTCGACGCCTTGCCAGGCGTAGTTGCGCGGGGACGGTCTGCGCGGCCTGTTCGGCGGCGGTGTCGATATGGGGCGCGCCATGGCTATTCTTCTTTTGCCATAAGGGACTCGGCCGGCTCGGCAACCGTGCAGGCCAGGACTTCGTCGAGACTGGTCACGCCCTCGGCGACCTTGCGCAGTCCTGCCGTGCGCAGGCCTTGCATGCCGTGGCGGCGGGCTGCGGCATCGATTTCCCCAGTGTTGCAGCCGGACAGGATGAGGCGTTCGATCGCCGTTGTTACGGGCAGCAGTTGATAGATGCCGATGCGCCCCCGGTAACCGCTGCCGTTGCAGCATTCGCAACCGGCGGCCCGGAACGGTGTGCAGTCGGCGGCCAGTTGCCGCGGGAAGCCGGCTTGCAGCAGCGCATCGCGGCGCAATCCGGCGGCCTGCTTGCAATCGCAAAGCCGGCGCACCAGCCGTTGCGCCACGATCAGGATCACGGAAGCAGCGATGTTGAATGCCGGCACGCCCATGCTGGTCAGCCGCGTCAGGGTCGAGGCGGCGTCGTTGGTATGCAGCGTGGAAAACACCAGATGTCCGGTCTGGGCCGCTTTCAGCGCGATGTCGGCGGTTTCCGGATCGCGGATTTCGCCGACCATGACGATGTCGGGGTCCTGCCGCAGGAATGCGCGCAGGGCGACCGGAAAGGTGACGCCGGCACGTTCGTTGATGCTGACCTGGTTGATGCCGGGCAGATGGATTTCGGCAGGATCCTCGGCGCTGGAAATATTCACCTCGGGCCGGTTCAGCAGGTTCAGGCAGGCGTACAGGGAACGGGTTTTGCCGGAACCGGTCGGGCCGGTCACCAGGATCATGCCGTGCGGCCGATGGATGGCGCGGACCAGCAACTCGCGTTGCGCCGCTTCCAGGCCCAGCGTATCGATGTCCAGCCCCGCCTCGCCGGATTCCAGCAGGCGCACCACGATTTTCTCGCCGAACAAGGTCGGCATGGTCGATACGCGGCAATCGACGGCGCGCCCGGCGCCGTCGGCCAGGCGCATGCGGCCGTCCTGCGGCAGGCGCTTTTCGGCGATATCCAGGTTCGACATCACCTTGATGCGGGACGCCAGTTGCTCGCGGATCGACAGCGGCGGCTGGGCGATTTCCTGCAAGACGCCGTCGATGCGGAAGCGGATGCGGCAAAATTTTTCGAACGATTCGAAATGCAGGTCGGATGCGCGCAGGGCAATCGCGTCGTCCAGGATCTTTTGCAGGAAACGCACCACCGGCGCCTCGTCTACCGAACTGGCGGCAGGCGGCGCTTCCGCGCCGGCGGCTTCGAAGACATGCCGGGTTTCGGGACGGGTCTCGCACAAGCGCTGGACCAGCCTCAGCAGCGCGTGATGCTCGGCGAACACCGGGGTCACGCTCAACTGGGTCTGAAAGCGGATCCGGTCCAGCGCCTGCAGATTGTCCGGATTGGACACGGCGATCGTCAGGCGCTTGCCGTCGATTGCCAGCGGCGCCAGGACGTGGCTGCGCATCAGTCTGGCGTCGATCAACTCGACCGGACAGCGGGCGGCGTCGAACCGCGCCAGGTCCACGCGTGGGTGGCCGAATGCATCGGCGCAGAAATCGGCCAGCGCGGCAGCGCCGATGCAGCCGGTCTGCAGGATGCGGTCGATCATGGCGGCCGGCGATGCTTCGGCCCCGATCGCCGCGGCCTGCGACGGTGACAGGATGCCGGCCCGGCTCAGTGCGCGGAGCAATGCCGACGGCAGCGCCAGGGCAGCGGGGTCGTTCAAGGGAATGGAGCGGTGGCTGGGAGCCGCCGGGCCGGGCGCGACGCGGATAATCATCATCAGGCGGCCGCGGATGGCTGGCCAAGTCAATCGATGCGACCGATGATGCCTAGCCGGAAATGCGCTGTAAAGCCGGACGCAGGCTTTGCCAGTCAGCGTCCGCCGTACGTGTTCGGATCAGTGATTGCGTTCGACCGCGAATGCGGCCAGATCCAGCATGGCGGTCTTGTAGCTGCTGGCCGGCAATTGGTCCAGCGCACGTGCGGCGCGTTGCGCGGCAGCCTCGGCTTGCCGGCGCGTGTAGTCGAGCGCGCCCGAGCCGGTAATGGCGCCGAGGATTTCGTCGAAATGCTGTTCGTCGCCGTTTTCGATGCAGCTGCGCACCAGTTCGCGCTGTTGCGGCGTGCCGTTTTCCATGACGTAGATCAGCGGCAGGGTAGGTTTGCCTTCGCGCAGGTCGTCGCCGACGTTCTTGCCGATTTCGGCGGCATTGCCCGAATAATCGAGCACGTCGTCGATCAACTGGAAGGCGGTGCCGAGCGAACCGCCATATTCGCCGGCGGCGGCGATATCGGCCTCGGACGCGCCGCTGATCAGCGCGCCCACTTCGGCGGCCGCTTCGAACAGGCGCGCGGTCTTGGAACGGATGACTTGCAGATAGGCGGCTTCGCTGACCTCGGGATTGTGCATGTTCAGCAATTGCAGCACTTCGCCTTCGGCGATCACATTGGTGGCGTCGGCCAGGATCTGCATGACGCGGGCGTTGCCGACCGATACCATCATCTGGAATGCGCGGGAATACAGGAAATCGCCGACCAGCACCGAGGCGGCATTGCCGAACAGGGCGTTGGCGGTCTGCTTGCCGCGCCGCAGCGACGATTCGTCGACCACGTCGTCGTGCAGCAGGGTGGCGGTATGGATGAATTCGATCACCGCCGCCAATTCGTGGTGCGCCTCGCCCTTGTAGCCGTGGGCGTTGGCGATCATCAGCACCAGCGCCGGCCGGATCCGCTTGCCGCCGGCGCCGATGATGTATTCGGCAACCTGGTTGACCAGCGGCACTTCCGAATGCAGGCGTGCGCGTATGACATGGTTGACCGCCTGCATGTCGGCGGCGATGAATTCTGTCATTGAATTTTTAGAGGCGGTATGTAGGGCGGCGGACAAGGCAAAAACCTGTTTAGAATCTTGAGTGCTGCGATTATACGATAGCCGGGGGCCTACAGTAGGAAGCGGCATGTGCGGGCGGCGCGGGAACTTGCCGCCGTCGCGGACGGATGCGCCCGATAATATTGCAAAAATGAAACAAAACAGGCCGAAGTGTGGGGCAAATCCCACCGCTGTCAAGAGTTTTTGACCGCTTAGCTAAGTCTATGTATAATCACAGGTTTTCCCGATTCCGCGTGGTCTTTTCCGCTGCGCCCAGACGAAAGAAAAATCCCTTTCAAATTATTCGATGAGGTTTCACATGTACGCGGTCATAAAAACCGGTGGCAAACAATATAAGGTTGTCGCTGGCGAAAAACTTAAAATAGAACAGATACCTGCAGACATTGGCTCCGAAATCACTTTAGATCAAGTGCTCGCTTTGGGCGCAGGTGAAACCGTTACGTTCGGTGCACCATTGGTCGCAGGTGCTACGGTGCTGGCTACGGTATTGGCGCAAGGTCGCCACGATAAAGTCAAGATCTTCAAAATGCGTCGTCGTAAGCATTATCAGAAGCATCAAGGCCATCGCCAAAACTACACTGAAGTGCAGATCGTTTCGATCAACGCTTAATTCATAAACAATTTGTTTTACTTGTTTGCGTTGGCGGAATTGAATAGCACGCAGGCACTCGGTAAATAGCAAGGAGTCTCAAATGGCACATAAAAAAGGCGGCGGCACTACGCGCAACGGCCGTGATTCAGAGTCGAAACGACTCGGCGTCAAGGTCTACGGTGGTCAATCCATCAATGCAGGCGGCATCATCATTCGTCAACGCGGCACTAAAGTGCACCCGGGCGAAAACGTCGGCATGGGCAAGGATCACACCTTGTTCGCACTGATCCAAGGCAAAGTTGCTTTCGTGATCAAAGGCGCCGAAAAGCGTCAGTTCGTTACTGTCGTCGCGGCTTAAGTTTCACTAGCCGGGCACGTACCGAACAAAATTCTGTTTTAATTTACGAAGTATCAAGCAAGCGGTGCGAGCCGCTTAACCGATACTTCACACAAAGGCCTTGCCCTTCGGTAGGGCCTTTTAGCTTTTTGGCGGCAATGAAATGAAGTTTATAGACGAAGCAAAGATCGAAGTCATTGCTGGCGATGGCGGCAACGGTGTTGCTAGTTTTTGCCGCGAAAAATTCCGCCCGTTCGGCGGGCCGGACGGCGGCGACGGCGGCAAGGGCGGTTCGATCTGGGCAGTAGCCGATCGCAATATCAATACGCTGGTCGATTACCGTTTCTCCAAATTGCACAAGGCGCGCGACGGCGAAAACGGCCGTGGCGCGGATTGCTACGGCAAGGGCGCAGACGATATTTTCCTGCGCATGCCTGTCGGCACGCTGGTCATCGATCACAACACCGGCGAGCACATTGCCGACCTGACCGAACACGAGCAAGTCGTGTTGCTGGCCAAGGGCGGCGAGGGCGGCTGGGGCAATATCCATTTCAAATCGTCGACCAACCGGGCGCCGCGCCAGAAAAGCGACGGCAAGGAAGGCGAACGGCGCGAATTGAAGCTGGAATTGAAAGTGCTGGCCGATATCGGTTTGCTGGGCCAGCCGAATGCCGGTAAATCGACCTTTATTACCGCTGTGTCGAATGCGCGTCCGAAGATTGCCGATTATCCGTTCACCACATTGCATCCGAACCTGGGCGTCGTGCGCGTCAGCCACGAAAAAAGTTTTGTCATCGCCGATATTCCCGGCCTGATCGAGGGCGCTGCCGACGGCGCCGGTCTGGGCGTGCAATTTCTGCGGCATTTGCAACGCACCGGTTTGTTGTTGCACATCGTCGATCTGGCGCCGTTCGAAGATACGGTCGATCCGGTCAAGGAAGCCAAGGCGATCGTCAAGGAATTGCAGAAATACGATACGGCGCTGTTTGAAAAGCCGCGTTGGCTGGTACTCAACAAGCTCGATATGGTGCCGGAAGAAGACCGCAAAAAACGCGTCAAGGATTTCGTCAAGCGCTTCGGCTGGAAAGGCCCGGTATTTGAAATTTCCGCTTTGACACGCGATGGCTGTGCCGAATTGATTACCGAAATTTATGGTTATCTGGAACAGAAGCGAGCCCTCGAACACCGTGCCGAAGAAACCCACATGACCGAAGAAGCGCGCGGCATCGCCTCGATCGATCCGGACGATCCGCGTTTTAAAGTGTTGGATTAAAGTGCCGGACTGATCCGACCAATATAGCCTGAGCCCGCTATCGCCTTCAAAATATGCAATCTGTCATAAAAAAAGCAAAACGCATCATCATCAAAGTCGGTTCTTCGCTGGTCACCAATGACGGCAAAGGATTGGATCACGCAGCGATTGCGCGCTGGGCTGCGCAGATTGCCCACTTGCGCACATTGGGCAAGGAAGTGGTGCTGGTCACCTCGGGCGCCGTGGCCGAAGGCATGCAACGGCTCGGCTTCGACAAGCGTCCGAGCGGCATCCATGAACTGCAGGCTTGCGCTGCAGTCGGCCAGATGGGGCTCGCACAAATTTACGAATCCAGCTTTTCCAAACACGATTTGCGTACTGCGCAGGTACTGCTCACGCACGCCGATCTGGCCGATCGCGAACGCTATCTGAACGCGCGTTCGACACTGTTTACTTTATTGCGCCTGGGCGTGGTGCCGATCATCAACGAAAACGATACGGTGGTCACCGATGAAATCAAGTTCGGCGATAACGATACGCTGGGCGCGCTGGTCGCCAATCTGATCGAAGGCGACGCGCTGATTATCCTGACCGATCAACAAGGCTTGTTCAGCGCCGATCCGCGCAAAGATCCGGCGGCGACGTTTGTGCATCAGGCGCAGGCGGGCGATCCGGCACTGGAGGCGATGGCCGGCGGCGCGGGCACCGGGATCGGCCGCGGCGGCATGCTGACCAAGATATTGGCGGCAAAACGCGCGGCGGCATCTGGTGCGCATACCGTGATTGCGTCCGGGCGTGAAGACGATGTTCTGACGCGTCTGGCGGCAGGCGAAGCGTTGGGAACACAGCTCAATGCGCCGATGGCGCAATTGACCGCGCGCAAGCAATGGATGGCGGATCATCTGCAAACGGCCGGCAAGGTAACGCTGGATGACGGTGCGGTACGGATGCTGACCACGTCGGGCAAATCGTTGCTGCCGATTGGCGTGACTGCCGTGGCCGGTGAGTTCGGGCGCGGCGATGTCGTTACTTGCGTCGATGCCGGCGGTCGGGCGATAGCACGCGGCATCAGTAATTACGCCAGTTCCGACGCGCGCCGGATTATCGGTCATCCTTCCGCGCAGATTTTATCGATACTGGGCTTTTTTGAAGAGCCCGAGTTGATTCACCGGGATAATCTGGTGCTGCTCTGAGCGGCAGCAGCAAGACGGCAGCACACTAATACGACACAACATACGGCAGCAGCAATGCAAATCGGCCCGCATCCATTTCGATGGATGCGGGCCGATTTCTTTACAATTGCCGGCGCCTGATAAGGCAATACGCCATTAGCGATTGTCGCTGCCTGACGAGTAATCCCGTGCCGGCGCCAATGGACGTTTATATTTGATGCGCTTGATAATGTCGGTGAGCGTGCCGGCGATGGTATTGGTATCGCAAAAATAATCCTTCACCAATGCGGCATGCTGCCGGTTGGCGACCAATTCCGTGATCGGGCGCCACGCAGGGTCGTGCGCCAAGTCCCAGGTGCCATCTTGCCGGCCGTAGGCAAACTGTTTTTTCTCAACGGTCGCGCAACGTATGCCTTCGTAGCTGACATTGATGGCGCCCGATTTGCTTTTGCTGACCAGCGTGTAATGCACCACGCCGTCGCCGCTTATCGACATGGATTTCTCATCGACAAAGAAAGTCTGCGTTGCGGTCGGACCGACGTAAAACTCCATCAGATTGGCTGCCGCAGGCGGGGGAGGCAACTGAATTGCGGCTTCTTCCCATTTTTTCGGCGTGTCGTCAAAACCTGACGGCACCCAATCATTTTGGGTAGCGGCCAAGGCGCTCAGGCTCCATGCCGACAACACGATAAAAATAGACAGGCGTAAACATTTCAGGCTAGTGGGCATGCTTTACTCTTCGTTATTGGATTTTGGTGGCACATCGGGAATGACGATAGGCGGCATTGCCTGCGTGGAGCGTTGTATCGGTGAACGATGCTGCATTGCACCGGCTTGGGTCCGATTCAAGAATCGCGACAGTTCCTGTAAAGCCTGTTGATATACCGCACGCTTGAATTCGATGACGACATCCAGCGGCACCCAATAGTCGTGCCAGCGCCATGCATCGAATTCGGGGTGGGAAGTCAGGCGCAGATTGACATCGCAATCGCGGCCGATCATGCGCAGCAAAAACCAGATTTGCTTTTGCCCGCGGTAATGACCGCGAATTTCACGCTTGATGAAATGATCCGGCACCTCATAGCGCAGCCAGTCGCGCGTGCGACCGATGATTTTGACGTGCTCCGCTTTCAGACCGATCTCTTCTTCCAGTTCGCGGAACATGGCTTGCTCGGGGGTTTCGCCGTGCTTGATGCCCCCTTGCGGGAATTGCCAGGAATGTTCCCTGACGCGCTTGCCCCACCACACTTCGTTCTGGCCGTTGATCAGAATAATGCCGACGTTGGGCCTGAAGCCTTCGCGATCGAGCATGTTGTACCTCAAAACTTTCTGCGGCTAGATGATCCTCTGTCTTAAAATCCTATGCGCGGTTCGACCAGCGTCAGCGCGCGCATCCATGTAACGCATTCCGAAATGAGAAATAGCGCTTAACATGCATCAATTGTGCAAAGAGTGAGTCCATCTGCCAGCTAATCCTTTAAAATTAGGGTGATTATAACTCTCCTCTTTTAAAAAGAACTCATCGTCATGCGCGCCTCCCGTTTTTTTGTTTCAACGCTTAAAGAAGCACCTTCCGATGCTGAGATCGTCAGCCATAAACTGATGATGCGCGCCGGCATGATCAAACGCGTCGGATCGGGAATCTACACCTATATGCCCATGGGCTTGCGCGTCATCCGCAAAGTCGAGGCCATCGTGCGCTAGGAAATGAATCGCGCCGGCGCCATCGAAATGCTGATGCCGGTAGTGCAACCGGCCGAACTCTGGCAGGAAACCGGACGCTGGGAAAAGATGGGCCCCGAATTGATGCGGGTGAAAGACCGGCACGGCCGCGATTTCATCATTCAGCCGACTTCCGAAGAGGTCGTCACCGATGTTGCGCGCAGCGAGTTGCGCAGCTATAAGCAGTTGCCGGTCAATTTCTATCATATTCAAACCAAATTCCGCGATGAGCGCCGTCCGCGCTTCGGCTTGATGCGCGGCCGCGAATTCACGATGAAAGATGCGTATTCGTTCGATCGCGATCTGGATGGCATGAAGCAATCGTACCAGATCATGTATGACGCCTATGCGCGCATATTCAATCGTTTCGGTCTGCAGTTCCGTGCAGTGGCGGCCGATAACGGCGCCATCGGCGGCTCCGGTTCGCATGAGTTCCATGTGATCGCGGCGACCGGCGAAGATGCGCTCGTCTACTGCCCGGATTCCGATTACGCAGCCAACATGGAAGCCGCGGAAGGCGTGCCGTTATCGACGGTTCGCCCTGCGCCGGTTGAGGCGCTGGCCTTGACCGCGACGCCGGGCCAGGCCAAATGCGAACAAGTGGCAGCGTTCCTGAAAATGCCGCTGGAGCGCACTGTAAAGTCGATCGTGCTGAGTACCGAGGCCGAAGCTGAAACCGGCAAGCCAAGGCAGATCTGGCTGCTGCTGTTGCGTGGCGATCATGAGCTGAATGAAATCAAGGCCGGCAAGGTTCCGGGCCTGGCCGGTTATCGGTTCGCTTCCGAAGCGGAGATTATCGAATCGTTCGGCACGCCGCCGGGTTATCTGGGGCCGATCGGCAGCAAGCTGCCGGTCAAGGTCGTGGCCGATCGCAGCGTTGCCGTGATGAGCGATTTCGTCTGCGGCGGCAATCGGGCCGATTTCCATTACACCGGCGTGAACTGGGGCCGCGATGTGCCGGAGCCGGAAGTATTCGATATCCGCAATGTGGTCGAAGGCGATCCGTCGCCGGACGGCAAAGGTGTGCTGGCGATTCAGCGCGGGATCGAAGTGGGCCACGTATTTCAGTTGGGCAGCGTTTATTCCGAGGCAATGAAGGCGACCTATCTGGACGAGAACGGCAAGCCGCAGCCATTGCAGATGTGTTGTTACGGCATCGGCATCACGCGCATTCTGGGCGCGGCGATCGAACAGAATTTCGACGAGCGCGGTATTATCTGGCCGGCTTCGCTGGCGCCGTTTGAAGTCGTGCTGTGTCCGATGGGTTACGACCGCAGCGAGGCCGTCAAAGCCGAGATCGATCGTTTATATGAAGCCTTGATGGCTGCCGGAATCGATGTGGTACTGGATGACCGCGGCGAGCGGCCGGGTGCGATGTTTGCCGATTGGGAGCTGATCGGTGTGCCGCACCGTATCGTGATCGGCGATCGCGGTCTGAAAGAAGGCCAGGTTGAATATCAAGGCCGGCGCGATACTGCGGCGACTGCCGTGCCGTTGTCGGATGCGTTTGCATTTATCCAGAACAAACTAAGTTAGGAAGCCCCGAGTAAGTGTAGCGTGCACCGTCAGCTACGCTTAATCAAGCTTCCTTCAGAAACAAAAACGCCCGCATCAGCGGGCGTTTTTGTTTGGCATTCGGGAAAGTCCCAAACAGTTATTTCAAATGCGCGGAAATGAGTTTGGTCATTTCAAACATCGTTACTTCTTTTTTGCCGCCAAAGACAGCTTTCAATTTTTCGTCAGCAATAATATTGCGTTTGTTGGTTGGATTTTGCAGATTCTTTGCCTTGATGTATTCCCAGACTTTCTTGGTCACTTCAGTGCGTGGCAACGGTGTCGCACCGACGACTTCGGCCAGGATTGCCGACGGTGTCATCGGTTTCATGAAGGCAGCATTTGGTTTGCGGGCGGCTGGTTTTGCGGCGGCGGCTTTAGGGGCTGCTTTTTTTGGTGCTGCTTTAGCGGCGGCTGGTTTAGCTGCGGCTGGTTTTTTGGCTGTTACCATCTTTGAGCCTCCTTAATAAGGGACGTAGGTTAAATTACTTGATTCAATTGCGTTCTCGATCAGACTCATACGCAGCGCTAATAGTGGTGTGGTTTTCATAGCGACGCAAGTGTTTTTTGCTGGATAAACGCGAATACAGCAGGGATTTTACCGTTGGTAACAAGGCTGCACCGAAAAACCGCAGATTCAACATGGATTTCTACCGGGGATCAGGCTTTGCGCGCACTGCAGCATAGGATGCCGGCCCGATGTTTGCTCGATACCGGCATCGTTTTTTATTACATGCCAGGCAACATATTCTTCATGCCGCGCATCATTTTCATCATGCCGCCGCTCTGCATTTTCTTCATCATGCCTTGCATTTGATCGAATTGCGCCAGCATGCGGTTGACTTCCTGAACCTGAACGCCGGCGCCGGCGGCGATGCGCCGCTTGCGTGTAGCCTTGATCAATTCGGGCTTTGCGCGCTCGCGCGGCGTCATCGAATTAATGATGCCTTCCATTCTGCGCACTTGTTTTTCGGCTTGGTCCATATTGGTTTTGCCGGCGGCCTGCTGCATTTGCGCGGGTAACTTATCCATCAGGCCGCTGAGGCCGCCCATCTTTTTCATCTGGCCCAATTGCGATTTGAAGTCGTTCAGATCGAACTTGCCGCCGCCTTTCAGTTTCTGCGCCAAGCCTTTTGCGGCAGCGACATCGACGCCTTTCTGGGCTTCTTCGACCAGCGCCAGAATATCGCCCATGCCGAGAATGCGATTGGCCATGCGGGTCGGATCGAAGGCTTCGAGGCCGTCGAGTTTTTCGGCGACGCCTGCAAATTTAATCGGCTTGCCGGTAATGTGACGCACCGATAATGCCGCGCCACCGCGCGAATCGCCGTCCAGCTTGGTCAGTACGATGCCGGTCAACGGCAACGCATCGCTAAATGCCTTGGCGGTATTGATCGCATCCTGTCCAAGCATTGCGTCGACCACGAACAGCGTTTCGATCGGTTTGAC
>DASYEK010000138.1:0-18619 GCA_036499085.1 Herbaspirillum sp. | reverse complement strand
TTCTTGAATGCAGGATCGTTCTTGCGCTCGATGATGCCGTAGGGCTCGACCGACAAGGCTTCGGTGCTGATCATGTAGTCGTTCGGCGACTTCGAAGTGGCGGCCAGCGACGACAGCAGGATGTCGTCCATCACGAACGCTGTTGCACGGCCGGTTTCGACCATCAGGAAGGCTTCGGCGTGATCCTTGGCCGTCAGGATGTTCATGCCGAGGTTGCGTTCGGCATTCAGTTGCGTCAATTGCTTCAGGTTCGATGTGCCGGAAGTCGACACCACGGTCTTGCCCTTCAGGTCGTTCAGCACCTTGACGTTGGACGACTTCTTGGCCAGCACGCGATTGGCTGTCACGAAGGTGGTCGGCGCAAACGAGACTTGCTGCTGGCGTTCCATGTTGTTGGTGGCCGAGCCGCATGCGAGGTCGACAGTGCCGTTGGCCAGCAGCGGAATACGGGTGGCCGATGTGACCGGCACCATTTTCACGTCAAGCTTGGTCATGCCCAGCGACTTTTGCACCGCTGTGGCGGCTTTCATGCAAAGGTCGATCGAGTAGCCCTGATAGGACTGGTTGTCGTCCAGATAGGAAAACGGGATAGAAGAATCGCGAACGCCCAAGGTCAGGGTGCCGGTATCCTTGACTTTTTTCAGGGTGCCGGTCAACTCCTGCGCCTGGACTTGAACCGCTCCAGCCAACACGCCGACGCCGATCAGCAAACCCGCAAATTTCGATAACTTCATAGACCCTCCTAAAAAAATGTGCACTAAGTGTATCAAAACCATTTTATGAAAATAGTTTTTTTACGCATGAATAAAATGATTTTAATTCTGCGAAAAATCATCTGTTTTTTTCTTCTGGCTGTCCATTTCAACACAAAACCGCGTAGACATCACCCATTGCTTCACTCACGAACGCATTATTGGCCCAGCCTATGCGTATCGCGCAACATATCAGCAAGAACCAGGCCATGCAAAGGCTGCACGCACCGGGCGAACCGCAAAATAATCGATGAGAAAAAGCACGGCTTCCCGACTGACAGGGGTGCATTTTAGGAAAATACCGACGTCTCCTCCTCGAAAATCAGTTCTGGCATCCCGGCCTTCGGCTCGCCCGGACGGCGGTCGACAGACCGCCATCCAAGGGAATGCGCTTTATTCTTATCCTGCAAATCAGGCAGGTATTTTCACGTACCTGTTCTACTTATTTTTTTACGCAATTCAATTTTAGTACTTATACCGATTGCAATATCGTTGCCGTCACGGATACAGGCCGCGCATTTCGCGCGCCTGGAGCACTCGCGTACAGGCCACGATAAACGCCGCCGTGCGCAATGAAACCTTCTTTTCGTCCGCCAGTTGCCAGACCGCATTGAATGCCTCGCGCATGATGCGGGTCAGGCGCAGATTGATTTCGTCTTCGGTCCAGAAGAAACTCGAAAAATCCTGCACCCATTCGAAATAGCTGACCGTCACGCCGCCGGCATTGGCGATCACGTCCGGCACCAGCAGGATGCCCTTGTCGCGCAGGATATCGTCGGCTTCCGGTGTGGTCGGGCCGTTCGCGCCTTCCAGCACAATCTTGGCCTGGATACTGTTTGCGTTCTCGCCGCTGATCTGCTGCTCCAGCGCGGCCGGCACCAGGATGTCGCATGGCAGGCCCCAGAAGTGTGCGCGATCGTGGATCTGGTCGCCGCCCGGAAAGCCTTCCACGCTGCCGTATTCGGCCACGTGCGCCTGCAACGCGGGAATGTCGAGACCGCTGCCGCGATGCACGGTGGTCTTGTGGTCCTGCACCGCGACCACCTTGGCGCCGGCTTCGGCGAACAGGCGCGCGGCGATGCCGCCGACGTTGCCGAAACCCTGCACGGCCACGCGCGCGCCGACGATATCCAGGCCGATCTTGGCCGCCGCTTCGCCGCCGACAACGAACACGCCGCGCCCGGTCGCTTCATGCCGTCCCAGGCTGCCGCCGAGCGAAATCGGCTTGCCGGTCACCACGCCCGAGGCTGTGCTGCCCTGGTTCATCGAATAGGTGTCCATCATCCACGCCATGATCTGGGCGTCGGTGCCGACGTCGGGCGCCGGGATATCCTTGTTGGGACCGATGATGATGTTGATTTCGCTGGTGTAGCGGCGCGTGATGCGCATCAGTTCGCCGCGCGACAAGGTCTTGGGATCGACCCGGATGCCGCCTTTGGCGCCGCCGTACGGCACGTTGACCGCGGCATTCTTCACTGTCATCCAGGCCGACAGCGCCATGACTTCCGACAGCGTCACGTCCTGGTGGAAACGCACGCCGCCCTTGCCCGGGCCGCGCGAGGTATTGTGCTGCACCCGATAGCCTTCGTAGTGCGCAATGCTGCCGTCGTCGCGCTCGATCGGCACGTCCACCACCAGGATGCGTTTCGGCCGCTTCAAGGTTTCGACCCAGCGCGCCAGCGAACCCAGGTGCGGCGTCACGCGGTCGATCTGCTGCAGATAAACGCCCCATGGGCCGAGGTCGTGCGGCGTCAGGTAAGAAGGCACTTGGTGCTGAATCAGTGGCTTGGTCATGCTGCATTACTCCTGTAGGCGACTGCGCTTTTAAACAGTAGGCAATGTAAGAGAATGCCCCCCTTTAATGCCAATGCTTTGTAAGCATGCAACTATGCTTTTTTTGCATGATAACGGTTTTCAGGCTGTTTTGGCGCTTCGCCCGCGGCGACTTGCCGGCTTGGCGGCCTTCTCGGATTTATCCGCTGTTTTTGCCTGGCTGGCAAGCTGAAGTTGCAATAAATGGTTCCACAGCCGATCGACGATCGCCTTGCCGGCGCGCTGCGCGGTCGGGCGTTCGCGATACAGCCGTATCTCCATGTCGACCGACCAGTCCGACTGGCCGCCGTCGGCCGCAGCGAGCTGCTTGTAGCGCACCTCGCGCAGCACCGACGATTGCGGCAGGAAGGCCACGCCATGTCCTTCCAGCGCCATCATCTTGAGGCTTTCCGCCATGTCTGTTTCGTAGCGCTTGGCCAGGTGCAGCGGATTTTTCGGATCGGACAGGATCAGCTCCACCATGCGGCCCAGGTAGGCGTTGCTGGTATAGGAAAGAAACGGCAGCGGCTGCAGTTCGCTGCCGGGTAATTCGTGATCCGGCTTGCCGCCCTTGTCGCAACGGGCATAGGCGCGCAGGGTTTCCTGGCCGAGCTGCAGCATGTCGTAGCGGCCGGCGTCGAGCTGCACCGGCTGGCGCGGATGGTGATAGCACAGCAGCAGATCGCAGCCGCCCTCGACCAGCGTCATGACCGCATCGTGCACATTGAGCGCCATCAGGCGCGTATTGAGCGCGCCGAAACTCTGTTCGACGCGGCTCAGCCATTTCGGAATATAGGTCAGCGAGAGCGAATGCGGCACTGCAAAATCGATCGTGATCGGGGCTGTCGGCCGGTTGCCGCGCAGCAGCGCGCGCGTGTTGATGATCTGCCCCAGCATTTCGACCGCCTGCTCGTAGAACACCAGGCCGGCTTCGGTCAGGCGGGTCGGATAGGCGGTGCGGTCGATCAGGTCGGCGCCGAGCCAGGCCTCGAGCGACTGGATGCGCCGCGAAAACGCCGGCTGCGTGACATGGCGCAGTTCGGCCGAACGGCTGAAGCTATGCGTTTCCGCCAGCGAGATGAAATCTTCCAGCCATTTTGTTTCCATTTTCAGACCGTAAAATGTTGATGGATTGCTCGGGATTGCTCCAGGAGGGCCGTTGCCGCGCTATAACGCCGGCATCAGTTCCATTTCCTGCCGCGCCTGCTGCAATTGCCACATCTGGCGATACAGCCCATCCTGCGCCAGCAATTGCCCGTGCGTGCCGCGTTCGACGATGCGGCCGGCATCCAGGACCAGTATCTGCTGCGCATCCGCAATCGTCGACAGCCGATGCGCGATCACCAGCGTGGTCCGGTCGCGCGCTATGTCCTTGAGCTGCGACTGAATCGCCTGTTCGGCTTTCGAGTCCAGCGCGGAAGTCGCTTCGTCGAAAATCAGGATGGCGGGATTCTTCAACAGCGTGCGCGCGATCGCCACGCGCTGCTTTTCGCCGCCGGACAATTTCAGCCCTCGCTCGCCGACCATGCTCGCGTAGCCGTCCGGCAGCGACATGATGAAATCGTGGATCGAGGCCGCCTTGGCCGCGGCGACAATGCGCTCCTTGCCGCAGCCCGGATCGCCATAGGCAATATTGTATTCAATCGTATCGTTGAACAGCACGGTATCCTGCGGCACAATGCCGATCGCATGGCGCAGCGAGGCTTGCGTGGCGTGGCGCACATCCTGGCCGCCGATGGTGATGGCGCCGCCGTCGACATCGTAAAAACGGAACAGCAGGCGCGACAGCGTCGACTTGCCGGAACCGCTGTGGCCGACCACGGCGGTGGTGGTGCCGGCGGCGATCGTGAAATCGACATCGAACAATATCTGGCGCTTGGCTTCGTAGCTGAAATCGACATGCGAGAAACGCACGTCGCCGGCCGGCGCCAGCAGGACCGTGGCGCCCGCTGCGTCGGCGATTTCCTGCTCCTGCTCCAGCAGCGAAAACAGGCGCTCCATATCCGCCAGGCTTTGCTTGATCTCGCGGTAGATCACGCCCAGGAATCCCAGCGGAATATATAACTGGATCATGAAGGAATTGACCAGCACCAGGTCGCCCAGCGTCATGCTGTGATCGATCACGCCGTTGGTGGCGCGCCAGAGAATCAGCGTGACCGCGACGGCGATGATGGTCGATTGCCCGGTATTGAGCAGCGACAGCGAAGCCTGCGATTTCACCGCCGCCGCTTCATAGCGCTGCAGGCCTTCGTCGTAGCGCCGCGCTTCGTAATCGGCGTTGCCGAAATACTTGACCGTTTCGTAATTGATCAGCGAATCGATGGCCTTGGTATTGGCCTTCGAGTCGAGGTCGTTCATGGTGCGCCGGAAATGCGTGCGCCATTCGGTGACGGAAACGGTAAAGGCGATATAGCAGACCAGCGCGCCGGCGGTAATGAGCGAAAACCAGATATCGTAATGCCAGGCCAGATAGGCGATGACCAGCACGATTTCGATCAGCGTCGGCAGGATGCTGAACAGGGTGTACGACACCAGCGAGGATACGCCGCGCGTGCCGCGTTCGATATCGCGCGTCATGCCGCCGGTCTGGCGGTTCAGGTGGAAGCGCATCGACAGCGAATGCAGATGCCGGAATACCTTGAGCGCGATGGTGCGCACCGCGCGCTGCGTGACCTTGGCGAAGACGAATTCGCGCAATTCGGTAAAGAGCGTCGTGGCCAGCCGCAAGGCGCCATAAGCCAGCAGAATGCCCAGCGGCAACACCAGCAGCGCATGCGGATCGGACGGCGAAATGGTCAGGCCGTCGATCAGCTTCTTCATCAGCAACGGCACGCCGACGTTGGCCAGCTTGGCGCCGACCAGGAAGGCCAGCGCCAGCGAAACGCGGTATTTGTAGGTCCAGAGGTAAGGCAGCAGGGTTTTCAGTGTCGACCAGTCCCGGCCGGAACTGGATTTGAGCGGCTTGCCGTCTGCCGGCAGCGGCGCCGGTGGAATTGCGGAATATTGGCGCATGAAGTTATGGGTGCTTTTGATTGATGCGGCTTTGGTTGATGCGGCTGTCGTTAATACGGCTGTCTTAGTGCAATAATGTCGAAATCGATACCGAAAATACCTATCAGGGAATAATCAGATGAGTGATGATAACAACAACAAATTACCGGCGGGGAGAATGCCCCAATTGCGCGTCATGCCGATGCCGGCCGACGCCAATGTGCACGGCGACGTTTTCGGCGGCTGGATCATGGCGCAGGTCGACATCGCCGGCTCGCTGCCCGCCACGCGGCGCGCCAATGGACGGGTCGCCACCATCGCGGTCAACTCCTTCGTTTTCAAGCAGCCGGTATTCGTCGGCGACCTGCTGTCGATCTACGCCGACATCGTCAAGGTCGGCACCACTTCGATCACGGTACAGGTGGAAGTCTACGCGGAACGCAACCGGCTGGAAGCGGAAACCGTGAAAGTCACCGACGCCACGCTGATCTACGTCGCCACCGACGCCACGCGCAAGCCGCGCCCGATACCGCCGCTGTAAGATCCGCCCTTCCACGCCGGCGCCGTTAGCCCCCGGTTCTCAAACAAGAATGCCGCCGCGAATCGATCGCTCCCCGATCGCCGCCGCGGCATTTTTTTGCCATGCGCCGTCCCTATCGGCAAACCGCGGCGGCTGCTGCGGCGCCGGCCGGCTTGTCGCGTAATTCCCTGCGCAGTATCTTGCCCACATTCGTCTTCGGCAACTCGTCGCGGAATTCGATATATTTCGGTTTTTTGTAGGCAGTGAATTGCGTCTTGCAGTACGCCATCAACTGTTCGGCGGTCAGCGTCGGATCCTTGCGCACCACGAACAATTTGACCGCTTCGCCGGTATGCTCGTCCGGCACGCCGACGCAGGCGCATTCCAGCACGGCCGGATTTTGCGCCACCACCGCTTCGATTTCGTTCGGATAAACATTGAAGCCGGACACCAGGATCATGTCCTTTTTACGGTCGACGATACGGGTATAGCCGCGCTCGTCCATGATGCCGATGTCGCCCGATTTGAAGAAGCCGTCCGGCGTCATCACGTTGGCGGTTTCCTTCGGACAATTCCAGTAGCCCACCATTACCTGCGGTCCGCGAATCGCGATTTCGCCGGGCTGTCCAAGCGGCACCGGCTGGCCGTCGTCGTCCAGTATCGCGATTTCGGTGGACGGCAGCGGCAGGCCGATGGTGCCGGTGTATTCCTTGATGTCGATGGGATTGGCGCTGGCCACCGGCGAGGTTTCCGAGAGGCCGTAGCCTTCGATGATCGGACATCCGGTGACCTTGACCCAGCGGTCCGCGACCGCCTTTTGCACTGCCATGCCGCCGGCCACGCAACAGCGGTAGCTGGAAAAATCGAGTTTGGCGAAATCGGGATTGTTCAGCATCGCGTTATACAGGGTATTGACCGCCGGCAGCGTGCTGACCTTGTGCTTGCCCAGTTCCTTGACCAGTCCCGGGATATCGCGCGGATTCGTGATCAGCACGTTCAAGACGCCGCGCCGCGTGCCGAGCAGGCAGCAGACCGTCAAGGCGAAGATGTGATACAGCGGCAGCGCGCACACGAACACCAGTTGCTCGGCCTGCAGCCCGTCCTCGATGCCCGGCATCAGCCAGGCTTCGGACTGCAGCACATTGGCGACGATATTGCGATGCGACAGCGCCGCGCCCTTGGCCACGCCGGTAGTGCCGCCGGTGTATTGCAGGAACGCGATATCGTCAGGCTCCTGCGTCGTCGGCTTCAGGCCGGCATGCGCGGCCTGCGCCAATGCCTGCTTGAACGTGACCGAATTCGGCAGCGAAAATTCCGGCACCATTTTCTTGACGCGGCGCACCACGAAATTGACCATCGCCCCCTTGATGCCGAGCAGCTCGCCCATATCGGCCACCACCACATGCTTCAGCGCGGTATTGGCGATCACGGCGGCGACGGTATGGGCGAAGTTCTCCAGCACCACGATGGCCTCGGCGCCGGAGTCCTTGAGTTGATGTTCGAGTTCGCGCGGCGTATACAGCGGATTGACATTGACCACGGTATAGCCGGCCCGCAATACGGCGGCGATCGCCACCGGATATTGCAGCACGTTCGGCATCATGATCGCCACCCGCGCGCCTTTGGGCATGCCGGTCTGCTGCAGCCAGGCCCCGAACACGCGCGACATCCGATCGATCTCGCCATAGGTCAGGTTCTTGCCCATGCAGACATAGGCATTGCGGTCGGCGAACTTGGCGAACGCTTCCTCGAATACCTGGGTGACAGAACGATAACGGGTCGGATCGATTTCGGCGGCGACGCCGGCGGGATACGATGAAAGCCAGATTTTGTCCATGTGCCTTGTCTCCAGTGGCGATACCCACGATAAAAAAGCACGCATGTGTTTTTTTATTCTTTCGTGATGCTATCCTGCCCGCATCCGTCAGGGCAAGCATTTTTTGCCAGTTCCCGCAATGCCCGGTGACGGGCGCTCTTGTCCAACGCGCCGAGCGCCTTGACCCTGGCATAAAATTGCGAAAAATCGGGCGTTTGCCGCAGCAAGGCCTCGAATCCGGGTTCCAGATCGTGATAGGTCGCCACCAGGGCCAGATGCGCGTTCGACAGCGGCGCGGCAAACCAGCGATCGTATCCCGCATAGCCGCCCCAATGCTGCTTCAGGATCGCATAGTCGGCGCGCAAGGCATCGAACACCTCGGCCTTTTCCTGCAGTTTTTGTCTGTCGTCGGCATCCGACGCATAGATCCGCGCCAATTCGGCGCGGCGGCGCAGCAGCAGCGCCAGGAAATCGCGCTTGCGCTGCTCGAACGTACGGTAAGCCTGTTCCTGCGCGGCGGTGCCGTATCGCTTGAGCCAACGCGCCACGCCGGCCGACTCGACCGCCGTAGCAAAGGATTCGTTGAATTCGCTGTCGCCCTTGACGTAGAACTCCTGGTGCGCCAGTTCGTGGAATACCAGGCGCGCGAGTTCGGCATCGGGATAGTTGATGAAGGTCGACAGCACCGGATCGTTGAACCAGCCCAGCGTCGAATACGCCGGCACGCCCAGCACCTGGACGTCGTCGCCGTCGCCGCGCAGTTGCGCGGCGAAATCCTGCGCGGTCTTCCGGTCGTAATATCCGCGGTAATTGACGCATCCGGCCACCGGGAAACACCAGCGGCGCGGCGTCAGGGACAATGCCGGCGCGGCAATCACGTTCCACAGCACATAACGGCGCGCCAATTTTGCGTACGAGGTATAGCTGTCGTTATCCGGCAAGCCCAGTTCGCCAACCGCGAAGCGGCGGATCCGTTGCACTTCGCGCAGTTTGTCTTTCAGCGCGGAAGGCGTTTGCGGGTCGGTCAGCCAGTCGTCGATCGGCCGCGCCTGCGCCAACAGGGAAAACTGGCCATGCGCGGCCTGCGCGTAATAGCCCAGGGAGCCGCAGCCGCCCAGCGACAGCAGGCAGGCGGCCAGCAAGCCGGCGCGCACGCACCGCACCGCTGCCATCATGACCGGTGCGCGGGCGTCGCCTTGCGGTCCAGCGCCACCTCTACCAGCACATCGTAGAAAGTCGGGCCATTGCCCATGTCGGTCAGATTCTGGCTGGTGACTTCATTGACGTTCTTGCCGTCGGCGGCGAATTTTTTCCACCAGATCGACCAGCCGACCACCAGCCCCGGCCGCGACTTGGCGCTGACCCGCGCGGTTACCAGCAAGCTGCCGCGATCGTTGAATACAAGCACCGTATCGCCCGATGCAATGCCGCGCACGGCCGCATCCGCCGGATGCAAATCAAGCCGCGGCGCGCCTTCGGTATCGCGCAGGCTTTGCACGTTGACGAAAGATGAGTTCAGGAAATTGCGCGCGGGCGGCGAGATCATCGCCAGCGGATAGCGCGCCGCCAACGCCGGATTGCTGGCCACGGATTCGTAAGGCGGAATATAGGCCGGCAGCGGATCGAGCCCGGCGGCCTGCATGCGCGCGCAGAAGAATTCGCATTTTCCGGAAGGCGTCGGGAAATTGCCGTCGGCGAACGGCGCGGCCGGCAGCGCCAGTTTTTGCCAGCCGTCCTGTTTCAATTGCGCCCAATCGAAATCGGCCGTGCGCGGATCGGCGCGGTTGAAGGCCTGGGCCGCGATGTCCTGGTCGCTGTCCTCGAAACAATCGTCGGCAAAACCCAGACGGTCGGCCAGCAGTCGGAAGATTTCGGTATTCGGCTTGGCTTCGCCGCACGGCGCGATCGCGGCGTTGTTGGCCATCATGTAGTAATGGCCGTAGGCGGAATGCACATCGACGTGTTCCAGTTGCGTCGTCGCCGGCAGGAGGATGTCGGCATAGTCGGCGGTATCGGTCTGGAAATGCTCCAGCACGACCGTAAACAGATCCTCGCGCGCAAAGCCCTGCGCCACCTTGGCCGAATCCGGCGCAACCGCGACGGGATTGGCGTTGTACACGATCAGCGCCTCGATGCGCGGGCCGAATCGCGCATCGGCAGCCCGCAGCAGATCGTCGCCGATGGTGCTCATGTTGATGCTGCGCGAGGGCTTGCCTTGCCGCAGGTCCGGGCGTTTCAGGGCCGTCTTGTCGATCGGAAACCCGCCCGACAACGACAATTGCACGCCTCCCGCCGCATGGCGCCAGGCGCCGGTCAACGCCGGCAGGCAGGCGATATTGCGCACCGCCATGCCGCCGCCGCGCACGCGCTGCAAGCCGTAGTTGAGGCGAATCAGGGACGGCTCGCCGCTGGCCACCGTGGCGCCGTATTCGCGCCCCAGCTGCAGCACTTCTTCGGCGCCGATGCCGCAGATCGCCGCCACGCGCTCCGGCGGCCACTCCAGCGCGCGCGCCTTGAGTTGCTCGAAGCCGAGGGTATGGCGCGCGATGTAATCGTGATCCAGCAGATCCTCGGCGATCAGCACATGCATGATGCCCAGCGCCAGCGCTGCATCGGTTCCGGGCAGCGGCGCGATGTGCCGGTGGCATTTTTCCGCGGTCAGCGAACGATAGGGATCGATGGCGATCAGCCTGGCGCCGCGCCGCTTTGCCTCCTGCACCCGCGCCCACAGATGCAGGTTGGACGCAATCGGATTGCCGCCCCAGATAATGATCAGCCTGGCGTCCTGCACCTGTTCGGTATCGGTGCCGATCTTGGCGCCGATACTGTATTCGTAGCCGGCGCCGCCGGCCGAGGCGCAGATGGTGCGTTCCAGGACGGAAGCGCCGAGGCGATGGAAAAATCGCATCGCCATGGCCTCCCCCTGCACCAGGCCCATGGTGCCGGCGTAGCTGTAAGGCAGGATGGCTTGCGGATCGCGCTCGGCAATCGCACCCAGGCGTTCGCCGATGGTCGACAGCGCCTGCTCCCAACTGATGCGCTCGAAGCGCCCTTCGCCCTTTTTGCCGATACGCCGCATCGGATACAGCAGCCGGTCCGGATGATAGGTGCGCTCTGTATAGCGCGACACCTTGTTGCAGAGTACGCCGGCAGTGGTCGGATGCGCGGGATCGCCCTTGACGTCGGTGGCGACGCCGTCGGTGACGGTCACCAGCAAGGCGCAGGTGTCGGGGCAGTCATGGGGGCAAACTGCGCGGACGATGGCGGTGGTCATAGGCAGTCGAAAACGATGAACGTTGAAAGGATGACAAGAATGCCGGAATGCCGGAATGCGGCAAGCCGGGGTATCGCACCCGGCGATGCTGCCTTACGTGTACTTTATCGCAGATTCGCCTCGTCATTCAAATGACAGGCCGATAAACGCCCCGGTGCGATCTGCTTCAGCAGCGGCTTTTCCGTGACGCAACGCGGCATCGCATGCGGGCAGCGCGGATGAAAATGGCAGCCGCTCGGCGGATGCAAGGGCGACGGTATTTCGCCCTTGACGGGCGCGAAATCGATCTTGCCGACCGCCAGGCGCGGCGCCGACGCCAGCAACGCCTGCGTATAGGGATGATTCGGCCGCGCAAACAGGGCGTCGGTCGGCGCGGACTCGACAATCCTTCCCAGGTACATGATCAGCACGCGATCCGAAATATGGCGCACCACGCCAAGGTCATGGCTGATGAACAGATAGGTCAGGTCGAGTTCGTTGCGCAGGCTGATGAACAGATTGAGCACCTGGGCCTGGATCGACACATCCAGCGCGGCCACCGCCTCGTCGCATACCAGCAGCGACGGCCTGACCGCCAGCGCCCGGGCGATGCCGATGCGCGCCCGCTGTCCGCCTGAAAACTGGTGTGGAAAACGCCGCAGCATGCCGGCATCCAGTCCGACCTTTTCCAGCAGTTCGCCGACATAGCGCGCTTGCCGGTCCGGCGCGATCAGGCCGTGCACCACCGGCGCTTCGCCAACGATTTGCTGCACGCGCAGGCGCGGATTGAGCGAAGCGTACGGGTCCTGGAAAATCATCTGCACCGCCAATTGCATCTCGCGGCGCATATTCCGGCCTCCGGCTCCCGCCTTGGCCCGGTCGATTTCGGCATCGATATCCGCCGCGCCCTGCCATTCGCGCGTCCCGGCGCTGGCCCGATGCAGCCCGGCGACAATGCGTCCCAGCGTCGATTTGCCGCAGCCGGATTCGCCGACCAGCCCGACCACTTCGCCGCGCGCGATGCTGAGCGATACATCGTCGACCGCATGCACGATCTGCTCGCGCAGCACCCTGCCGAACGGCCGCGTGAGCAGATTGGCCACGCGCGCCGCGGCGTCCAGCGGCTGCACGAAACGCTTCGAGACATGATGCAGCGCCATCAGCGGCGCAGCTTCAGGCACGGTCGATGGCGCGGCGGACGATTCGGCGGTTGGCGGCAATGGAGGCGATTGCATCAGGCGGCCTCGTTCGGCATGTTCGCGGCGTCGGCGATGGGGTGGAAGCAGCGCAGCATGCGATTGTCGACTTCGCGCAATTCCGGCGTCTGCGCGCAAATTTCGGTGGCATGGGAACAGCGGCTGCGAAATGCACAGCCGGACGGCAGGTTGAGCAAGGGCGGCGTGGCGCCCGGAATCTGCCGCAGCGGCCTGCCGCGTTCGTTGCGCGAAGGCGCGGAGGCGATCAGGCCGTGCGTATAAGGATGGCGCGGATGCGCCAGCACCCGTTCGACCGTCCCGCTTTCGACGATACGCCCCGCATACATGACACCGACCGTATCGGCCAGGCCGGCGATGACCGACAGGTCGTGCGTGATCCAGATCAGCGCCGTGTTCGATTCGCGGCAAAGCTTTTGCATTTCATACAGGATCTGTCCCTGGATCGTCACGTCCAGCGCCGTGGTCGGCTCGTCGCAAATGATGACATCCGGTGCGTTCAACAGCGCAATTGCAATCGCGACGCGCTGCCGCATGCCGCCGGAAAACTGATGCGGATAAGCGGCCAGCCGTTCGTCTGGTGCGGCGATGCCCACGCGCACCAGCGCCTGGCGCGCAATCGCCAACGCATCGTGGCGGCCGATGTCCCGATGCGCCTGGATCGCTTCAATCATCTGGGTGTCGATCCGCAACACCGGATTGAGCGTCATCATCGGATCCTGGAAGATCATCGCGATGCGGTCGCCGCGAATGCGCCGCATCGCTTCCGGCGACAGGCTGCGCAAATCCTGGCCATGCAGCAGGACGCGGCCGCCGACCACCTTGCCGGGCGCATCGATCAGCCCCATCAGGGAATAGCCGGTCATCGATTTTCCGGAACCGGATTCGCCGACCAGCCCCATGATGCGGCCGGGCTGCAACGAAAACGAGACGTCGTCGACCGCCTTGACCAGGCCGCCGCGCGACGTGAAGTGCGTCTCCAGGTGTTCGACCGCCAGCGTATCGCGATTGCTCATGATGGCGTCCGTCATTGGGATTGCAGCCGCGGGTTGAGCACATCGCGCAATTGGTCGGCGACCAGATTGATCGCCACCACGGTCAGCAGCAAGGCGATGCCCGGATAAAAACTGATCCAGTAGCGGCCGGACAGCAGATACTGGAAACCGTTGGAGATCAGCAGCCCCAGCGAAGGCTCGGTGACCGGCAGGCCGAGGCCCAGGAACGACAGAGTCGCTTCCAGCGAAATCGCCGACGCCACCTGCAGCGCCGCCACCACGATCAATGGCGGCATGCAGTTCGGCAACAGATGGCGGAATACGATCCGCAGCGGCGACAGGCCAAGCGCGCGCGCCGCTTCGATATATTCCTTTTTGCGCTCCACCAAGGCCGTGCTGCGCGCGGTACGGGCGTAATACGCCCATTGCACGGTCACCAGCGCGATGATGATTTTATCGACGCCGCGCCCGGTCAGCGCCAGCAGGATCAACGCCACCAGGATCGGCGGAAACGCCAGCTGGATATCCGCGATGCGCATGATCAGCGTTTCGATGCGTCCGCCCGCATAGCCGGCGGCCAGGCCCAGCGTCAATCCGATCATCAATGCGGTTACCGTGCTGATGACGCCCACCGTCACTGAAATGCGCACGCCGTACAGGATCGCGGAGAGCATGTCGCGGCCCTGGTCGTCGGTGCCGAGCAGATAGACCATGTGGCCGTCGGAGGCGGACTGGCCCGGTTCCAATCTGGAGTCCAGGATATCCAGATGCTGCAGATCGTATGGATTCTGCGGCGCGATCAACGGCGCGAACACCGCCGCCAGCACAATCAGCAGCAGCGCGATAAAACCGGCGGTCGCGATCTTGCTGCCGAAAAAATCGCGGGCGAAGCGCTTCAGCGGGGTATCCAGGGTGTTCGCGGCGACGGGAACAGACGTTGTCATGCCTTTGCCTCCGACAGGCGCACTCTTGGATCGAGCACCGAATACAGCACGTCGACCGCGAGATTGATCAGGATGAACATGACGACGATCAGCATCAGGAAGGCCACGATCACCGGCCGATCCAGCACGCGGATCGAATCGATCAGCAGCTTGCCGACGCCGGGCCAGGCGAAAATCGTTTCTGTCACGATCGAAAATGCGATGATCGAGCCGAATTGCAGCGCCACCACGGTAATGATCGGAATCAGGATATTCTTGAGTACATGCACGCCGATGATGCGGCGGTTGCGCAATCCCTTCGCGCGCGCAAAGCGGACATAATCCTGCGTCAGCGCCTCCTGGGTTCCGGCGCGCGTCAGGCGGATGATCAGTGCAATATTGAACAGCGCCAGGTTGAAGGCGGGCATCAGCAGATGCTTGAGTCCGTCCAGCGTCAGAAAGCCGAGCGGAATGCCGAACAGCATCCGCACTTCGCCGCGCCCGCCGGTCGGCAGCCATCCCAGTTTTACCGCGAACAGCATGATCAGCATCAGTCCCACCCAGAAGGTCGGCAGCGAAAAGCCGAGGATCGACAGAGTCATGACGGTCTTGCCGCCGATGCCGCCGGGCCTCAGCCCCGCCCATAATCCCAGCGGAATGCCCAGCAGCGCCGACATCGCGATGGCGGCGGCGGCCAGCTCCAGCGTGGCCGGCAGGCGCTCCATGATCAATCCCATGGCGGAGGTGCCGTAGACGAAGGAATGGCCCATGTCGCCGGCCGCGGCGTTTTTCAGGAACAGCCAGTATTGCAACCACAGCGGCTGGTCCAGGCCGAATGCCGCGATGACGCGGGCCCGTTCGACTTGCGTTGCATCGGCGCTGATGAGGATATCGATCGGATTGCCGATTGCATACACGCCCAGAAACACCAGGAGCGACATCGCCAGCAGGACGCCGATGCTCTGGAAAAAACGGCGGATAATGAATACCAGCATGCGGTTTTGTATTGGTAAAAAATGTTCAGTAGCGTAGCATGCAGTTGCAGAGTGGAGCAGACATCATGAACTTAATCGATCCTATCATACAGTTTCATACCGAATTGCAGGCGATCCGGCGCGAGATCCACGCCTACCCCGAATTGAGCTACGAAGAACGGCGCACCTCCGAACTGGTCGCCCAAAAATTGGGCGAATGGGACATTCCGGTCCTGCTAGGCATGGGCGTGACCGGCGTGGTCGGCATTATCAGCAATGGTAGCAGCAAGCGCGCTATCGGCCTGCGCGCCGATATGGATGCCTTGCCGATGCAGGAATTGAATACCTTCGAACATACTTCACGGCACCAGGGAAAGATGCATGCCTGCGGACACGACGGCCATACGGCAATGCTGCTGGGCGCGGCGCATTATCTTTCGCGTAACCGCAATTTCGACGGAACGGTGTATGTCATTTTCCAGCCGGCGGAGGAAGGCGGCCGCGGCGCGGAAAAAATGATACAGGACGGCCTTTTTGAGAAATGTCCGATGGATGCAGTATTCGGTATGCATAACTGGCCGGGACTCGCGGTTGGCGCCTTCGGCGTCACGCCGGGGCCGATGATGGCCTCCAGTAACGAGTTCGAAGTCACGGTCAAGGCGCGCGGCTCACACGCGGCGCAACCGCACAAGGGCATCGATCCGATCATGATCGCGGTCCAGCTGGCGCAAAGCTGGCAGACGATCGTGTCGCGCAATGCCAATCCGAACGACGCGGCCGTGCTGTCGATCACGCAGATCCACGCGGGCAGCGCCACCAATGTGATTCCGGACGACGCCACGCTGATCGGCACCGTGCGCACCTTCTCCGCCGACGTGCTGGACATGATCGAAATCCGCATGCGCACCATTGCGGAACATACCGCCGCGGCATTCGGCGCGCAGGTGGATTTCAAATTCCACCGCAATTATCCCCCCTTGATCAACCATCCGGAACAGACCGCGTTCGCCGCCGGCGTGCTGCGCGGCATTGTGGGTGATGCGCAGGTCGACGCGGCGGTCGAGCCCACCATGGGCGCGGAAGATTTTGCATTCATGCTGCAGAACAAACCGGGGTGTTATGTGTTCATAGGCAATGGCGAGGGTGCGCATCGCGATGCCGGGCATGGCCTGGGACCGTGCAATCTGCATAATCCCAGCTATGATTTCAACGATGCGCTGCTGCCTATCGGCGCGACCTATTGGGTACGGTTGGCGGAAGCCTATCTGCAGGCCCGACCTGACGTTACCTGACCCGGCGTTACATTCAGTTTTTGGGGCGGCGCTTCGCGCCCATAATGTAAGGCCATCTTTTTTGACTGCGTCTATCCATGCCTTCCGCTACCGACCCCATCGATTCCGTCACGCTTCCCTCCGCAACCGCCGCTCCCATTGTCAGCGTTCTCGATACCCCCATGGTGCTCGGCGAAACGCCATTGTGGGATGCCGATAACGCCCTGCTTTACTGGGTGGATATTCCCGGCAAGGCGGTGCACCGGCTGGATCCGGCGACCCAGGCCCATAGCAAATGGCCGATGCCGAGCGAACCGGGTTGTATTGCCCTGCATTCCAACGGCGGCCTGATCGTACCC
The DNA here is from genome assembly GCA_036499085.1 of Herbaspirillum sp. Classification (GTDB taxonomy): domain Bacteria; phylum Pseudomonadota; class Gammaproteobacteria; order Burkholderiales; family Burkholderiaceae_D; genus Herbaspirillum. The sequence goes on along the minus strand of DASYEK010000138.1, from coordinate 1,739 downwards.
TTGCGCAGCAGCGTTGCGCATCTGAATACCGATACCGGTGCCTTGCGGCATCTGCTGCCTGCACCCTACGACACCAATATCCTGCGCTTCAACGACGGCCGCTGCGATGCCGCCGGACGGCTGTGGGTCGGCACCATTTTCGAACCGAAAGGACAACCCCGCGCCAGCCTGTATTGCCTCGAACGCGGCCAATTGCGTGACGTTCACCATCCTGTCACGACATCGAATGGCGTGGCATTCAGCGTCGACGGCAAGACCCTGTATCAATCGGACACGCCGGCCCATCGCATCATGGCTTACGAGTTTGACGTGGCATCGGGCCAGCCAGGAGCGGCCAGGGTGTTCCATCAATTTCCGGACGACAGGAGCGCGCCAGGTTATGGCGGCCGGCCGGACGGCGCCGCGGTCGACGCGGAAGGCGCATACTGGTGCGCGATGTTCGAGGGAGGACGTCTGCTGCGCCTTTCACCCGGTGGCGAAATCCTGTCTGAAATCCGCCTGCCGGTACGCTGTCCGACCATGATGGCTTTCGGCGGCCCCGATCTGCGCATCCTGTATATCACCACCTCGCGCGAGAATCGTTCTGCTGCGGAAATCGAACAATATCCGCTTTCTGGCCATACGTTATCGGTCAGGGTGGATGTCCCTGGATTGAAGGAATTCAAATTCACGCCCTGGTCCGAGTGGCGTAACTCGCCCTCAAGCTAGGTATTTCGCGGCCGCCAACGGCTGATGTGTCCTATTTGAGCGACACCTTTTCTGAAAAATGCACGGGCTGCCCGGCATGCGTGAATTTATGCGAAAATCGTCCCCTGTATATTCTTACAAGCTAATTAGGGTTCCTATGACGATCAATAAAATGCTTTTAAAAACCGCAGCGGCTGCCGCTGTCATGATGGCCTTTCAAGCGCCAAGCTACGCAGTCGACTCCGCGTCGCTGGAACTTGGCACTGGCAATCATACGACCGTTATCCGTGGCGCCGTGCAATGGCAATGGAAGAACACCGCCTGGTGGCAATCGAACGGTACGCATATCAGCGGCTATTGGGATCTGTCATTCGCCGATTGGCGCGAGAAGCGTTACAACAATACCGATTCGACACACAATCTGTACGATGTCGGCTTTACACCGGTTTTCCGCTTTGAGCGCGACAGTCGTAAAGGCCCGTATGCCGAAGCCGGCGTTGGCCTGCATCTGGCTTCCGAGCTGTACAACAACAACGACAAGCATTTCTCCACGGCATTTCAGTTTGGCGACCATATCGGCGCCGGCTATGTTTTCAATAACGGCATCGACCTGGGCATTCGTTTGCAACATCTGTCCAATGGCGGCATCAAGCATCCTAATGGCGGCGTGAACTATGCTTTGGTGCGTGTCGGTTACGGATTCTGATATTGCGAAGATAAGCCAGACGGTTTCAAATCCCTGGCTTTGCAAATAAAAAAACCGGTGAAGCCTGAGAGGGCATCACCGGTTTTTGTTTGGGTAGTTGCGTTGTTTATGAGGTTGCGTGGGGTATTGGCATGGGTCTTTGTGAATCGTGTACGGCGAAGCCGCCGGCCAAGGAAGTTGCCATCAAGGTTTTGTTGAGATTGTGTCGCGCATAAAAAAAAATCCCCGATCTCGGTAGAGAAGGGGGATTTTCGGAATAACAGCCTGACGATGACCTACTTTCACACTGGTTGCAGCACTATCATCGGCGCAAAGTCGTTTCACGGTCCTGTTCGGGATGGGAAGG
>DASYEK010000137.1:0-29203 GCA_036499085.1 Herbaspirillum sp. | reverse complement strand
GGCTCCGCTTTTTTGGCCCTGGCGCGATCCGTTGCCGGCAATCCCCGCGGCGCCGCATCGAAGTTCTCATCCGGCGTCATGTAGCGCCATTGGCCGGCCGGCAGGTCGCCCAGTTTGACGCCGCCGATGCGCACCCGCTTCAATCCCACCACTTTCAGGCCGACGGCTTCGCACATGCGGCGGATCTGGCGCTTCTTGCCTTCGCGCAGCGTAAAGCTCAATTGATCGTCGTTCTGCCACCTGACCTTGGCCGGCTTGAGCGCCTTGCCGTCAAGCGACAGGCCGTGATTGAGCAGCTTCAGGTCGCTGTCCGGCAGCCGTCCGGGACGGTTGTATTCGACCCGCACCAGGTATTCTTTTTCCACTGTCGACTCTTCGCCGATCAACTGCTTGGCGATGCGCCCGTCCTGGGTCAGCACCAGCAGGCCGACCGAGTCGATATCCAGCCGGCCGGCCGCCACCAGGCTGCGCAACTGGGTCGGATGAAAAATCATTGCGGCGCGGTCTTCCTTCCAGTGGTTTTCCGCCGTGACCAGGGAGATGGCATGCTTGTGGCCGTCTTCGGCCTGGCCGCTGACATAGCCGACCAGCTTGTTGAGCAGGATGGTGGCGCGCTTCGACTGTTCGGCCGCCGCCTGGCGTTCAACCGTCACTTTCTGATGCGGCAATACCTTGCTGCCGAGCAGGTCGACCACTTTGCCGTCGACCCGCACCCAGCCGCGTTCTATCCATTCGTCGGCTTCGCGGCGCGAGCATAGCCCCAGTTCGGACATGCGTTTGGACAGGCGTACGGATTCGGTCATGACTTGATTGCGAGTGAGTTGTCGTTACGGTGATCGGTCGGCATGGCTTGCATTCAAACCGAGAGCGTTTGCAGCAGGTCGGTTTCCAGCTGGATCTGGCTGCGGGCGTTGTTCAGGGTCGGTCCGTCGACCAGGAAGACGTCCTCGACCCGTTCGCCCAGCGTCATGATCTTGGCGGTATGCACATTCACGCGATGGCGGGCCAGCACGTTCGATACCTCGTACAGCAGGCCGTTGCGGTCGTTGGCCGATATCGACAGCAGATAGAACTGGCCGCGTTCGTCCGGGCGCAGGTCCACGGTCGGCGCGATCGGGAAATTGCGCGACAGCCGCGACAGCCGAATCTTGCCGGGGGCGGGCAGCGGGCCGGCCGACTTCAGCAGCATCGCCAGTTCGTGTTCGATCAGGGCAATGATGTCGCGGTAGTTTTTCTCGAAGACCGGCGCCGCCACCAGGAACGTATCGAGCGCGTAATTGTTTTTGGTGGTGTGGATCTTGGCGTCGAGAATGCTGAAATTCTTGGCTTCGAAATAGCTGCAGATGCGCGCGAACAGGTCGGGCTGGTCCTTGGTGTACACGGCGACCTGGACGCCTTCGCCGATCGGCGCCAGGCGGCATTTGACGATCGGGTCGGCGCTGTCGACGTGATCGTGGAAGCTGCGCGCCTGCCATGCGATATCCGAGGCGTCGTGGCGCAGGAAATAGGCGATGTCGAGCTGCTTCCAGAGCGTTTCGTGCGCGTGTTCCGGCAGGCCGTACAGGCGCAGCGTCTTGAGCGCTTCCTGCTGGCGGTTGCGCAGTTCGCGGTCGGGCGAAGGGGTATCGCCGCCGAGCACGCGCAAGGTCATCTGGTACAGGTCTTCCAGCAGCTTGCCTTTCCAGGCATTCCAGACCTTCGGGCTGGTGCCGCGGATATCGGCCACCGTCAGCAGATACAGCGCGGTCAGGTGGCGTTCGTCCTTCACGGTCGCGGCAAATTGCATGATGACGTCGGGATCGGACAGGTCCTGCTTCTGCGCCACCTGCGACATGGTCAGGTGCTGCTCGACCAGGAACACGATCAGCTCGGTGTTTTCGTCGGAGACGCCGTGATGCAGGCAGAACTGGCGCGCATCGATGGTGCCGAGCTTGGAGTGGTCGCCGCCGCGGCCCTTGGCGATATCGTGGAACAGCGCCGCGATGTACAGCACCCAGGGCTGCGAGAAATTGGCCATCAGCTGGCTGCAGAACGGATATTCGTGCGCGTGTTCGCTGAGGGTGAAACGGCGCACATTGCGCACCACCATCATGATGTGCTGATCCACTGTATAGACGTGGAACAGGTCGTGCTGCATCTGGCCGACGATGATCTTGAAATTCGGCAGGTAGCGTCCCAGGATGCTGCTCTCGTTCATGCGGCGCAGGGCATGCGTGATGCCCTGGTGGCTCTGGATGATCTGCATGAACAGGGCGCGGTTCTGCGGGTCCTGGCGGAAGGCGTTGTCGATGCGGCTGCGGGCATGCCACAGCGCGCGCATGGTGCGCGCCGTCATGCCCTTGATTTCGGGCCGCTCGGCCATGCGCAGGAAGACTTCCAGCATGGTCGACGGATGCTTTTCGAAGGTGTCGTCGCTGGCGATGTCGATCCAGCCGTTGATTTCGTTGAAACGCTCGTTGATCTTGTGGGGAACGGTCGGCTGCGGAAACAGGCGCGCCTGGATGTTCTGCAGCAGGATGGTATTCAACTGCGTCACCGCCTTGGCGGCCAGATAATAGCGCTGCATCAGGTATTCGCTGGCGCGTCGCGTTTCGGTGGTCACGAAGCCCAACGATTGCGCCACCGGCGTCTGCACGTCGAACACCAGCCGATCCTCGCGGCGCCTGGCCTGGATGTGCAGGCGAATGCGAATATCCTTGAAGGCTCTTTCCTTGGAGGTCAGCTGGCGCGCTTCGGCCGAGGTGATCAGGCCGTTCTGCGCCAGCTGGTTCCAGGAGTCGCCCAGCCTGGCGGCCTTGGACACCCACAGGATCACCTGCAGGTCGCGCAGTCCGCCCGGGCTTTCCTTGCAGTTCGGCTCCAGGCTGTAAGGCGTGTCTTCGTACTTGGCATGGCGCTGCTGCATCTCCAGCGTCTTGGCCTGGAAAAACGCTTCGGCGTCCATCGCCGCGCGATAGCGTTGCTGCAAATGCTCGAACAGCGCCGGGTCGCCGCAGACCAGGCGCGCCTCCAGCAGGCTGGTCTGCACCGTGATGTCGGCGGCCGCTTCGCTCAGGCACTCGTCGACGGTGCGGATGCTGTGGCCGATTTCGAGGCCGATGTCCCACAGGATCTGGACCAGCTTTTCCAGTCTTTCCTGCTGTCCGGCCGGGGGCGTGGCCGGCAGCAGGATCAGCACATCGACGTCGGAATAGGGGAACAGTTCGCCGCGCCCGTAACCGCCGACGGCGACCAGCGCACTGTCGCCGCCGAGGTCGTGGGCATGCCAGGCCTGGGTCAGCGCTTCGTCGACGTTGCGGCGCAATTGCACTAGCAGGCGATCGGGCTTGCTATCGGTCTGGAACGCCTCGATCGCGGCCTGGTGGCCGGCTTTCAATTGTTCCTTGAGAATGGCGGCGAGTGCAATCATGGCGGCGAGCGGGAGTGAAGATGGGCAGTGGGAATGTTCAGGCGGTTCAGGCCGCGGCCAGCGCCGGAATGAAGGCCGGCGGCGCGGGCATGAGCGGGGATACCGTCAGCACTTCGAAACCGGTTTCCGTCACCAGCACGGTATGTTCCCATTGCGCCGACAGGCTGCGGTCCTTGGTGCGGATGGTCCAGCCGTCGCCCATTTCGCGGATTTCGCGGCGGCCGGCGTTGATCATCGGCTCCACCGTGAAGATCATGCCGGCCTTCAGCTCTTCCAGCGTGCCGGGGCGGCCGTAATGCAGGACCTGCGGTTCTTCGTGGAAGATCTTGCCGATGCCGTGGCCGCAGAACTCGCGCACCACGCTGTAGCCGGCCTTTTCGGCATGCACCTGGATCACGTGGCCGATGTCGCCCAGATGCGCGCCGGGCTTGATCTTGGAAATGCCGAGCCACATGCATTCGAACGTGATGTCGCCGAGGCGCTTGGCCATGATCGAGGGCTCGCCGGCATAGAACATGCGGCTGGTGTCGCCGTGGTAGCCGTTCTTGATGACGGTGACGTCGATATTCACCGCGTCGCCATTTTTCAGCATCTTGTCGCCCGGGATGCCGTGGCAGATCACATCGTTGACCGAGGTGCAGACCGATTTCGGATACGGCGTATAGCCGGGCGGGCAGTAGTTCAGCGGGGCGGGAATGGTGCCTTGCACGTTGACCATGTATTCGTGGCAAAGGCGGTCCAGTTCGCCGGTGGTCACGCCGGGCTTGACGAACGGACCGATATAATCGAGTACTTCGGCGCCCAGTTTGCCGGCGATGCGCATGCCTTCGATGTCGGCTGCGGTCTTGATTGAAATGTTGCTCATAAGTAATGTATTCGTAAATGGGATCGCGGATTTCCCGGCCACGGTGGAAAAAAGCGTCGTTGCCTGGCGGTTTCGCGAAAAAAATCGTCAACTGTGCATTATAGACGAGTGACCGGCGCTGCGCCGGAGCCGGGCCGCGCGTTGCCGTGAAATTACATGCTTGAGCAGAACCTTCTTTATAGAGTACAATGCGCGGCTAACTTGGATCGGTATTCAAGTTGGCAGCTGTTGTAGTTTATTCAATGTCTGTCTTTTAAATCGTTAGAAATCGCGAATTCATTTAACCGAGGGTGCTCAAGGCAATCTTTGCCTGGGTCACTGAATGAATTCCAGACCCCAACCCTGGAGAATAGTTATGTCAGTAACAATGCGTGAAATGCTGGAAGCCGGCGTCCATTTCGGCCATCAAACCCGCTTCTGGAACCCAAAGATGGCCCCGTACATCTTCGGTCACCGCAACAAGATTCATATCGTCAACCTTGAAAAGACCCTGGGCATGTACCAGGAAGCCATCAAGTACATCCGTCAACTGTCGTCCAACCGCGGCACTATCCTGTTCGTCGGCACCAAGCGCCAGGCGCGTGAAACCATCGCCGCGGAAGCCGCGCGCGCAGGCATGCCTTACGTCGACCAGCGCTGGCTCGGCGGCATGCTGACCAACTTCAAGACCATCAAGACATCGATCAAGCGCCTGAAGGAAATGGAAGCGTCGATCGAAGACGGTTCCGTCGAAAAGCTGAGCAAGAAGGAAGCCCTGTTGTTCCAGCGCGAGCAGATCAAGCTGAACAAGGCCATCGGCGGCATCAAGGACATGGGCGGCATCCCCGACGCGATTTTCGTGATCGACGTCGGCTACCACAAGGGCGCCATCACCGAAGCCGCCAAGCTGGGCATCCCGGTCATCGGCGTGGTCGATACCAACCATTCGCCTGAAGGCGTGACTTATATCATCCCGGGCAACGACGATTCGGCCAAGGCCATCACGCTGTATGCGCGCGGCGTTGCCGATGCGATCCTGGAAGGCCGCGCCAATGCGGTCAACGATGTGGTCGAAGCCATCAAGGGCGACGGCGACGAATTCGTGGAAGTCAGCGAACAGGCCTAGTCTTTTCGCTTTGCAGTGCAAAAAAGGGGTAACAGCGAGGTGACAACAGCTGGCCCCTTTTTTTTGAGCTACGTACAGAGATTTATTGTTTATTTTGATAACCGGTGTCCGCGACGACATCGGTTCAGCTAGGAGAAACTGAATGGCGACAATTACCGCTGCAATGGTAGGTGAACTGCGTGCGAAGACCGACGCGCCGATGATGGAATGCAAGAAGGCCCTGACCGAAGCCGACGGCGATCCGGTCAAGGCGGAAGAGCTGCTGCGCGTCAAGCTCGGCAGCAAGGCATCCAAGGCATCGTCCCGCATTACTGCCGAAGGCGTTGTGGCGGCTTATATCGCCGGCAACGTTGGCGGCCTGGTGGAAATCAATTGCGAAACCGACTTCGTGACCAAGAACGATGAGTTCATCGCTTTCTCGAAAGCGGTCGCCCAGTTGATCGCCGAAAAAGCGCCGGCCGATCTGGACGCATTGAATGCATTGACGATGGAAGGCGCCCTGACCGTCGACGCCAAGCGCGCCGAACTGATCGGCCGCATCGGCGAAAACATGACGATCCGCCGTTTCAAATACTTCAAGTCGGCCGGCAAGCTGGCTTCCTATCTGCATGGCACGAGCATCGGCGTCATGGTGGAATACGAAGGCGCGGACGAGCAGGTCGCCAAGGACGTCGCAATGCACATCGCCGCGATGAAGCCGGTCTCGCTGTCGTCGGACCAGGTGCCGGCCGACCTGATCGCCAAGGAGCGTTCGGTCGCGACCCTGAAGGCTGCCGAATCGGGCAAGCCTGCGGACATCGCCACCAAGATGATCGAAGGCTCGGTGCAGAAGTATCTGAAGGAAGTCTCGCTGTTCAATCAGGCATTCGTCAAAAACGATAAACAATCTGTTGAACAAATGTTGAAATCCAGCAATACTTCCGTGCAGGCTTTCACCATGTTCATCGTTGGCGAAGGCATCGAGAAGAAGCAGGACGATTTCGCTGCCGAAGTGGCTGCGCAGGTTGCAGCCGCAACCAAGCAAGCGTAAGCAGACAGAAATCAAAGCGGGCCGAAAGGCCCGTTTTTTTAAGGAGGCGCACTTCGTGGGCGCTTCCTGGCAATACCCGGATTATTTCACGATTGCCTATTAATCGTAAGCAGTCGTTACCGCATGCTGCCGACCATATGCCTATGCATATAGAATCAGGCGCGGTAAAGTATTTATATTGTTTGAATCAAAGCCAAAACGGAGCCTAGCCCTATGACGAAACCTGCGTATAAGCGCGTTCTTCTCAAACTTTCCGGCGAGGCACTGATGGGCGATGACGCCTACGGGATCAATCGCGCGACCATCGAACGGATGGTTGCCGATGTCGCGGAAGTCGCCCGCCTGGGCGTTGAACTGGCCATCGTGATCGGCGGCGGAAATATTTTCCGCGGCGTCGCACCCGGCGCGCAGGGCATGGATCGTTCGACGGCCGACTACATGGGCATGCTGGCCACGGTCATGAATTCGCTGGCGCTGGCCGATGCCATGCGCCAGGCCGGCATCGTGGCGCGCGTCATGTCCGCCATCAGCATCGAGCAGGTTGTCGAACCCTATGTCCGTCCCAAGGCGCTGCAATACCTGGAAGAGGGCAAGATCGTGGTCTTCGCCGCCGGCACCGGAAACCCGTTTTTCACCACCGATACCGCGGCGGCCTTGCGTGGCGCGGAAATCGGCGCCGAGATCGTGTTGAAGGCGACCAAGGTGGACGGCGTCTATACCGCGGACCCGAAGAAGGATCCATCGGCCACCCGCTATTCGACGATCACTTTCGACGAAGCCATTTCCAAGCACCTGCAGGTCATGGACGCCACCGCATTTTCCCTTTGCCGCGACCAGAAGCTGCCGATCAAGGTGTTTTCGATCGTCAAGCCGGGCGCGCTCAAGCGCGTGGTGACGGGCGAAGACGAAGGCACGCTGGTGCACGTCTGATTGCCGGTCCCGACCATCTTCCAGTCAGTCACCATCATATTTAGGAGAGAGCAGCATGACCATTGCTGACGTCAAGAAAAGTACCGAGCAGCGCATGCTCAAATCGATTGAAACGCTGAAGTCGAACCTGGGCAAGGTCCGCACCGGACGCGCCCATCCGGGCATCCTGGACCACGTCCAGGTCGAATATTACGGCAACCCGACCCAACTGTCGCAGGTCGCCAATATCACCCTGATCGATTCCCGCACCATTGGCGTGCAGCCGTATGAAAAGAAAATGGTCGCCACTGTCGAAAAGGCAATCCGCGAAGCCGACCTGGGCCTGAATCCTTCGACGCAGGGCGATATCATCCGCGTGCCGACGCCGCCGCTGACCGAAGAGCGCCGCAAGGAAATGGTCAAGCTGGTCAAGACCGAAGCGGAAGACGCCAAGATCGCGGTGCGCAATATCCGCCGCGACGCCAACGAAGGCCTGAAAAAACTGCTGAAAGACAAGGCCGTTTCGGAGGACGACGAACGCCGCGCGCAGGACGATGTGCAGAAACTGACCGATAAATTCGTCGCCGAAATCGACAAGCTGGTGGTCGACAAGGAAAAAGAAGTACTGACCGTATAGCCGGCCCCACGACCGCAGCCAGCTGATTTCGTCCCGACTCTTCGATTCCCCGACCTTTGACGCCATGACCTATTCAAGTTCCACGCTATCGGTGCCGGAGGTATTGCCGGTTCCGCGCCATATCGCCATCATCATGGATGGCAATGGCCGCTGGGCGACCAAGCGTCTGCTGCCGCGTTTTGCTGGCCACAAGCGCGGCGTCGACATGGTCGAGGAAATCGTCGAGGCCTGCGCCAGCCGCGGCGTCGAATACCTGACCCTGTTCGCCTTCAGTTCCGAGAACTGGCGTCGCCCGCCTGAAGAAGTGTCGCTGCTGATGACCCTGTTCATGAAGGCGCTGCAGGGCCAGCTCGATAAAATGCATCGCAATAATATTCGTCTCAAGGTGGTCGGCGACCTGGCCGCATTCGACTCGAAATTGCAGGCCATGGTGGCCAAGGCCGAGACGCAGACCGCCGCCAATACACGCCTGACGCTGACCATTTGCGCCAATTACGGCGGCCGTTGGGACATCATGCAGGCCGCCGGCAAGATGGCGCGCCAGAGCCCGGGGGCGACCCAGTTCGCCGAAGCCGACCTGGCGCGGCATCTGGCGATGGCCTATGCGCCGGAGCCGGACCTGTTCATCCGCACCGGCGGCGAGCAGCGCATCTCCAACTTCCTGCTCTGGCAGTTGGCATACACGGAACTCTATTTCACCGATACCTACTGGCCGGCCTTCAATACCGCGGCGCTGGATCTGGCCATCGCCTCCTACCGCAACCGGGAACGCCGTTTCGGCCGTACCAGCGAACAACTTACTCCACAGGCAATTTAATGCTTAAAACGCGCGTGCTGACTGCGTTGATTCTTCTGGCGGTGCTGTTGCCGATCCTGTTCCTGAACGCCTACCTGCCGTTCGCGCTGGTGACGGTGGTTTTTTTCGCCGCCGCCTCATGGGAAAGTTTCCGCCTGTTCGGCAACGGCAAGCCCTTGTTCGCAACCGTGGTCTGGACCGCCATCTATGCGTTTGTCATTTTCGTGAGCGGCTTGCCCGGCGTGCAGAAACTGTTCTGGCTGTGCGTGGCGCTGTGGGCAGTGCGCTTCGCGCCGGCGCTGGCCATCGGCCTGCCTTCCTTGCAGACGACCGGCAACAGGCTGCTCAATGCCACCTACAGCATCGCCATTCTGGGCTGTTTCATCGCCATCGTCGCACTGTTCCAGCATTCCCCTTCATATCTGTTGTCGGTCATGGCCGTGGTCTGGGTTGCCGATATCGGCGCCTATTTTTCCGGCAAGGCCTTCGGCCGCCGCAAGCTGGCGCCCGGCATTTCTCCCGGCAAGTCGTGGGAGGGCGCGGTCGGCGGCTGGCTGCTGGTGCTGATCATCGCCTCCGCCACGGCCTGCGTACCGGCGCTGGCGGATACCTTCCCGACCGCGGTGCAGCAGCGCTGGGGCTGGGCCGGCCTGGCCGCCGTGATGACGCTGATGGTCATCGCCAGCGTGGTCGGCGACCTGTTCGAATCCATGCTCAAGCGCCGCGCGCAATTCAAGGACAGCAGCAACCTGCTGCCGGGCCACGGCGGCGTGCTCGATCGCATCGATGCGCTGATTCCGGTGTTGCCGCTGGCGGCCTTGCTGGAGCTGTGGCTGTGACCCGCCAAGCGGTCGTCATTCTCGGATCCACCGGTTCCATCGGCGTTTCCACGCTGGATGTGCTGGCGCGCCATCCCGATCGTTTCGAAGTCCATGCGCTGACCGCGCACACCAGCGTCGACACGCTGCTGCAGCAATGCCGCCAATTCCAGCCGCGCGTGGCGGTGGTCGCGCATGCCGCCGCCGCGCGGCAGTTGCAGGACGGCTTGCGGGCGCTGGGCTTGCGCACCGAAGTCGCGCATGGCCCCGCCGCGCTATGCGAAGTGGCGGCCGCCGCCGAATGCGATGTAGTGATGGCGGCCATCGTGGGCGCCGCCGGCCTGGCCTCGACGCTGGCCGCCGCGCGGGCAGGCAAGAAAATCCTGCTGGCCAACAAGGAAGCGCTGGTGATGGCGGGGCCGCTGCTGATGGACGCCGTGGCCGCCAATGGCGCCTGCCTGCTGCCGATCGACAGCGAACACAATGCGATTTTCCAATGCCTGCCGCACGATTTCCAGCGCACGCTGGATCGGCAGGGCATCGCGAGGATCATGCTGACCGCTTCCGGCGGCCCGTTCCTGCTGCGCGCCGTCGAAACGCTGGACCAGGTCACGCCCGAGCAGGCGGTGGCGCATCCGAAGTGGGTCATGGGCCGCAAGATTTCGGTCGATTCGGCGACCATGATGAACAAGGGCCTGGAAGTGATCGAGGCGCACTGGCTGTTCGGCGCGCCGGCCGATCGCATCGAAGTGCTGATCCATCCGCAAAGCGTGATCCATTCGATGGTTTCCTATATCGACGGCTCGGTGCTGGCGCAGCTCGGCAATCCGGATATGCGCACGCCCATCGCGCACGCGCTGGCCTATCCCGAGCGGCTGCAATCCGGCGTGGCGCAGCTGGACCTGGCGCGGATCGGCCAGTTGTCGTTCGTGGCGCCCGACCTGGAACGTTTCCCTTGCCTGCGTTTGGCGTATGATGCATTGCGGGCCGGCGGCAGCGCGGCCGCCGTGCTCAACGCCGCCAACGAAGTGGCGGTCGAAGCCTTCCTCAACCGGGAAATCGGATTCCGCATGATCGACCGCGTGATTGAAAAAGTGATGCAGCGCATCCCGCCGGCGGTGGTGACCGACATCGAGACGCTGGTTGAACAGGACCGCGAGGCGCGCGCGGTCGCCACCGACTATCTGCACCAATGAACCTGATTCATACCTTGCTGGCATTTATCGTTGCGCTGGGCACGCTGGTGATCGTGCACGAGCTGGGCCACTTCTGCGTGGCGCGCTGGTGCGGGGTGAAGGTGCTGCGTTTCTCGGTCGGCATGGGGCGCGTGATTTATTCGCGCCGTTTCGGCAAGGACCGCACCGAATGGGCCTTATCGATCCTGCCGCTGGGCGGCTACGTCAAGATGCTGGATGCGCGCGAGCAGGACCTGGGCCAATTGTCGCCGGAAGAACGCCGACGCGAATTTACCGCCCAATCGGTATGGCGCAGGATCGCCATCGTCGCGGCCGGCCCGATCGCCAATTTCATCCTGGCGATTCTGCTGTTTACCGGTTTGTATCTGCATGGCATGCCGGAACCGGTGCCCAAGCTGCGCGCGGCGCCGGTGGCATCGCTTGCCTACCAGGCCGGCATCCGCGCCGATCAAGTGATTACGGCGATCGACGGCCATCCGGTCGCCGGCTGGTCCGATGTGCGCTGGCGCCTGTTACAACTGGCACTGGATAAAAAGACGGCACAGATCGAGGTTTCATCGCCGCGCGCCGGCGGCGGCGCCTTGCTGGATACGGTCAGCCTGCCGCTAGGCGGTCTTTCCGCCAAGGACCTGGAAGGCGATTTCCTGCAAACGCTGGGGATCGAGCTGGCGCGTCCGCCCGCGGTGCTGGGCCAGGTCATGCCGGACGGCCCTGCCATGCGGGCCGGCTTGCGCAGCGGCGACCTGATGCGCAGCGTCGACGGGGTAGCGGTGGCCGACGGCATGGCCTTCGTGCGGCTGGTGCAGGCATCGCCGGCGCGGACGCTGCATATCGAAGGATTGCGCGGGCAGCAGCGTTTCAGCCTGGACGTCACGCCCGACAGTGTCGCCGGCAAGGACGGCGGCGACGCCATCGGCCGGATCCAGGTCGAGGTGCCGATGCTGCCCGAAATGGCGACCGTCAGCGACAACCTGCCGACGGCGCTGGCCAAGGCCAGCCGCCGCACCTGGGATACCAGCCTGATGACGGTCAAGATGCTGGGCCGCATGCTGATCGGGCAGGTGTCCTGGAAAAACATTACCGGGCCGATCACCATTGCCGATTATGCCGGCCAGACGGCGCGCATCGGCCTGATCAGCTATTTGAGCTTCATGGCCTTGATCAGCATCAGTCTGGGGGTCATGAATTTGCTTCCCATTCCGGTGTTGGATGGAGGGCATTTGCTGTATTATTCGGTGGAGATTTTAACCGGACGCCCTGTATCGGAACGATTTAGTGCCATAGCGCAACGCGCCGGGCTGGGTGTTTTGATGACATTGATGCTGGTCGCCGCTTTCAACGACATCGTCCGTCTCATGTTTTAGAGGTTGTTGCAAAATCAAGATGGCCAGGCGCGCCGATGCAGACAGTGCGATTGCACGGCAAGGAGCAGCAACAACGCCGGGTTGATTTTGCAACAGCCTCTTAGAGATTGCTGCAAGATCAATCTGGCGCCCTTGAACGACGCCTTTCAGCTTGATTTTGCAACAGTTTCTTGGCGTTACCTTGTAATTTGCTGTGGGCCGAGATGCCCCCCGTAATCGGATAACCTTAGATCATACTAATGAAATTACATTCTTCGCGTTTTACCATTCCGACTTTTTCCCGTAGCCTGCTGGCCGCCGCCGCTTTAGCGCTGTGCTCCGGCCACGCGCTGGCCGTGGAACCGTTCACCGTCCAGGATATCCGCATCGAAGGCATCCAGCGCACCGAAGCCGGCACCGTGTTCAGCTACCTGCCAGTCAAGGTCGGCGATACGTTTACCGATGAAAAGGGCAGCGAGGCGATCAAGGCGCTGTACGCCACCGGCTTTTTCAAGGACGTGCGGGTCGAGACCGAAGGCAAGGTCGTGGTCGTGATGGTGGAAGAGCGGCCGGCCATTTCCAGCGTCGACTTCACCGGCATCAAGGAATTCGACAAGGACACGCTGACCAAGGCGCTGAAGGAAATCGGCGTCTCCGAATCGCGCATCTACGACCGTTCGGCGGTCGACCGGGCCGAGCAGGAACTGAAGCGTCAATACCTGTCGCGCGGCCTGTACGGCGCCAAGGTCACCACCACCGTCACGCCGGTGGAGCGGAATCGCGTCGCGGTCACGTTCGCAGTGGAAGAGGGCGACGTCTCGCGCATCAAGCAGATCAATGTCGTCGGCAACAAGGCATTCTCGGACGGCGAGCTGGAAAAACAACTGAAACTGACCACGCCCGGCTGGTTTACCTGGTACACCAAGAACGATCAGTACTCCAAGGCCAAGCTGGCCGGCGATATCGAAACGCTGCGTTCGTTCTACCTGGATCGCGGCTACATCGAAATGCAGGTCGAATCGACCCAGGTCTCGATCACGCCGGACAAAAAAGACATCTACATCACGATCAATATCAACGAAGGCGAGAAATACACCGTATCGGACGTCAAGCTGGACGGCGAAATGTTCGGCATGGACAAGGACATGCAAGCGCTGCTGCAGTTGAAAAAAGGCGATGTGTATTCCGGCGCCAAGCTCAACGCCAGCACCAAGAAGATTGCCGACCGCATGGGCAATTTCGGTTACGCCTTCGCCAACGTGAATGCGGCCCCGGACCTGGATCGCGAGAAGAAGGAAGTCGCGCTCAATATCATGGTCGATCCGGGCAAGCGCGTGTACGTGCGCCAGATCAACATCACCGGCAATACCAAGACGCGCGACGAAGTGGTGCGCCGCGAAATGCGCCAGTTCGAGAATTCCTGGTATGACGGCGAGAAGATCAAGCTGTCGCGCGACCGGGTGGACCGTCTCGGCTTCTTCAAGGACGTCAATGTCGAAACGCCGGAAGTGGCGGGCAGCACCGACCAGGTCGACGTGAACATGGCCGTGACCGAAAAACCGACCGGCAACATCATGGTCGGGGCCGGCTTCTCGCAAACCGACAAGGTCAGCCTGACCGGTTCGATCCAGCAGGCCAATGCCTTCGGCAGCGGCAACACGGTCGGCATCGACGTCAATACCAGCAAGACCTATCGCACCATCGCGGTCAGCCAGACCAATCCCTACTTCACCGACGACGGCGTCAGCCGCAGCTATTCGCTGTACTTGCGCACGATTCGTCCGCCGGTCGACAACATCGGCGATTACATGGTGAAAACCACCGGTGCCAGCGTGACCTTCGGCGTGCCGTTTTCCGAACTCGACACGATCTATTTCGGCGCCGGCATCGAAAATACCGTGGTCGAGACAGTCAGCGGCGACAACAGCAGCCCTTTGCTTTATCAGCAATACGTGAAGGATTTCGGCAATCCTTCCGGTTTCGGCACCGCCAAGACGACCAGTTTGCCATTGACGGTTTCCTGGCAACGCGACAGCCGCGACAGCGCGCTGGTGCCGACCAGCGGCCGCTTCCAGAAGGCCAACATGGAAGTCTCCACATTCGGTACGCTGAAGTATTACCGCGCCGGTTATCAGCATCAATACTTCCAGCCGCTGTTCAGCCGCGCCGTGACATTGGCGACCAATGCCGAGATCGATTGGGGCGGCGGTTTAGGCGGCAAGCCTTATCCGGTTTTCAAGAACTACTACGCCGGCGGTATCGGCACCGTGCGCGGCTATGACGGCAACGGCCTGGGCCAGGTGCGGGATCAATACGGCGATTCGCAGGGCGGCTCCAAGCGGGTGCTGGGCAGCGTCGAATTGCAATTGCCGTTCCCGGGTTCGGGACAGGACCGCACCTTGCGCTGGTTCACCTTCTTCGATGCCGGCCAGGTGTATGCCGAAGGCGAAAAGGTTTCGGTCAGCGAACTGCGTTATTCGACCGGCGTCGGGATCAGCTGGATTTCGCCGATCGGCCCGATCAAGCTGAGCTACGGCAAGGCCCTGAACGCGTCGTCGACCGACAAGGTGCAGGCCTTCCAATTCCAATTGGGAACGGGTTTCTAAGTACGCCGGCCAAGAAGTGGCATAATGGCGTTTTGAATCGCGGAGATCATTTTGAAGTTATTTAGTAAATCAATTCTGTTGTTACAATCTGCGGCTCTGGCAGTTTGTCTGGTAGCCGGTGCGAACGCGACTGCACAGGAAACCTCCAAGATTGGTTTTGTCAATACCGACCGGATTTTCAAGGAAGCGACGCTTGCCAAGACGGCCAGCGCGAAGATCGATCAGGAGTTTTCCCCGCGCAACAAGCAGATCGAAGACATGGCTGCGCGCCTGAAGGCGGTGTCCGACAAGCTGGACAAGGACGGCCCCGTGCTGTCCGAGCCCGAGCGCATCAAGCGCCAGCGCGATCTGACCGATCTCGACAAGGAATTCCAGCGCAAGCAGCGCGAGTTTCGCGAAGACCTGAACCAACGCCGCAATGAAGAACTGGCCGCCGTGCTGGATCGCTCCAATAAAGTGATCCGCCAGATCGCCGAATCCGAGAAATACGACATCATTTTCCAGGAAGGCGTGTACGTCAGCCCGCGGATCGATATCACGGATAAAGTGATCAAGGCATTGAACAGCGGCAAATAAGCCGTAGTTTTCATCGCTTCTTTACAGGTCGTCGACAGGGCGCTCAGCATTCCGGATGCAGCGCCCTGATTGCATGCATGACCAATTTTCGAGGCAATCAGCCTTTCCAATATTGACGATCCTAGGGCTTTTATGAGTATCCGCCTGAAAGAGCTGGTCGAACGTCTGGGCGGCGAATTGACCGGCGATGCGGCGCTCGCCGATGCTGCCGTCATCGGCATTGCGCCGCTGGACGCCGCGACGCCATCCCACATTACCTTCCTGTCCAATTCCAAGTTTCGAAGCCAGGCCGAGCAGACGCAGGCCGCGGCGCTGATCCTGTCGCCGCAAGACGATGCGGCACTGGGGCCGGCTTATCGCGGCGCCCGCATCGTGACCGGCAATCCCTACGCGTATTTTGCCCATGCGGCGCAGTGGTTCGACGCACTCAATACGCCGCCGGCGGCGCCCGGGATTCATCCCAGCGCGGTAGTGGATCCGGCCGCCAGCATTGGCGCCGGCGCCAGCATCGGTCCGCTGGTGGTGATCGAAGCCGGCGCGTCGGTGGGCGAGGGCGCGCGCATCGACGCCGGCTGTTTCATCGGCCGCGATGCCGTGATCGGCGCCGCCACTCATCTCTACGCCAGGGTCGCCGTGCAGCATGCCTGCCGCATCGGCCGGCGCGGCATCGTGCATCCGGGCGCCGTGATCGGCGCCGACGGCTTCGGTTTCGCCAACGAGAGCGGCGCCTGG
Source organism: Herbaspirillum sp. (assembly GCA_036499085.1). Lineage (GTDB taxonomy): Bacteria > Pseudomonadota > Gammaproteobacteria > Burkholderiales > Burkholderiaceae_D > Herbaspirillum. The sequence goes on along the minus strand of DASYEK010000137.1, from coordinate 13,181 downwards.
GTCAAGATTCCGCAGGTCGGCTGCGTGGTCATCGGCGACGATGTCGAGATCGGCGCCAACACCACCATCGACCGCGGCGCATTGGCCGATACCGTCATCGGCAACGGCGTCAAGCTGGACAATCAGATCCAGATCGCCCATAACTGCCGGATCGGCGACCATACCGCGATCGCGGCCTGCGCCGGCATCGCCGGCAGCGCGGTCATCGGCAAATACTGCTCGATCGGCGGCGCGGCGATGATCCACGGCCATATCACCATCGCCGACAAGGTGCATGTATCGGCCGGCACCCTGGCCATGCGCTCGATTACCGAGCCGGGCCAGTACACCGGCTTCTATCCGATTACGAAACACGGCGACTGGGAAAAATCTGCTGCATTGCTGCGTAATTTACCCGCGATGCGTGAGAAAATGCGCGCCATGGAAAAATTGATTAAATCGCTTACCGAAGAAGATACGAATGAATAGTCTCGACATCAATCAAATCAAGGAATACCTCCCGCACCGCTATCCGCTGCTGCTGGTGGATCGGGTTTTGAACTGGGAGAGCGGCAAGACCATCACCGCGATCAAGAACGTCACCGTCAACGAAGAGTTCTTCAACGGCCATTTCCCGCACAAGCCGGTCATGCCGGGCGTGCTGATGATCGAGGCGCTGGCGCAAACCGCCGCGCTGCTGTCGTTCCTGACCGAAGGCCGCAAGCCGGACGCCAGCACCGTGGTGTACTTCATCGGCATCGACAACGCCCGTTTCAAGCGGCCGGTCGAGCCGGGCGATCAATTGAAGATGGATGTCGAGATTACCCGTTGCGCGCGCGGCATCTGGAAATACCGGGCAATCGCCACCGTGGACGGCCAGTTGGCGGTCGAAGCCGACCTGATGTGCACCATGCGCAATGCCGACGACGCCAGCAAGACGGCCTGACCCCATGGCGAACGTTCATCCAACCGCCATCATCGAGACCGGCGCGCAACTGGATTCCAGCGTCGAAGTCGGCCCCTACGCGGTCATCGGCGCGCACGTCAGCATCGGTGCCGGCACCAAGATCGGACCGCATGTCGTGATCCAGGGCCGCACCACCATCGGCCGCGACAATACGCTTTATCAATTCAGCTCGATCGGCGCCGCCCCACAGGACAAGAAATACGACGGCGAAGAGACCGGCCTCGAAATCGGCGACCGCAACACCATACGCGAATTCGTCACGCTCAATCTGGGCACGACGCAGGATGCCGGCGTGACCCGGCTCGGCAGCGACAACCTGATCATGGCCTACGTCCATGTGGCGCACGACTGCCAGCTCGGCAACCACCTGATCCTCGCCAACAATGCGACGCTGGCGGGCCATGTGCACCTGGGCGATTGGGTCTTCCTGGGCGGATTCACGACCGTGCATCAGTTCTGCCATATCGGCGCGCACGCCATGACCGCATTCACGGCGGCGGTCAGCCAGGATGTGCCGCCATTCGTCACCGCCGCGGGCAATCGCGCGGCGCCGGTCGGCATCAACAGCGAAGGCTTGCGCCGGCGCGGTTTCAGCGTGGACCAGATCCAGGCCATCAAGCGCGGCTACAAGCTGGTGTATCGCTCCGGCCTGCCGCTGGAAGACGCCAAGGCGGCCTTGCTGGCCGAGGAGCAGCGCTCGACCGATGCGGCGCCGCATTTGCGCCTGTTGCGCGAGTTCATCGAGACGTCGCCTCGTGGCATCATCCGATAATATATCGATTGCCATGGTCGCCGGCGAAAGCTCCGGCGACCTGCTGGCCAGCCGCCTGCTGTCGGGCCTGCGTCCGCATCTGCCGCACGCCTCGCTGCACGGCATCGGCGGCGAGCGCATGGCGCAGTACGGTTTCGTCAGCAACTGGCCGATGGAAAAACTGTCGGTCAACGGCCTGTTCGAAGTGGCGCGCCATTACCGCGAAATCAAGGGCATCCAGGTCGCCCTGCGCGACAGCCTGCTGGCGCAGCGGCCCGACCTGTTCATCGGCGTGGACGCGCCCGATTTCAATCTCGGGCTGGAAGCCCAGTTGAAAAACGCCGGCATTCCCACCATGCATTTCATCAGCCCGTCGATCTGGGCCTGGCGCGGCGGCCGCATTCGCAAGATCGCGCGCGCGGCTTCGCACATGCTGGTGATTTTTCCGTTTGAAGAAGCGCTGTACCGCAATGCCGGCATACCGGTAACCTATGTCGGCCATCCGCTGGCCGAAATCATTCCCATGGAACCCGACGTGGCCGCGGCGCGCGCCGCGCTGGGGCTGCCCGGCGATGCGACGGTGGTGGCGGTGCTGCCCGGCAGCCGCATGTCGGAACTGAAATACAATGGCGCGAGCTTCATCGAAGCCGCCAGGCTGCTGTTGCAGCGCGATCCGAAATTGCGCCTGCTGGCGCCAATGGCCGGACCGCGCCAGCGCCAATATTTCGAATCCCTGCTGGCCGCGGCCGGCCTGGGCGACGTGCCGTTGCAGATACTGGACGGCCAATCGCATCTGGCCTTGGCCGCCGCGGACGGCGTGCTGGTGGCCTCCGGCACGGCTTCGCTGGAAGTGGCGCTGTTCAAGAAGCCGATGGTGATCGGTTATAAAATGATGCCCGCCACCTGGCATATATTGCGCCATATGAGCTATCAGCCGTGGATAGGCTTGCCGAATATCCTGGCGCGCGAATTCCTGGTGCCGGAACTGCTGCAGGATGCCGCGACGCCGCAAGCCCTGGCGGACGCGCTCTGGTCCCAGTTGACGGATCCGGTGCGCAAGAGCGCGTTGCAGCAGCGCTTTACCGATATGCATCACAGCCTGCTGCGCGATACCGCCAGCGAAAGTGCGCAAGCGGTCTGCCAGATGCTGGCGCGTTATCCCAAGCGCGTGTCGAAAGGAACCATGAAGTGAAGCCGACCAAGCCTGCCAAGCGCACGAGATCCATGGATGCCAGCCTGCCGCTGTTCGACTATGCCGGCGAGATCATCTGCGGCGTCGACGAAGCCGGGCGCGGACCGCTGGCCGGCCCGGTGTTCGCGGCGGCGGTGATTCTCGACGCGCAGCGGCCGATCGTGGGCCTGCGCGATTCGAAGAAACTGACGGCGGCCACGCGCGAACAATTGGCGGGGGAAATCAAGATGCATGCCGTGGCCTGGGCCATCGCCCAATGTTCGGAACAGGAAATCGACACCCTCAATATCCTGCAGGCCAGCATGCTGGCCATGCGGCGCGCGGTGGAGGCCTTGTCGACCTTGCCGACGCTGGCGCTGATTGACGGCAACCGCTGCCCGGTGATGGCGATCCGCTCCGAGGCGATCATCGGTGGCGACGACAAGGTCGAGGCAATCTCGGCCGCATCGATCCTGGCCAAGACCGCACGCGATGCCGCGCTGTGCGACCTGCACCTGATCTATCCGCATTACGGCTTCGACCAGCACAAGGGCTATCCGACGGAGATGCATCTTGAACGCTTGCAGCTGCACGGCGTCTCGCCGGTGCATCGCCGCACTTATGCGCCGGTGCGCGCATTGCTGGAAGGCATGGAGCCGGCGTGAAGCAGATCAGCTCGCGCGACAATCCGCTGTACAAGGAATTGAAACAGCTGGCCGGCAGCGGCGCGGCGCGGCGCAAGGCCGGCCGCAGCTTGCTGGATGGCGTGCATCTGGCGCAAAGCTACCTGCAAAGCGCCGGCCAGCCCCTGTTGTGCATCGCTTCCGAAAGCGGCCGCGCCAATGCCGAGGTCGCGCAAATCCTGCTGCAATGCGACAGCGCGCGCACCCCATGCGTGATTTTGCCGGATGCGCTGTACGCCGGGCTGAGCCAAGTCGAGCATGGCGTCGGCTTGCTGTTTTCGATTGCGACGCCCAAGCCGGTATTGCCGTCGGCGCTGGATCAGTCGGCCGTGCTGCTGGACAATCTGCAAGACCCTGGCAATCTCGGCTCGATCCTGCGCAGCGCGGCGGCGGCCGGCATCAAACAGATTTACTGCTCGGCCGGCACGGCTTCCGCCTGGTCGCCCAAGGTGCTGCGGGCCGGCATGGGCGCGCATTTCCTGCTCGATATTCACGAGAACGTCGACCTGCCTGCCATCGCCGGACAGGCCGCCGTGCCTTTGCTGGCGACCAGTTCCTACGCCCAGGCCAGCCTGTTCCAGACCGATCTGCGGCGGCCGGTCGCATGGATTTTCGGCCATGAAGGGCAGGGCGTGGCGCAGGACCTGCTGGATTGCGCCACCACCCAGGTCGTGATCCCGCATCTGGGCGAAATGGAGTCGCTCAACGTGGCGGCCGCCGCCGCGATCTGTTTTTTCGAGCAGGTGCGGCAGCGCCAGGTTTAGCTGCTACAATTTCGCCATGCAAAATTTCCGCCAACGCTTCAATCGCCATTACTTCACGCTCTGCGTGATGCTGCTGGCATTGTCGCTGCGTTCGCTGGTGCCGGCCGGCTACATGCCGGATGCGGGCGCCTTGCGCGACGGCCGGCTGGAAATGGCTTTCTGCACCAGCGACGGCATGAAAAGCATTGTCGTCGGCGCCCATCACGAAGGCGCGCCGGCATCCGGCGATGCGCCGCATCACTCCAGCCAGTCCAACGATTGCCCTTTCAGCGTCCTGAGCGCATTGCCTGCAATGCCGTCGATGGCGCTGGCGCTGGTCGGCATGCCGCTGCTGCTGTCGCCGGCGCAAGCGGCGCCGCGCCCGGCGCCATTGCCTGCCGTACTTTCCCAGGGCCCGCCGCTCGGTTCGCGCGCGCCCCCGCATCACCTCATCTGACTCCTGCGCGGCTGTCCGCTGTCCGCCTCTGCGATGGGGCGGCTGCCTGCCGTTCCGTCATGTCTCGTCGAATGCGCATTGCTTCGGCGATTCCCATATTGAGGTGATTTCATGTTTTCATTTCCTGTCCGGGCGCTGGCGTTTGCCGCCGTCCTGAGCGCATCGTTCGCAGCCGAGCCGGCCTGCGCCCATATCACGCTGGATAATCAGCAGGCCGTTGCCGGCAGCTATTACAAGGCGGTATTCAAGGTGCCGCACGGCTGCAAGGGTTCGGCCACCCTGAAGATCCGCGTGCGCATTCCCGAAGGCGTGATCGCCGTGAAGCCGCAGCCGAAAGCCGGCTGGAAAATCGACACGGTGGAGGGCGCCTATCCCAAGGCGTATGCCTTGCATGGCGCGCAGGTAACGTCCGGCGTGCGCGAGGTTTCCTGGAGCGGCAAGCTGCCGGATGCCTATTTCGACGAGTTCGTCTTCCAGGCATACCTGACGCCCGACATGCCGGCCGGGCGAGTCGTGTATTTCCCGGTGGTGCAGGAGTGCGAGAAGGGCGTCGAACGCTGGATCGACCTCAAGCAGCCGTCCGACAAGCCGGCGCCGCACCTGACCCTCGTGCCAAAATCCTGACGCCGGAGCCGTGCTCGCGCACGGATAAATCATGATCTCGATATTCATTCGCTTGCTGGCGGCGGGGATGCGGCCGGCCGGCATGCGTCGCGCCTGCCTCCTGTTCTTGGCCGGGCTGCTGCAATTAAGCGCCGCCGGCGCTTTCGCCCATGCCTCGCTGATCGATACCGTACCGGCCGACGGCGCCATGCTGCGTACCGAACCGGCCGACATCACGCTGCATTTCAACGAACCGGTCGCGCCGCTGGTATTCAAGCTGGCCTTGCCGGACGGCTCGGTGCAGCCGCTGACCAAAGCCGCTTCGGTCGACGACAGCTTGAAAATCGGCCTGCCCGATGCCGTCGCCGCCGGCACGTATCTGCTGAGCTGGCGGGTGGTTTCCGCGGACGGCCATCCGGTCGGCGGTTCGCTGACCTATTCCATCGGCGCGCGTTCCGGCCCGAACGCCGTGCCGCAGGCCGGCGCGGCGGCGATGCCGGCATCGCTGATGGCGGCGATCTGGACGGTGCGGCTGGCCTTGTATCTGACATTGTTCGTCGGCGTCGGCGCGGCGCTGTTCCGTGCCTTCGTGCAGGGGGACAAGACAGGGCGGGATGCATTGTCCTGGCGCTGGGCAGCAGGCGTGGCCGTGGCCGCCTTGCTGTTGCTGCCGCTGGCGGTCGGCCTGCAAGGGCTCGATGCATTGGCGCTGCCCTGGCAGGCCCTGGGTTCATGGGACCCTTGGCGCGCCAGCCTGGCAACCGCCTATGGGCTGACGGCATGGCGGATGGCAGGCGCCGCGATTGCCGCCTGTATCGCCGTCCTGGTTGCCGGCCGGTCGTTGCGCCGGATCGGCGCCATTGCCGCCGTGCTGCTGCTGGGCGCGGCATTGGCCGCCAGCGGCCACGCCAGCTCGGCGACGCCGCAATGGCTGGCGCGTCCCGCCGTATTTGTGCATGGGATGACGATCGCCATCTGGATCGGTTCGCTGCTGCCGTTATTGCTGCTGTTGCGCGAGCGCACCGAAGCCGGCCCGCGCATAACGGCGCTGTTGCGCTTCTCGCGCATGATTGCCTGGGTGCTGGCCTTGCTGCTGGCCAGCGGCGCGATCCTGGCGTGGCTGCAACTGGATGGCGTGGCCTCGCTCTGGCGCACCGACTACGGCCGCATCTTGAGCGCCAAGCTGATCCTGGCGGCATTGCTGCTGCTGGTCGCGGCAGTCAATCGCTATGCACTGACCGGACGCGTGCTGCACGGCGCCACCGAGGACCGGGGAACCATCCATGCGCGGCATTGGATGCGGCGACTGGTCTGTGTCGAACTGGGATTGGTGCTGCTGATCCTGGCGCTGGCGACCACCTGGCGCTTCACCCCGCCGCCGCGCGCGCTGGCGCCGGCCCATGCCGCACCGGTCGCGGTCCATATCCATGGCGAAAAGGCAATGGTCGACCTGAGCCTGAAACCGCAACCGGATCGCCGCCTGCTTGCCGCGCTGTTCGTGCAAGGCGCCGATTTCAGCCCACTCGACGCCAAGGAAGTGTCGCTGAAATTCTCCAATCCGGCGCTCGGCATCGAGCCGCTGGAGAAGGACGCGCACCGCGGCATCGACAACGGCAACTGGACGGTGGAACCGTTCGCGCTGCCGGCGCCGGGCCGCTGGCATGTGCGCATCGATGTGCTGATTTCGGATTTTGAAAGCACGGCGCTGGAGCAGGACGTCGATATCGCGTTCTGATCGCGTCGTTTACATATACAAGGGATAAAGTGGAAATGAAAAATAAAATGGAAATCGGAGCGGGAACGAAGACAGCAGCGATCGAGACATCGATCGCTGCATCGATCAACGCATCAAGCAACGAATCAATCAACGCATCAATCAAATCCTGCGCCGGCTTGCGGCATCCGATGGCCGCCGCCGTGCTTGCCTGTTTTGCCGCCTCGGCATTTGCGCAGGAAGGCGACGCCAGCCTGCCGCAGGTCACCGTCGAGGCCACCCGTTCGGTGGCCGAGCAGAACCAGTTGCCGGCCACCACCGCCAGCGTCACCGCGGCGCAGATCGCCGCCACCGTGAATGCCATGAATGTGGAAGATACGCTCAAGTACCTGCCCAGCGTGCTGATCCGCAAGCGCTACATCGGCGACACCAATGCGCCCATGGCGACCCGCACCACCGGCATCAATGCCGGCGCCCGCAGCCTGATCTATGCCGACGGCATTCTGCTGTCGACGCTGATCAACAACAACAACGGCAACGGTTCGCCGCAGTGGTTCATGGTGGCGCCGGAAGAAATCGAACGGGTCGATGTCATGTACGGCCCGTTCTCCGCCATGTATCCCGGCAATTCCTATGGCGCAGTGACCGAGATCACCACCCGCATGCCGAAGAAATTCGAAGCCGGCGCCAAGGTCAGCACCGCCTCGCAGAATTTCAATCGCTACGGCAAGAGCGATCGCTATCCGGCTTCGCAGGTCAATATCAACCTGGGCGATCGCAGCGGCGATTTTTCGTGGTGGTTCAGCGCCAATCATCTCGACAGTTTCAGCCAGCCGGTGACCTACCTGACGATGGGGCAATCGGCGGCGGCGCCCGGCGGCGCGCCCGTGGTCGGCGGCGCCATCGCCGACCGCAACCGGACCGGCGGCGCCATCCAGGTGCTGGGCGCAGGCAACCTGACGCATACCATGCAGGACACCGCCAAGATCAAGCTGGCCTATGATTTCTCGCCCTCGCTGAGCGCCGCCTATACCCTGGGTTTCTGGCAGAACAAGGCCAATGCCAATGCGCAAAGCTACTTGCGCGATGCGTCCGGCGCGGCGTATTACGGCGGAACCGGAAACGTCAATATCGGCGGCAACGCCTACGACGCCGCCAAGATCGCCGGCCTGTTTTCCAGCAACACGGTGGAGCAGGAGCACTGGATGCAAAGCCTCTCGCTGCGAACCAAAAACCAGGGACCTTGGAATTGGGAAGCGGTGGCCACCAATTTTTATTACGGCAAGGACATCACGCGCACCTCGACCGGTGCGTATCCGGCCGCGCAACATGCCGGACCAGGCACGATTTCGGACGCCGGCGGCACCGGCTGGAGCACGCTGGATCTGAAAGGGGCCTGGCGCGACAACGGCGCGGCGTCGATCCACAGTGTGCGTTTCGGCGCGCATGTGGATCAATACACCTTGAAGAATCCCAGCTACAGCACCGCGGACTGGGTTGCCGGCGGCAATGGCGCTGTAAACGCGGATTCACGCGGCAAGACCCGCACCGAAGCCTTGTGGGCGCAGGATGCCTGGCGCTGGACGCCGGACCTGGTGGCGACCGTCGGCGGCCGTTTCGAACGGTGGCGCGCCTTTGACGGTTTCAATCTGTCGACCACCGGCGGCACCACGTTTGCATTCAACAAGCCGACCGTATCGGCGTCCGGTTTTTCGCCGAAACTGTCGTTGGCCTGGCAGGCCACCGATCTGTGGAGCGTGACCGGATCGTTCGGCAAGGCCCTGCGTTTCCCGACGGTCGGCGAGCTGTACCAGAATCTGCTGACCGGTCCCATTTTTACGCAGGCCAATCCTTTCCTGCGGCCCGAGCGCGTGCTGTCCGGCGAGCTGGCGCTGGAACGCAATACCGAGAGCGGCCAACTGCGCGTGTCGCTGTTCGAGGAACATGTCTCGGATGCGCTGATCGCCCAGACCTCGACCATTCCGGGCGTCGCCTCGCCGGTATCGTTTACGCAGAATATCGATTCCACGCGGCAGCGCGGCGTCGAACTGGCCGCGCAGCGCAAGGACTTCCTGCTCAGGGGACTGGAAATCAACGGCAGCCTGACCTACGTCAATGCCGTCATTACCGGCAACAGCAGCTATGTGCCGACGGTTGCCGGCGCGACCTCGGTCGGCAAGCGCACGCCTTATGTCCCAACCTGGCGCGCCACGGCCGTGGCCACATATCGGCCCGACGACCGCTGGGCCTATACGCTGGCCGGCCGTTACAGCGGCCGCATGTACGCCACGGTGGACAATACCGACGTCAATCCGGACACCTACCAGGGCTTCGACAGCTATTTCGTGGCCGACGCGCGCATGTCGTATCAGGTCGACAAGAATTGGAGTGTTGCAGCGGGAATCGACAATATCGGTAACCGGCAGTATTTCCTGTTCCATCCGTTTCCGGAGAGGACGGTTTTTGCCGAGGTGAAATATCGATATTGAGAAATGAAATGACTCGGGCAACATAGGTGCGGGGATCAAAGAGGAATCGATCTCAACAGGAATGCCCATTAGCCAACAGAGCTTTGCCCGATATGTGCCATTTTGCACCATCAGTCATGCACAAAATACGCGGCACTTCTTGACAACGGTTCAAGGAATTCAGTAATCGAAAAAGAATTTTTTTTATTTCTGTTTTATTTTTTGGTATCTTCCTCGTTATCGTCATAGCTTGCTTTTGCCTTTTTATAGCTGTTATCAAAGGGCTTGATTCCGAGTACGGACGCCTTTGCTGAGTATCCACCGATCGCTCCAATCAGAGCGCCCAGTGATAGACAAGCCATTTTCTTGTCGTGGCTCATGGTGAAAAAAGCTGGTAAAAGGAGTAGAAAAATTCCAAGAAATCCTAATATAAACTGATATTGAATTTTTAAATTCCCATTTTTCAGAAAAATAAGAGTGATTTTTTTATTCATTTTTCGCCTGTCGATTGATAAAATTTTTCAAAATATTCGCTTCGGACGTATTTTTGATTTGTTCAATAATTTCATTTGTTATTGGTGATGCTATAGGCGATATTCGCCCCATAATTTCTCCTAAAACTGATCCAGCAGTATCAATCGCCATTCCTCCGACGTTAGGCCGTAAAAATTGCTCGATCGCACTGGCACTTAACCCAAAAAGAGTCGCCGACGCTGCAATGCCCGCCTGGATTCCTGCTCCAGCTTGCGCAGCAGGATTCGGAATTGTAGACAAGTAGGTAGCATAGACTATTGCAGCGGCACTAACTCTGCCCGACTGTGTAGAAGACCAACTTGCGAAATCAGCGGTGCCATTTTTCATTGCATCAAGTTCCTGTTGCGTTAAGGATTTGTTCGGCAGCACTCCGGCGGCACACTCAGCGGTGGCACAATTGGCGGTTGGTATCGGGAAGGGCGTATTACTCACGGAAGGTATCAGATAAGTGCCACCGTAATTGATCAAACTGGGTACATCGCTATTGGTCGTATTGTTAATGATGTAGGCGCGTAACGCGGTATCTTCAGGACTAATTTGTTGCATATATATTGGCTGCCCGTCTATTGTCGTACCAGCCCTCATCCATCCGCCGTCACCAAGGTTGTTATCAATAATGGTATCCACACTGGTAACTTCAGTTACACCGTTGGTTGTCATTGACATGCCCCGCATTTGCTCTTCAATTTCCGCCTGCGTATATTTTCCGTTGCTTGCCGTGGCAAGCCTCGACGCTAATTCTTTTTCGCTCGGATGCAACTGCCGATTATTAACATCCGCGGCCAACCCAATACTCCCCCCAGCCCCCGCGCTCTGCACATCCCCGCCGGCCAACGCCCCCGAAGCGGCCCCCACCAGCGTCGCGCCCAGGCTCATCATGTCGTTATAGGCGTGATACCCGTCAGCATCCTTTGGATCATTGGTATACCCATGGCTAAGCAGGTATTCGCTCAAAATAGGCGACATCGCTTCGACGCTCATGCCTGAAACAACTCCCGCCACGGCGCTACTGCCGCCAATCTTCGCTTCAATCAATCCGGCCAAGCCATGCAGCACAATTTTTTCCGGAGAACCATCGGCCCAGCCGGCTTTTTGTGCGACGTCGCCCACCACATTGTTCAGCACCGCGCCAGCCAGATCCGCTGCGCGCTGGTTCTCCTGTTGCTGCTGCAGCTGGGCTTGCAGTTCCTGGGCCTGTTGCAAGGTCAGGGTATTGCTTAGCGAGGCATTGGCTGTACTCGCATCGCGGCTGGTAAGGGTGGCGGCATTGGCCTTGCTTTGCGCATCGGTGGCGGCGTCGCCGGTCCCGGTGATCGTGACTTGGGCAGGGCTGATGACGCTGTTCGTATTGCTGCTCTCGTCGCCGTTTTTCGGCATGGCTGCATTGCCGTTGAGATTGCCGAGCGCATTATGGATCACGTTGCCGGCGATGCTGCCGGTCGAGATACCGATGCTGACACTTTCCGAATCGGTGTGTTGCGTGTTGGTGAGGTCGCTGCTGCTCAGGCTGGCGGTTTGCAGGCTGTTTTTGTCCGCCGGGGCGGTGCTGGTGATGGCCGCGCCGGTCAGGGCGGTGTTGCCCTTGACGTTGAGATCGAAGCCGCCATCGCCCGCGGCAATGCCGCTTTGGCCGACCGCGCTTTGATAGTTGTGATCCACCGTTTGCAGGCCGTAATTGATGCTGCCGGTCACGGTCGTGCCGACGCAGATCGGCGGGATGCAGAGGCTTAGACTGAAACCGCCGGTTTCCTGCTTGCTATCGAAATTGCTACCGTCCTGCAATGTCACGATATTGAGATTGCCGCCGATGTCGGCGCTGACCTGATCGCCGGCCAGTTGCGCGCCAATCATATTGACGTCGCCGCCGCTTTTGACGCTAAGGTGATCGGTGGCGCTGATTTGCGTGTTGTCGTAAGTGGTTTCGGTGCCGTTGGCATGTCCGTTGGCAAGGGATCCGCCAATCTGGAAACTCAGCCCGGTCTGCTGGCCGTTGGAGCCGAATGTCGCACCGATACCGGCGTTGCTCGCGCTGTTGGTCGATTGCAGGTCGGCGGTATTTGCGGCGGCGATCAGGTTGATGTCTTTTGCCGCATCGAGACCGATGTCCTGCGCTTGCAGCTTCGCTGCCTGCATGTCGATGTCGCCTTCCCGGCTGGTGATGGAGATGTTGCCGGCCTGCGCCGTCGTGCCGCGCGATTCGGTTCCGCTATTGTTGCTGTCCTGCCGGCTTTGGCTTACGCCGAGATTGACGCTGACGCCGAAACCCTCGCCGCTGCTGATCGGATTGGGTTCGCCGGATTGCATGGCAGCGATAGTTGCGGGCATGCTGCCGGCGAGTTTATAAGCGTCGTATCCGGCTTTCAGCGCAAGCGCCCCTTGAAGGCGGCCGTTGTCGGTGTGTTGTGCTTCACTTGCCATGTCGCCGATGCGCGTGATGGCGCCGCCGATTGAGCCTGTCAGGCTGCTGCCCAAGGTGACGCTGTGGGTTTCGGCATGCGACCGGCTGGTGCTACTGTCGTGGATTGCCTGCAGATCGACGGCGTTGCCGGCGATGCTCAATTGATCTGCCGCCAGTAGCTCTGCGCCTTGCGTGGTCACATTGCCTTGTCCGGTGCCATCGTATTGCTTGTCCAGTCCGGCCTGCATGCTCAGGTTGCCGCCGTTGGCCGATATCAGGCTGGTGCTTTGTGCGATATCGGTGCCGTTGCCGTTTTGCAGGGCATTGTTATTGCCGTATGCCGTGAACCGTCCGGATAATCCGGGCATGAGCCCGATGCCGGTACTGCTGCTTTGGCCGTCGGATTGGGATGTTTGCTGGTTTGCCGCGGCCAGGATGCCGATATTCCGTCCCGCGCTGATGGACACGTTCTGATCCGCCAGCACCGCGCTGGCCGTGATGGTGGTGTCGCGCCCGCTGCTGGTGCTGACATTGGCGCCGCTGATGGTGCTGCCGACCTGGGTGACGCTACTGACGGTCTGCGACTGATTCTGGCTGCCGCTGCCATAGCTGATGCCGCTCATCAGGCTTGCGGAGAACCCGCTCTTGCTCTCCTCATGCGCATGCTTTTCATCATCGCTCTCCGCCGCACTGGAAATCGTCAAGTCATGCCC
>DASYEK010000136.1:0-3647 GCA_036499085.1 Herbaspirillum sp. | reverse complement strand
CGCGCGTCAAGCATTATCCGTTCATTCAACGCTACGGCCTGATGTGGATCTGGATGGGCCCGGCCGAGCGCGCCGATCCCGACCTGATTCCGAGCTATTACAGCCACTTCGACAGCCCGGAATGGAAGACCGTGCGCGGCCACAGCTATCAGGACGCGAACTATCAGTTGATCGCCGACAATCTGCTCGACCTGAGCCATGACCAGTTCCTGCACGCGAACTACCACCGCAAGGACACCTTCCTGACCACGCCGCACGAAGTGTTCGAGGAAGGCCGCCAGGTGGTCAGCAGCCGCAAGGTGCTGAACCAAGTCACCTCGGATGCATTCGCAGGCAACCTGCCCGATCCGACCGTGCGGGTCGATCAATGGAAGATCATGAAATGGGAGGCGCCCGGCTATTTCCTGCTGGAAGTGGGCGTGCGGCCGAGCGTCAATCCGGACGGCATCGAACTGGGCAAGCGCAATGCGCATATCCTGACGCCGGCCACGGAAACCTCGACCAACTACTACTTCGTCAATGCGCGCAATTATCAGCTGGAAGATGAAAAAGTCGACGCCCAGATCCGCGAATGGCAGCGCATCGGTTTCGGCGAGCAGGACAAGCCGATGATCGAAGCCATCCAGCAAGTGATGGGCCCGGCCGACCTGTTCGACATGAATCCGATCCTGTTGTCGGTCGACGGCGCCGCAATCCGCGCCCGCCGGGCATTGGCGAAACTATTGAAAGCACAGGAGGAATCGGAGAAATAGAACAGGGCAACGGCGGCATGCAGCACAGCAATACGGCAATACGATGGAGACAAAGGCAAGACCAAGACAATCGACGTAATTTCTACAAAGGAAAGATCGATGAAGAACGTAATGCGCATGTTTGCAGTATCGGCCCTGTTGCTGGGATCGAGCACTATTTTTGCACAGGATATGGCGAACTACACGGGCGCCGACCGCACCGAACGCCTGGTGGCGGCGGCGAAAAAGGAAGGCACGCTGACCCTGTATACGCCGACGCCGGCGGAGTACATGCGCTTGCTGACCGAGCCGTTCGAAAAGAAATACGGCATCAAGGTGGTTACCTGGCGCGCCTTGTCGGAACAGGTTTTGCAACGCACGATCCAGGAAGCGCGCGCCAACAAGAACACGGTCGACGTGGTGCAGAACCTGGCGGTGTCGATGGAAGCGCTGCATCGCGAATCGCTGCTGATGCCGGTGAACTCGCCGTACATCAAGAACCTGATTCCGGATGCGGTGCCCGCGCATCACGAATGGGTGCCGACCATGCACTATGTGTATGCGCAGGCATACAACACCGGCAAGGTGAAGAAGGAAGACCTGCCGAAGACATATAACGATCTGCTCGATCCGAAATGGAAGGGCAAGCTGGCCATGGAGAGCAACGACTACGACTGGTTCGACGAAGTCGTCAAGGAGATGGGCGAGAAGAAGGGCAAGGCATTTTTCTGCGAACTGGGCGCCAACGGCATGTCGCTGCGCAACGGCCATTCGCTGCTGACCAGCCTGGTGGCGTCGGGCGAAGTGCCGCTGGGATTGACGCTGTATCAATACAATCCGGCGCAGATGAAGGCCAAGGGCGCGCCGATCGACTGGTTCGTGATCGAACCGGCGATCGCGATCAACGACGGCATCGGTATTCCGAAGAAGGCGCCGCATCCGAATGCGGCATTGCTGTTCTACGATTACATGCTGAGCGACGAAGGGCAGACGATACTCGCGAAAATCGGCTATGTGCCGACCAGCACCAAGGTCGAATCGCCGATGAAGGGCATCAAGATCAAGCGCCTGAACGCAGCCGAGCTGCTGGACGGCGCCGACAAGGGCAGGGCCATGTTCGACGAGATTGTCGTCAACAGAAGCGGCTGCGGCAAGTCGTAGTTGCAGATATGGGCATGAATCGATTCGCCGGCGAATCCATATCGGATGCGCCGGCGAATTTATCATTTATCAGTTTTGAGGATACGGCAATTGGAAGCGAAGACATTGACGGTACGCGTGAGCAGGATCAGGGACGAGGCAATCGACATCAAGTCGTTCGAACTGGTCGATGCCGGCGGCAAGCCGTTGCCGGCATTCATTCCGGGCTCGCATATCGATGTGCATGTGGGCGGCGGCATTATTCGCCAGTATTCGCTGTGCAACGGCCCGGCGGGGGAGGACATGCCCGATCATTACCTGATCGCGGTGAAGAAGGAAGCCGCTTCGCGCGGCGGTTCGCTGGCCATGCATGAGCAGGTCGAGGAAGGCGACCTGCTGCAGATCAGTGCCCCGCGCAACAACTTCGAACTGCGGCCGGAAGCCGGCAAGCATGTGCTGGTCGGCGGCGGCATCGGCATCACGCCGTTGCTGAGCATGGCGCGCCATCTGCTGGCCTCGGGCGCCGACTTCGAGATCAATTATTTCAGCCGTTCGATCAAGCACACCGCCTTCCACGAGTTGCTGTCCGCCCCCGAATTCAAGGGCAAGGTCGCTTTCCATTACGCCATCGAACCCGATTCGATCAAGGCCTATCTGCGCACTCTGCTGTGGGAACGCCCCAAGGACGGCCATCTGTATCTGTGCGGTCCCGGCCCGTTCATGGATACCGTGCTGGACACCGCGGCCGCCACTTGGCCGCCGCAATCCGTGCATCTGGAATACTTTACCGCCGATCCGTCGGCCTTGTCCGGTCCGCAGGACGCCTTCGAAGTGGTGCTGGCCCGCAGCGGCGGCACCTATGCGATTCCCGAAGGCCAGACCATTGTCGAAGTTCTGGCGCGCAACGGCATCCAGATCGACGTGTCCTGCGAACAGGGCGTCTGCGGCACCTGCCTGACCGGTGTGCTCGAAGGCACGCCCGACCACAAGGATGTGTATCTCGACGACGCCGAGAAGAAGGCTTGCGACAAGATGACGCCGTGCGTTTCGCGCTCCCTGAGCCCGAAGCTCGTACTCGATCTTTGAACCGGCGGAACCGTAGCCGGCCATCACTCAACCGATTTAACCGATTCAATCGACCCCATCAACCCAATCGACCAACCCCTTGATCAACATACAGGAAGAAAAACGATGACAATCAAACCGCATCCGGATTACAAGCGCATTGCCACGGAAGAAGCGTTCGCGCCGAAAGAGATGTTCGACATCTACCGCAAGATCCTGGCGGGTCCGAACCCGGACCCTGGTTTCGTGAGCCTGCTGGGTTTCTACATGAGCAGCCAGAGCGATCGTGCCAAGCACATCATCCGCTGCCTGGCGGACCTGGACCAGATCCGTTTGCAGCATATGGACGATACCGGCATCGATCGTCAAGTGATCGCGCTGACCTCGCCGGGCGTGCAGATCATGGATACCGGCACCGCGGTGTCGTTCGCCAAGCTGGCCAATGACCAGTTGGCCGAAGCGGTGAAGAAGCATCCGACGCGTTTCTCGGGCATGGTGGCGATCGCGCCGCAGGATCCGAAGGAAGCGGCCAAGGAAATCGAGCGCGGCATCGGGCTGGGCCTGACCGGTGTGATCGTCAATTCGCATACGCACGGCGAGTACCTGTCGGACCAGAAATTCTGGGACATCTTCGCGGCAGCCGAAGCGGCCGACACGCCGATCTACCTGCACCCGAACACGCCGCCGCGCAATATGATCCAGCCGTTCCTG
>DASYEK010000135.1:0-46072 GCA_036499085.1 Herbaspirillum sp. | reverse complement strand
AAGCGGCGCTCGCCGCCTTCGCGATGCAGCACCGCCTGGTCTTGCCAGTACCGGCGGAACAGCGGGCTTTGCGTCGACAACGCGTCGATCAATTCCTGCATGGCCGCGTCGTTCGGGCGGCGGCTGTAGTCGGCGCGGAATTCGGCGGCGAGCCGGCGCGATCGTTCCGGCCAATCGGCGATCAGCGTGCGCGCGCTGGGCGCGAGGAAGACGAATTTCAGCAGATTGCGATCCGTCGACGCGTCGTCCAGCCAGCCGGTAAACAGGCGCGCCGCGGCAGTGTTCCATGCTCTCGCGGTCCAGGCATGGTCGAGCAGGTAAGCCGGCGCGGCGATCAGCGAAGGCAACAGTAGCAAATCGGGCAGCAGGTCGGCTTGCGGTTCGGCCGGCGCAACCGGATCGCGCCGGCCGGCCAGGTCGAACAGCGAGGCCCGTTCGGCCGGCGTCAGTTGCAGTGCTGCGGCGAGGCGCGACAGCGCGGCGGCGGACGCGGCCACCTCGCGTCCCTGTTCCAGCCAGGTGATCCAGGTCACGCCGACGCCGGAGGCGTCGGCCAATTCCTCGCGCCGCAGGCCGGGCGTGCGGCGGCGGCCGGCTGCCTTGGCAGGCGGCGACAGGCGTTCGCGGTGAGCGCGTATGAAATTGCCCAGGATGCGGCGCGGATCGGAGTCGGTCATGAGAGATTTTATACCAGGATAAATACTTATCTTGTACCAGTTAAAAGAGCAGGACACAATGCTTCTGTCGTCCCCTTGCCACGTCAATCCAGGAATCCATCATGATCAATACCGATAGCCATAACACCGTCGTCGACAGCCAGTTCGGCCCCAAGGCGCATTCTTATCTCACCAGCGCGGTCCATGCCAACGGCGCGGACCTGGAGCAAATGGCCGAGCTGGTCGGCCCGCGTCCCGACGCGATCGCACTGGACATGGGATGCGGCGGCGGCCATGCCGCTTTCCGCCTGGCGCCGCTGGTGGGCAAGGTGGTGGCCTACGATCTGTCCGAGCAGATGCTGGCCGTGGTGGCCGCCGAAGCTGGGCGGCGCGGCTTGCACAACCTGGTGACCAAGGCGGGCGCGGCGGAAACGCTCGCATGCCCGGACCATGCCTTCGATATCGCCGTGACGCGCTACAGCACGCATCACTGGCGCGACGCGGCCGCCGGCCTGGCGCAGATGCGGCGCGTATTGAAGCCGGGCGGACAGGCGATTTTCATGGACGTCGTGTCGCCCGGCGTGCCGCTGCTGGATACCTGGCTGCAGGGCATGGAGTTGCTGCGCGATCCCTCGCATGTGCGCAACGCATCGCTGGCGCAATGGTGCGCTTTCCTGAGCGCGGCGGGGTTTGCCGTCGGCCGCGTCCGGACCTTTCGCCTGCGTCTCGAATTCGCGTCATGGGTCGAACGCATGGAAACGCCGGCTTCCCATGTGGCCGCGATCCGTTCGCTGCAACAACGCGCGGCGGCGGAAGTGGTCGATTATTTCGCCATCGAGGAAGACGGCAGTTTCACGGTGGATACGATGCTGATCGAGGCGAGCGCATAAAACAGGGGAAGTGACGCGTGCGGCAATGCCGATTACAGCATTGCCGCAACCGCGTGCTGGCCGTCGCCCACCACGCGGTTGCGTCCCGAATGCTTGGCGGCATACAGGGCGCGATCGGCATGCGCGCTGAGGCGGTCGAAGGTCTCGTCTTCGCGCGAGCTGGCCACGCCGATGCTGATGCTGTAGCGGCATTGGCCGAAGCCGCCGGACACCGCATGCGCTTCCGATTGTTCGCGCAGGCGTTCGGCGATCTTCAGGGCTTCGGCCATGCCGGTGCGCGGCAGCAGGATGCCGAATTCCTCGCCGCCCAGGCGCCCCAGCAGGTCGCCCTCGCGCAGCATGCGCCGCGTCAGGCGCACGAATTCGCGCAGCACTTCATCGCCGGCGGCGTGGCCCAGCGTATCGTTGATATGCTTGAAATGGTCGAGATCGATGATCAGGAACGCCAGCGGCGCGTCCGATTGCGCGGCGCGCGCCACCTGTTCCCGCGCCAGCGTTTCCAGGCGCTTGCGCGTCAAGGCGCCGGTCATGTAGTCGTGGTTGCCGGCTTCTTCCAGGTTGGCCATCATCGCGTCGTGCACCAGCATCACGCAGGCCATGGTCAGCGTCGGCAAAATCACGGCGCCGATGGCCAGCAGCGCCACGCTGCCGACGCTGTTGAACATCATCAGGTTGGACGGTTGCGGCGGCAGCATCATGAAATAGCCGCCGCGTATCGCCTGGCAGACGCCGAAGGCCAGCGCCAGCGAAGCGGCGAACCAGTAATTGTAGGGACGCCGTCCAGCCGGCCGATGGCGCAGCAGCAGAACGGCGGCGGCGATGCAGATAACGGTATTGAAGGCGGTGTTGGCCAGCACCCGCATCGGGATATCGTCGCTGACGTAACGCCACCAGGCGATCGCCAGGGTCTGCAGCAACGCGCCGCCGAGCGTCCAGCGCCAATGCGGCGGCCGTCCCAGGAACAGCGCGCAGCCCGCGTAATAATAGACGCCCGCCAATGCCAGCACCCCATTGGCGACGACAATCGACAGGAAATCCGGAATGACGCCACGCGGCGTCAGCAGTGCGATCGACATCACCATCGCGGCGTTGGCGAAAAACCATTCCCGAATGCCGGGCATGCCTGAACGCAGCAGCGACCCCAGCACCATCAGCATGGCAAGGCTGAGCAATCCGGTGGTGGCGAGGACAGAAGTAAATGTCAGCATGAAGGTTGGGGCGCGGGGCGGATGGCGGTCGCGTATTGTAATCCGAACGGATGCGAATTTGATTGCCCCAACGCCGCGGCAGCCAGCGATATGAATAAAATGACAACTATTTTTGCGCTGCGGGATATTTCTCTGCGTTGAGCGCGATCTTCCGCTTGACCGCGGCGTCCAGGTCGATTTTCAGCACGCTCGCGAGTTGCACCAGATACAGCAGCACATCCGCGATTTCTTCCTCGATATGCCGGGCCGTCGCGGGATCGTCCATGGCCTTTCGGGATTGCGCTTCCGTCATCCACTGAAAAATCTCGGACAGTTCGCCGACTTCTCCCGTCAATGCCATCACCAGGTTTTTTGGAAGATGATATTGCTGCCAGGCGCGCGCATCGGCGAAATTCTGCAGGGTATTTTCCAGGTTCGCGGTGTCGATCAATTTTGTCATTCGCGTTCTTTCGTTGTGTCTTGTCTTTTGGTTGTCGCTTATCGGCATCATGGCGGCCGCAAGAAGCCGCAGGAAATCCATCCCGAGAAGTAGGACTGCCTGCTGGATTTATCCCATCCGGTTCGAGCGGATATATCCCCGCCAATCGCATCCAGCGCATGATACTGTGGTACACCGGCCTTAGTGGAGAATCATCATGAACACGCCATCGGAAACCAGGACTGAACTTCCCGAAGCCGCCCCATCCATCGGCGCGCTGGAGCGCATGGCCGCGCGCGTGACGCAATGGTCGCAGCGATGGTTTCCGGATGCCTATATTTTCGCGGCGATCGCCGTGATCGTGGTGGCGGCAGGCGCGTTGCTGGCCGGCGCGCCGATCAAGAGCGTCGGCATGGCGTTCGGCGACGGTTTCTGGAGCCTGATCCCATTCACCATGCAGATGGCGGTGGTCGCCATCTCCGGCTATATCGTGGCGGCCTCGCCGCCGGCCGCCAAGGCGATCGGCTGGCTGGCCGGCCTGCCGCGCAGCGGACGCGCCGCCATTGCATTCGTGGCGGTGGTCAGCATCGCGGCGTCCTTGCTGAGCTGGGCCATCAGCCTGATCTTCAGCGGCCTGCTGGTGCGCGCGCTGGCCAGGCGCGCCGATCTGCGCATGGATTACCGCGCGGCCGGCGCGGCTGCGTATCTGGGCCTGGGCGCCACCTGGGCGCTGGGGCTGAGTTCGTCGGCGTCGCAACTCCAGGCCAATCCGGACAGCCTGCCGAAGAACCTGCTGGCGATCACCGGCGTGATCCCCTTTTCCGAAACCATCTTCCTGCCGCAGTCGATGCTGATGGTCGGCGTGCTGGCGATTGTGTCCTTGCTGATCGCCTATTTCTCGGCGCCCACCGGCGATCGCGTCCGGACCGCGGCCGATCTCGACGTTTCCCTCGATACGGTGGAAGGCGAATTGCCGCCGCCCACCCGCCCCGGCGACTGGCTGGAATATAGTCCGGTCATTACCGTGCTGATCGTGGCGCTGGGCGGCATCTGGATCTGGCATGAGTTCGCCGCCAAGGATGCGGTGCTGGCGATCTCGAACCTGAATACCTACAACTTCCTGCTATTGCTGATCGGCATGCTGCTGAACTGGCGTCCGCGCCGTTTCCTGAACGCGGTGGCGAAATCGGTGCCGACCACGGCGGGCGTGCTGATCCAGTTTCCGCTGTACGGCGGCATCGCCTTCATCCTGACCAAGGCCGCCGGGCCGGGCGGCTTGCCGCTGGCCGAACATCTGGCGCAATTCTTCGTCGACATTTCCTCGCACGCATCCTTCCCGGCTGTCATGGGCATGTATTCCGCGGTGCTCGGTTTCTTCGTGCCGTCTGGCGGCGGCAAATGGGTGATCGAGGCCCCTTACGTGATGGAAGCGGCCAAGACCCTGCAGGTGCACCTGGGCTGGACGGTGACGATCTATAACGCCGCCGAGGCCTTGCCGAATCTGATCAATCCATTCTGGATGCTGCCGCTGCTGGGCGTGCTGGGACTGCGGGCGCGCGATGTGGTCGGCTTTACCTTCATCCAGTTCCTGGTGCATTTGCCGCTGGTGATCTTCATGCTGTGGATACTTGCCGGCACCCTCGACTACCATCCGCCGGTGATGCCGTAGTCATTGCCGGCGTCATCGCCGCGGTCATTGCCGTTGCGCCGGATTTCCGGATAGCGCCAGGCCGGCAGCGATTCGATGTGCAATCAGATATGCAGTTCGATGTGGTACAGCGCCCATGGGCATCGGGTGAATCTCGCCGGCAACGGGCGCGCCATCATATCCGGAAAACGGTCGGCGTC
This sequence comes from Herbaspirillum sp., assembly GCA_036499085.1. Lineage (GTDB taxonomy): Bacteria > Pseudomonadota > Gammaproteobacteria > Burkholderiales > Burkholderiaceae_D > Herbaspirillum. The sequence goes on along the minus strand of DASYEK010000135.1, from coordinate 41,052 downwards.
GTAGACCGCCCATAACGGCCCCAGCCCGCCCAGCGCCATCGGCTGGCCGTCGAGATGCGTGGCTGCGATAAATCGATATTTGCGCAAGTCTTCCATCGTGACCTGCACCACATAGCCGTCGACGGCGCGCAGTTTCACGAGGGCGGCGGCGGGCGGCGCCTTGTCCGTGGCGGCGGCGATGACGTCGCTCAAAAGCGGCCCGCGCAAGGCATGCCGTTTTTGGTCGTACTCCAGGGTCGGCGCGATTTCCTGTGCCGGCAGCGCGGTCAGGGCGCTGAAGTCATAGACATAGGCGCGCTCGAACCGGATGCCGTGCTTGTGCATCATCTGGTCCAGCGCAGGATCGAGCGGGCCGCGATTGCCGCCGGCGATCGCGCCGCTGACGGTCAACAAGGTTGGACTCGATGTCTTGGAGGCGGGCGGCTTGTTCGCGGCAAGAACAGGCGCGGCGGCGGCGCCGAGGGCGGCCAGCAGGAAATTTCTCTTTTGCAATTCGATCTTTCAGCACGTTTGGTTTCGGTATCCATGCCGATTAAAACACACTCAGCCCGCATCGCCCCCGCTGACGAATTCCTGCGTCCCCTGCAAATATTGCGCCAGTCTTTGCAGCAGGGCGATGGCGTCGCCGAATGTCATGAAACCGTCGACTGCCGCATCGCCGAACAGCCGCGCGCCGTCCAGGCTGCTGTCGATGATCAGGCCGTCGAACGACGCGCCGGGGACGTAGCCGGCGCCGATGCGAAACGTATTGGCATTGATGATGGCGTTGCATACATGGCCCAGGAACTGCACCTCCGGCGTCCTGGTGGCGGAGATGCCGTTTTCTTTCAGGAACATGCCTACCGCCAGCAGGGCATTGCTTACCAGGATGCGCTGGTATGCGATTGCTTGAACAGGGTCGTCGCGCAGCGCCCGGGAGGCGGCGGAAAGATCGAAGCGCAGCAAGGGCTCGGTCTCGATCCCGGTGTCGGCGGCGGCGATGACCGCGGCCGATCCTGTTCTGGCCGGGCGCGGCTTCCTGTTCAGCTGCAATGTGTCGGCGATGCGCGCCGGCCCGGCCGCATCGGAAGATGACGACAGGGACGACAGCATGGCGATGGATATCGGTAGTACGCGTAATTGCGTTTCGATCAGGTCGATCGCCATCTGGCAGGCTTCCTTGCTGCTGACTTTGTTCATAGCGTCTCCTGTGATTCGTGCAATTGCATGATGACGAATTGCGCGGGCATCCGCGCGCCATGCCGGCGGACCGCCCGGATTCTTCTTTGAAGCAGCGGTCGCGCTTAAGTTCATCAGACCACTGCTTTCAGGCCGGCGCCTTGACGCAGGTCAAGTCGCGTCGTCCGGCAGCATCTGCGGATTCCACGCCACTTCCCACAGATGCCGGTCCGGGTCCTGGAAATAGGCCGCGTAGCCGCCCCAGAACGTTGCGGCCGCCGGCTTGACGATGGCGCCGCCGGCTTGCCGAACCTGCTCGATGACCGCGTCGACCTCGGCCTTCGAGCCCACATTGTGCGCCAGCGTGAATTCGGTGGCGCTGGACGGTCCGATCGGCAGGCCGCTGTCGTGCGCGATGCTGGCGCGCGGCCACAACGCGAGTTTCAATCCGGCCTGCAAGTCGAAAAAAGCGACCGCGCCGTGTTCGAATTCCTTGCCGATGATGCCCGGTGTTTCCAGGCCCAGGCCGTCGCGGTAAAAACGCACGGCATGGTCGAGATCGTCGACGCCGAGTGTGATGAGTGTGATTCTAGGTTTCATGCTTTCCTCCAGGAGTTAAGCCGCCGCAGCAAGACAGGCAAGACGGGCGGCGCCGGTTTCTGGCGTGATGAGTGCGGAAAGGCCGGGATGCAAAGCGGACACGACCGTCCCTGCGTTCATCGACGCCGGGCAAAGGTCGCGGGTCCCAGGCTGCTTGGAGGACAGAGTTCTGGAAGGCGCGCTGCAATCGCCTTCAAGGAAGAACGGCCGGACTAACCATACCGGCCTGTCTTTTTCGACACGGAAAGTGTAATCGGGCGCGCGCGCGGGCGCAAGGCGCGGCGTGCGATCGGGGCGTCAGACGCTGATATCGATCTTGTTGTACGAGAGGATGCTCTCCAGCAAGTCGCGCAGATCGTCCTTGCCGTCCGTGCTGTCCTTGGCGCGATGCGGATGCGCAGGCTTGTCCTGGTCTTCCGCCGCGGTCTCGGCGACGGCGTCGATCGGCGATCCTTTTCTCTTGTCGGCGGTTTCCAGTTCGGCGATGCGTTGCATGACCATCTGGATCTCGGCCTGCAGCGACTGCATCAGCATTTTCTTGGACTTTGCGTCCAGGCTGGTGTCCAGGCCGACGTTCTTGACCGCCTTGAACAAGGTTTTCAGGCGCGCCTTCAACGCCGCCAATTGACCGCCGATGCCGACGGGCCCCGGTCCCGGTGTCGAGATTGCCTTGCTGACTTCGACGACGCCGCCGATGTTGACCCCGCCCATATCCATATTTGCCCTGGTAACGTTAATGATGCAGTTACTGTTATCGGGTGGATTTCGGCGATCTTGAGGCGGCGTGGAAAAACTCAGGGGATCGGCGGCGCTTTCGGAAACCTAGGCCGTTGTCTTCCATCCTTGCGCGGACAGATCGATGCGGGTGCCGTCCGGATCGTGGATGTAGACCTCGGCGAAGCGGCCGTCGCGCGGCAATTCCTTGGGCGCTTCCGAACTGCCACCCGCGGCCTTGACCTGCTCGAAGGTTTGATCGACGTCGTCCACCTTGAAGCCGAAGTGATAGAGGCCTTCCTTGCGGCCGCGCGCCGGCAGGATCGCAAGATTGATGGTGCCGTCGGAAAGATAGATAGCGTCGCCGCCGCCGGCTTTCGATGCGTGGCGGAATACTTCCTTCATGTCGAAAGTATTCTTGTAGAAATCCGCGAGGGTGTTTTGATTTTCCGACAGAAGTGCGATGTGTCCGATCTTGGCCATGATGTTGTCTCCATTATTTTGAAGTCGAGTATAGCCCAAGCATAATGGGGTGTCCATCCGGCGCGGCCTCGCGCCGATTGTAAAAATTCGTTTATTTTCAGTGGGTTGCGAGAGTCGAATAGCGGCGATTCGCGGCGCCGCGGCTTCATTGACAAGCCTGGTTCGCGTCTCTAACATGTGACGCGAGATCAATAAAATCAGAGAACGCATATACCGATGCGTTCCGGAGACAACGCCGGAAGCCGCTCAAGCTTCCGCTTCGCCTGGAAGAATCCATGACACGCTTTTTGAAGAAAGCGGTATTGCTGCCGCTGCTCGCCTTATCCGCATTGCAACCTTCGCAGCCGGCTCTGGCGCAAAACAACTCGGCAGTGAATCTGGCAAATTATGAAGGCGCCGATCGCCAGCAGCGCCTGGTTGCGGAAGCGCGGAAAGAGGGATCGCTGACGCTGTACACCTCGATTTCCGCGCCGAACCTGGCCCTGCTGCGCGCGGACTTCGAAAAGAAATACGGGGTCAAGCTCAATGTCTGGCGCGCCGGCGACGAGAAGGTGGTGCAGCGTGTCATGTCCGAAGACAAGGCCGGCCATGCCGGACTGGACCTGGTGCATGTCAATTCGCTGCAGATGGAAATCCTGCATCGCGAAGGCATCCTGCAGGAGGTGAAGTCGCCCTACCTGAAGAACGTCGTGCCCAGCGCCTTGCCGGCGCACCGGGAATTCGTCGCCACCCGCATCAGTCCGGTCGTGATGGCCTACAACACCGACAAGATCAAGAAAGCGGATCTGCCGAAAACCTATCAGGACTTGCTCGATCCGAAGTGGAAAGGCCAGCTCGGCGTTGAAGCCAGCGACCAGCAATGGTTTTACGGCGTGGTCAGCGACATGGGAACCGAAAAGGGCTTGCAGTATTTTCGCGACCTGGTCGGCGGCAACGGCCTGTCGGTGCGTACCGGACATTCGCTGCTCAACAACATGGTGGTATCGGGCGAAGTGCCGCTGGCGCTGACCCTGCAAGGGCATATTCCGGTGACCGCGAAGCAGAAGGGCGCCGCGATCGACTGGTTCACCCTGAAGCCCTTGATTGCGGTGTCCTATGCCGAGGGTTTGTCGAAGAAGGCCGTGCATCCCGCCGCGGCGATCCTGTTTTACGACTACATGATTACCGACGCACAGAAAATCCTGGCCAAGCTGAACTACATTCCGGTGGACAAGAATATCGATTCGATTTTCGGCAATGTCTCCTATACCATGATCGACGATGGGACCTTCCTGGATGCGTTCAACAAATGGGATGGGCTGTGGCAGAGCATCGTGCTGAAGACCAAATAGGCTTTTTCGATACCCGGCTTTTTCTTTCTTTTCCGGGCATTACGGCAACGCTGTTGCCCGTTCCGACGCAATGCGCCGATTTTCAACGCTCATGCGCAAGCTTGCATCCGCGCGGCGTGTATCAATATCCTGAGCTTGGCTCCAGGATAATCCGTTCGCGGGCATCGCGCATCCAGCGCCGTACTATTCGATAGACGGCCTCCGGCTGGATCTTCCGCATGCAATCGCAACTCGGGCTGCCGGTCGCCAGGCAGTTGCTTTCGCAGGTCTCCATATACAGGGTTTCGGCATGTTCGCCGAGCGGCGCCCAGCGGCCGGGATGCATCGGACGGGTCGGGGGAAACAGGCCGAGCGTGCGCTGGCCGATTGCCGCCGATAAATGCAGGGGTCCTGTACCGCTGGCGATCAGGCCGTCGGCATGCTTGATAAAAATGCTGAGTTCGGCCAGCGTGAATTGGCCGCACACGTTGCGCACATTGGGCAGGGCCAGCAGTTCCTGGGCATGCTGCGTCAGCCATTGGCCTTCCTGGTCGCTGCCGGTCAGCCATACGCACGTGCCTGGTTCATCCCGCAGTAATTGCGCCAGCCGCAGGTAATGCGCCACCGGCCATTCGCGGCCATGGCCGTTCGACTTGGTGTGCAGGATCAAATTGAAGGCATGCGGCGCCAGCATGCCGTTGATTTTTTCGTCGGCGGGAATGCTGAAATCATATAAAGCGGGAATATCCTCGCGCGCCGGAATGCTGTTTTCCCCATATGGGCGCAGGAACTGGAAATTGATTTGCGCCTCGTGCGCTTCGCATTTTCCCTTGCTGAAATACACGTGGCGATTGCAGAAAAACTTCAAGTACAGTTTTTGCCGCGCATTGCCGATGCGGTTGCGGATGCGGCCCTTGAAGGCGGCCAGCGCCAGGTCGTGATCCGGCTGCGCCATGATGATCGTATCGATATCGGAAGCGCGAAAGTATTCGGTCGGATCGGCGATGCTTTCCAGCTCGACGACCTCGTCGACGCTATTGCAATAGCGCACCAGGCGCGACGTGTAGGAGCGGCACAGGAGGCTGATCTTGACGCCGGGGTTGATCTGTTTCAAGCGCGCAGCCATCGGCAGCGTCAGAATGACATCGCCGATATTGTCGGTGCGAGAAATCAGGATATGCTGATTGCGGAGCGGCTTTTTTGTGAAGAGCATGATGATTCGAACCCGGGCGAATCGCCCTGGATTCTATGGGTCAGCATGCGTACTTCGACTTCGAATGGATATATCAGTTCATTGTTTTCTTGATATCTTTTGTAGGACTATCGAGAGGCACGCTTACGCAAATAGCGGAAATACCATTGCACGCTTTGTAGGAGTCTGCCTTGGCGGAACAGGAAGCGCGAATGCATCCGCATTTCCTTGGTATTGCGCGGTTCCCGATCCAGCGGCAGATCGGCCCATGGCGACAGCAGCAGATATTTACGAAACAGGTGGCGAGCGTCGTGGCCGCTCCAGTCGGTCCAGGGCTTGACGGCGCCGGCGAAGTGAATGAAGACGGCCTTGCCGACCGGGCGCATGGCGACCTTGTTGACGTTCAGGTCGTGAATCAGGTCGTACAGATAATTCCAGCGCGGCGACACATAGCGGGCGCGGCCGTTCAATACGATATTCAATGCATCCTGGTCGTAAAAGCGCAGCTTTTGCTTGCCGTTCGTCAATACGTCCAATGTCTGTGCGGTGATATCTTCAGCGATCCATTTCTCGATATTGATCAGCATCACGCCGCTATTGAAATATTCGGCGCGCGGCAGGCCCAGCGCTGCGACGCGGCGTGCGGTGGTCACCGGGGCGTCGGGCACGACCACGGCGATGTCCTCGCCGATGTCCATTTCGATCATTTCATCCAGTTTGCCCACGCAGAGGATATCCGCGTCCAGGTACAGGGCGCGGTCGGTTCGGCCCTGCAGGACCGTCGGGATCATCAGGCGCGTGAAGATCGAAAGCGAATAGTGCGAGTGGCCGAGGAAATGCGAGAACTGGTGGAACGATTGTGGGTCGAGCAGATGCAGTTCCGTCTTGACGGGATACATGGCCTCCAGTTGCGCCAGCCGCGTGCGATGCGTTTCATCGACCTCGAATGCGAGGACATGGAAGGTGAAATGGCGCGCCGGGTTATTGGCGATGATGGAGGCGATGGTCGCGCCCATGGCGCGGAAATAATGATTGTCGACGCAAAATGCGATGTGGAAAGATGCGTCGTCCGTCGCGGCTGGACTCATTGAATGGCCTTCATCACTTGTCCCACGGAAATTGCATCGACCCAGTCGCGGCGGCGCGCGGCGGTTATTACCGTGCTGTTGCCGCGGTCGATCGGCGCCCACTCCGGATTTTTCGTGCGCATCATCGCAATCACCGGCACGTGAACGGCGTTGGCCAGGTGCATGACCGCCGTTTCCACGGAGATGATCAGGTTGCACAGGCTCAGCATGGCGGGCAATTGGAAAAAATTCTCTTCCGCGCTGAACACTTCGGTGCGTTGCAATGCATGGTCCGCGAGCGTCCGGCGCGTCGCTTCCAGATTCTCAGGCATGGCATTGACGATAAAACAGGCATCGCGCCATTCGGGCTGGCGCTGCATTGCCGCGACCAGTTCCGCCACCCGGTCCATCGGCCAGCAACGCTTCCGGGTTTTTGCGAAAGAATTGATAAAAACCAGTTTGCCCGCCGCAGGCGCGAAACCCCATTGCAATAACTGGCGCTGCGCAGCTTGCAACCACTCTTGCGGGATATGGACAAAGGGTGCGCGTTCGCCGGATGGAATTTCCAGTCCGCTCAATTGCCGGAACCAGTCCATATAGACTTCGCTGATATGCCGCGGATTTTTTCGGTCGACGGAAGGCATCCGGATGGCGGCGTCGAGCTTGCGATAGGCCAGATAATGAAGGGGTGTAAAAATCCCGGCCGTCTTCATGCCGGCGACGAAGCCGTCGGGCGTAATTTCTCGCGCCAGTCCGGCATATTGGCGCGGCCGCAAGGTCGCCAGCGATACGACAATCGGATAATGCTCCTGCTGCGCTTGGGCAATGGACTCCCGGTACAGCGCCGGGCTGTAGGTGCTTCTGTAGACCTTTTTGAAGAACGGGCAGTTGTCTACCCAGTCGTAGAGCGAATAATTTTTCAATCGCGCAAATTGGGCCGGATCGTTGGTGCGCCGCACCTCGTCCACCCACAAATGTATTTCAAGATGGGGATAGGCCCTGGCAAATGCCTGGAAGCAATTTTGCAGATAAACGAAATCGCCCAGGGCGAGATGCGTGATGAACAGGATCTTGTCGGCCTTGCCGAGCAGTGCTGCTGGAATAAGAGGCTGATTCATGGCGCCTTTGATGCGGGTTGCAAACCATCCTCAACCAATTCGTATATATCTGCGGTTTCGCTCATGTTGAAGCAGGATTCCTGATGATGTTGAAATACGGCTTTCCCGCCGTGTCACCTAAATATGCGGGCATTGTACGTGGTTTGGGAATTCGATTCAGTGAATGTCGGCCCCTGTATTACTTGCAAATATCTGCAAATAATTCTGTTATAAGGGACGAGGTTCCGATATGCGGAAAATCCGTATATACATGCCCAAGCTCTAAACCTATAATCGCGGCAAAATATATGAGCTGTTGCAAAATCAAGCTCTAAAAACAATATCCATGCCTCTGGCGCAAATCCCGGCGATGAAAGGTGACAAAGAAATGACGAGCAACGGCGCGAATAATCCCCCTGCAAACGACAGCGGCTCGGTCAACGAAGCCCGCGTGTTGATCGACCCTTACCGCGATTGGGCGGAAGGCGAAGGCATTCCGATCCATCTCGATTTCGGCCACAACCTGCTGGAACTCGAAACCGGCCCCTGGGATCGCTACGAAGCGCGCGGCTGTTTCGCCCATACCCACGGCGCCGGCGATTTCATGTCCAATTACGTCATCGAAGTGGCGCCCAGCGGCAAGACCCGCCCGGTCAAGCATCTGTATGAAGTGTTCTGCTTCGTGCTGGCCGGCCACGGTTCGACCAAGGTCTGGCTGCCGAATGGCGAGACGCGCGTGTTCGAATGGGGTCCGAAGGCGATGTTCGCGATTCCGCTGAACTGCCAATACCAGATCTTCAACAGCACCAGCTTGGAATCGGTCCGGATCTCCTGCACCAACGATGCGCCGATCACTATCAATCTGTATCACAACATCGATTTCGTCTTCAATAATCCCTTCGAATTTCCGGAGCGCGCCGGCCAGTCCAAGCACTTCGACGGCGAAGGCGACCTGACGGCCTACAGCCACGGCACCAATCCGGTCAAGCGCAATGTCTGGGAAACCAACTTCGTGCACGACCTGACCAGCTTCAAGCTGTATGAATTGGAAGCGCGCGGCAAGGGATCGACCAATATGAGCTTCATCCTGGCCGACGGCACCATGCATGCGCACGTCTCGCAGATTCCGAAGGGCCGCTACAAGAAAGCGCACCGGCATGCCGCCGGCACCCACGTGCATGCGATCGACGGCTCCGGCTATTCGCTGCTGTGGCATGAAGGCGATTCCGAATTCAAGGAATTCCCCTGGAAGCACGGTTTCATGTATACGCCGCCGTTCTGGATGTTCCACCAGCATTTCAATACCTGCCCGAATCCGGCGCGCTACCTGGCCTGCAGCCTCGGCAGCCGGCGCTATCCGTTCATCTCGCTGCGCCGCAAGAGCGCCGAAGGCGTGGGTTCGCTGTCCATCAAGCAGGGCGGCCGCCAACTGGAATACGAAGACCAGGATCCGCGCATCCATCGCAAGTGGCTGGAAGCGTTGCGCGAAACCGGCGTTGCTTCCGAAATGGGCGAGACCTTCGACGAACCGGCGATCATGGCCTTGCCGCAGGAAGCGCTGACCGGCGTGATCCGCCAGCCGGCCTCGATCGGCCCCGCCGTTTAATCCGGAAGGGATGCCGCGTGCCGCACGATATCGATTTCGACCATGAACATGAGCGGCTCTCGGAAGCCGACAGCGCCAAGATCGCGCAGGCGATCTGGGAACAGGAAACGATAGAACTGCGCACGGTCGGCATCGATATCGGCAGTTCCACCTCGCATCTGCTGTTCGCGCGGGTGCTGCTGAAACGCTTGTCGGAAGGCTTGTCCAGCCGTTTCGTGGTCACCGAGCGCGAGATCCTCTGGCGCTCGCCGATCATGCTCACGCCGTTCCTGCCGGACGGCACCATCGATGCGCACAAGCTGTCCCATTTCGTGCATGACGCCTATCACGCCGCCGGCCTGCAGCGCAGCGATATCGACAGCGGTGCCGTGATCCTGACCGGCGAGGCGATCAAGCGCAAGAACGCGCGCGCGATCGACGAGATTTTCGCGGCCGAATCCGGCAAGTTCGTTTGCGCCACGGCCGGCCACAAGCTCGAATGCATCCTGGCCGCGCACGGTTCCGGCGCCACTGCATTGGCGCGGCGGCGCGATGAATGCGGCTTGCATGTCGATGTCGGCGGCGGCACCACCAAGCTGGCCCTGATCGATCGCGGCGAGATCGTCAGCGTCGCCGCCTTTGCCGTCGGCGGCCGGCTGCTGGCGCAGGACGCGCAGGGCAACTGGACCCGCATCGACGATTCCACGCACCTGGTGGCCAAGGAACTTGGCATCGAAGCCACCCCCGCCAATTTTGCCGATGCGGCGGTGCGCCAGAAGATCGCGCAGCGGCTGGCAGAGATTGCCGTCGACCAGATCGCCGGCGAGACGCTCGATGCGCTGGGCCGCGCGCTGGAACTGACCGAGCCGCTGGCAAGAGCGCCGGCGCCGACATTCATCACCTTTTCCGGCGGCGTGTCCGAATACATCTTCGCGCGCGAGACCAGGGACCATGGCGACATCGCCAAGCTGGTCGCGGCCGAAATCGTCAAGCAGATCAAGGCCCGCATTTCGATGCCGATCATCGAGCCGGCCGAACGCATCCGCGCCACCGTCATCGGCGCCTCTCAATTTACCGTGCAGGTCAGCGGCAAGACCATCTACGTGCCCGACATGAGCGCGCTGCCGGTGCACAACATCCCGGTGGTGCATCTGGGCCTGGACCTTGCGGGTGCGATCGACGTCGAGCATATTGCCGCGGCTTTCGCGAAGAATGCCGATCTGCTGGACCTGGCGCCGAGCGCCCGCCTGGCGCTGGCTTTCACCTGGGACGGCGAACCGGAACATGCGCGCCTGCTGGCCATGGCCAAGGCCATCATGCAGTTCGCCGCGCCAGCCGGCCGACGGAACGAGGCGCTGTTCCTGATGATCGACGGCGATGTCGGCTCCTCGCTGGGGCGCGTGCTGCATCGCGAATTGCGCCTGGACTGCAAGATCGTCTCGATCGACGGCATCAAGCTGCGCGAACTCGACTTCGTCGACGTCGGCGAATTGCTCGATCCGCCGGGCGTGGTGCCGGTTGTCATTAAATCGTTGTTGTTTTCATAACTTTTCAGGGGGCCTGCGTCACGTAGTCGTCATATTTCCGGCGTAGATTCATGGACGAGTCTCCAGTCCCGATTTGTCCCGATCTACTTCCTTGGAAAGCATGACGATGAAATCCAACGCCGCTACTCTTTCCGCGGGGAGCGCTACTGCCGCCGCGACCGCACCCGCCTCCGCGCGTTCCCACATCAACCAGAAGACCGGCCCGATAACGATCGCCATTTTCATCTGCCTGCTGCTGGCCGGATTGGCCTACAGCGGCTTCAGCGTGACTTCCGACGTCAGCGACGCCGGCACCAATAACGTCGGCTGGCTGTCGTATTTCCTGCTCGGCGTGGCATTGCTGATCGCGCTCGGCTTCGAATTCGTCAACGGTTTCCATGACACCGCCAATGCGGTGGCCACAGTGATCTATACCCACTCGCTGCCGCCGAATTTCGCGGTGATGTGGTCGGGCTGCTTCAATTTCCTCGGCGTGCTGCTCTCCAGCGGTGCGGTGGCCTTCGGCATCATTTCGCTGCTGCCGGTGGAATTGATCCTGCAGGTCGGCTCCAGCTCGGGCTTCGCCATGGTGTTCGCGCTGCTGATCGCCGCGATCCTGTGGAACCTGGGCACCTGGTGGCTGGGTTTGCCGGCGTCTTCCTCGCATACCATGATCGGCTCGATTATCGGCGTCGGCGTGGCCAATGCCATGATGCACGGCCGCAGCGGCACCAGCGGTGTCGACTGGTCGCAAGCCGCCAACGTCGGCTATGCGTTGCTGCTGTCGCCGCTGGTCGGGTTCATTTGCGCCGCGCTCCTGCTGGTGGCGCTGCGCGCCCTGGTCAAGAGCAAGGAATTGTATGAAGCGCCGGCCGGCAATACGCCGCCGCCATGGTGGATTCGCGGCCTGCTGATCCTGACCTGCACCGGCGTATCCTTCGCGCACGGCTCCAACGACGGCCAGAAGGGCATGGGGCTGATCATGCTGATCCTGGTCGGCACCGTGCCGGTCGCCTACGCATTGAACCGCGCCATGCCGGCCGGCGAAGTCACGCAGTTCGTGGCGGTGGCGCAGACCACCCAGCAGTCGCTGCAGAAGAATATACCGGATACATTGGCGCCGGCCGATTCGCGCAAGACCATTGCCGATTACGTGCGCACCCGGGAACTGACGCCGGAAGTGCTGCCTGCGCTGGCCGCGCTGACCGGCGACATCGGCCGCCAGGTCAAGGAACGCGGCTCGCTGGCCAATGTGCCGCAGCAGGCCGTGGCCAACGTGCGTAACGATATGTACCTGGCCTCCGAAGCGATCCGCGACCTGGACAAGAACCCGGATGCATCCGCGAAACTGGACGATGACGCCAAGGCCAACCTGAAGGCATTCAAGAAGCTGCTCGACGATGCCACCAAATTCATTCCGCTGTGGGTCAAGGTCGCCGTGGCGATCGCGCTGGGCCTGGGCACCATGGTCGGCTGGAAGCGCATCGTGGTCACCGTGGGCGAGAAGATCGGCAAGACCCACCTGACCTATGCCCAGGGCGCCTCCGCCGAACTGGTGGCGATGGTCACCATCGGCGCGGCCGACGCTTTCGGCCTGCCGGTTTCGACCACGCACGTGCTGTCCTCGGGCGTGGCCGGCGCCATGGCGGCCAATGGTTCGGGCCTGCAATTGTCGACCATCCGCAATATGGCCGCGGCCTGGGTGCTGACGCTGCCGGTGGCGATCCTGCTGTCGGGCTCGCTGTACTGGATATTTTCCCACGTGTTTTAAAGCATTTCCCGAGCGCGCTCAGCCGGGGTTATCCTTCGATACGCCGCTGCGCGCCTACTCAGGACGAATGGAGTTCTTGCGAAATTTCACGGAGGCCCGTTTCCGAGCACGCTTAGCCGGAGGTGATCCTTCGATACGCCGCTGCGCTACTCGGGACGAACGGATTCTTGCGAAATTTCACAGAAGCCCGTTCGTCCTGAGTAGCGCAGCGTATCGAAGGATCGCCGCCGCAGGTAACACTTAATACCAACCCACAAGGATACCGTCGTGAACTTAACCGAACAGGAAATCGTCAACCGCATTCGTCTCGATATCGCGGACAGCTACGATGAAGAAATGGAACTCGAACTGGAAGACCGGCCGCTGGATGCGCTGGAAGCGGAAGCCATGGTCGGACGCACTCCGGACGAACGCGAAAGCCGTCGCCTGTATTTCCGCGAACTGTTCCGCCTGCAGGGCGAACTGGTCAAACTGCAGGACTGGGTGGTGCACACCGGCCGCAAGGTCGTGATTCTGTTCGAAGGCCGCGATGCCGCGGGCAAGGGCGGCGTCATCAAGCGCATCACCCAGCGCCTGAATCCGCGCGTGTGCCGCGTAGCCGCGCTGCCGGCGCCGAACGACCGCGAACGCACGCAATGGTACTTCCAGCGCTACGTATCGCATCTGCCGGCCGCCGGCGAAATCGTGCTGTTCGACCGCAGTTGGTATAACCGGGCCGGCGTCGAACGGGTCATGAACTTCTGTACCGACGACCAGTACGAAGAGTTCTTCCGGACCGTGCCTGAATTCGAAAGAATGCTGGTGCGTTCCGGCATCCAGGTCATCAAATACTGGTTTTCGATTTCCGACGAAGAGCAGCATCTGCGCTTCCTGGGCCGCATCCACGATCCGCTCAAGCAATGGAAACTGAGCCCGATGGATCTGGAATCGCGCCGCCGCTGGGAGGAGTACACCAAGGCCAAGGAAATCATGCTGGAGCGCACGCATATTCCGGAAGCGCCATGGTGGGTAGTGCAGGCGGTGGACAAGAAAAAGGCCCGCCTCAATTGCATCAACCATCTGTTGAGCCAGATGCCGTACGAAGAAGTCGAGCACGCCGCGATCGCCCTGCCGCAGCGCGAGCATCACGACGACTACGTGCGCCGTCCGGTGCCGGCCGAAATCATCGTGCCTGAGATCTACTAGGCGTTCAGTCCAGCCGGACGGCGCTCCATGTGCGCCGTCCGGTATTTCTGTCTCCCTTCCTTTCCTTCGCTGCGTTGCAGTGCTGCCCGCGTCGTCAGGCTGCGACCTCACGCCTTTGCGTCATGGCGCGCTTCCGGCTTCCGCGACCGACAGCAGGTTGCCGTCGGCATCGGTCAGGTGATGCCGGTACAGCGGGCAGCCCTCGCGCACCAGTTCCAGGCGGCGCTGGCCCTCCGCGGCCGAGGCCAGCGGCAGCGGCGCCAGCAGCGGGTTCTCGCCGAACACCTTGGCCGCGTTGGCCTGGAATTCGGCCATGTTCTTCACGGTGAAACCGATATGCTCCATCGAAGGCCCGACGATGCCGGTGCCGATGTAGTCGGTGATGCGCCACGGAATCAGCGCCATCGTAACGTGGCCGTCGCTCAGGTAATGATTCGGGTCGCCGGCCTTGCGCGCCAGCGGCTGCAATTCGAACACGGCCTGGTAGAACTCGGCCAGGGCGTCCGGATTCATGGTGCGGATCGCGAAATGGCTGATGTATATGTCGCCCACACCGGCGTTTTCCTCGTACATGTCGCGCCGGTTCTCCATGTTCTTTTGGGAGATGTCGAACACGTTGCCGTCCATGTCGTGCGCGGTGATGCCGGCGAAGGGCCGGTTGCCGGGACGCTTGACCCATTCCAGTTTCGGATCATGCCGGCGCATCCGTTCGAAGGCCGTTTCGGCGTCCTCGACCTGGATGCCGAAGTGGTCCAGCCGCGCTGGCCGGCCCGCATAGCGCGGATTGATATTGAGGCCGACATAGCCGTCGCCGACCGTGGTGGCGCGGGCCGGGCGCGCGTTCGGCGAGGTCTTCATGCCGAACACGGATTCGTAGAATTTCGAGGCTCTTGCGTAGTTTTCGCTGATCATCGCGATATGGTTCAATTTGGCAAACATGAATGCGTTGCTCCGGTTATTTTCTTTTGAAGAGGTCGTTATAGATCTTGGTCCATTTGTCCATCTGGTCCAGCGTCAGCACCGGGTCTTCCAGCGTGATCCTGGTATTTTGCAAGGGCGAGGAAACCGTTGCATTGGTCGGGATGTAGCCCAGTCCGACCAGGATTTTCTGCGCATCGGCCGACAGCAGATAGTCATAAAAGACCATGGCCGCATTCGGATGCGGGGCATGCGCGGCCACGCCCACCGCATTGGCGCGCGCGATGGCCGGCTCGATCACGAACCAGTCCAGCGGCGCGCCTTTCTTCTTCGCGCTTTCGGGGATGTAGTTGTAGATCGTCAGCGCCAGCGGCACTTCGCCGGCGGCGACCATGTTGCTGAGCAGCGTATGGCCGGTGCGCACCGAGATGCCGTTGGTGGCGACAATATCCTGGAACAGCTTGACCCCCTTGGCCTCGCCGAGTTGGCGTACCACCGAGGCGAACCAGTCGGAATCGTCGGCTTCGATGCCGAGCTTACCTTTCCATTTCGGATCGAGCAGGTCCTGGTAGCTCTTCGGCAGATCGGCTTTCTGGATCAGCTTGGTGTTGTAGACCTGGACCCAGACCACCAGCATGATCGAAGCCCATTCGCGGTGCGGCGCGACGGCGTCCTTGATCATTTCCTTGAAGAGCGGCGAGGTCACCGGTTGCAGCACTTTCTCGCGGTGCAGCGCTTCCATCTGGTGCGCGCCCATGTGGATCACATCCACTTCATAGCGCTTGGCGGCGGTTTCCGTGATTGCGCGCTGCAGCACCTTGTCGCTGCCGGCGCGCCAGACATTGAGCTTGATGCCGGTCTTTTTCTCGAAATCGGCCTGCAGCGGCCGCAGGTCGTTTTCGGCGATGGCGGTATAGAAGGTCAGCGAGCCTTCCTTTTTCGCCGCCGCCAGCAGTTTCTCGGCACGGTCGGGACCGGTGTAATTGAGTAGGGACATATCCTGCGCCAGGCAGGGCAAGACAGGGAATACGACGAAACCAACGGCCGCGAGCATGCGAACCCGTCGCATCAAAGATGTGAAAGTCATGTTGTCTCCTGATTTTTATCATGGACTGCTTTTTTATGTCGGCATTGCAGCAATGCAATTGCCTATCGGATTTCACCGATTTGTCACTATCCGCTTTATCCCAATGCTTCGTATATTGATATTTTCTCCGCTCTCGTATAACCGATGGTTAAGCCTAGGCCGCCGCTGCCGGCGGCAGGGTTCTGACAGAAGCTGACAGAATCTATAATCTGTTACAGATCGTTACGCTTGCTACAATCTCCCGCCCGCAAAAAGTAATTTTGCTAAATTAATCAGGGGATATTTTGTTTATTCGACAACTAACGATCGGCAGCTTGGTTTTGTTTGCCGGTTGTGCAACAGTCACGCCGCCGCCCACGCCAGTGGAAGCCGGCACCGCCAAAACCCAGCAGATCGCCGCGCAGAAACAGGAGGCGATCGCCATCAAGAAAGGCTTGAAGCGCAAGATCGCCATCGGTCGTTTCAGCAATGAAACCCGGTACGGCCGGACCTTCCAGACCGACGCCAATCTCGACCCGCTGGGCAAGCAAGCTTCGGACATTCTGGTCAGCAGGCTGATCGATTCCCAGCAATTCATCGTGCTGGAACGCCCCGATCTGAATAAGGTGCTGGACGAGCAAAAGCGCGAAAAAGTGAGTGGCGTGGTCGGCGCCGATACGCTCATCATCGGATCCGTGACCGAATTCGGACGTAGCACGACCGGTTCCAGCGGATTCCTGAGCGGCACAAAAATCCAGACTGCCACCGCCAAGGTTGAAATCCGTCTGGTCGATGTTGCCACCGGACAGGCCTTTTTCTCGACCTCGGGCACCGGCACCGCGAATACCGAATCCGGCACCATCGCCGGCTTCGGCAGTCGTGCGGATTACGACGGCACGCTGAACGACAAGGCAATTTCGGCCGCCATCTCCGATCTGCTGGGCCGCCTGGTGACCAAGCTGGAAGATCGTCCCTGGCAGACGGACATCCTGAAGGTCGACGGCAAGCAGGTCTTTATTGCCGCCGGTGCGCGGCAGGGTTTGAAGATCGGCGACCAGCTTCAGGCTTACAAGGCCGGCGACAAGATCAAGAATCCGCAAACCGGCTTCCTGATCGATCTGCCTCCCACGCCAATCGGCACATTACAGGTCACCGCCCTGTTCGGCGACAGTGAGACCAACGAAGGCGCCATCTGCGACTTGACCAGCGGCGACGTCAAGGCGACGCCGGCCTCAAGTGTATTTGTGCGACAGGCCCAAAAATGAAAAATGTCCCGATGAAAAATCTTTTGCGCATCTCTGTATTCGCGACGGCGGCGCTGGCGCTGAGCGCCTGTGCGTTGCCACACAGCCAGACGGCATCCGGCGCGGTACGGCCGACCTTGGCGGTCGCAGGCGCTGCGCCGGATGCCTTGCTGTATATCGACAATGTGCTCATGGGGCCGGTCGCGCAATATGACGGCCACGCCAATGTCCTGAAAATCGAGGAGGGCATGCATCGCATCTCGATCGTCAGGAACGGCGCTGTGCTGCACGAGGAAAAAATATACGCCGCGGGCGGCGAAAATAAGGTGATCGACATAGGAGGAGCGCAGTAATGCAATTGATCAAACTGGCGGCAGCCGCGGGATTGGGCATCGCATTTTTAACCGGCTGCGCGATGCAGCATCCGTCCCATTATGCCTGGGGCGATTACGACGGCAGCTTGTATTCCTATTACAAGGATCCGACGAAATCCACTGCGTATATGGAAGCGCTGTCGGAAATCGTCACGCAAGCCGACACGGCCCAAAAAGCCATCGCACCCGGCCTGTATGCGGAATACGGCTATATGCTTCTGCAGCAAAAGAAAACGGATGAGGCGATTGTCTACTTCAGCAAGGAAAAGCAGGCCTGGCCCGAATCCGGTTATTTCATGGATGGCATGATCAAGAACGCGCAAATGGCAGGGACGCAAAAGGATGCGGCGGCAATCCCCGTCGATGCGGCAGGTCCGATGTTGAGTAAAAGCGCTGTTGCAGAGACTAAAGAATAATCATGCCGATCAAAAAATTTCTATGCATTCTCGTTGTATTGTGGATCACCGGCTGCGCGCATCAGCAAGCCGGCAAGAAATACGATTACGCGAAATTCCGTTCAGAAAACCCGCATTCCATCCTTATCGTCCCGGCCATCAATCGCAGCGTCGATATCGATGCGCCCAACTATTTCCTGTCGAGCATTTCGCAGCCCATCGCGGAGCGGGGCTATTACGTCTTCCCGGTCAATATGGTCAAGGAAGTTATGGATGACGATGGCCTGTCCGATGCCGACATGGTGCATGGCGGCGATCCGAAACGCCTGGCGCAGATATTCGGTGCCGACAGCGTGATGTATATCTCGATCGATCGCTGGGATGCGCGTTATGCCGTGTTCAAGACAACGGTAACGGTGGAACTGGACTATCAATTGAAAAGCGGAAAGACCGGCGAGATATTGTGGAATAACAAGCAGGTAATTGCCTATTCCCCACAGAACAGCAATAGCGGCGGGAATCCGCTGGCGTCGTTGATCGCTTCGGCGATTGCGGCGGCGATAGAAAGGGCAGCGCCGAATTATATGCCGCTGGCCCGCCAGGCAAATGCACGCGCCATCGGCACTGCTGGCGAAGGTCTGCCCGCCGGCCCCTATGATCCCCAATTCATGAAAGACGTTACGGCGTTTTGACCGAAGCCGGCTTTTAGGCCCTTGTATGCGAATGCCCCATGGCCGCCCGGATAATTCGGGCGGCTTTTTTCATTATGGAAGATCGCAGCGCGTCATTGACGAAGAGCACGTAAATCATGGAGTCTGATTGGAAATCCCTGTCTTTGGCAGCGGCAATGCGCTGTAAGACATGAAATTCATTCGATTCCGGCTTGATTGGAAGTGCGGTTTGTTGCGGCTTATGGGCAATCCGGGGCGGTTTTGCATCGAATTTTCGATTCCCGGCCCCAGGTATTTGCGCAGGGGCCATATTAAACTTGCTAAACTGTCAAAAACAAATCTGAAAACCGGACCGGGGAAGCCAGAGGATGAGGAATGACGCAGCAACCTGAAGCAAACCCTGAACTGAATTCGGCATCGGGAGCGCCCGACTTCCACGTCGTCGGCATCGGCGCCTCCGCGGGCGGCCTTCCCGCATTGCTGCGCTTCTTCGAAAGCATGCCGGCGCAGAACGATATGGCGTTCGTCATCGTGCTGCACTTGTCCCCCGAACACGAAAGCAATATCGCCAAGCTGCTGCAGAATGTCACCAAGATGCCTGTGCGGCAGGTGACGGAGCCGGTGCGTATCGAGAAAAACACGACCTACGTCATCCCGCCTTCGAAGAATCTGCTGATGGAAGACGGCCACCTGGTGGTGGAACCGATGGTCCGGCCGCGCGGCAAGCATATTGCCATCGATATGTTTTTGCGCACCCTGGCCGAGGTGCATCGCGAACGGGCGGTCGGCATCATCCTGTCCGGCACCGGCTCGGACGGCGCGGTCGGCATCGCGCGCATCCGGGAAGCCGGCGGCGTGACCATCGCCCAGGACCCGGACGATGCCGAATATGATTCCATGCCGCGCAGCGCAATCGATGCCGGCGTGATCGATATGGTGCTGCCGGTGGGCGACATGCCGCAAAGACTGATCGAGGTGGTCAGGAATTGCGCCGCCATCGTGCTGCCGGACGCCGACTTGGAAGGACTGGCGATACCGCCGGAAACCGGTGCCGGCGCCCGGATTCGCTCGGAAGCGGCGCTCAAGGCGATCATGGATATCCTGCATGTGCGCACCGGCCACGATTTCACGCATTACAAGAAGGCCACCGTACTGCGGCGCATCGAACGGCGCATGCAGGTCAATTGCGTCTCGACCCTGAGCGAATACCTGGCTTACCTGGAACGCGAGCAGGACGAAACGCCGCTGCTGCTGCAGGACATGCTCATCAGCGTCACCAATTTTTTCCGCGATCGGGACGGCTTCGAAGCGCTGGAGCGCGAGATCGTGCCCACCCTGTTCGACGGCGCCGCCGCGGGCGTGCAGATCCGGGCCTGGACCGCCGGTTGCGCCACCGGCGAAGAAGCCTATTCGGTCGCCATGCTGCTGGCGGAACAGGCCAGACGGTATCAGCCCGCGGTCGATATCCAGGTTTTTGCCACCGATATCGACAAGCGCGCGATCGGCGTCGGCCGGCGCGGGATCTACCCGGAGTCGATTGCCGCCGATGTGTCAGCCGACAAACTGCAGCAATTCTTCAACAAGGACGGCAACCAGTACCAGATCAAGAAAGACATTCGCGAAAAGGTCCTGTTCGCGGCGCACAATATCCTGCGCGACCCGCCGTTTTCACGCGTGCACCTGATCACCTGCCGCAATCTGCTGATCTATCTGAGCCGCGACGTACAGCAGAAAATTTTCGAGATGTTCCACTTCGCGTTGCTGCCGGGCGGCTATCTGTTCCTCGGCAGTTCGGAGTCGGCGGAAGTGGCGTCGAAATACTTTATCCCGGTCGACAAGAAGAACCGCATCTATCGCGCTTCCGGCACGGCGCACGGTCCGCATTACGTGCCGACCATGGCGTTTCGCCACAACGGCCCGGTGGCGCCGATCGCGCTGGCGCCGCAGGAGCCGAAACCGCGCCTGCCGTATGCCGATCTGCATCAGCGCCTGCTGGAGCATTACGCGCCGCCGAGCGTGCTGGTCAACCACGAAGGCGAAATCGTCTATCTGTCCGAAAAAGCCGGCCACTACCTGCGTTACGTGGGCGGTGAACCGTCGCACAACCTGGTGACGCTGATCACGCCGGAATTGCGGCTGGAACTGCGCACCGCGTTGTTCCAGATCGCGCAGCAAGGCACGGATATCGAAACGCGGCCGGTGACGGTCAGCCGCAACGGCTTTGAATTGAACGTCAGCCTGACCATCCGCCAGGTGCAGCGCGATCAGGCCAGCGGGCAATTGATTCTCGTGCTGTTCAACGAATCCGAAAAGAGCAACATGGAAGCGCCCACGCCGGAAGCGCAGAGCTCCTTCATGATCAAGCAGCTGGAAGGCGAGTTGTTCGTCACCAAGGAACAGCTGCAGGCGACGATCGAACAGTATGAAACCTCTTCCGAGGAATTGAAGGCGTCCAACGAAGAACTGCAGGCCATCAACGAGGAATTGCGCTCCACCACCGAAGAGCTGGAGACCAGCAAGGAAGAGTTGCAATCGATCAACGAAGAGCTGATCACCGTCAATCACGAATTGAAACTGAAGGCCGACGAGACCGGCAAGAGCAACGACGATCTGCAGAATTTCATCGCTTCCACCGAAATCGCCACCATCTTCATCGACCGGGCGATGCGTATCAAGCGCTTCACGCCGCGCGCCACGGACGTGTTCAATGTGATCGCCAGCGATGTCGGCCGGCCGCTGCTCGATATCACGCACAAGCTCAATTACGACACGCTGGAAAGCGACGCGAGCGAAGTATTCGCCTCCTTGCGCGCTTCCGAACGCGAAGTCGAGAGCGACAACGGCAAGACCTACATCGCGCGCCTGATCCCGTACCGCACCATCGAGGACAAGATCGACGGCCTGGTGCTGACCTTCGTCGATATCACCGGCCTGAAGCTGGCCCAGAACAAACTGGTCGAGGAGGAAGGGCGCATGCGCCTGATCGCGGCCAGCACCAAGGATTACGCGATCATCACCCAGGACCTGGACGGCATCATCACCAGCTGGAACAGCGGCGCCCAACGCATTTTCGGCTATACCGAGGCCGAGGCGATCGGCCAGCCGGTCGACATCCTGTTTACGCCGGGAGACCGCGACCGCGGCGTGCCCTATTCCGAAATGCAATCCGCGCGCATGCACGGCAGCGCGATCGACGAGCGCTGGCATGTGCGGCGCGACGGCAGCCACTTCTTCGCCAGCGGCGTGACCACCTTGCTGGACGACGGCGAGATGCACGGCTATGCCCGCATCGCCCGCGATCTGACCGGCATCAAGGAAGCCGAATCGCAGCGCGAAATGACGCTGGCGCGCGAGACCGCGACCCGCATCCAGGCCGAGAACGCCAGCCGCATGCGCGAGGAATTCCTGGCGGTGCTGTCGCATGAACTGAAACAGCCGCTCAATCTGATCCACCTGAATGCGGAATGGCTGAAACGGATGCCGGATTCGCGCGATTCCGCGCCGATCCTGCGCGTGGCCGACACCATCCGCTCGGCGGCCATCAGCCAGGCCAGGATCATCAACGACCTGCTCGACCTGTCCCGCTTCAGCACCGGCAAGCTGGCGTTGAACAAATCGCCGCTCGACCTGGTGCTGCTGGTCGAGCGGCTGATCGAGGCTTTCGCCGACGAGGCCTTCGGCAAGGGCATCAGCCTGGTCTACAGCGCGGAAGCGGCGGAGATTCCATTGATGGCCGATATCACCCGCATCGAACAGATCGTCTGGAACCTGCTGAGCAATGCGATCAAGTTCACCGACCGGGGCGGCCGCGTGGCCTTGTCGCTGTCGGTGCAGGACGGCATGGCGCGCGTTCATGTCGCCGATACCGGCAAGGGCATCCATGCCGATTACCTGCCGCATGTGTTCGAGATGTTCAACCAGGCCGACGGCAGCACCACGCGCGAACACGGCGGGCTCGGCATCGGGCTGGCGCTGGTCAAGCAATTGACCGACAGCCATGACGGACGCGTCGAAGCGTTTTCCAATGGACCCGGCCAAGGCGCCGAGTTCACCATCTGGCTGCCGCTGGCAGGCGGCGCGAGGGGGGATGCGCCATTGCTGCCGAACGGCGCGGCCGACAGCGGGTCGCAATTGCGCGGCCGCCGCATCCTGCTGGTTGACGACGATCCGGATTGCCTGGAAACCTTCGGCAACCTGCTGATATCGCATGGGGCGCACCTGCAGCGCGCGCAAGGCGCCGCGCAGGCCTTGTCGCTGCTGCAGGACCAGGCCTACGATATGATTGTGTCCGATATCGGCATGCCGTCGATGGACGGCTATCAACTGTTGACGGAAGTGCGCAAGCTGGCGAACGGCCACAAAGTGCCGATGGTGGCGGTGACCGGTTTCGGCCGCATGGTGGATGTGGAGCGGGCGCTGACGGCGGGGTTTGCCGCGCATCTGCAAAAGCCGGTCGATTTCGAGGCGTTCATGAAGACATTGCAGATCGTATTCGCCGGCTGAACGCGGGCAAGGAAATGCGTGCGTCCAGCCGTGGTCAACCGCGATCGGGCACGCCCGATGCGCTCGATGCAGGCAATGCGATCCGGTCCGGCCTAGCGCATGCCGTCGGCGCGTTCGTGGGTCCAGCGCTGGATGGCATGCAGGATGGCGCTGCCGGCTTCGCCCTTCTTCAGCGGCGCATCCTTGGCGCTCAGTATTTCCTGATATAACTCCCTGATTTCCGAGACCGCGCGCTTATGCTGCGGAACCGCGTCGAAAATGGTCAGGCCGCGCTCGAAATGACGGGTATCGTCGATCCGTTCCTGGATAATCACATCCGATATCGATGCGCCCGAAAGCTGGTTGGCGAACGAACGGATCACATCGAACGCCATCTGTTCGACATCGCTGCAGGCGCTCAGCGTCAGCACGTCGACCACCAGGATCCGCAGCCGTGGATTATAGAAACGCAAGGATTCGATGCGCGCCGCCAGGCTCTTCGGCGCCCGCAAGTCGCCCTGGTAAAACCGGATCGGCACCACCAGCACGTCGGTGGCCGTCATCGCCGCATCGGCGTTCCAGGAATCGACGCCGTCGGTATCGATAATGATGTCCTGGTAGTGGGTGCGGAAATAGGCGCCCGGCTCGCCCAGGTCGGAACCCAGCAGCTTGATGTCGCGCACCGCGGCCTGCGGCTTGCCGCCGGCGCGCCGACGCTCGCTCCAGTGGAGCGCATGCCGGGGCGCGGTGGCGTCCGCCAGCAGCACCTTGCGATGGTTCAGTGCGCACAGCGCGGCCAGGTTGATGGCGAGGATCGAGCGCTTGGCGCTGTCGTCTTCGCTGAAAATAGTGATGATCATGTACCCTCCCTGTTGACGAAACCAGTCTAGCGAGAGGCAAATAAAGATGTCGTAAATGTTGCAGGATGAGTCGTAAAGGGAATGTAAAGAACAAGATCGTCGTAGGAAATTTCCGTCGGCCTGTCGCATGCTTGCCGACGCGGCTTCCCGCCCTGCGCCGATAGTCCGGCCCATGGCATCTGTCTACAGTGTGCTTCTGAACGATCTCAGGAGAACGCCATGAACGCCACCCGCGCCAAGAAAACCGGCGGACGTCGGTCCGCCGTCAAGCCGCAAGCACGCGCCGCCAAGGGCAATGCGACACGCCGCTCGCACGCCCGCGCGCACGCGCATCACGCCGGCGCCGCCAGAAAATGGTCGGCCCATGTGACCGAGACCAGCGATGCGATGGACGTCGATCGCGAGATATTCAAGTCCGGCAGTGCCGACGAGATCGCGGCTTCGCTGAAACATTCCGCCACGCGCAGCCACCGGCGCAAGGCATCGCCATTCCAGTCTGCGATGTCGATGCTGAATTTCTACACCAATCGCGCCGGCCGCAATCTCGGCAAATCGCGCAAGCAGACGTTGCAGGCGGCCAAGAAGAAATTGCGCGAAGCCTTCGGCCGGACCCCATGAAGCGGCTGCCGGCGCTGCGCCGCCAACGATTGCGCAAAGGCCATCCCTCATTTCCGCGTTGCGTCATCCTTGGCCTGAGCCTTGGCCGTGGCCGCCCGGCAGCCAACTGCGGCATGCTGCGGATAGAGCTGCAGCAGCTTGCGCGTCACGCCGTTGGTCCAGCCGAAGCCATCCTGCAACGGATATTCGCCGCCGCCGCCGCCAAGGGCGACGTCCGGCGCGGCAGGGCTTTTATATAACGCGTATTTTTCGACCAGCTTGCTTTCGCGCGTGTACAGATTGGCAACCAGATTCAGCCAGCGATGCGCGATCTCCGCCGCCAGGGCGTGTCCGCCGTAATGCTCCAGGCCCCTGATGGCCAGCCATTGCATCGAGGCCCAACCGTTCGGTTCGTCCCATTGCTGGCCGCTTTCGACTTCCGTGGTGGCGATGCCGCCTTCCTTGAGCAGGCGCGCCGCAATGGTTGCCGCGACGCGTTCGGCTTGCGCCGGGCTGGCCAGTTGAACGAACAATGGCGTGGCGGTCGCCACGGTCAGATTGCCGCGCATTCGTTCCGATGCCCAATCGAAATCGAAGAAGGCGCCGCTTTCTTCATTCCACATATAACGGGAAATGGCGGCCTTGCGCGCGGCCGCCTTTTGCCGGAATTCGGCTGCAATGCCGGATGCGTTGTTCCGGTTGCCTTCGGTCGCGGCGCTCAAGTCGGCGATGGTGGTTTCGAGCTTGTAGAGGAAACTGTTCAGATCGACGGGCAGGATCGACGTGGTGCGAATGCTGTGCAGGGCGTTCTCGACGGCCAGCCAGCGTGAGCTGAAATCCCAGCCGGATTCCGCCGCGGCGCGGATGTCGCGGTAGACCTGCTGCGCCGGCCGCTCCGATGCGGCGGCCGTGGCGAGGTCCTCGCGGAACGATTCTTCGCGCGGCGTCTCGCGCTCGTCCCAATAGCGGTTCAGCAGTTCGCCACCGGCCAGACGCACCACGCGCCGGTGCTGTTCTCCCGCGCGCAGCTGATCCGCGCCATCCATCCAGAAGTCGTATTCCTTGCGCAGTTGCGGCAGATAGTGCACCGCATTGCGCACGCCTTCGCTTTCGAACAGTTCGACCATCAGGGCGAAGATCGGCGGCTGGGAACGGCTCAGGTAATAGGTGCGCGTGCCGTTCGGAATCCGTCCGTAGGTGTCGACCAGATAGGCGAAATTGTCGGCCATCGCATGCAGCAGGTCGCGCCGGTCGCTGGCGGCCAGGCCCAGCATGGTGAAATAGGAATCCCAGTAATACAGTTCGCCGAAACGTCCGCCCGGCACCACATAGGGATGGGGCAGCGGCAGCAATGAGGAATACGGCGGGTGTTCGTGGGGATGGCGCGTGAGTACCGGCCACAGGTCGTCGATATGATCCGGCAATGATTTGTCGGGATCGGAAACGTAATGATTCGACGGTATCGTCTGCACATCGAAATGACCGTGCACGAACGCCGCCAGGTCGAAATCGGCGGCGGACCTGGCGGCGCGGTAGGCGGCCAGGATCTGCTCGGGATCGCCTTTCGGCACGCAGTCGACGAAGGTTTTGCTGTCGCGGAAGACGCCGTCGGTCTGGACGTCGACAAATAATTCCTGGTAGCGGTCGGCCGGCGAAAGCGTGTCGGCCGGCGCCGCCGGGGTGGCAGCGGCCGCCGCCGTTGCGTTGGTCGATGTTGCTGTCGCGTCGGCAGCCGGAGTGGGAGGCGTGGATGGCGTTCTATCTAAATGCATGGATATTGCCCCTGTATTCACTGTAGGGATCAGGATAATCGATTTGGTTTCAGCTCGCCGTATAACCGTATAATTCCGGCTGCGCTTTCAACTTCAAGTTCCCCCTCTCCAGCGACGGAAGAATAATTTGCGACTATCCATGACGCCCCTGCGCCCGATTGCCTTACTGATCCTCCTGTCGATCCTGAATGCCTGCAGCACGGCGCCGAATGCGTCCGGCGACCTGACGTCCAACGGTTACTACAAGGTGGCGCAGGGCGATACGCTGTATGGGATCGCGCGCAAGTTTCATCAGACGGTGCCTGGCCTGATGCGTTTGAACGGTTTGAAAGATGGCGACGATATCAGCGTCGATCAATTGTTGCGCATCAATTCCGTACGGGCGGTGACGTCCGCGCCTGTCAGGCGCTCGTCCGGCCGCAAAGCCGCGGCCGTCAAGGAAGCCGAACCGGCCGCGGCCGATAATACCCCCGCGCCGCGGGACTGGGTCTGGCCGGCCGACGGCGAGGCGAGCGCCGCCTTCGGCGTCAGGAAAGGCATCGAGATTGCCGGAAAGATGGGACAGGACGTGCGCGCCGCGAATGCCGGCAGCGTCTCGTTTGTCGGCGGCGGCATCCGCGGTTACGGCAATCTGGTGATCATCAAGCACAGCGGCAATGTGCTGTCGGTATACGCCCACAATAAAGTGGTTGTGGTCAAGGAAGGGCAGGCCGTCGCGAAGGGCCAGAAAATCGCCGAGATGGGTAATTCCGATAGCAATACCGTCAAGCTGTACTTCGAGATTCGCCGCAACGGCAAGCCGGTCGATCCTGCGCCATACCTGCCGAAACGATAACGAAAAACGCGTAAAAACGATCAGGAAACAGCCATGCGCCCGCATGGATGCAGCGTCGCCGATTCTTTGTGAATTGATAACGTATTCAATCACTATGCATTTTTGCCGCAAAGAATTGCTCCTAAATATTAGGCTAATTTGCTTTGCGATTAATCCGATATTCAATTAATCTGGCCGATTAAAGCGAAGCCTGCCGGCTTCAATTGCCGTTGCAATCGTCGTTGCAATTGTCGTTTCATTCGGCGTTCCAGCCGTTGCTCGAATCGTCGCTTCAATCGTTATTTACTAGAAGAGAAACAGGGGATGCCATGCTGAGCTTTTCCATTATCGAAACCCTGGTCGCCGCAACGCTGGTGCTGTTGCTGGGCCGAAAAATCGTCGAACGCGCCGCGCTGTTACGGGCTTACAGCATTCCGGAACCGGTCGCCGGCGGCCTGCTCGTGGCGCTGCTGCTGTTGGGCCTACATAGCCTGGGCCATGTCGAAGTGCGCTTCGATACCGGGCTGCAAGCACCGCTGATGCTGGCATTTTTCGCCACCATCGGCCTCAACGCCGACCTGGCCAGCCTGCGCGCCGGCGGCAAAAAGCTCACGGTATTTCTGGCGGTGGTGCTGGGTTTGCTGGTGCTGCAGAACGCCCTCGGATTGGGCTTGTCGTCCCTGATGGGGCTGGACCCGCGCGTCGGCCTGCTGGCCGGCTCGATTTCGTTGTCCGGCGGCCACGGCACCGGTGCGGCCTGGGCCAAGGTGTTTACCGATGGCAGCAAGGCCTTGCCGGCGGCCACTGAAATCGCCATCGCCTGCGCCACTTTCGGCCTGGTGCTGGGCGGCCTGGTCGGCGGTCCGGTGGCGCGCATGCTGATCAAGCGGGTGCAGTTGCCGACCGCCGAAACCACGGCCGCGGTGGAACCGTCCGGTTTCGAGCAGCCGAAGGCCATGCGCCTGATCACCCCGCAGGCCTTTATCGAAACGTTGACGCTGATCGCGGTCAGCCTGGCGGTGGGCAGCGCGCTGGCCGAGCGGCTGGTCGGCACCACATTCGAATTGCCGACCTTCGTCTGCGTGCTATTCACCGGCGTGCTGTTGCGCAACGGCCTGGCGCTGATCTTCGATTATCACGTGTTCGAACGCAGCATTTCGGTGCTCGGCAACGTCAGCCTGTCGCTGTTCCTGGCGCAGGCCTTGATGAGCCTGCGCCTGTGGGACCTGGCCTCGCTGGCCGGCCCGGTATTGCTGATCCTGGCGGTGCAGGCGGTGGCGATGGCGGCCTATGCGATTTTCGTCACGTTCAAGGTGATGGGATCGAACTACGATGCGGCGGTGCTGGCCGCCGGCCATTGCGGTTTCGGCCTCGGCGCCACGCCGACCGCGATCGCCAACATGCAGGCGGTCACCGATCGCTCGGGACCATCGCCGACGGCTTTCCTGATCGTGCCGATGGTCAGCGCCTTTTTCATCGACCTGGCCAATGCAATCGTGATCAAGCTGTATATGGCGTTACCGATGTTTTCCTGATTTTCATCAAGTTTCGGATTTTTCCTGAACGCGCAGCAATACCGATAAGACAAACTAATCCGGTATTTGCTGCGTTTTTTCTAGCTGCGCGACTAATTCTTCAATCAGATAACGCTGATGCGGCAGTAGGTTCTGAATCTGCGAAGCCAACGCGAGATTGGCTTGCGAGGGTTTGGCGTGATATTTCGCGGTGGGCTGCTTGACCTGCAATTGGGTCGTTGGCGAGGGGCCGTATTCCAGCCAGTGCTCGTCGATGCCGCACCATTTGGCCAGGGTTTCGAGTTTGTCTTTCTTGGGAATGGCGCGTCCTTTCAACCATTTGTCCGCTGCTTGCGGAGTGATCGGGGAACCCGGATAACGCAGCGTCATGTGCATGGCCAGCGCGGTGGGTCCGTCGATGGTGCGTTTCTCGCCGTTCTTGCCGGGTGGGAGTTTGATTCGTCTGAGCGCCAGGTGCAAACGGTTGGCGAATGCGGTTTTTTCTTTGATGGTAGGCATGCCGCATTTTGCGGCAATGCACAGAAACGATTATCAACTGGAAAAGATAACTGTATCTTTCCCAGTTGATTTTTCGATTCGGTTATTGCGAACGTGGCATCACGTTTGCAATGGTACTGCGGCGATGTGGCTTATTTCTTTGGACGTCCGGCCTTGAGCGGCGTCAATGTCGCGAGGATGATTTTCAGGGTGCTGACGTCGAGGCCCTTGATCAGCGAAACGCCGATGCGCAGCAGATCGCTCTTTTTCATTTCGAAGCCGGCTTTCAGGCAGGCCTTCTTGACTTGCGAGATCACGGCATATTCCGGTTCAGGCATGGTGAAGCTGTCGCGGACTTGCTTGACCTTCTTGACCTTCGGCGCTTCCGGCGGCGTGATCTTCAGCGGCTTGGCGGCCTTGATCGCGGCGGCGGCCTTCTTGGCGGCGGCGGTGAGCGGCTTCCTGGCGGCTGGTTTTGCAGTCGATTTCGCAGTCGATTTTGCGGCCGGCTTGGCAACCGGCTTCACCGCGGTTTTCAGTGCCGGCTTGACGGCGGGCTTCACGGCCGGCTTGACGGCAGCCGCCTTCCGGACTGCCGGCTTCTTCGCCGCAACGGCCTTGACCGGACGTTTTGCTGCCGGCTTGGCAACCGGTTTTGCGGCAGCGGCTGTCTTGACGGCCGGCTTTGCCGCAGGTTTTACGACGACTTTCTTGATCGGTGCTGCAACTGCGGTAGCTGGCTTGGTCAATGTCATTTTGTGGTCCTTTTAATAAATAGTATAAACAATATATCCAATTATTTTAATTATTGCAAATAATACAATTCCGGCATCCAATAGAATCTCATAGTTTTATGACAAGAGATCTTATTGCGAAAACACAAGGAATAGCCGCCGCCTTGTAATGTTAAGATCGCGCCTGTATCCAATAGGCAAACGACAACGGAGTAGCGTGTGAGCGTGTTTTCTTATAAAGCGGCAAGGTTTTTGAGCATGGCCGCATTGGCCGGAACGGCATTTGGCGCAACAGCGCCGGCAGCCGCGGCGCCGAGCACCTTCGGCAATGTGGTGGGGCAAGGCTTGTTGTGCCTGAGCCAGCTTGATACCGGTTATTTTTATAATTACCTGGCGGCCAATTTCGGCCAACCGTATAAACACGAAGGCAATGCCTATTGGTTCAAGACGCCAGCGTCCTTGTGGGACGCGCCGGTCTCGGAGGTGCTGGTCAGCGACCAGGACAGTCCCGAGCGCTTTATCGCCGCCGTTGTCGAGGTGACCCCGGAAGTGCTGACGAGCGCCATCGCGGATGCGGTCAAGGTCAGCTTCAGGGCCACCAGCCTGTATGCGAATCCGGTACGGATGTCGCAAGCGGCCAGCACGATTATCTATTACGGCAAGAAATCCAAGATATTCTGCGCCAAGGCCAAGGTGCTGCAGCCGGATTGAGTTCGGCACGGCCTTTGGTGGCCCGGTTTCAGTTTCTTTTCTCCATGGCGGCCGTTCCGGCCGCGTTTCTTTGTATCTTCCCTTTTTCGGCAAGCGCCGGCGTCACAGGCTAAATGGTCCTGCGTTCGCCTGTTTTCAGACGCGTCCTATGTATCTGTGATTGTGCGCGTCATAACATTTCGCATCTTTCGCAAGATGTGGCGGTGTGACGCTCTTCGCCCGTTCAGGAATCGCTTCTTGCGCCATTCACTATCGGACGCTCTCGGACATGATGAAGACTATCGCCTATACCAAATGCCGGCCTTTTCCATTGCGATGGATGGCGCTTTTGTTGTGTCTTTTGCTTTTTTTGGCGAGACAGGAGGCCGACGCGGGTATCGTAGGGGTAGGAGGTCCTAGCGGACGGCATTTCATCAACCATACGGCTACTATTCGCGTTTCGTGTAAATCGTCCAGCTTTTTTAATACCAGAAGGAGCGGCGGCTGGCAGATCGTTGGCGATCTTGATGGGGACGCACCTCGGTATGATCTGGATTGGTATAAGGATAACTGGGACAGCCTTACAAGCTCTGATGTGTCGTATCGCTCTTTTGCGCGACCTGGCGGCAGTTATACCCTTAAAGCCTGGTGTACATCGGATTTGGATTCGGATTCCGCATCGAGATCTTTTACTATTGCCGAATTAAGCGGCAGCGCCAATGCAGTTTCCAAGAAAGGCAAGATAGAAGTTAGTGGCATCGTCGCCAACGGCGCCAATCGCGCGGTTGTTCATGTCGACGGCGTACCGCTTGGCGAGCAAGGCGGCATCTCGCAAGAAGCCGATACATCTGAATTTACAATCACGGTTCCCGCGTCCGTTGGCGATCATGACGTCGAAGTATATGCCCATTATGACAAGCACTCCAAGTCGATCGGCAGCTTCAAGGTCACGGTTCACCCACCGCCAAAACTCGATCTGCCGACAACCCGCGAATTCACCAACGCGTCGCGCTATGTATTCACCGGGGTCGCAAGCGCCGAGGAAAAAATCAAGGAAACATGGTACGAATGGCAAGAGCCGGACGGCACAGGCCCAGGGTACAAAGGCTATGTCGACTATCCCGAGGAAAAGAAAGTCAACCTGTGGCAGCCGATCGACATGCAGGCGGATGGAATAAACTGGTTCCGCTTCTGGGTCAAAGCCAAGGATGAACAGGAAACTTGGGGGCCTTGGACTTCCATCATCCTCGACAGGCAGAAACCGGTGCTTGAGAACCGAACCGTGGTCAAGGACGGCTTTATCCTCGAAGACAGCGCCTTGCAGGTCAAAGTAAAAGATTACGATGCCCGAGGAGGAAAGGAATCCTCAGGCGTGAATTCCGTAATGGTCCAGTTGACGGATAAAAACAATAACAAATCCGCGTGGCTGAATATGATCAGCCAGGGCGGCGGCAGGATTCGAGAAGAAAAACGGACCATCGAAGCGGAATATAGGCTGTCGCTTAGAAACCTTTTCAAGGATCTGCCGGCAGGCGATGTGAAAGTCGAAATGTGGGCCGACGATAACGCGGGGAACGCGGAATATTTACCGGTATTCACCCTGAAGAAGGCCGAGGCGCCCAATGCATCGGTTGCCGTGCCCAAGGCATTTACCAACGCTGCCGACGGCAAGATCGATCTTGCCGTCAAGGCCGATGCCGAGGTCGATATCAAGGAAATGTGGCTGGATATCTGGAAGGCCGACGAGAACGGGCGATCGGTCAAGGTCGGCCGCACCCCGATCGGCTCTCCCAAGGATAAGGTTGTCGACCTGACGCATTCGTTTACTTTTCCTGAGGGTGAAGGAAAGTATCTGTTCCATGTCCTGGCCAAAGGGGAAGACGGCCAACAGAACGATCTGAGCAAGAAAGATCCCGTAAGTGTGATATTCGACAAGACGCCGGCCACTGTCGCCCTGGTTTCGCCGAAGGCAAACAGCAAGCTCAAGTCGGCCCCGGTGATCCAGTTCAAGGTCGAGGACAAGCAAGGCAGCGGCATCAAGGATGTGCAGACGCAGATTTGCCAGGGCGACAAATGCGGCGCCTGGATCAAGGACATTCAGAATGACGGTTTGGGTGTCTATACGCAAACACTGGCGATCGACCAATTTTCATCTGGAGAATTTATCGTGCAGGTATGGGTCGAGGACAAGGCGGGAAATAAGAAATGGGAGAACCTGAAGTTCGTCAAGGAACTGAATGCCGCTGAAGCGCTGACGCCCGAGCTGTCGCTCAAAACAGCCGATGGTAGCGACACCGACAAGCCTTTCTATTTCGACACGCAACGCCTGTTGCGAATCGATATTTCGGCAAAACTAAAGGTCACGGGCGCGACCGTCGCCTATTCCTTGCCGAATGGTTTGGCCCTGGCCGGCAAGGCAATGCTCAATGCCGCCTCCGCCAATGCGCCGGCTGCGGTTGCCGCGCAATTGGCGCAATGGTCGGGCAGCGGCAATCTGCTGGCGGATATCGACCTGGAAAAGGATGCGGTGCTGGTCATC
Organism: Herbaspirillum sp.; assembly: GCA_036499085.1. Taxonomy (GTDB): domain Bacteria; phylum Pseudomonadota; class Gammaproteobacteria; order Burkholderiales; family Burkholderiaceae_D; genus Herbaspirillum. The sequence continues at coordinate 8,196 of DASYEK010000135.1, read as the reverse complement.
GATATCCCGGTGACCATGAGCGAAAAATTGCCCAGGACCAAAGTCGGCGTCGGGGACAAAATCACTTCATTCGAAATAACCGGCAAGAATTTCACCGGCGCCGCCCGCGCGGAAACTGCCTGGCGCGCGGACTGGATGCAAGACCCGGCCGATGTGAACAAACCGGTTTCCATCGCGTTCGATTTGTCGGCGCCGAACGATATTCCTCTGTTTGCGCAAGAATCCGGCGGCTACGACACCGCCGAGCCTGCGAAATGGAATCGGAATACCCTGCATTGCGGCAGCGGCAGTGCAGAGTGCGTTTCCAGCGCCTACGGCACGAGCATCAAGCTTCGCTTCACCGAACAGGCCACGCAAAAGACGGTGGACCTGAATTTGCAAGGGCATCGCGACCAGACGCTGCTGCGCGGCAGCCCGACCCGCAGCGGCGCGCTGGATGCGCCGGCCAACCCGGGGGCGGAAGCCGGCGTGGACGCCGAAGCACGGTTTACGATCACCTTGCCGAAAAGCGAGTTGGCGCGACTGCCGAGCGGCGGGCAGTGGCGCGCGGACCTGAAGATGGATTTGAAGAATGATGCCGGCGCACGCCTGGCGGGCTTCAACAGCGACATCGCGCTGGACGTCAGCGACAAGACCGACATGTCGCTGAAGCCGCCCCGCATCGAGTTGCTGGAGGGGTCGCACCGGGACAGCAATCGATCGGGCGGATTTTCCGTCAATGACGAGTTTATCTATCGCATCACCTACAAGGCCGCGCGCGATCTGAATCGCGTGCAACTGCGGTTGTTGCTGCCGCCGGAATTGACGTTGACGGGCGAACGGCCGCGCGATGCGGGTTCCACGGCGAATGTCGCGCTCGCCGATGGCTGGAATCGGGACTTGCTGGAGGGCGGGACCACCATGAAGCGCGGCCAGACGGTGGTGATCGACGTGCCCTTGCGCGTCGGTCCCGGCGCTGCGCGATTGGTCAGCCAGGTGGAGGCTTCGGCTGAAGGCTTCGACCCGCTGCCTTCGGCTGAAGCGGTATTGCATGTGCAGCGCCGCTTCGATGCATCGGAGGCGCTGGGACTGACCCTGGAAATGGACCGCCAGGATGCCGGGGAAGAAGCCGTCGTTGCGCAGCAGACGCCGTTCAAATACCGCATCGTGCTGGCATCCCGCAAGCATGCAGTCGACGGCCTGAAGCTGGCCTATCGCCTGCCTGGCGGCATGCAGGCAGCCGGTAAGCCGAGTCTGCGCAATGTGCCGCAGCTTGCGCGGGTAAGCCTGAACGCACAATGGGATGGCGACGCGAACGTCGAGCTGCTGGCGGCTGGCGCGACATTGCCGAGAGAAGAGGGCATCACAATCGAAATCCCGGTCATGATCAAGGACGTGGTGGATGATGGCGTCTTCGTGCGCAGCACGGTCAGCGCCGGCGCCGGCAATGTGAACGGCGAATTGCAGCAGTCGCATGAAGTGAAGATTCGCGAACGCGAAAGCGGCGGCCATCGCGTGCGTATCGTCAAGAGCATGGATGGCGACGTTGTTGCGCAGCCCGGTGCGCAGATCCGCTACCAGATTCGCGTGAGCAATCACACCTTCAAGACCGTGCGCAACCTGCTGATCCGCGATCGCGCGCCCGACCATACGACGCTGGTCGACGCTTCCTGCGGCGACTTGAACGCACAGGCATGCAAGACCGTGACGCTGGGCGACGAGGCGGTGGAAGACGGCGCCATGACATACGCCGGGCTGTGTGCCGGCGCCGGGACGCAATCCGACCCGCAAGGCAAGCATGTGTTCTGGTGCCTCAGCGGCGATCTGGAGCCGCTGGCCGATTACACGGTGAATTATTCGGTGCGGATCGACGGGGCGGCGGCGCCGATCACACCGTAGCCGGCCGGGCAGGATGAGCATAAACCCCACCCGTAGCCAGCCGGGCAGGATGAGCATAAACCCCACCCGTTCGTCCTGAGTAGCGCAGCGTATCGAAGGATCACCTCCGGCCATAAAAAATAAAGAAGCGCCCTAATTTCACCTCCGGCGGCGACCCTTCGATACGCTTCGCTACTCAGGGCGAACGGGTGGGGTTTGTGGTTTTTAAAATTCCCTGCGCATACTTTTACCGCCGGCGGCGACCCTTCGATACGCTGCGCTACTCAGGGCGAACGGGTGGGGTTTGTGGTTTTAAAAATTCCCTGCGCATACTTTTACCTCCGGCGGCGACCCTTCGATACGCTGCGCTACTCAGGGGGAATGGGTGGGGTTTATGGTTTTTAAAATTCCCTGCGCATATCCCGCCTGCATCCGGCTTTCCCTTCCCGTCACCATCCCCGTCAGCATCTTGTCTGAACGCCAACACGCAATCAGTCCAGCATTTTAGGACGCATCCTATTCATCAACGTTGGCGTGGAAAGTAAAGTTCTTCATACCGAAGAATCACGTTTTTTCCATATATCGCTTTTCTATTTTTTAGTTCACTGCGTGTTGCCGCCAGGCTGCCGCGTTTCAAATTCAAGGATGAATCATGTTGAAGAAATCAGTTATCGCGGCTGTACTGGCCATCGCCGGCTTCCAGGGTATTTCCGCTATTGCGGCGGCGCCCGTTGCAGCGCCGCTTGCCGAGACTGCGAAGTCGCCGCTGACGGTGCAGTTGTCGGTCAAGAAGGTCGTCGTCGAGGATGACAAGGAAGTGCTGGTCGATGCCGCCAACGCAGCGCCGGGCGACATCCTGGAATATCGCGCGGAATACAAGAATGTCGGCCAGGCCGCCATCGGCAAGATCGCCCTGACCCTGCCGTTGCCGCTGCACACCAGCTATATCGACGGCACCGCGCAGCCGGCCGCGATGACCGCGAGCAATCGCAGCGCCATCGCCGATTTCAAATCGCCGCCGCTGCTGCCGCAGACGGAAAACGACGCCATCGGCGCGCTGCGCTGGGCAGTCGCCAAGCTGGCGCCGGGCCGGAACGCGGTCGTCAGCGCCCGCGTGCGCATCGATCTGCCGACACAACCGCAGCCCACCGCCAGCGCGGCAGGCATCGCCGAATAACGCCGGCTTCCGGCATCACTTTTAATCATCCAAGAGAGAACCAAAATGTCTGTATTCAATGCAAAGATGTTCCGGTTGATCGGCCTGCTGTTCGTCATGATGACGCTGGCCGCATTCAACGCGCGAGCAGCCCTGCCGGACGCCGGCACGGCGATCGGCACCCAGGCTGTCGTCCAATACGAGATCGACAACGTCCAGGAGCAAAGCGAAAGTAATATCGTCTTCACCAGGATCGCCCAGGTGTATGCAACCCAGATCGAAATTGTCGACGGCATCGTCGGCAAGGCCGGCGAAACCGTCGATATCCGTTTTGCCGTGCGCAATATCGGTAACGGCAGCGATAACCTGAAACTGGAAATGTCGAATACGGCGGGCAATATCGCGTCCTTCGTCCTGATGCCTGCCGACGACAACGGCGCAGCCGACGAAGCGGATCGCAAAAACATGAACATGGGCGAGGTATTCGAACGCAACGGCATTGCGCGCGACCAACTGCGCCGCTTCGTGGCGCGTATCGCCATTCCCGATACGGCGCCGACGGGTGATCTGAAGTTCGAAATCAAGGCGACAAACAGCGATAACAAGACGGAAAAAGCCGATGTCACCGTCAAGATCGCCGACAGCGATGCCTTTATCGTGCGGCCTGTCGCCAATGTCACCCTCGACAAGAACAAGCGCACTTACCTGGAATTTGTCGTCGCGGGCGGCGCCGAAGTCGGTGCGGGCTATTTCGAACTGGTCGTGGCAAAGAAATCCGAGCCGGAGACGGCGGTCGATTTCAGCGTCCTGAACGACAGGATTGTCTTCGGCAACGACGATATCGCGTCCAAGGCTACCGACACCAAGACCGTCGATTTCAGCGTCGATGCGATCAAGGCAAAGATCAATACCAGCTTCAAGATGGGTATCGAGATTCCGAACGCCGTCCTGGGCGACGACTATGTGATGTATGTCAAATACGCCGCCAAAAAGGACGATACCCCGACCAAATCGGCATTCATGCAGATCGGCTACGCGCACACCATGGCGGCGCCGACGTTGAATGTGATCGGCAATAGTGCCGCTTCGAGCAATGAACACGCAGTCATCAAGAGCGCTGTCTCGGGCGATCAGCTTGAGTACGTGCTGACGCTGAAGAACAACAGCTCGCGTCCGGAACGCTTCAGCCTGGAACTGGGCCAGGAAGCCACCGCCATCGGCGCCATGTCGCTGGCGGACCGGAACGGCAGCGCTTTCGGCGCCACCACCGGCAGCGGCTTGCCGGAAACCGGCCTGATCGGCCAAGACGAAACGATTACCTTCAAGCTCAAGGTTGCGTTGAAGCACGGTATCACTGCTGAAACCGCGCAGAAATTGATGCTGACCGTGAAATCGCTGACCGAAGCCAAGACCGAGGCCGTCAAGCAGGACTTCCTGATCCAGACCGTGGTCGCGGTCGACAAGCCGCAGGTCCAGTTTTTGGCGAAGCAGACCGACACCCATGCCGTCTCCGCGCTGAACGTGCCGGGCCGCGACGACGTCGCCAGCTTCTACATGGTGGTCGCCACGCCGGAACAAAGCGGCGCCACCCAACGCGATTACCAGATTGCCTTCGATTCGGCGAACACCAGTTTCCAGCGTGTCGGCGATGCGGTCACGTCGCCGGCGTCGGCGATGATGGTCAAGGTGGGCAATAACGCCAATGCCGGCGTATTCCTGGTCAAGACCAATATGCGCGGCGCGGACACGCTGGATATCGCGGTTACCGTGGTCGATGTGCTGAGCAAGCAGAGCCGGACGGAAACGATCCAGTTGAAGAAGGCCGTCGAGATCGGCTTCGTGGAAACCAGCTACAGCGGCAACGGTTCGCCCGATCTGGATACCGTGCTGGATGTCAATGTCATGAACTACGGCGGCGCCATCGACGCGGGCGAGTATGAGATCCACGCACCGGCGCATGGCGAATGGAAGTTTTCGTTCTCCTTGAATGGCGGCGAATGGGCAACCGCGCTGCCGCTGCCGAAGATGGCATCGCTGGCCAGCCAGTCCGTCAAGGTGAAAATCCGGGTGCCGATGAACGTCAAGGCCAATGCGATCGAATCGCTGCAACTGGCGCTGCGCAAGACCGGCGCCGAAACCGACAACGCCACCGTCGCGGTGACGCTGAGCATCGGCAAGAGCAAGCTGCAGATCGAGAAGAAGTTCGCGGTCGTGAAAAAGGGCGCCGCCGGCGAGAAGCGGTTTATCACGGAAAGCAGCGACGAAGTGAAGCACGGCGACACCATCTGGTACCAGATAGTCGTGAAAAACCCGATCAATGCGCCGTTGGCCAAGCATGTCCAGATCATCGATACGCTGCCGCCGCACGTGAAATTCGACGCCGCGCAGGATGCCGGGATCCAGCTCAAGGGCAATAGCGTCGTCATGGAAGCCGGCGAAATGGAAGCCGGCGCCAGCAAGACGATGGAGTACCACGTCACCGTTGAACTGCGTCGTTGATATTGCTCCATTGATATTGCGCCGCTGATGCCTTGACCGGCATTGGCAGCAACCGTCAAACCGGCAATCGAACCGCAACCGGGCCGGCCAGCCTGCCCGGTTGCTCCTTGCAGGGATCGGCTCCGATGCAGCCGAGCCGATCCGGCATTTACCGAAAACCGTTCAAACAGTCTGCGTCATCGACGCCGGCAGGGCAGGACTTGCGCCTCTTTTTGGCGATGGCCGCCCATAACCGATCGACCTTATGAATACCATTCACCGCTTTTTCTTGCCTCTGCTGTCATCGATCACGTCGTCTGCGCGCCGCGGCATTGCGCCGTCGTTGCGTTGCGCCTTGCGCTTGCCGTTGCGTTTGACCTTGCTGGCACTGTGCATGGCCATCGTGGCCGCGGCGGCGTTTTTCATGGCCGCGCCGGCATCGGCCCTGCCGCCGCTGGGCAGCGGCGCGCTCGGCACCCGGGCGGAAGCGGTATTCTATGTCGAGAACGATCCTGCGCAGATGCGCGTACATTCCAATGCGGTATCGGTGCGCCTGGCGCCGGTGCGCGCGCTGGCGTTCGCGCATGCCATGCAAGTGCATGTGCAGGCAGGACAGGCTTTTACCATCCCGCTGGCATTGCGCAATCAAGGCAATGTCGCGGCCTCATACACGCTGACCATGCAGGGCGCGCCCAACGGCACCCTGGCATTGGTCCCCGATATCGAAGGCAACGGCCGCAAGCACGACAGCGCGCTTGCGCTCGATCTGACGCAGTCGCATACCGTCGATTATGCCCAGCACCACGCCTTGCTGCTAACCGGCGTCGCGCCGCACGATGCAAGCGTGGGCAGCCGTTATGAAATCCGCATCGGCGCCGCCGGTGCGCCCGGCATGCCCGGCGCTGCGCCGGCCGCCGACACCATCGTGACGCTGATCGTGGATGCGGCGCCGTTGCCGAACGTTTCCCTGGAAGCCTCGCTGCACAAGCTGGATACCGGCGACAAGACTACCTTGACCGCGCGCATCGCCAACCATGCCAGGCAGGAATTGCTGGCCGACCGGGACGTGACCATCGACGACCGTGCGGCGCATGCGACATTGCTGCGTTATCGCATTCCGGCCGGCCTGCGTTTTGTCGGCGGCAATGCGCCGGCCGGGGCGGAAACCTCGGAATTGCTGTTTGCCCAAAGCGGCGATCCTGAATTCACCTACCGCACCATGCAGCCGGAGCACGTAAGCGAAGTCGCGATCGCGCTGCGCACGCCGCTGCGGCCGGGCCAGGCCCGGCAAATGACGATGACGCTGCAACGCGAGGAAAACGTGGCGGAAGAGACGCGTGAGAGCCGTGCCGAAGCCTACGACGGTTCGGCGATGCGGCCGGCGCTCAGCAATCTGCTGGTGCTGGAAATGGCCGAGAACGGCTCGCCCGATCTGGTGCCCCATATCAGTCAAAGCGATACCGGCCATGGCGACGCCACCACCTGGATCGAGATCGGCATCAAGAATATCGGCATCGGCGCCACCGAAGGCCGCGTGCGTCTGCAGGCCGAGTTGCCGTTCGCGTTGCGCGATAGCGACCTGAAGACGGCCGGCTGGCAATGCGCGATCCGGCATGCCGCGGCCGGTTCGGTGCTCGAGTGCGGCAATCCGATTTCCCTTGCCGCCGGTGCCGACATGCCGCCGCTGCTGATCAATGTGCCGCGCGATACGGCGGCCGGCAACCTTGCCTTGGGCAATGCATGCGGCGTGGAAAAATTCATCAATGCCGTTGTCAGCGTACCCAATGAAGCCGAAAACCTGCGCGGCAACAATCGCGCCACGGCGCCGCTGCTCTGCAAGAACGGCGCGGTGGTCAGCGGACGGGCCTGGATCGACGCTTCCAATGACGGCATATATCGCCGCGGCGAGGAAACGCTGCCGGGCTGGCGCGCGCAATTGCTCAAGGGCGGCAAGGTGGTCGCGGAAGCGCTGACCGGCGCCGAAGGACAATATCGCATGACCGGCATTTTGCCGGACACCGGCTATCGCCTGCGCTTCCTTTCGCCGCAAGGCCGGGTCGAAGCGCCGCCGGTGCAAGGCATCGAAGCCGGCGCGTCCGATCTGCGCGCGAACCGCGATTTCCTCAGCGGCGAGCTGGCATATGGCAGCCTGCTGTCGGCCAGGGAATATCCCGAACAGAATCTGGCCTTGCTGCCGACCGGCGTCGTATTCGATAGCGCCAGCGGTCGTCCGCTGGCGCATGCCAAGGTAACGCTGAGCGGGCCGCAGGGTTTCGTGCCGGGCGAGCATCTGCTTGGCGGCGATAGCCATATGATCGCGAACACCGATGAACATGGCCGCTACAATTTTTTCCTGACGCCCAACGCGCCGGCCGGGGTGTATCGCTGGCAGGTGGCGGCGAGCGGTTATGAAATGCCGCGCGTATATGACGTATTGAAACTCGACGCCGCGGTGCCGGCCGGCCATGCCGACCGCGTCTGGCCTGCGCGCAAGGTGTTCGACGATACGCTGCCCGCGGTCAACGACGGCGATACCGAAATACGCAGCAACGGTTATTTCGCCATGGACCGGGTACAGGGCGCAAAAAAGGTCGTCAACAATCACCTGGCGCTGGATGCGTTGTTGAGCGGGGGCGAATTGAGCCTGCAGAAGAGCGCGGACCGCAAGTCGGTGGAGCAGATCGATTTCTTTCATTACACGCTGA
>DASYEK010000134.1:0-78213 GCA_036499085.1 Herbaspirillum sp. | reverse complement strand
CCCCTCCTGTGGTATTTATTTCACGATCATCCCTTTTCAGCGGCCAATTCTTGACCCCTCAAACGATAATAATTATCATTATTCAAATTTAGTAAATATTTACAGTTGTTACGGCCTAGCCAATTTTTTTCCTCGACGTTTGTTGTTGTGAATGAAACCAGCCAGCACGAGCAAATCCCCTGGTTACATTAAGAGAAAGAAATATGGTCAAGTCCTACAATCCGGCGCGCCTGCGCCGTTTGCCATGCGCAACCGCCGTCACCCTCGCAATCCTGGCGATGCCGGCCACACTTTACGCCCAGCAAGCCACGCCCCAGGATGATCCAGCCGCTCCCGCCGGCAATGCGCAGGAAACCACGTTGGAATCGATCCAGGTCAGCGGCGACTGGCTGGGCAGCGGCCTGGAAAACAGCGTCAAACGCTATCCGGGCGCGCGCACGGTCGTCAAGAAACAGCAGATCGAACAGACCGGCGCCATCAACATCGGGGATGTCATGCGCCGTATTCCCGGCGTCCAGACCAGTGAAAACTCCGGAACCTCCGGCAGTCCCGTCTCGCTCAATATCGGCGTGCGCGGCCTGACCGGGCGCTATTCACCGCGCTCCATCGTGCTGCTCGACGGCATTCCGATGTCGTTCGCGCCATACGGCCAGCCGCAACTGTCGTTCGCGCCGATCAGCCTGAACAATATCGAATCGATCGACGTCGTGCGCGGCGGCGGCGCGGTGCGCTACGGTCCACAGAACGTCGGCGGCATCATCAATTTCAAGACGCGCTCGATCCCGGCGCAGTCCGGCATCAGCGGCGACGCCACCCTGCGCCAGAACGAATATGGCAACGGCGGATCCAGCACCCAGTACAGCACCTTTCTCGGCACGCAACTCGAGAGCGGCCTGGGATTGGCGCTGCTGTACTCCGGCTCGGCCGGACGCGGCTGGCGCGACGGCAGCGACCAGTCGGTCAACGATCTGGCGCTGAAATTCCGTTACGAATTGACCCCGGGTTCCGAGTTCTTCGGCAAGATTTCGCATTACGACGTCAAGGCCTTTACGCCCGGCGGCCTGACCGCGGCGCAGTATGCCGCCGATCCTTTCCAGAACACGCGCAAGCGGGATTACTGGGACGGCACGCGCCAAGGGTTCGATTTCGGTTATCTGAATACCATTTCCGATACCCAGGAATTCGAAATCCGCACGTTCTACAACAAAAGCTATCGCCACAGCATGTTGATCAACACGACGGGCACCTCGTTCGTGCATTCGCCGCGCAACTACCAGACCTACGGCATCGAGCCGCGCTATACGCAACGGATCGGTTTCGGCCCGACCACCAATGACATCACCATCGGCTACCGTTTCATCCGGGAACGCGGCGACGACGGCGATTACAACGAAAACGCCGTCACCGGCGCGCAAGACGCCATCGTGGCGCAACAGAACGCGACCAATGCGCAGGCCGTTTATCTGGACGACAAGATCGCCATCGGCGCATGGCGCATCACGCCGGGCATCCGCTATGAACGCATCCGGTCGACGCGGTTCGAGGTGAACACCGCCAGCACATACTCAAGCAGCAACAACAAGGCGCTGCCGTCCATCAATGTGGCCTATCTGCTGACGCCGGATCTGACCTTGTTCGGCAACTACAATACATCGTTCGGACCGGTACAGAACACGCAGTTGAATTCGCAATCGGCGGCCAATCCACTGTTGCCCGAAGTGGCAAAAACCACCGAAGCCGGCGCGCGCTGGAAAAGCAATCGGGTCTCCGCCGAGGTGACCGCATTCAATATCAAGTTCGACAACCAGATTCTTGCTGTCCCCAGCAGCAATCCGCTGGTGTTCCAGAATATCGGCGCAACCAAGCATGACGGCATCGAAACCGCCATCGACTACAGCTTCGACAAGGATGGCGCCTGGGCCGGGCTGAATGTATTCGCCAACTACACCTACACCCGCGCCATCCAGAAGTCGGGCGCCACGGCCGGACGCGATGTGCCGTTCTATTCACGCAATACGGACACCATCGGCGCCCACTATTCGACCGGCCCTTGGGGATTCGACCTGTCCTCCACGCATCAGAGCAAGCAATTTGCCGATCTGGCCAATACCGTCGCAGAGTCGGCGAATGCGGCGACCGGGGTCGTGCCGGCCTTCCGCACATGGAACACGCAGGTCAGCTGGAGAGTGCCTGGGGCAAAAGGATTCGACGTCCTGGCCGGCGTGAACAACCTGACCGACAAGCGGTATTACACCCGCAATGCCGGCGGCGATGTGGGCCGCCTGGTGGGCGCGCCGCGTACGGTATATGTGCAAGGACGGTTGTCGTTTTAGTGACTTCAGGCTTCCGTAAAAGAGCCTCTTCATGACTTTGAATTCATCGTCGATACGTCGAGGATCCTTCGATACGGCTGCGCCTACTCAGGACGAACGGTTTTTTATTGCGCTTAAAAATCCCCCGTTCGCACTGGGTAGCGAAACATATCGAACGGTCTTTTATTGCGCATAAAAATCCCCGTTCGCACTGAATAGCGAAACATATCGAACGGTTTTTTATTGCGCTTAAAAGTCCCCGTTCGCACTGAGTAGCGAAGCGTATCGAAGTGCCGCCTCCGACGCTTCTTTTTGCTTTGCAGCGGCCGCGATCTGGTTTAATGTCCGGAAACACCCACTTCCGAGATCGGAACCGCCATGAAAATGCCTGCCAGACTGCTGCCGCTCGCCGTCCTCGTCTTCGCCGCCATGCAGACGCCTGCGGCCCTGGCCCAGACGCAATTGACCGGCTGCGCCGCCAAGCGCGATTCGATCACGCAGCAGATCCAGCAGTCGGACGGCAATCCGCAGCGACGAATCAGCCTGGAAAAAGCGCTGGATGAAGTCAATGCCCATTGCACCGATTCCAAGCTGACCAGGCAACGCAATCAGAAAGTGATCAACGCCCAGGTGAAGGTCAATGAAACCGGGCGCGCCCTGCACAAGGCGGAAGAGCAGCATCGGTCGGAGAAGAAAGTGCAGAAACTGCGCGATAAATATGAAGCCGCCAAGAAGAAACTGGCGGATGCGGAAGCAGAGTTGAAGAGTTGACTCCTGATTGTCGAGTCGCAACGGGCAAATTGAAGGCGCGTTCGCTTTTTACCGGGTGCCTTGCAGGCCGTTATTCTCTGCCTTGCTTTCGGCCTCGCCCTGCGCCAGCCTGCGCAATACGTGCGCCGCGGCCACCAGCCCGAAAGAAGCCGTCACCACCACAGCCGAACCATAGCCGGCGCAATTCAATCCGGTAACGCCTTCGCTGCCCTGCGTTTCATCGATGCCGCAACTTTCATCGACCGGCATGCGCACCGGTTCGGTTGAAAACACCGCATCGACGCCGAAGCGGTTGCGGTCCCCGCGCGGGAAACGATGATAGGCGCGCAAGCGTTTGCGCACCTTTGCCAGCAAAGGTTCCTGTTCGGTCTTGGAGAGATCGCGCACTTCGATCCTGGTCGGATCGATCTGGCCGCCGGCACTGCCCACCGTCAATAGCGGCAGGCCATGGTCGCGGCAATACGCGATCAATGCAACCTTGGCCTGCACATTATCGATGGCGTCGACCACGTAATCGTAGCCGCGGCCGCCGATCATTTGCGCCATATTCTCCGGCGTCAGGAAGTCTTCGATTTCCGTCACCGCGCAATAGGGATTGATCAGGGCGATGCGATCGGCCAGGGCGCTGACCTTGGCCTTGCCCAGGGTATCGCTCAAGGCATGGATCTGCCGGTTGATATTGGATTCGGCCAGGTTGTCCAGGTCGATCATCGTGATCTTGCCGACCGCGCTGCGCGCCAGCGCTTCCACGACCCATGAACCGACGCCGCCGACGCCTACCACGCAGACGTGCGCCTGCCTGAAGCGCTGCAGGGCTGCCGCGCCGTAGAGCCGTGCGATGCCGCCGAACCGACGGTCGAAATCGACATCGGCGCCGGCATCGCTTGCCAAATCAGACAACGGCACCGTCGGTTTCATCCTTCGGCTTGATCGGCTTGATCAGGTCTTCGCGCTGCACGCCGAGCCACATGGCCAGGGCCGCGGCGACGAACACCGAGGAATAGATGCCGAACACGATGCCGATGGTCAGCGCCGCCGCGAAGTAATGCAGGGTCGGGCCGCCGAAAATCAGCATCGACAGGACCATCACTTCCGTGCTGCCGTGGGTGATGATGGTGCGGGAAATGGTGCTGGTGATGGCGTGGTTGAGCACTTCCGGTGTGGTCATCCGGCCATAGCGGCGGTCGCGGAAGGTTTCGCGCACGCGGTCGAACACCACTACCGACTCGTTGACCGAATAGCCCAGCACCGCCAGTACCGCCGCCAGCACCGTCAGCGAAAATTCCCATTGAAAATAGGCGAAGAAACCCAGGATGATGACGATATCGTGCAAGTTCGCAATAATGCCGGCCACCGCGAATTTCCATTCGAAGCGGATCGCCAGGTAGATCATGATGCCGATCACCACCATCCCCAGCGCCATCAGGCCGTCATGCGCCAGTTCGTCGCCCACCTGCGGACCGACGAATTCGACGCGCTGCAATTTGACGCCGGGCTCCTGCGCCTGCAACGCAGCCATCACCTTTTCGCTTTGCTGGGTGGTGTTGACGCCGCTGCGCGCGGGCAGGCGGATCATCACGTCCCGCGCCGTGCCGAAACTCTGCACCTGGCTGTCGTTATAGCCCAGCGTCTCGACCGCCTTGCGCACGCCTTCTATATTGGCCGCGCTCGGATAATTCACCTCCATCACCGTGCCGCCGGTAAATTCGATCGAGAAGTGCAATCCCTTGTGGAACAGGAAAAACACCGCCGCGGCAAACGTCAACGCGGAAATGACGTTGAAGATCAGCGCATGGCGCATGAACGGTATATCTTTTCTGATACGGAAAAATTCCATCACTACCCTTTCTGTCCGGCCGCGCCGCCATCCGGGCCGCGCGGCCTAATGCTTCAAACCATCATTGTTCAAGCGGCCGCAACGGTTATTTGCGCGGCTTCGATTTCTTCGCGGCCGGCTTCGGCAATGCTTCCGTGTCCGGCACCGCGCCTGCTCCGGCCGCCGGCGCCGCGGCGCCCGGCTTCCAGATCTGGCCGATGGCGATGCTTGCCAGCTTCTTCTTGCGGCCATACCAGAGATTGGCCAGCCCGCGCGAGAAGAACACCGCCGAGAACATCGATGTCATGATGCCCAGGCAATGCACTACCGCAAAGCCGCGAATGGCGCCGGAGCCGAAGATCAGCAACGCCAGGCCGGCGATCAGGGTAGTCACGTTGGAGTCCAGGATGGTGGCCCAGGCGCGTTCGAAACCGATCGCGATCGCCGCCTGCGGCGAGTTGCCGGCGCGCAGTTCCTCGCGGATGCGTTCGTTGATCAGCACGTTGGAATCGATCGCCATGCCCAGCGTCAGCGCGATCGCGGCAATGCCCGGCAGCGTCAGCGTCGCCTGCAGCGTGGACAGCAGCGCGATCAGCAGCACCAGGTTCAGCGACAGCGCCAGCGCGCTGAACAGGCCGAACATCAGGTAATAGCACATCATGAAAACGGTGATCACCAGGAAACCGTAAAGCACGGATTCGAAACCCTTGCGGATATTGTCGGCGCCGAGCTGCGGCCCGATGGTGCGTTCCTCGATGATCTCCATCGGCGCGGCCAGCGAACCCGCGCGCATCAGCAGCGCCAGGTCGGCGGCGGCTTCGGCCGATTCCATGCCGGTGATCTGGAAGCGCGAGCCCAGTTCGTCGCGGATGGTGGCCACGGTCAGCACTTCGCCCTTGCCCTTTTCGAACAGGACGATGGCCATGGCCTTGCCGATCTTGTTGCGGGTGGCTTCGCGCATCAGGCGGCCGCCGTCGCCGTTCAGGTCGAGACTGACCGAAGGCTGGTGGTTCTGGTCGAAACTCGCGGACGCGCTGGAGATGTAGTCGCCGGTCAGCACCGGGTCCTTGTACAGTACCACCGGCGCGTTCTTGCCGACCTTGAACAGTTCCGAGCCGAACGGCACGGGCGAGCTCAATTCGGTGCCGCGCACCACCGATTCGTCGGCCATGCGCACTTCCAGCGTGGCAGTGCGGCCGATGATGTCCTTGGCGCGCGCCACGTCCTGCACGCCGGGCAGTTCGACCACGATGCGGTCGGCGCCCTGGCGCTGAATGGTCGGTTCGGTCACGCCGAGTTCATTGACGCGCTTGGACAGCGTCAGGATATTCTGCTTGACGCCGTCTTCCTGGGTCTGCCGCAGCGCTTCCGGCCGCAGCGTGCCGATCAGTTTCAGGTCCGCGCCGCTGCCGGCCTCGGTCAGCAGCATTTCGCTCAGTTGCGACGCCAGCGCTTCCTTGCCGGCGGCCAAGGTGTTCTGGTCGTGGAACAGGATTTCAATGGTGTCGCCGACGCGGGAAATGCCGCTATGCCGGATATTCTTGTCGCGCAGGATGCCGCGGGTGGAGGTCAGCAGGCCTTGCAGGCGCTTGTTCAGAATGGCCTTGATGTCGACCTGCATCAGGAAATGCACGCCGCCGCGCAGGTCCAGCCCGAGGAACATCGGGAAGGCATGCAGCGACTGCAGCCATTGCGGCGTATTCGGCACCAGGTTGAAGGCGATCACGTAGGTCGGATCGGATTGATCGGTATTCAGGTCGTGCTCCAGCAGGGCCTTGGCCTTGAACTGCTGGTCGGTATTGGCGAAACGGGCGCGCACCGTGGCGACCGCGCCGTTGTCGAACGCCATGCTCTCCGGCGCCAGGCCGCCCTTCTGCAATACATCCTGCGCCTGCGCCATGACGGCGCTGGTCAGCTTGACGGTCGATTTGGCGCTGCTGATCTGTACCGCGGGCGATTCGCCGAAGAAATTCGGCAGGGTGTAGAAAGTACCGAACAATATGGCCAATACCATCAGCGCATATTTCCAGAGAGGATAACGATTCATATTTTGAGCGTCGATTAATTATGGCGGCATCCTTCGATACGCGCGGCGCCGGCTTCGCTTCCACTTCAGCCCGGCGGCGTATCGAAGGCACTCTACAAATGCAAGGCAATCCGCCTTGTACAGCGGCAAATGCGCCCTACAGGCCCTTGACCGTGCCTTTAGGCAGCAATGTCGTGATCGCGCCTTTTTGGACGACGACTTCGGTGCCTTCGGCGATTTCAACTGTGACGTAGCCGTCCGCGACCTTGGTCACCTTGCCCAGCAGGCCGCCGCTTGTTACAACTTCGTCGCCCTTGGCCAGCGCCTCCATCATCGCCTTGGCTTCCTTCTGGCGCTTCATCTGCGGACGGATCATCAGGAAGTACAGGACGACGAACATCAATATGATCGGCAAGAAACTTGTCAGGTTGCCCATCAGGCCACCGGCGCCGGCCGCGGCCGTCTGCGCATATGCGTTGGAAATGAACACGTGTTACTCCACTTGGTTGATTTGAAAAAGAACTCGGCATTTTAGCACCCGGCGGGCGCTAATTAGCGTATTCGGCAAAAGGGGCTGGCGGCGCCTAGACGCCGCGCGCCCGGTCCGCCCGGAACTGCTGCACAAAGGGGTGGAAGCGGCTGTCGTCGATGGCGGCCCGGATTTCCTTCATCAATTGCAGGTAATAGTGCAGATTGTGAATGGTATTGAGGCGCGCGCCCAGGATTTCGCCGGTACGATGCAAATGGTGCAGGTAGGCACGGGAAAAGTTGCTGCATGCATAACAATGGCAAGTCTCGTCCAATGGCTTCCCGTCGTCCTTGTAGCGCGCATTCTTGATCTTGATGTCGCCGAAACGGGTAAACAGCCACCCGTTGCGGGCATTGCGGGTCGGCATGACGCAGTCGAACATGTCGATCCCGTTGGCCACGCCCGCCACCAGGTCTTCGGGCGTGCCCACGCCCATCAGGTAATGCGGCTTGTCGGCCGGCAGCCGCGGGCCGGTATGTTCCAGCACGCGCATCATTTCTTCCTTCGGCTCGCCCACCGACAGGCCGCCGATGGCGAAACCGTCGAAGCCGATCTCCTTGAGCCCCGCCAGCGATTCGTCGCGCAGGGCCTCGAACATGCCGCCCTGCACGATGCCGAACAGCGCGTTCGGATTGCCGCCCTGGCGGAATTCGTCGGTGGAGCGTTGCGCCCAGCGCAGCGACATGCGCATCGACTGCGCCGCTTCGACCTGGGTCGCGGGCCGGCCGTCGATTTCATAGGGCGTGCATTCATCGAACTGCATCACGATATCGGAATTCAGTACGCGCTGGATCTGCATCGAGACTTCCGGCGACAGGAATAGCTTGTCGCCATTGATCGGCGAGGCGAAATGCACGCCTTCTTCGGTGATCTTGCGCATCGCGCCCAGCGAAAACACCTGGAAACCGCCGGAATCGGTCAGGATCGGCTTGTTCCAGCCCATGAATTTGTGCAGGCCGCCGAACTTGGCGATGACGTCCAGCCCGGGCCGCAGCCATAAATGAAACGTATTGCCGAGAATGATCTGCGCTTCGATCTCCTCGAGTTCGAGCGGCGACATCGCCTTGACCGACCCATAGGTGCCGACCGGCATGAAAATCGGCGTTTCGACCACGCCATGATTCAATTTGACGCGCCCCCTGCGCGCGTTGCCATCGGTTTTCAACAGGGTAAATTCAAGCATGACCATTCTCAGTGTGCAAAAAACAGGCGTCAGGGTACTTGAAACGGCGCTGCATTCCTAGGGCCGCCCGGCAAATTAATGTGACGGCGCGAGCGCCCGGCGCGCCGCATACAAAAGCTGACAGGCGATGCCGCGCGCCGGAACGGCTATTCTGCCGGACGGGCAATTTCGAAGGAAGAATGTGATCGGCAGCATTTCCACGTTTACCGGCGCAGGCGTGCCGGCTGCGCAAACTGGTCCGCAGGCGCCGGCTGCCGGCAACTGGCCCAAGGCGACGCCGGTCGCGAACCGGCGCGATGCACGGGCATCGGGCAATACCATCCGCTACGGCTACCGCCGCACCGATACGACCGAGACGCCGGCGCATTCGATGCGCCATCCGCTGCGCGCCCACGTGCCGCGGCGCCTGGCCCGGTCGAACCACGGCGATGCCGTTACCGCCACTGCCGCCGAGACTTCCGCCATGACTTCTGCCGTTATTGCCGCCATCCCTGCCCCCACCTCCGCGCCCGGCGCGGCCGACATCGACCGCCTGCTGCTGCTGCGCCCCGGCGACCGGCATGCGGCGGATCGGAAAACGCTGAACGCCGTCCTGGATTACGCCAATATCTGCAATCTCCGCGCGACGACAGGCGAAAATGCGGCCTTGTCCGATTGGTGGGCGCGGCTCAGGGATTATGCACCCCAGTACGCAAAAGACGATCTGGCGCGCATCGGCCACAATCTGCGCCAGGTGTTTTTTGAAACGCCGCCGCAACAGCGGGCCGCCGAATGGCAACGTCTCTCCGCATCCGCCAAGCGCGACCTCAATCTGATGCTGGACCTGGGCGAGGTTCTCCGCAACGCCGATCGCCCCTACGTCGGCACCGCCTATGACGCCAGCTTGCCCGCGCTGGCGCAGGTAATGGAACAGGCCGACGCGCCCGATCCCGGCCTGCGGGAGACGGATACGCCCTATCTGCTGTCGCTGGCGCATGCCTTGCGCGAACGCAATGCCACCGGCGATGCCTATTTCCGCAACCGCGTCGAGATCATGCCGAGCGACGCACTGTCCTTCGTGAACGCCGAAATGCCGGATCGGGAAGAAGCGACGCCGATCGATCGCGCCTATCGCATGCAGCGCGAAAAAGACCTGTGCGCGCTGCTGTATCGGGCGCTGCGCCACCGATGCGCGACCGCCACCGTCAATCCGCTGACTTTGCCGGCGTTGCGCGAAGGCATCGAGGGCGCCCTGCTCGCGGAACAACAAGACCAGGCCTACCTGAGAGACATGTTTGCCAATGACGGCCGGCCGGAGGCGATTTTCCACGACGGCTGGGTGCTGCGCAACGCCCGCGGCAAGACGCCGTCCGACCTGGTCGCCTATCTGGATGCGCACGGGCCGCCCGAACTGCGATCCCTGCATCACACTTACAAACTGTCGCTGGTGCGCCGCAAACTGTATCAACTGGGCGAATATGCGGGCGACTACAAATTCGGCAGCATCATGCGCGCGATGGCGACCGTACTGATGCGCACGGCCAGCCTGCCGGCGTCCAATCGCCATGTTGTCTATGCCACCGCACTGGAGATGGAAGAGCATTGGGTCGGCCGCATCCAGCAGGAAATCGAGCAAGGCAATATGCCGTACATGCTCGAGATCGTCGAAGCGGTGTACAACGAGCGCGCCAACGGCGTCGAGGAATGGAACACGCAAGCCTACCGGGCGCAGTACGGCAAGCTGCTGCAGGCGATCGCGGCTGCCGTGGCAGGCTACGGCTGCGATGCCCGCGACAAGGCAGCGATCTGGCGCTGGCTGGCACGCCATCTGCCGGGCTGGCGCGCGGATACTCGGCAATTCGAGGAGGCGATGTCCATCGGCGAATACGCCGCAATCATCGAAAACGTGGTGGATATGTTCTATCGCATCGCCCAAGCGCGGGAATTCCCGCGCTTCGTCACGACCGACATCCTGACCGCCATGGGCGGCATCGAATTCCATCCGCTGCTGGAGGGCCTGCCCGAGCGCGCCGGATGCGCGCTGAGCGATGCCTCCCGGAAATTCGACTATGACGCGTTCCGCACCGAGCATACCGTATCGGACAAGCAAAACCCGGCCTATACGCTGATCCAGAAAATGGAAAATACCTTTTACCGGAATACCTTCGAAATGCGTTCCGCGCCATTCTGGAGCGTGGAAACGGAAGCCTACAGGCTGCTGTTGGCCAGCAATCTCACGGCCGAGCAGATTACCGACGGCCACGCCAGCATCTATAGCAATGTGCACGAGGGGAAACATTTCCAGCGGGTACGCAACGACGTGCACGCCGCCTTCGTCGCGGTCATCCGCAATGTCGACGCCGACGCCCTGCTGCTGCTGCCGAACGGCAAGTCCATCAAGCCGTATCGCCTCATCAAGCAATCGTATGACGCGTTTCACGCCGCCCTCGAAAAACATCCCTGGGTGGTCGGCAACGCCCGCCAGCAGATCCGCGACACGGGATTGCCGTTCCTGCCGTCGGTGCTGAAAGCGGAAGGCAGGCGGATTGCAAAAATGCTTTCGGTCGCCGCGATCACCACCGAATCGGGCACCGAAGCGGCGGACGAGCTGTTGAGCTTTCTACCGATCTTCGCGCCGACGCTGCAGTTGGCGCGCGCGCTGCGCGACGACAGAAGCCACAAGCTTTATTACGTCCTGCTGATCGCGCGCGACGTGCTGGCCACCGCGGCCATGGGGAAAATGATTTTCGCGGCCTACGTCACGCCATTCATCATGGGCATGCGGCTGGGCGCCTCGGCCGTGCTGGCGGCCAGGATGATCCCAGGCAAAACCATGTCCAGCGTGCGCAGGCTGAGCTACGGCGTGCGCAGGCTCAGCATTACGCAAAAAGGGTATACCGACTTCGATACGCCGCGCGGCCGCAAACCGCAAAAACAGAGCGACAAGCATGACATCCCCATTTTCAGCGACCAGGCGCAGCCGGGCGGTTTGCGCAGAAGAACCAACCAGGCCCGAAGCGGCGGCAATGCGGCGCGCCGCATTTCCGAAGAGCAGAAAATGAACAACGGCACACTGGTCAACCCGGACGGCGTCAGCATTCATCCCGACATCTGGCTGCAACTGATGACGCTGATCGAACCGACCCTGTTGCAAAATGCACGCCAATTCCACGCCATGCTGCGAATCAGCGGCCAAAGCCAGGCGGTGGTGTTCAATATGACCTACGGCAACAGCATCGAAAACGCGGGAGCCAGGGCCGGCTTGAAGGGGCTGACCGGCGCCGACGCCTTCACGTTCTGCGAAACCCAGGCACTGCAGGATCGGCAAACCGTCCAGGACGCGATCGCGTGGCAGGTCAAATTACTGGATGACAATGCGCATGACGGCAAGCCGCTGCGCGATCATCTGCTGGTCGAGATCGCCGACGATGCAAAAGCCGTCTGGCGCGTGCATCCCGATTGGCGCTACGATTCGCTGCGCATCGTCGAGCAGGCCTACGCGCTATCCATCTCGTTGCGCCAGTTGTTCAACCTGTACGATTCGCGGCCCGTGAATCCGCTCTCGATCCATCTCGAAATCAATGCCCGCTGCACATTCCCGCTACTGACGCTGCGCGGACCGACCAGCAAAATCGTCCTGCCGGCAGACCCCAATTGCCTGCCGTTTACCATCAACACCAGGCATGTCGCCAGGCAGACGGTGGCGTCGGCGGTGATCGAAAGCGTGGTCGCGGCGATCGTTCACAAGGTCATGCGCGACGATCCTTCGCCGCGCCGGCCGACCTACGAACGCGGCCTGTGCGTCTGGCTGGCCAACCGCATATTGCTGCAGTCCGATCCGCTGGCCGATCCGCGCGTCAGCGCGGCAGGTTTCGAGGATCGGGAAACGGCGCAGCGCATCGGCGTTCGTCCCATACGCGAAGCAGCCGAACTGGAAGATCAATATCTCGAACGGGTCAATTCCGAAGATCCGATCGCCGTGCGGCAGCATCGATTTCCGGCCATCGCCAATCATCCGACCGCCAAGGCCGTGACCGCGCTGGCGGCGCGCATCGGCTTGCCCGCGTATTTGCGCAGCCTTTATGCGCCGGAAGACGATCGCCCGGAAATCGACGAAGAGGCGGATGGCGATTTCGCCGACCGTTTCCGCCATCGCTTCGCCATCGATATCGGGCAGCGCAATCCCGCCGATAGCGACCGCTTCATCGCGACCGCCCATCAGTTCTTCAACGAATGCTATGCGAAGAGCCCGCTGTTCCATCGCCTGTTCGACCATGGCCTGCAACGGCGCGATCAGCAATGGATCATTTTTCCGGACGGCTACGCCGGCGACGACGGGATCGAACACGACATGCTGATCCCTTCGCAAGGCATCATCAATGCCGCCGCCGAAAATGCACTCTATCTGGGATTGATCGATGTCCAGCCGTCGCTTTCCAATGCGTCGATTGCGCTGCCGACGTCCTCGCTGCGCCCGCTGGAACCATTTCGCAGGATGCTCGACGGCGTGATTGCCGCGCTCGGCGGCGAGCATATGTTGCTGCCTCGGGAAGCGGCATTCGGGCATCGCGGCGCCGTGGCCTGGGCCAGCGATATGGTGCTGTATGAAGCAATGCAGGATGCCGGGAAACTGCCCAACAAGCGGCTGGCGCAGATCGCCATTTCAGCCGACAACGCCGACGATTGCAAACGCCTGAGAAAAATGGCGGCGCAGCGGCGGGAACAGGCGCGCGACGAGGATGCCTATCTGGATCACTGGTTCGCGACGGTCAACAACATCGCGTCGCCGTAGCTGAAAAAGCGGTATTCCCGCGCGATGGCATGCGCATAGGCGGCGCGGATCGCGTCGTAGCCGGCCACGGCCGAGACCAGCATCAGCAGCGTCGATTTCGGCAAATGGAAATTGGTGACCAGGCGGTCGATGGTCTTGAAGCGATAGCCCGGCGTGATGAACAGCCGGGTATCGGCGCTGCCGGCCTGCAAGACGCCCGATTGCGATGCCGACTCCAGCGCACGCAGGCTGGTGGTGCCGACCGCGATCACCTTGCCGCCACCGGCCTTGACGGCGCGCACCGCATCCACAGTTTCCTGCGCGATGGTGTACCACTCGCTGTGCATCTGGTGTTCGACCAGGTTTTCCACGCGCACCGGCTGGAAGGTGCCGGCGCCGACATGCAATGTGACGAAGGCGGTGCGTACGCCTTTTTCCCGCAAGCGCCGCAGCAGGGCCTCATCGAAATGCAGCCCCGCGGTCGGCGCCGCCACCGCGCCCGGTTCCCTCGCGTAGACGGTCTGGTAGCGCGTTTCGTCGAATGCGTCGGCGGCATGATCGATATAAGGCGGCAACGGCAGGCTGCCATAGGTTTCCAGCAACGCGAATACATCGGAGGGAAATAGCAGCGTAAAGAATTCGCCGGCGCGCTCGCCGACCTGCACGTCGAACGCGTCGGCCAGCCGGATGCTGCCGCCGGGCAGCGGCGATTTGGAAGCGCGCACCTGGGCCAGCACGGTGCGCGTATCGAGCACCCGCTCGACCAGCACTTCGACCTTGCCGCCGCTGGCCTTGACGCCGAAAAAACGCGCCTTCAGCACGCGGGTATCGTTGAACACCAGCAGGTCGCCGGGGTCGAGCAAATCGGCCAGGTCGCCGAAATGGCGATCGATCAGCGCGTCCCCATCGACATGCAGCAGACGCGAGGCGCTGCGTTCGGGCAAGGGCGTCTGGGCAATCAGATGCGGCGGCAGATCGAAATCGTAATCGGAAAGGGTATGCATGATGGCAGGCAAAAAATAAAGCGGCAAATAAAGCAAAAAAATAAGGCAAGGGCATAAATAAGCCGTTGCGCAAATAAAGCGATGGCGAAATGACCGCCAATGCCCGTACAATCGTCGAAAGTCTGGCCCGGCGCCCAAGGACGAAAAGCCAAACCCGCTATTTTACGCTCTCGATTATCATTTTCCGAATCACGCTGCCTGGCCTTTTCCCATTTTTCTCTCGAATCCCTTGTCCCGATGCCGGCACCGAAGCGCAAACCCCCAGTCAAAAGCGAAGACAAACTCGCCAAACTCGGCCTGCGTTCCGATATCGACCTGGCGCTGCACCTGCCGATGCGCTACGAGGACGAGACGCAAATCCTGAGCATCGCCCAGGCCGGCATGCGCGGCATGCAGACAGTGCAGGTCGAAGGCGTCATCACCCAATCCGATATCCAGTTCCGCCCGCGCCGGCAACTGGTCGTGACCATGGCCGACGACAGCGGGCAACTGGTGCTGCGCTTCCTGAATTTCTACGGCAGCCAGGCCACCCAAATGGCGGCCGGCGTGCGGATTCGCGTGCGCGGCGAACTGCGGCATGGCTTCTTCGGCGCCGAAATGGTCCATCCCGCCTATAAGGTGGTGCTGGAAGGCGCGCCCTTGCCGACCGCGCTCACGCCTGTCTATCCGTCCGGCGAGGGCCTGTCGCAGGCCTATCTGCGCAAGGCGATCGGCGCGGCGCTGGCGCGGCTGGACTGGCGCGATACCCTGAGCGACGACATCCGCGCCGCGCTGCGGCTGGAGCCGTTCGAGGCGTCGGTGCGGCTGCTGCATAATCCGCCGACGGAAATCGACGAGCATGCGCTGATCGAACGCACCCATCCGGCCTGGATACGCATGAAATTCGACGAGTTGCTGGCTCAGCAGCTGTCGCTGAAACGCGCCCAGTTGGCGCGCCGCGCGCGCACCGCCGAACCGCTGCCGGCCATCGGCGCCCTGTCGCATGCCTTCCTGGCGCAACTGCCGTTCAAACTCACCGGCGCGCAGCAGCGCGTATTGAAAGAAATCCGCGCCGATCTGCTGCAATCGTTCCCGATGCAGCGCCTGCTGCAAGGCGATGTCGGCAGCGGCAAGACAGTGATCGCGGCGCTGGCGGCGGCCCAGGCCATCGACAGCGGCTTCCAGGCAGTGCTGATGGCGCCCACCGAAATCCTGGCGGACCAGCATTTCCGCAAGATCGGGGCCTGGATGGCGCCGCTCGGGGTCGATGTGGCCTGGCTGACCGGCAGCCTCAAGAAAAAGGAAAAAACCGAAGCCACGGCGCGCATCGCTTCCGGCCAGGCGCAACTGGTGATCGGCACCCACGCCCTGATCCAGGACACCGTGCAGTTCACCCGGCTCGGGCTGGTGATCGTGGACGAGCAGCATCGCTTCGGCGTCGGCCAGCGGCTGGCGCTGCGCAACAAGGGCGCGCAGCAGGGCGTGCCGCATCAATTGATGATGTCGGCCACGCCGATCCCGCGCACGCTGGCCATGACCTATTACGCCGACCTGGAAATATCCGCCATCGACGAATTGCCGCCCGGCCGCACCCCCATCATTACCCGCAGCATCGACCAGAACCGGCGCGACGAAGTCATCGAGCGGGTGCACGCGGCCGCGCTCGAAGGGCGCCAGGCATACTGGGTATGCCCGCTGATCGAGGAATCGGAAGCGCTGCAACTGCAAACCGCGGCCGACACCTACGCCATGCTGGCCGCAGCCCTGCCCGACCTGCGCGTGGGGCTGGTGCACGGCCGCCTGAAACAGCAGGAGAAGCAGGAAGTAATGAACGCCTTCGTGCGCGGCGAAACCCAATTGCTGGTCGCCACCACGGTGATCGAAGTCGGGGTGGACGTGCCGAATGCATCGCTGATGGTGATCGAGCATGCCGAACGCTTCGGCCTGTCGCAATTGCACCAGTTGCGCGGCCGGGTCGGGCGCGGCGCGGCGGCCAGCGCCTGCCTGCTGCTGTATCAGAGTCCGCTGGGCGGGGTCGCCAAGCAGCGCCTGATGACCATGCGCGCCACGACCGACGGCTTTGAAATCGCGCGCCGCGACCTGGAAATTCGCGGTCCCGGCGAATTCCTGGGGGCGCGCCAATCGGGCGAGGCATTATTGCGATTCGCCGACCTGGCGGCGGACCAATGGCTGGTCGACCAGGCGCGCACTCTGGCGCAGCAACTGCTGCGCGACGATCCGGCCACGGTCGACGCGCATCTGGCGCGCTGGCTGGGCGGCCGGGAAGAGTTCCTGAAGGTCTGACCAAGACTGAACGCCGCAATCCAGGCACAAGGATATCGGAAGTGTCGGAAATATCGAATATCGGCGTACTCAGATTCGGTAGTGCCTGCCCTGCCCGGCGGCGGCCTGCCGTCAAGCTTGTCAAAATAGCCAAACCAGCGCTTTTTAAACATTTTGCCGCCGCTTGTGCGAACATAAGCGCTATGACACTTACCGAACTCAAATATATCGTCGCTGTTGCCCGCGAAAAACATTTCGGCCATGCCGCCGAAGCCTGTTTCGTGGCGCAGCCTACGTTGTCGGTCGCCATCAAGAAACTGGAAGATGAACTGGGCGTCATCATCTTCGAACGCGGCGGCACGGAAATCTCCGTCACGCCGCTCGGCGCGCAAATCGTGGCCCAGGCCGAACGCGTGCTGGAGCAGACCGCCGCCATCAAGGAAATCGCCAGCCAGAACAAGGACCCGCTGTCCGGCCCGCTGCGGCTGGGCATCATCTACACGATCGGCCCGTACCTGCTGCCGCCGCTGGTCAAGACCATGATCGAGCAAGTGCCGCAGATGCCGCTGATCCTGCAGGAAAACTTCACCGTGCGCCTGATCGAACTGCTGCGCCAGGGCGAGCTGGACGCCGCCATCATGGCGCTGCCGTTCCCCGAACACGGCCTGACGGTGCAGCCGCTGTACGACGAGGAATTCGTGGTGGCGCTGCCGAAGCATCATCAATGGGCCGATCGGGCCGCGATCGATGCGCATGAACTGAAAAACGAAACCATGCTGTTGCTGGGCAACGGCCACTGCTTCCGCGACCAGGTGCTGGAAGTCTGTCCCGAGATGTCGCGCTTTTCCACCGCCGGCGACGGCATTGCGCGCAGTTTCGAAGGCTCCTCGCTGGAAACCATCCGCCACATGGTCGCGTCCGGCATCGGCATCACGGTATTGCCCAAGGGATCGATCCCGGACATGAACGACAAGGATGGCATGCTGCGCTACGTGCCGTTTACCCAGCCGCTGCCGTCGCGCCGCGTGGTGATCGCCTGGCGCAAGAGCTTTACCCGCCATGCCGCCATCGAAGCGGTGCGGCAGGCCGTGCTGTCCTGCAACCTGAACGGCGCGCAGATGCTGCGCGAGGCCGAGATGATCGAAGGCTGACCGCAAGCAATGGATCGCCTGAAACAGTATTTTTACCTGACCCGCTTCGACAAGCCCATCGGCATCCTGCTGCTGCTGTGGCCGACGCTGATCGCCTTGTGGCTGGCCTCGAACGGCCGCCCTTCCCTGCATCTGTTCCTGGTGTTCTGCATCGGCACTGTGCTGATGCGCGCCGCCGGCTGCGCCATCAACGATTTCGCCGACCGCGATTTCGATCGCCACGTCAAACGCACCGCGGCGCGGCCGCTCACGGCGGGCAAGATCAGGGCATGGGAAGCCGTGGCGATCGCTGCCGTGCTGGCGTTGGCGTCGTTCGCGCTGATCTGGCCGTTGAATGCGCTGACCAAGCAACTGTCGCTGGCGGCGGTGGCCATCGCGGCCAGCTATCCCTACTTCAAGCGCTTCTTTGCGTTGCCGCAGGCTTACCTGGGCATCGCTTTCGGCTTCGGCATTCCGATGGCGTTCGCGGCAGTGCTGGACGATTTGCCGCCGGCCGCCTGGCTGCTGCTCGCCGGCAATGTGTTCTGGGCGCTGGCGTATGACACCGAATATGCGATGGTCGATCGCGACGACGATCTGAAACTGGGCCTGAAGACCTCCGCCATTACCTTCGGCCGCCATGACGTCGCGGCGATCATGCTGTGCTACGCGGCAACCCTGTCGATCACGCTTGGCGTGGGCTGGCATTACGGGTTGCGCGGCTGGTTCGCGGCCGGCATCGCCGTTGCCGCCGCCTGCGCCGTCTACCATTACTTCCTGATCCGCGAGCGCGAACGCATGCGCTGCTTCAAGGCGTTCCGCCACAACAACTGGCTGGGCGCGGCAGTGTTCGCGGGCGTCGCGCTGGATTACTTCTTCAGGGCCTGGCACTGAACCCTCTCTTTTTTTCACCCCTCAAGTTGGATCAATGTTCGGATTACCCCTGCTTTCTCCCCTGACCTACGTTTTCCCGCAGCAAACCCAGCCATCGCAAACACCGCCGCCTGAAGCCGCTCCCGGCCAGGCGCGATTGGCGACGCCTCTCGAAATATACGAAGAGGACCTGTCGGTCAATCTGGAATTGGCATCATTGCACCTGCCTCCCCAAGAGCGCGTGTTTTTGCAAACACTCTGCGACTTCCTGGTCTGCCTTGAAAATCTATGGCCCGGCGCTGCATCGGGCGTACGCACAGATACGGCAGCGCCATTCAGCTTGCATCAAAAAAATCAATCCCTGCAAATCGACTGGAATTGCATCGAAAATACGTTGCGCCACCGGCTGGGCAGACACGATGAAACACTGCCGGGTTGCATCAAGGACTATGTGCTGGCAAGCGATGAGCGCCATTGGCAAGCGTTGCAAAAGCGCGAGCATGCGGCGACCTTGATCGACCCCGCCGACCAACCCCGCCATTGGCCCCGCGAATGCCTGGCATGGGCGATGCTCAGCATGCAAATGCAAGGGGCGGATCTGTCGTTCGGCGATCTGTCTGCGCTGGATTTACGATACGTCGATTTCAGAGAAGCCCGCCTTGGATACGCTTGCCTGGATGACGCGCAAATGGAAGGCGCGAACCTCATCGGCGCGAAAGTCGAGGGCGCCATGTTTCGGCGTACCGACATGTCAAAGGCCAGGTTGGCCGGCCTGATATTGAGCATCGGCGAAAAAAACCTGGAAGGCGCCAATATGGACGATGCCTGCCTGGAAGACATCGGCCTGGACATCCATCCCCACGACCAAGACGCCAATGGCGTTTTTGCCGTACGTCCGGGCGCATTGCCGCCGCCCCTGGACCTGCTGGTCCGGCAAAGACTGAATCTCCTGGTCAAGCAGGAACACAGCAGCCTGGCTGCGCGGTATTTGCATCGCCTTCTTCCGCATATCGCGATATCGGCGGACTTTTGCCGGGAAAGCCTGGAGCTGGCGCCTCCGGACGATCAGTTGGCCGTCCTGCAGGCAATTGGCGATATCGAGGGAATCGACAAGGTTTTTGCCGAAATCGACGTGTATATCGCGCATCAATTCCATGCATGCATCGACCGCGAAAATCCGGCCTGCCTGCAAAAGATTCTGGACGATATCTGCCAAAAAAATCTGGCTTATCTGAACAGCGTATCCGACGATCTACAGCGCACATATTGGATTTACCTGACCGGCGTTTGCCTGCGGCTTCCGGCCGACGAAAAGTACCAGTGCCTGAAGGACCTGATCCCGGCCTTGCTCAATGGCGTCATGGCAACGGCTCGGGGATTCGACCCCATGCGCCAGGCCGTGAGGCATCTGAACCAATCGAATCCGGCGCAGGCGTTCCAATCGCTGACATGCCATCTGACGCCGCGGCAATTGCATGACGCGGTCCAGGCGGACCTGGATTACGCCGCCCTGGCGCATGCGCCCGAAACATCGAAGAGCGAGGAAAAACTGGCGACCGCGGCGATGCATGCCGCAGCAATCGAGGAAGACATATCGGATTTTCCTCTCATTCCGGACAAGAATCCCCGCGAATTGATCGACCTGATTCACGAAAACCTGTCGCCGGCCATGCAGCGGCAAATCCATACGCTGCTGCGAGACAGTGCGGACGGCGCGCTGCCGATGCATAAAGGCGATTGCGACTATCTGGATAGTTATACCGAGGACGAAAATAGCGCCGCGGCAGGCATCGGCGATATTGCAAGACAGATGCACGCCGACCAGCTTCCAACGGCGCCGCACGCGCAACGGAGCGCGCCGTACTGGCAAACCGCCCTGCTGGCATACTCGCTGCTGCCGATCTACTGAATTCTTCGGCGCTCGCGAGAGCGTGAACTCATGGAGAGCGTGAACTCATGAAGTCAAGAAATTGCGGCCGGCGCTCAATCCCGTCCCAGCTCGTCCCCAAGCGCCTTGCCGCGCGCGGCGGCTGCCTTGACCGCCTTGACGATCAGCGGCTTGACGCCGCTTTCTTCCATGCTGGTCAGCGCGGCGTAAGTGGTGCCGCCCTTCGAAGTCACGCGCTCGCGCAGCAGGGAAACCGGTTCCGAAGAACGCACCGCCAACTGCGACGCGCCCGCGAACGTGGCCTTGGCCAGCGCAATGCCCTGTTCGGCGCTGAGTCCCAGTTCCTGCGCGGCCTGCTGCATCGCCTCGATGAAATAGAACACATACGCCGGGCCGCTGCCCGATACGGCCGTGACGGCATCGATCAGGTTTTCATCATCCAGCCAAACGGTGGCGCCGACCGCCGTCAATATCTGCCCGGCGATATCGCGCTGCGCCGGGGACACGGCGGGCATCGCGGCCAGACCGGTAATGCCCTGGCCGATCAAGGCCGGTGTATTCGGCATGGCGCGCACGATGGCCTGGTGGCCGCCGGCCCAGCGCGACAGGTCGGCAATGCGAATGCCGGCCGCGATCGACAGCAACAGCTGGCCGGCCAGGAAGGGCTGGAGGGCGGCCAGCACTTCGCGCATCTTGTCCGGCTTCACCGCCAGCACGATGACATCGCATGTGGCCAATGCCTGGTCGAAACCAGGCGACGTGCTTACGCCGAACTGGGCGTGCAGCGACTGCAACGCCGCGGCATTCGGATCGACCACATGGATATTGGCGCCGGGCGTCAATTTGTCCGCCAATCCGGCGATCAATGCGCCAGCCATATTGCCGCCGCCGATGAAACTGATTTTCACGATGAATCCTTGGTGAATGGGATAAAAAGAAACTTAAACCGCGCTCGGGCGGCTGCCGAAAATGGCGCTGCCGATGCGCAGCATGGTCGCGCCTTCCGCCACGGCGGCCTCCAGGTCGTCCGACATGCCTATCGACAAGGTATCGAGCGCCATGCCCTGCGCATTCAGATGATCGAATAATTCTTGCAGGGGGCGATATGCCGCCCGCTGCCGCGCCGGATCGCCGGTCGGCGCCGGAATCGCCATCAGGCCGCGCAGGCGGATATTGGGCAGCACGGCAATCGCCTTGGCGATCGCCTCTGCTTCTTCCGGCGCCGCGCCGCTTTTGCTGTCTTCCCCGCTGATATTGACCTGCAGGCAAAGATTGAGCGGCGGCAGGCCGGCGGGCCGCTGCTCGGACAGCCGGCGCGCGATCTTTTCGCGCTCCACCGAATGCACCCACGCGAAATTTTCGGCTATGGGACGGGTCTTATTACTCTGTATCGGCCCGATGAAATGCCACTCCGGCAGCAGCGTCGTCTTGCGCGCCAGCGCAATGGCCATGTCGACGATGGCGATCTTGGCCTCGGCTTCCTGCAGATAACTCTCGCCGAAGGCAAGCTGGCCGGCGCGCCAGGCTTCGAGCACCGCGTCGGCGCCGAAGGTCTTGGAGACGGCCAGCAAGCGGATGTCTTCCGGCGCGCGGCCGGCTGCGCTTGCGGCGCGTGCGATTTGCAGATGTACGGCTTGCAGCCTGGAAGCGATTGGGGACATAATCAAACGATATTGAGCAGCATTGAATACAGCCTCGCGCCATGCGTAGGGCGCCGATGACGCGCTGTGAGGATGGGATTATAAATGAACATCGCCGAACTCCTTGCCTTTTCGATCCAGAACAAGGCGTCCGACCTGCATCTGTCGGCCGGCCTGCCGCCGCTGTTGCGGGTGGATGGCGAGATCGCGAAAATCAGCCTGCCGGCACTGTCGCACAAGGATGTCCATGCCATGCTGTACGACGTGATGAACGACGTGCAGCGCCAGCATTACGACACCCACCTGGAATGCGATTTTTCCTTTGCCGCGACGGATGGCGCGCGCTTTCGCGTCAACGCCTTCAACCAGCAGCGCGGCGCGGCCGCCGTGTTCCGCGGCATCGCCGCCGCCGTCCCGACCCTGGAGCAGCTCGGCTGCCCGCCGCTGTTCGGCCAACTGGCCGAAAAGCACGGCGGCCTGGTCCTGGTCACCGGGCCGACCGGCTCCGGCAAATCGACCACGCTGGCGGCCATGGTCGATCATATCAACCGCCATCGCAAGGCCCATATCGTCACCATCGAAGACCCGATCGAATTCCTGCACCAGCCGCTGCAAAGCCTGATCAACCAGCGCGAAACGGGCCGCCATACCGCCTCCTTCTCGGCGGCCCTGCGCTCGGCGCTGCGGGCGGACCCGGATGTCATCATGGTCGGCGAACTGCGCGACCTGGACAGCATCCGGCTGGCGCTGAGCGCGGCAGAAACCGGCCATCTGGTGTTGGCGACACTGCATACGGTCTCGGCGGTGAAATCGATCGATCGGCTGGTCGATGTCTTTCCCGGCGCCGAAAAGGATATGGTGCGCACCATGCTGTCGGAATCGCTGCAAGGCGTGGTTTCACAGGTGCTGGTGCGCCGCCGCGACGGTCCCGGACGGATTGCCGCCCATGAAATCATGCTCGGCACGCCGGCCATCCGCAACCTGATCCGCGAAGGCAAGGTGGCCCAGATGTATTCGGCGCTGCAAACCGGCGGCGGGCTCGGCATGCAGACGCTGGATCAGCACCTGGCGCGCCTGTTGCAGCAACAGGCGATCCCGGTCGCGGCCGCGCGCGCGGTGGCGCGCCATCCGGACAACTTTCCCGTTTAAACTGGCGCTATTTTCCCGCATCCATCAAGGACACCATGACCTCCGTCACCGATTTCGATGCGCAACTGCCCGACGGCAGCCGCGCCAGCCTGGACCAGTATCGCGGCAAGGTGCTGCTGATCGTCAATACGGCCAGCCAATGCGGTTTCACGCCGCAATACCAGGGCCTGCAGGAATTGTATGCGCAGTTCTCCGCCCAGGGGCTGGAAGTGCTGGCGTTTCCCTGCAACCAGTTCGGCGAGCAGGAACCGGGCGATGCGGCCGCCATCCGCGAGTTCTGCGAAACCAACTACGGCGTGCGCTTCCCCGTGTTCGCCAAGGTCAGGGTCAACGGCGAGCATACCGAACCGCTGTTCGACTTCCTCAAGACCAGCGCAACGGGCATCCTCGGCACCCAGGCCATCAAATGGAATTTCACCAAATTCCTGGTACGGCGCGACGGCAGCGTGTTCAACCGTTATGCGCCGACCACCAAACCGGACGAACTCATCGGCGATATTCAGGCGCTGCTGTCGGAACCGGCCAGCGCCTGATCGATCAGTTCGATCCAGTGCCGTACCGGCGTCGCCGTGCCGGACTGCAGATGCGTCAGGCAGCCGATATTGCCGGATACGATGAGCTCGGGCGCGCCGGCCTGCAGATTGGCCAGCTTGTTGTCGCGCAGTCGATAGGACAGCGCCGGCTGCAATACCGAATAGGTGCCGGCCGAGCCGCAGCACAGATGGCTGTCGGCGCATGATTTCACGTCCACGCCGATTTCGCGCAGGATCGCTTCGACCTTGCCGCGGATTTTCTGGCCGTGCTGCAACGTGCACGGCGGATGGTAGGCCACGCGTTGTGGTCCGGTGCGGCCGGCGGCGGAAAACAGGCGGTTTTGATGCAGCTGCTGCAATTGTTCGCCGAAGGCCGGCAGCACTTCGCTGATATCCATGGTCAACGCCGAAATGCGCCGCGCCTTTTCGGCATAGGCGCGATCGTGCATCAGCAACTGGCCGTATTCCTTCACCATCGCGCCGCAGCCGGAGGCGTTCATCACGATCGCTTCCACCGGCGGCCGATCCCGGCCTTCGACATACGGCCACCAGGCGTCGATATTGCGCCGCATGTCGTCCAGCCCGCCATCCTGGTCGTCCAGGTGATAGCGAATCGCGCCGCAACAGCCGGCCTTCGGCGCGATCAGCAATTGCACGCCCAGCGCATCGAGCACGCGCGCGGTGGCGTAATTGATATTCGGCGCCATCGACGGTTGCACGCAGCCGTCCAGCAACAGCATTTTGCGCGCGTGTTCGCGCCAGGGCCACACGCCGTGCGGCCGCGCTTGCGGCACCTTGTCTTTCAACGCTGCCGGCAGTAGCGGCCGCACCGCCTGGCCCGTTTTCATCAATGGCGTAAACAACCATTTACGCGGCAAGATTTCCTTCAGCGCGGTGCGCACCGCGCGCCGGCCGAATGATCGGGGGACTTGCCGGTCGACGATCTTGCGGCCGATATCGACCAGGCGGCCGTACTGCACGCCGGATGGACAAGTGCTCTCGCAACTGCGGCAGGTCAGGCAGCGATCCAGATGCAATTGCGTGGCGGCGGTGGCCGGCGCGCCTTCCAGTACCTGCTTCATCAGGTAGATGCGGCCGCGCGGTCCATCGAGTTCGTCGCCCAGCAATTGATAGGTGGGACAGGTCGCGGTACAGAATCCGCAATGCACGCAACTGCGCAGGATGGCATCGGCTTCCTGGCCTTCGGCGGTGTCGCGTATGAAATCGGCAAGATTGGTTTGCATGATCGTATGGAATCAGATGCGCGGATACATGCGGCCGCGATTGAAAATGCCGTTGGGATCGAAACTGGCTTTCAGTTTGCGATGGATTTTTTCCACGGCCGGCGGCAGCGGCTGGAATACGCCCTGCTCCTTGTCGCCGCCACGGAACAGGGTGGCGTGCCCGCCCACGGCCGCCGCCATGGCCGCAGTTGCGTCGCATCGGCGCCCGCCGGTTGGCGCAGCCAACGCTGGGCGCCGCCCCATTCGATCAGCGTGGCGTCTGCGCCGGGAACCAGGATTGGCGCCGTGGTCGACGGCACCGAAAAACGCCACAGCGGCGCAGCGCCGCGATCGCCAGCATCGGCCGGATCGAAAAAAGCCAGCCGCTGTTCGCGCAGGTCGCGCCAGAACGAGGCCGCCCGATCGGGCGCCAGCCGTTCCCCTCCGAGTTGCAGGGATGCCGAATCGACCGCCGCCTGCGCACCGGACAAGCGCACCGTCAACGCCTCGCCGCACCATGCGCTGGCGGATATCGGCAAAGGCCGGCCGCCCCATTGGTTGAGCGTGCGAATCGCCTCGGCCTGCGTCATCTGGAAGCGCCGGGTTTCGGTCGCGAAGGGCAAGGGCAGCACTTTGATCGAGACCTCCAGGATCAGCCCCAGGCAGCCCAGCGATCCGGTCAGCAGCCGCGAGACATCGTAACCGGCCACATTCTTCATCACCTGCCCGCCGAAATGCAGCACGTCGCCGGCGCCGTCCATCAGCACCGTTCCCAATACGAAATCACGCGCCGATCCCACCGCCTGCCGCGCCGGCCCCGACAAGCCGCAGGCGATCATGCCGCCGACGGTGGCGCCCGGCCCAAAGTGCGGCGGCTCGAAGGCCAGCATCTGGTTGTTGGCCGCCAATGCCGCATCGATCTCGCTCAGCGGCGTGCCGCAACGGGCTGTGACGACCAGTTCGGTCGGCTCGTAATCGACGATGCCGGCATAGGCGCGCGTATCCAGCAATGCGCCCTGCGGCGTCTGGCCGTACCAGTCCTTGCTGGCGCCGCCGCGTATGCGCAAGGGCTGGCCGGCCAGGATCTGTTCCCTGAAATGTTGCAGTATCAATTCCATTGAAATCCTAAAGGCATCATCGGCATATCCAAACCGCAGGTCAAAACCGCGGCAGATCGGGAAACTTCAATGCCCCGCGCCGCACATGCATGCGGCCGTATTCGGCGCAGCGATGCAGGGTCGGGATCGCCTTGTCCGGATTGAGCAGGAAAGCGCTGTCGAACGCGCGCTTGACGTTGAAAAACGCCTCCCGCTCCAGCGCCGAAAACTGTACGCACATGGAGTTGATTTTCTCGATGCCGACGCCATGCTCGCCGGTGATGGTGCCGCCGACCTCGACGCACAATTCCAGGATTTCGGCGCCGAATTGCTCGGCGCGATGAAATTCGCCCGGCTCATTGGCATCGAACAGGATCAGCGGATGCAGATTGCCGTCGCCGGCGTGGAACACGTTGGCGCAGCGCAGGCCGTATTTGGTTTCCATCTGTTCGATGCCGAGCAGCACGCGTGCCAGATGCTTGCGCGGAATGGTGCCGTCCATGCAGTAATAATCCGGCGAAATGCGTCCCGCCGCCGGAAAGGCATTCTTGCGGCCGGACCAGAACTTGAGCCGCTCGGCTTCCGACGCCGATACCGCGATGGCGGTCGCGCCGCTGGCCTGGAGCACCGCACGCATGCGGCCGATTTCCTCTTCCACCTCGGCCTCGGCGCCGTCGGACTCGCACAGCAGGATGGCGGCGGCGTCGATGTCGTAGCCGGCCTTGACGAAGGGTTCGACCATGCGCGAACTGGTCTTGTCCATCATCTCCAGGCCGGCCGGAATGATGCCGGCGGCAATGATATTCGCAACCGCATTGCCGCCTTTGACCACGTCGTCGAAGGAAGCCATGATGACGCGCGCGGTCCGCGGCTTGGGAATCAGCTTGACGGTGACCTCGGTCACCACGCCCAGCATGCCTTCGGAACCGATGAAGACCGCCAGCAGGTCCAGGCCCGGTGCGTCCAGGGCGCCGCCGCCCAGTTCGATCGCTTCGCCGTCCATGTTGATCATGCGCACGCGCAAGACGTTATGCACCGTCAGGCCGTATTTGAGGCAATGCACGCCGCCCGAATTTTCGGCCACGTTGCCGCCGATGCTGCAGGCAATTTGCGAAGAAGGGTCCGGCGCATAGTACAGATCGTGCGCCGCGGCGGCTTCCGAAATGGCCAGATTGCGCACGCCCGGCTGCACCACGGCGGTCCGCGCCAACGGATCCATCGCCACGATGCGATTGAGCTTGGCGGTCGACAGCACTACGCCGTCGGCAATCGGCATCGCGCCGCCCGACAGGCCGGTGCCCGCCCCGCGCGGCACGATGCTGACCGCCAGTTCGCGGCAGACGTCGATCGCCGCGATCACCTGCGCTTCGTTTTCCGGCAGTACCACCGCCATCGGCAATTGCCGGTAGGCGGCCAGGCCATCGCATTCGTAGGGACGGGTATCCTCTTCGGCGAACAGCACGCATTGCGACGGCAGCACGGCGCGCAACGCGGCCGCGACTTCACGCTGGCGCGCCGCGCTGAAGGCCGGCGCGGCTATTGTGGAAGGTGTTGCCGAATGCTTATTTTCAGATGCGATGGATTCGGTCAGGACAGGCATGGCGGTCTCCGGAACTGGAACGCATTGCATAAACGCACGTACGCACATTTATGAATGCATTCTATACAGTGTAACCATAAAGACCCGCGCCGCCGCCATTTCCGCGCTGCGCGGCGGTGAAACAATTTACGATGCCGAATGAAATGTTTTCAGTGGCGACGCCGTCCGAAAAATCGGCTTTAAAGGCTGACAAATGCGCCGCGCAGCCATTCGATAAACAGATTGACCTCGCGCCGTTCGCGCACCCGGCTGTCGTAGACCACGTAATAGGCATGCGGCGGCGTTTTCAGATGCACCTGGTCGAACAGTTCCACCAGTTCGCCCTTGTCCAGCATTTCCTGCGCAAAGTGCTGGCGCGCCAGGCCGACGCCATGGCCATGGCGTATGGTTTCCAGCAGCAAACCCAGGTCGTCGACGCGCAAGGCGGTCGAAGGCTCGGCCCAGTCGAGGCCGGCGACTTCGAACCAGGGCTGCCAAGGCTCCAGCGCGGAACGCAGCAAGGCGGCGTGTTGCAGGTCGGCCGGCTTGCGCAGCGGCGGAACGGTTTTCAGATAGGCCGGGCTGGCGACCGCGAAGGTCGGTTCCTCGAACAGCTTTTCGGTAATCAGGTTGGCGTAACGGCCGGCGCCGAAACGGATTTCGACATCGCTCTCGGACAGGCTCAAGTCATACAAGGGCACCGACAGGAACAATTCCAGCCCGATTTCCGGATACGCCCGGGTAAACTGCATCAGGCGCGGAATGAACATATGGCGGGCGAAGGTCGGCGGCAGCACGATTTTCACTTTCGGCTGCACCACCGCATCCCGGCTCGGCATCGGGAAATCGGTCAGGGTGCGCAAGGCGCTGCGCACCACTTCCAGGTAACGGCGGCCGAATTCGGACAGGTTGATGGTGCGGCCGTCCCGATGGAACAGGCGCTCGCCGACGAAATCTTCCAGCAAACGGATGCGATGCGACAATGCGGACGGCGTGATGCAGAGTTCTTCGGCGGCAATGGCAAACGAGTTGTGGCGGGAAGCTGCTTCGAAGGCAGACAATGCATGCACTGGAGGAAGACGTGTTGCCATTGGATCCAATATTCTTGACGATGTTGAGAAAGCCTGACGATTTTACTCCGTGCGCGGGCGGATCATCGATTTTGAATGCACGATCGCCGCGACCGCTTGCTTTTGCGTATGCCGGCAACAACTATCAAGGGTATGAATATGGGTAACAGACTTTCCAAAATTACAACGCGCACCGGCGACGACGGCAGCACCGGACTCGGCGACGGCAGCCGGGTGGCCAAGGACAATGCGCGCGTGCACGCCATGGGCGATGTGGACGAGCTCAATTCCCAGCTGGGCCTGCTGCTGTGCGAAACGCTGCCGCCGGCGCTGCGGCCGCAACTGCTTGCCGTACAGCATCAACTGTTCGATCTCGGAGGCGAATTGTGCATTCCGGGGCATACCTTGATCGGCGAACAGCAAATTGCCGGATTGGACGCCCTGCTGGCGCATTACAACGCCGATCTGCCGCCGTTGAAGGAATTCATCCTGCCCGGCGGTTCGCGCCCTGCGGCGCTGGCACACGTATGCCGCACCGTCTGCCGCCGCGCGGAACGCAGCGTGGTCAGCCTGGAGCGGGGCCAGACGCTCAATGACGGGCCGCGCCGGTATCTGAATCGCTTGTCGGATCTGCTGTTTGTGCTGGCGCGGGTGTTGAACCGCGCAAATGGCGGCGCGGATGTGCTGTGGCAGCGGGAATAAAGCCGAGAAGAAATGAACCTGGGAAACAAGGCTGAAGGCAAGATGCCCGGGAATGAGGCGGCGTGAATCATCCCGCCTGCCAGGCTTGTTTGCGCTGGTCCTTGCGCTGGTTTTAGCTCCGATCCTAGCGTTTATCGCCCTCGATCATCGCGTAAGCCGAATGATTGTGGATCGACTCGAAATTTTCCGCTTCCAGCGTGAAGGCCAGGATGGAATCTTCGCCATTGAGCATGACGGCAACGTCGCGCACCAGGTCTTCGACGAATTTCGGATTGTCGTAAGCCCGCTCGGTGACGTATTTTTCATCCGGCCGTTTCAGCAGGCCGTACAGTTCGCAGGAAGCCTGCGCCTCGATCTTGGCTATGAACTCGTCGACCGCCAGCTCTTCGCGCAACAGGGCCGTGATGGAAATATGCGAACGCTGATTGTGCGCGCCGTAGGCCGAAATCTTCTTCGAGCATGGGCACAGGCTGGTCACCGGCACCAGCACCTTCAGCGATACTTCCAGTTCGCCGTCCTTGATTTCGCCGATGAAACCGACTTCATAATCCAGCAGGCTTTGCACGCCCGACACCGGCGCCGTCTTATTGATGAAATACGGGAAATTGACTTCGATGCGGCCGGCCCTGGCGTCCAGCAGCTTGACCATGTCGCGCATCAGCGTGCCGAAACGGGCGACATCCAATGCGCCGTCCAGGCCTTCCAGCAAGGCGATGAAACGCGACATGTGCGTGCCTTTCTTGTCTTCGGGCAGATGCACATACATATTCCACTGGCCGACCGTGGATTGCACCGCGTCGCCGCTCTTGACGGTCAGCGGATAGCGCACGCCCTTGACGCCGACGCGCTGGATGACGAGGTGGCGGGTATCCGGCGTGTCCTGCACATCCGGCATGGTGATGAGATCCATATCGCGCGTATTCATTTGCTTATTCCTTCCAGGTGGCCGCCTGAGCGGCTGGAGCCCGGCTCCATTTTCTAATTTGATGATTCAACCGAAACGTTCGCGAAATATCGACGAGACAATCCACGAACGATCAGGACAATGATGCCGCATTCAGCCGACTTTTGCCGGGCGCGGTCCCTGTTGCAAAAATTCGGCGCCGAAACGCTGCAATACCGAAGCGCCGATGCCGGCGCCGTCCAGGCCGCAGGACGCCAGCAGCTTGGGGGCGTCCCCGTGATCGATAAATCGGTCCGGCAGGCCCAGAATCAATAGCGGCTTGAGAATCCCCGCCTCGGCCAGCGCTTCGGCCACCGCCGAACCGGCGCCGCCCATGACGGTTCCTTCTTCCACGGTAACCAGGGCATCGTGTTGCGCCGCCATCTGTTTCAACAGGGCAACATCCAGCGGTTTGACGAAACGCATGTTGACCACTGTCGCATCCAGCTTTTCGCCGGCCTGCAATGCCGGCGCCAGCATGCTGCCGAACGCCAGGATCGCGACCTTGCGGCCTTCGCGCCGGATTTCGCCGGTGCCGAACTCGATCGGCACCAGATCGCGCTGCACTTCGGCGCCGATGCCGGCGCCGCGCGGATAACGCACCGCCGCGGGGCCATTGTAAAGGAAAGCGGTGGAGAGCATCCGGCGGCACTCGTTTTCGTCCGACGGCGCCATGACCACCATGTTCGGGATGCAGCGCATGAAGGCCAGGTCGTAATTGCCGGCATGCGTGGCGCCGTCCGCCCCGACCAGGCCGGCGCGATCCAGCGCGAATGTGACATCCAGGTTTTGCAGCGCCACATCGTGGATCATTTGATCGTAGGCGCGCTGCAGGAAGGTCGAGTAGATTGCCACCACCGGTTTCATGCCTTCGCAGGCCAGGCCGGCGGCGAAGGTGACCGCGTGCTGTTCGGCGATACCGACATCGTAGTAGCGATCGGGGAAGCGCTGCTCGAATTCGACCATGCCGGAACCCTCGCGCATGGCCGGCGTGATGCCGACCAGCTTGTCGTTGCGCGCCGCCATGTCGCACAGCCAGTCGCCGAATACCTTGGTATAGGTGACCTTGCCCGCGGCCGGCTTGATGCCTTCGGCCGGATCGAACTTGCCGGGGCCGTGATACAGCACCGGATCGGCCTCGGCCAGCTTGTAGCCCTGGCCCTTCCTGGTGACCACATGCAGGAATTGCGGGCCTTTCAGGTTCTTCAGGTTTTGCAGCGTCGGGATCAAGGAGTCCAGGTCGTGGCCGTCGATCGGGCCGATATAGTTGAAGCCGAACTCCTCGAACAGCGTGGCCGGCACGATCATGCCCTTGGCGTGTTCTTCGAGCCGCTTGGCCAGTTCGCGCACCGGCGCCGGCAGCACCGACTTGCCGACGTGCTTGGCCTTGGCGTAGAACTGACCGGACATCAGGCGCGCCAGATAGCGGTTCAATGCGCCCACCGGCGGCGAGAT
Source organism: Herbaspirillum sp. (assembly GCA_036499085.1). Lineage (GTDB taxonomy): Bacteria > Pseudomonadota > Gammaproteobacteria > Burkholderiales > Burkholderiaceae_D > Herbaspirillum. The sequence continues at coordinate 46,278 of DASYEK010000134.1, read as the reverse complement.
CGACATGTCGTTGTCGTTCAGGATCACCAGCAGATTGACGTCTTCGCAAACGCCGGCGTTGTTGAGCGCTTCGAAGGCCATGCCGGCCGTCATCGAGCCGTCGCCGATGACCGCGATCGCATGGCGGCTTTCGCCCTTGGTCTTGGCCGCCAGCGCCATGCCGAGCGCGGCTGAAATCGAGGTCGAGGAATGGGCGGTGCCGAAAGTGTCGTATTCGCTTTCGCTGCGGCGCGGAAAGCCGGAGATGCCGTCTTCCTGGCGCAGCGTGCCCATCAGGTCGCGCCGGCCGGTCAGGATCTTGTGCGGATAGGTCTGGTGTCCGACGTCCCAGACGATGCGGTCTTCCGGCGTGTTGAACACGTAATGCAGCGCGATCGTCAGTTCTACCGTGCCCAGATTGGACGACAGGTGGCCGCCGGTCTTGGCGACCGACTCCAGCACGAAACGGCGCAGCTCGTCGGCCAGCGGAATCAGTTCCTTGCGCGAGAGCAGCCGCAGATCGTCAGGTGAATTAATAGTGTTGAGCATGCTGTGCCGTATCAAAAATAAGTGCCGTGCGCGAATGTGCGCGAACCCGCCATCGAATCAGGCCTGCCGCTGCACGATCAGGTCCGCCAGTTGGCGCAGGCGCAGCGCGTCGTCGCCGAACGGCTGCAGCGCCCGCTGCGCATCGTCGCGCAATTCATGCGCCAGTACGCGGGATTGTTCGAGTCCGAGTATCGATACATAAGTCGGTTTGTTGTCGACCGCGTCCTTGCCGGCGGTCTTGCCCAGCGTCGCGGAATCGGCGGTCGCATCGAGTATATCGTCAACCACCTGGAATGCCAGCCCGACCGCGCCGGCATAGCGCTCCAGCGCTTCTTGCTGCTGCGGCGTCAGCCGGCTGCCGCAGGATGCGCCGAGCAGCACGGCCGCACGCAACAGCGCGCCGGTTTTCAGCCGGTGCATCTGCTCCAGCTGCGGCAGCGACAATTGCAGCCCGACGCTGGCCAGGTCGATCGCCTGGCCGCCGCACATGCCGAACGAGCCGGCGGCATGCGCCAGCAGATTGAGCATCGCCACCTGCCGCGCCGGATCGATCAGGTCGCTCGGTTCGGACAACAGCCAGAACGCCTGCGCCTGCAAGGCGTCGCCGACCAGCAGCGCGGTGGCCTCGTCGTATTGCACATGCACGGTCGGCTTGCCGCGGCGCAATGCATCGTCGTCCATGCACGGCATGTCGTCATGCACCAGCGAATAGACATGAATCATCTCGAGCGCCGCCGCGGCGCGCGCCAGCAATGCCGGCGCGGCGCCGAACAGGCTGCCGGCGCCGAACACCAGCAACGGACGCACCCGCTTGCCGCCGCCCAGGACGGCATAACGCATGGCGTCGTGCAAACGCGCCGGCACCGTTTCGGACGGCGTCAGGAAATGATCGAGCGCGGTTTCGACGTCGTCCTGGACCTGCCGCATCCAGACCGGAAATTCTACCGGCGCCAATGCAGCCTCCGGCGCGCGCATCGCCGCGGCGCCTGCATGCACGCCGCTCATTGCTGCTCCCCTTCGCCGCCTTCGGGCGCGAACGGCTTGAGCATCTCGCCCTCCAGCAACTTGACCTGGTGATCCACCTTGTCGAGCTGGACGCTGCAGAATTTGACCAGTTCCGAGCCTCGCTTGTAGGCCGCTACCGACGCTTCGAGCGGCAGCTCGCCGGCTTCCATCTGGGCCACCAGCAGCTCCAGCTCCTGCATGGCCTGTTCGAACGATGCCGGCTGAACGGTGTTCACGGAATTTTTTGGCATATGGCTAGACCCGCTTGAACCTATCGAGAAATATAACCGGTTATTCTAAAACAATCCGCCCCGGGCCGCCTCTGATACTGGCGGAATCCCTTTTGAATTCAGCAAAATCCTGCAAATTTAGAGCAAATGACAAGCAAACGTGGCATAATTTCGAGTTCTGTCCAAAATTTCCTCTTCATATTATTTTAGACAATAGTTTGAACAAAGGTTTTTGCGGATTCTTTCTCTCTTAGGTTGGTGCGAATTAATTTGGGGGGTAGGGATGTCCGATCTTGCTAGTTTTGCCAAGCTGGCGCGCTCCGATGCGCAGCTTCCGGTAAACGTCTATTTCGACGAAGCGCTGCTGCAGCGCGAAATCCAACAACTTTTTCATTCTGGCCCGCGCTACGCAGGCCACGAACTCATGGTGCCGAATGTCGGCGACTATGCCGCCCTGGCTTTCGAAAACGAAGGCCGGGTGCTGGTGCGCAACCAGGATTCCGGCATCGAACTGATGTCCAACGTCTGCCGTCATCGTCAAGCCAAGATGCTGGACGGGCGCGGCAATGCGCGCAATATCGTCTGCCCGCTGCATCGCTGGACCTACGATCTGAAAGGGGAATTGATCGGCGCGCCGCATTTCGGCGAAACGCCCTCCCTCAATCTCTCCAGGACGCCGCTGCAGAACTGGAACGGCCTCCTGTTCGAACAGAACGGCGTCGACATCGCCGCCATGCTGCAACGGCTGGGCGTGGCCAAGGACCTGAATTTTTCGGGCTACATGTACGATCACACCGAAATCCACGAATGCGACTACAACTGGAAGACCTTCATCGAAGTCTATCTGGAGGATTACCACGTCGAACCGTTTCATCCGGGGCTGGGCAGCTTTGTCAGCTGCGACGACCTGACCTGGGAGTTCGGCGCCGGCTACAGCGTGCAGACGGTCGGCGTCAATAACCGGCTGGCCAAGTCGGGCTCGCCCGTCTATCGCAAGTGGCAGGAACAGGTGCTCAAGTTCCGCGCCGGCGAACCGCCGCGCCACGGTGCGATCTGGCTGACGCTGTACCCGAACATCATGGTCGAGTGGTATCCGGAAGTCCTGATCGTATCGACCCTGTGGCCGCGCGGCCCGCAAAAAACCACGAACGTGGTGGAATTTTATTATCCGGAAGAAATCGCATTGTTCGAACGCGAATTCGTCGAGGCGCAACGCGCCGCCTACATGGAAACCTGTGTCGAGGACGATGAAATCGCGCTGCGCATGGATGCCGGCCGCCGCATCCTGATGCAACGCGGCGTCAACGAAACCGGCCCCTACCAGTCGCCGATGGAAGACGGCATGCAGCATTTCCACGAATGGTATCGGGCGCAAGCGCTGTAAAACCCGTCGGCCCGAGAGGATTACGCATGCCCTACTCCACTATCATTTCCGCGCAGGAACTGGCGGCGCTGCTGGATCAGACGCCGCCTGCCGCCATCGTCATCGATTGCCGGCACGACCTGGCGCAGCCGGACGCCGGACGCCAGTCCTACAACGCAGGCCATCTGCCCGGCGCTCTGTTCGCCAGCGTGGATGACGACCTGGCCAGCCACGCACCCGCCGCCGTTGACGGCCGCTTCAAGGGCCGCCATCCCCTGCCGCAACGCGCCGCCTGGCTGAAAACGCTGGCCGGCTGGGGCATCGGCAACGATACGCAAGTGGTGGCCTACGATGCGCACGGCGGCATGTTCGCGGCGCGTCTATGGTGGATGCTGCGTTGGGTGGGGCATGACGCAGTCGCCGTGCTGGACGGCGGGTTGCCGGCGTGGCAGGAGGCCGGCTATGCCTTGTCGGACGCGGCTGCGCCGTCGCCGGCGATGGGAACCATCACCGACCGTCCCGCGCTCGTCAAGACCGTCGCCGCCGACGATCTGCTACTCGATATCGCGACCCATCCGGCGGCCCAGGCCCGCGCGAATCTCATTGTCGATGCGCGCGCTCCGGACCGGTTCCGCGGCGAAAACGAAACGCTGGATCCGGTCGGCGGCCATATCCCGGGCGCCAGGAACCGTTTCTTCAAGGATAATCTGCAGCCCGGCGGCCGCTTCAAGTCCGCCGCCGACCTGCAGCGCGAATGGAATCTGGTGGTTGGAAACAAAAGCGGGGCTGCGCAGCAGCGCGTGATGCAATGCGGTTCGGGCGTTACCGCCTGCCATAACCTGCTGGCCCTGGAAATCGCCGGCCTGCCGGGCGCTGCCCTGTATCCCGGTTCATGGAGCGAGTGGTGCGCCGATCCGGCCAGGCCGGTGGCGACAGGGACGAACTGATTTAGATCGCCACCATTTCGAAATCTTCCTTGCGGGCGCCGCATTCCGGACAGGTCCAGTTCATCGGCACGTCCTCCCAAAGGGTGCCGGCGGCAATGCCCTCGTCCGGCAGGCCGGCTTCCTCGTCGTAGACCCAGCCGCAAATCAGACACATCCAGGTCTTGAATTCCGGCTTTCCGTTTTCGTTCGCATTCACGTTATCACTCACGTCTGACTATCCTTCAATTCAATCAAGTAAAATACCAGCAGTAGGCTTCAGCCTCGAGACGCTGCTGAAACAGCTTTGAAGCAGCATCTAAAAACCGGCATATCTTAATCTACCCAACGTGCAAAACCAAACTTCTTCGCTTATTTTGACCTTCGGTGTGGCCGATCCGGTCGGCGCCATCGGCATCCAGGCCGACCTTGCCACGTTTGCCGCCATGGGTTGCCACGGACTGACCGTGATCACCGCGATCCTGATCGGCGATACCGCGCGCATCGAGGATACCCAGGACATCGACGTCGACTGGGTGGCCGACCAGGCGCGCGTGGTGCTGGAAGACATGCCGGTGACGGCGTTCAAGGTCGGCTATGTCGGCAGCATCGAAAGCGTCTCGGCGATCGCGGAAATCGTCTCCGACTATCCGGACATCCCGCTGATCCTGGATCCCTTCATCACCGCCATGCCCGATCCCGGCATCGATGGCGACGATATCCTGATCGCGATCCGCGAACTGCTGATTCCGCAAACCACCGTGCTGCTGCTGACGGCCGATGAATTGTCGCGGCTGGCGGAAACCTGGCGCGAACCGGTCACCGACGCCAACCAGGATACGCTGACGCTGGACGCGATGCATATCATCGAACTGGGCGCCGAATACCTGTTCGTCACCGGCACGCCGGGCGAAATCAACCAGGTCGCCAACACCCTGTTCGACGCCGGCGGCATGGTGCGGCACGATCCGTGGCAACGCATCTCCGGCTCCTTCGCCGGCGCCGGTTCGACGCTTTCGGCGGCGATCGCGGCCATGCTCGCCAATGGACTGGAAGTGCCGGAAGCGGTTTCCGAAGCGCAGGAATTCACCGTGGCCGCGTTGACGCACGCGCAGCGCATGGGCATGGGCCGGCTGATTCCCGATCGCTATTTCTGGGCGCGTGAACCCGGCGAGTCCATGGAAGCCGCCGATCCGGACGGCGACACGCCGGGCGGCGGCGGCATCTCCTCGCTCGATCTTCCCAAGCTTTGATACCGAACTCAATACTGAACACTGCATACTGGATTCACCTTGACCACCACCCCATCCAATAACGATACCCTTTTCGCGCGCGCCCAACTGACCACGCCGGGCGGCGTCAATTCACCGGTGCGCGCCTTCCGTTCGGTCGGCGGCACGCCGCGTTTCATCAAGCGCGCCCACGGGCCTTACTTCTGGGATGCCGACGGGCGCCGTTATATCGATTACATCGGCTCCTGGGGACCGGCGATTGTCGGCCATGCGCATCCCGAGGTCATCGCAGCGGTGCAGCAGGCGGCGCTGGACGGCCTGAGTTTCGGCGCGCCGACCGAAGGCGAAATCCTGATGGCGGAAGAAATCTGCAAGCTGGTGCCGTCGATCGAACAAGTGCGACTGGTTTCCAGCGGCACCGAAGCGACCATGAGCGCGCTGCGCCTGGCGCGCGGCGCCACCGGCCGCGACAAGATCGTCAAATTCGAAGGCTGCTACCACGGCCATGCCGATTCCCTGCTGGTCAAGGCGGGCAGCGGCCTGCTGACCTTCGGCAATCCGACCTCGGCCGGCGTGCCCGAAGACTTCGCGAAACACACGCTGGTGCTCGATTACAACAATACGCAGCAACTGGAAGACGCATTCAAGTCCTACGGCGATGAAATCGCCTGCGTGATCGTCGAACCGGTCGCCGGCAATATGAACCTGCTGCGCGCCGGCAAGGAATTCCTGCAGACCATGCGGCGCCTGTGCACCGAATACGGCGCCCTGCTGATGTTCGATGAAGTCATGTCTGGCTTCCGCGTGGCCCTGGGCGGCGCGCAATCGCTATACGGCATCCGGCCCGATATCACGGCGCTGGGCAAGGTCATCGGCGGCGGCTTGCCGGTTGCGGCCTTCGGCGGCAGGGCCGATCTGATGCGCCATATGGCGCCGCTGGGCGGGGTTTACCAGGCAGGCACCCTGTCGGGCAATCCGGTGGCCGTGGCGGCCGGCCTGAGCACGCTGAAACTGATCCAGGCGCCGGGCTTCTATGAGTCGCTGGGAGCGCAAACCGCAAAACTGGTCGCCGGACTGGCCGGGATTGCCCAGGACAAGGGCATCGCTTTCTGCGGCGACAGCGTCGGCGGCATGTTCGGCCTGTATTTCACCGGCAAGCTGCCGGTGGATTTCAATACCATGATGCAATGCGACAAGGAACGCTTCAACCGCTTCTTCCATGCCATGCTGGATGCCGGCGTGTATCTGGCGCCATCGGCATTCGAAGCCGGTTTCGTTTCCGCTCAGCATGACGATGCGGTGATCGAAGCGACGCTTGAGGCCGCGCGCGGCGCATTCGCCGCCATCGCCTGACGCCGGCAAGAATCGACGGAAAATAAAAAAGGACGCCGCAGCGTCCTTTTTGTTTGGCGTACCGGGAACGGGATCAGGCGGAAAACGACGATCCGCAACCGCAGGTCGTTGTCGCATTCGGATTCTTGATCACGAATTGGGCGCCTTCCAGGTCATCCTTGTAATCGATTTCCGCGCCGACCAGGTACTGGTAGCTCATCGAATCGATCAACAGTTGAACGCCGTTCTTGTTCATGGTGGTGTCGTCGTCATTGACGACTTCATCGAAGGTAAAGCCATACTGGAAGCCGGAACAGCCTCCGCCCTGGACGAAAACACGAAGTTTCAGGTCCGGATTGCCCTCTTCCTCGATCAATTGGGCGACTTTTTGCGCGGCGTTATCGCTGAAAACGATAGGCGCCGGCATGGCTTCAAGACTGGTTGCTTCTGCTATTGCGTTCATTTCGGGCTCCCTGCTAGGAAAACAATAAGGCAATTATACGCTTGCCAGATTTTCATGCATCGCTGGACGCAGCGAGTTTCAGAATCGGCTCCGCCGCGGCATGTCCGTGGCTCAACTGGCCGGACACCAAGGCGCCGCCGTGCATCTCCAGCGCCTTGTAATACACATTACCTGTTATGCGGGCCTTCGGTTGTAATTCAAGCAACTCTGTCGTATAAACATCGCCGATGATCTCGCCGTTGACGATCAGATGCGCCGCGCGCACCTCGCCGGTGATCTTGGCATGCTCCGAAATGACCAGCACGCTGGGCTGCTCGGTCTCGGTATTGAGATTGCCGACCACCTGGCCGTCGATACGCAGCCCGCCCTTGAACTGGACATCGCCCTTGATATGCGTGGCGATGCCGATCAGGCTGTCGATGGTGCTTTTGTTTTTGCGTCCGAACATGATCTGCCCCTTATAGATTCACTGCCTGCTGTGCACGCAGTTGCCCTTTTTCCAACACTCGGGCTTGAACGGTTTTCACCGTCGCGCCGTCCGGCAAAGTCAATTCGCCTTCCAGCCTTTGGTAATATTTGAACGATAGAGCGAAACTGGCCGCATCCGCACCGCCGGCGACCGGGAAATTGATGATTTTTGTCTGGCCTTGTTGCAGCACAGTAACAGATAACTGCAGGTTGCCGACAAAAAGATGCACGCCATTCGGATTCTGGCCCTGCATTACAAGCAGACGATAGCGCAATCGGTTCGAATCGCCTAGCTCCGCCTTGAAGCGCTGGATGGTGATGCCCTGCACACCGATGTTGGTCGGCAACAGACTTTCAAAAAAGGCCAGATCTTCCTTCAGCTTGGCATTCTCCGTTTCCAGCACCTTGACTTGGCTGGCCATCTGGTTTTCGGTCGCGCGCTGGATATTGCGCTGGCTTTCCGACGCGTTCACCGTGCTGGAGTAGCCGTCGCGCTCCTCGGTCAATTTCTTCACCTGCTCGGTCAGCTCGGCAATGCGCTCATCCTGCGCGACGCCACCCAGGCTGCCTGGAATGAAACTTTGCTCCTGGTTGAACACAAAATACGCAATCCCGCCGACGACAAGCGCGCCGACCAGCAGGAAAACGATTTTCACGCTCCACGGCAAATGGCTCTTGATCGTCATCTTCGGCGCCGAAATCGACATGCGCCTGACCCATAATTTATATTTCACGTCAGTGATCGATAATTATATTTGTGATTGTCGCCGGCGCCCCCGCGCCGCCCCCTTGTTGCTATTTCGACCTTCTGCTTTCTATCCCGCCATAGACCTTTAAGGCAGCACCGGCACATGCATCAGGCCGGCGGTTTCATCCAGGCCGAACATCAGGTTCATGCACTGCACGGCCTGTCCGGCGGCGCCCTTGACCAGGTTGTCCTGCACCACCAGGATCACCAGCGTATCGCCGTCGGCCGGACGATGCAAGGCGATGCGCAACATATTCGAAGCGCGGGTCGAACGGGTATCCGGCGTCGCACCGAACGGCATGACGTCGACGAACGGCTCGTTGCGATAGGCGTCCTCGAACAGCGCCTGCAAGGCGTCGTTGCCGATTTCGCGGGTCAGGCGGGCATACATGGTCGCCTGCATGCCGCGGATCATCGGCACCAGGTGCGGCGTGAACAACAGGCCGACCTTGCTGTCGCTCATGCGTTGCAGCTGTTCGGTGGTTTCCGGCAGATGACGATGCCCCGATACGCCGTATGCCTTGAAATTATCGGAAGCTTCCGAGAACAGCGTCGCGACTTCCGCCTTGCGGCCCGCGCCGGACACGCCGGACTTGCAATCGGCGATCAGATGCGAGGCATCCACCACGCCTGCCTTGAGCAGGGGCGCCAGGCCCAATTGGATGGTGGTCGGATAGCAGCCCGGGTTGCCGACCAGCCGCGCCTTCTTGATGGCGTCGCGGTTCAGTTCGACCAGGCCGTAGGCGGCTTCCTTGAGCAGATCGGGACAGCTGTGCGCCATCTTGTACCATTTTTCGAAAATCGCGGTGTCCTGCAGGCGAAAATCGGCGGCCAGGTCGATCACCTTGACGCCGGCCGCGAGCAATTCCGGCGCCTGCGCCATCGCCACGCCATGCGGCGTGGCAAAGAAAACCACATCGCAAGCCTTCAGGTCGGCTTTTTCGGGTGCGGAAAACGGGATCGTGATGCGGCCGCGCAGCGATGGAAACATATCGGCGATCGGCATGCCGTCTTCCTTGCGCGACGTCACTGCCTGCACGCGCGCTTCAGGATGGGTCGCCAGCAGGCGCAGCAATTCAACGCCTGTGTATCCGGTACCGCCAACTATGCCGACTTTGATCATTTCCACTGCCCCTGCAAAAAAACTGAACGATTGAGGATTTTAACAGCACGCGCAGCATGCCTGTTAAGAATGAAAAAAAAGCCGCTGACTTGAGGCCAGCGGCTTTTTGCGTACGAAGAACGCGATTAGCGTTTGGAGAATTGCTTTGCGCGACGTGCCTTGCGCAGACCGACCTTCTTACGTTCGACTTCGCGTGCATCGCGTGTCACGAAACCGGCTTTCGACAGTTCCGCTTTCAGCGTCGCATCGTAGTCGATCAGTGCACGAGTGATGCCGTGACGCACCGCGCCGGCCTGGCCGGATTCGCCGCCGCCGTTGACGTTGACCTTGATGTCGAATGTTTCGACATGATTGGTCAATTCCAGCGGTTGACGAATCACCATCAAACCTGTTTCGCGCGAAAAATATTCGTTTGCAGGCTTGCCGTTGACGATGATCTGGCCGGAGCCCGATTTGATGAAAACACGCGCCACTGCACTCTTGCGACGGCCGGTTCCATAATTGTAATTACCGATCATGTCAGATCCTTAGAGTTCAAGTGGTTTAGGTTGCTGCGCGGCGTGCGGATGCGTTGCATCGGCGTACACCTTGAGCTTCTTGATCATCGCGTAGCCGAGCGGGCCCTTGGGCAGCATGCCCTTGACCGCTTTTTCGAGCGCGCGACCTGGAAAACGCTGTTGCATTTTCAGGAAATTGGTTTCATAAATGCCGCCCGGATAACCGGTGTGGCGATAGTAGGTTTTTTCAGTCGCCTTGGTGCCTGTCACGCGCAGCTTGCCTGCGTTGACGACAACGATGAAATCGCCGGTATCGACGTGCGGAGTAAATTCCGGTTTATGCTTGCCGCGCAATCGGAGTGCCACTTCGCTGGCAACACGTCCGAGGACTTTGTCCGTCGCGTCAATCACGAACCACTCGCGCTCGACCTCATGGTCTTTTGCGGAAAAGGTTTTCTGCATGATGACTTCCTAAATAAAAATTGAATCGCTCAAATTGGTGGTTCCTTCCATGGACGCAACGCAAAACCAATACTGAAAACATGCTGCGTACATGGACGGACTCGGCCTTATATTCTTCCCTGAGCAAACGGAAAGCCGGAAATTATAGCCTTTTCAATGACTTGGCGTCAATTGGATGCTGCAAACGGGGGGATTTATACAACATCGCGGCGGCCCATGCCCCTGAAATCATCGATGCATATCGGCGATTGCCGGCGGATGACCGCCGGCCGCCGTCTCCTTTACAATAGCCGCCTTTACCCCGTTTAGCGAGATTCTCATGGAGTGCACAGTACGTTGGACCGGCTTGTCCGGCATGTCTTTCCTGGCGGAAACAGGTTCCGGCCATCTGGTCGCCATGGACGGCGCCCCGGACGGCGGCGGCCGCAACCTGGCGCCGCGGCCGATGGAAGTAGTGCTGGCCGGCACCGGCGGCTGCACCGCCTACGACGTTGTGCTGATCCTGCGCAAAAGCGGCCAGGACATCCGCGGCTGCGAAGTCAAGCTCAGCTCCGAACGCGCCGAAAAGGATCCGAAGGTCTTCACCAAGATCCATTTCCATTTCATCGTCACCGGCCGCAAGCTCAAGCCGAACCTGGTGGAACGCGCGATCAAGCTGTCGCACGAGAAATACTGCTCGGCATCGATCATGCTGGAAAAGACCGCCGAAATGACCCACAGCTTCGAAATCGTCGACGATTCGGGCGACCTGGCAAACCCTGCCTAAATGTAATAAGCCACGCTGGTCATGACCTTGGACGCGGCGCGCATGGCGCCGCGCACCGGCGCCGGCATATCCGCGGCGCCCAGCGCCCTGGCGGCTTCGCCATGTTCGATTTCATCCGCGCGCATCTGCTCGACGATGGCGCGCGACTTGGCATCCTGCTCCGGCAGCGCGGTCAGGTGGCGGGTCAGGTGCTGCGCGACCTGGCGTTCGGTTTCGGCGACAAACCCGAGGTTGCGGGCGTCCCCCATGCGCGCGGCCAGCGTGCCGAACAGATAGGCGCCGCCGTACCAGAGCGGATTGAGCAGGCTGATATGCGAACCCAGTTCCTGCACGCGCTGCACGGTCCAGGCCAGGTGATCGGCCTCTTCACTCGCGGCCTGCGCAAATTGCAGGCGCGTCTCTTCGCGCCGCGAAAAGCGGCCCTGCGCATCGTACAGGGCCTGCGCACAGACTTCGCCCACATGATTGACCCGCATCAGCGCGGCGCTGTGGCGCTGTTCGGCGTCGCTCAGGCCCGGCCCGGCGTCGACCGCGCCCTGGCCGGGGCTGGGCCGCGCGGCCGCGCCGATGCCGGCGATGGTGCGCAGGGCTTTGTCGAAATCGGTAATGCAGCGATCCAGGAAATCCATGATGTGGCGTCTGTCGGAAGATTGAGGAAGATGGAATTGCCCCGCAGTATAAATGCTTATGCATTTGGAATGCGCGCGCGCCGCCACCGATCCTGCCTGTACGGTAAAATGCACGCCACACATCACATAGCCCTGTCGATAAAGCCTACATGAGCAAAGAACCGAAAAACGCCCCCCCGCCTCCCGCAACCTCGAATTTCCTGCGCGGCATCGTCGAAAGCGACCTTGCCAGCGGCGCCTATGCCGGCCGCCACGACAAGCAGGGACACGCGCTGCCCCAGGTCGTGACCCGTTTTCCGCCCGAACCCAACGGCTACCTGCATATCGGCCACGCCAAGTCGATCTGCCTCAATTTCGGACTGGCGCGCGACTATGCCGGACGCTGCAACCTGCGTTTCGACGACACCAATCCGGCCAAAGAAGACCAGGAATACGTCGATACCATCATCGACACCGTCAAATGGCTGGGCTTCGACTGGCATGACGGCGACGGGGAACACCTGTATTTCGCCAGCAATTATTTCGACCAGTTATACATGATGGCGGAATACCTGATCCAGGCCGGCCATGCCTATGTCGACAGCCAGAGCGCCGACGACATGCGCATCAACCGCGGCAACCTGAACGAGCCCGGCCGCAACTCGCCCTTCCGCGAACGCACGCCGGCCGAGTCGCTGGACCTGTTCCGGCGCATGAAGGCCGGCGAATTCAAGGACGGCGAACATATCCTGCGCGCCAAAATTGACATGGCCTCGCCCAATATGAATATGCGCGATCCGGCCATTTACCGCATCCGGCACGCGCATCATCATCGCACCGGCGATGCCTGGCGCATCTATCCGATGTACGACTACACGCATCCGATCTCGGACGCGCTGGAAAACATCACCCATTCGATCTGCACGCTGGAATTCCAGGACCACCGCCCGTTCTACGACTGGATCCTGGAACGCCTGAGCGAAGGCGGTTTTTTCCGCAAGCCGGTGCCGCATCAGCATGAATTCGCGCGCCTGAACCTGACCTACGCCATCACCAGCAAGCGCAAGCTGCTGCAACTGGTGGAAGAAAAAATCGTCGACGGCTGGGACGACCCGCGCATGCCGACCATCGTGGGCATCCGCCGCCGCGGCTACACGCCGGAATCGATCCAATTGTTCTGCGAACGCATCGGCGTGGCCAAATCCGACAGCTGGATCGACATGGCGACGCTGGAAGGTTCGCTGCGCGACGACCTGGACGCCAAGGCGCCGCGCGCGGCCGCCGTGCTGCGCCCGCTCAAACTGATCATCGACAACTTCCCCGAAGGCCTGGAGGTCGACTGCACCGCGCCGGTGTACCCGCCATCGCATCCGCAGCACGATGAAAGCCTGCGTCATTTCCCGATTTCGAAAAACCTGTGGATCGAGCAGGAAGATTTCATGGAAACGCCGACCAAGGGCTATTTCCGCCTCTACCCGCCGATCGCCGACGCGCCGGGCGCCCGCGTGCGCCTGCGCTACGGCTACGTGATCGAATGCACCGGCTACGACAAGGACGCCGACGGCAAGGTGATCGCCGTGCATTGCAATTATTTCGAAGACAGCAAGAGCGGCACCGAAGGCTCCTCGAACTACAAGGTCAAGGGCAACATCCACTGGATCAGCGCGCCGCATGCGCTGCAGGCCGAAGTGCGGCTGTACGACCGCCTGTTCAGCGATCCGCATCCGGACGCCGGCGGCAAGGATTTCAAGCTGGCGCTGAACCCGGCCTCCAAGGAAGTCATCCAGGCCTACCTCGAACCCGGCCTGGCGGCAGCGTTGCCGGACCAGCGTTTCCAGTTCGAACGGCACGGCTACTTCGTGGCCGACCGCGTCGATTCGGTGCCCGGCAAGCCGGTGTTCAACCGCGCCGTGACGCTGAAAGACTCGTGGGGCAAGTAGGCGCGGCACATGCATTTGCATTTGCCGCCATCAAGGTTTCACCCGATTTCGTCAATTTGATCAACTGAGAGAACCCATCATGACCGTTTCCATCTACACGTCCTCGATCCCTGTCTACAAGCAGATGCTGAATGCGCTGGCCGATGTGCTGCGCAAGGCCGAAGCGCACGCGACCGAAAAAAATATCGATCACGACGCCTTCCTGCAAGCGCGCCTGTATCCCGACATGTTCCCGCTGGTGCGCCAGGTGCAGATCGCCGTCGATTTCGCCAAGGGCGCCGCCGCGCGCCTGAGCGGCTCGCCGATGCCGTCCTATCCGGACACCGAAAAGACCTTCAAGGAATTGCAGGAACTGCTGACCACGGTACTGGCCTTCATCGATACGCTCGACGCCAAGCAGTTCGAAGGCGCCGACGACAAGGAAATCGTGCTGCGCCCGGGCACGCCGAAAGAGCGCAAGCTGAACGGCAGCACCTATCTGCGCAACTACAACCTGCCGCAATTCTTCTTCCACGTGACCACCGCATACGCCATCCTGCGCCATAACGGCGTCGACATCGGCAAGCGCGACTACATGGGCGGATATTGAGCGTGTCCGCCCCTGCCGTACCCGTAAAACCCCTGCTGGCCGCCATGATGCTGGTGGTCCTGCTGGGCGCGCTGGAACAATCCATTACCGCGGTGGCCTTGCCGGTCATCGCTTCCGAACTGAACGGCTTCACGCTGATGGCGTGGGTCGTCTCGGCCTACCTGGTGGCGTCGACCGTGGTCACGCCGATCTACGGCAAGCTCAGCGACATGTACGGCCGCCGCGCCATGCTGAGCGTCTCGGTCGGCATTTTCGTGCTGGCCTCGGCCGGCTGCGCGCTGTCGCAGAGCATGCCGCAACTGGTCCTGATGCGGGTGCTGCAAGGCATCGGCGGCGGCGGCCTGCTGTCGATCGCGCAAGCAGCGGTATCCGACGTGGTCGCACCGCGCGAACGCGGCCGCATCCAGGGCTATTTCAGCAGCGTCTGGGTTGCCGCCAGCATGGCCGGCCCGATCGTCGGCGGCTACCTGACCCATTACCTGTCATGGCAGTGGATTTTCTGGATCAACCTGCCGGTCGGCGCGATTGCATTGATGATGGTGCGCAACTCCTTGCGCCTGCTGCCCCTGCCGCCGCGCGACACGCGCCGCGTAATCGATTATGTCGGCGCCGTGCTGCTGGCCGCCGGCCTGACCGGCGTGCTGATGGCGATCACCCGCATCGGCCAGGGCGTGCCGCTATCCGAATCGTTGAATGCGCTGCTGCTGGCCGGCGGCCTGCTGGTCATGGCGGCATTCTTCTGGCACGAAGGCCGCACCGCCGCACCCATCATCCCGCTGCCGATGCTGCGCATTCCGACCGTGGCGATCTGCTGCAGCGCGCTGTTCATGGGCTTTTTCATCCTGATCTCGGTATCGGTGCTGCTGCCGCTGCGCCTGCAGATGGCTGGCTGGTCGCCGGAATTGTCGGCGCTGCGCCTGCTGCCGCTGACGCTGACCACGCCGATCGGCGCCTGGACCGCAGGCCGCCTGATGGGCCGTCACGGCCACTACAAGAAGGTGATGCTGATCGGGTCGCTGGTGGCATCGACCGCCGCCTTCGTGCTGGTCCTGATTTCGCCGCAGCATGACGTGCTGATGACGCTGGTCATGGCGCTCATGGGGCTGGGCCTTGGCACGCAATTCCCGACCGCCCTGGTGGCCACGCAGAACGCCGTGCAACGTTCGCAGGTCGGCGTCGCCACCGCGCTGACCTCGTTCTCGCGCCTGCTGGGCGGGGCAGTCGGCGTAGCCGTCATGACCGCCGTAACGATCGCCCTGCTGCGCAGTGCGGTGGGCGATTTCCATGTCGGCAATGGGTCGGACGGCGGCGACGCCATGATGCAGATTTTCCGCGCGGTCATCGCCGCCGGCAGCGACGCCAACGGCGAAGCGCTGCGCCTCGCGGCCGATGGCGCCTTCCGCCAGGTGAGCTTGCTGACCGCGTCGGCATCGCTGCTCTCGCCGTTGCTGCTGATCTGCATGCCGGAATTGAAATTGCGCGATACCGCCGAGCCGGTCGCCCTGGCGGACTGACTGTGGCTGCCGGAAAATTGGGATGCTTGATTGAATTGAGTTGAACTGCGATCCCGGAATTTAAATACCTGGGGATCGGCCAAGGCGATTGAAAAACCGGTCGCCTTGGCAAGCATGCCGCAAAATCTTGTTTACCAGATTTTCATCCACTTCAGCAGGCCGACCGTCGCCAGGCCCATCGCCAGCATCACGCCCATGACGGTCAGGAATGCATAGTCGTCGTGCAGGCCGGGCAGGCCCGCCACATTCATCCCGAAAATCCCCGACACCAGGGTAGCCGGCATCAGCAACGCCGTCAGGATCGACAGCGCCATCAGGTTGCGGTTCATCTGCTCCGACATCTGCGATGCGATTTCTTCCTGCAGCAGCTTGGCGCGCTCGTACAGGGCTTCCAGCGTCAGATGCAATTCGTTGAAGGCATCCATCGACTGCGCCAATTGCTCCTGCGCGGCGGGCGTGACCCAGGCCGGACGCATGCGGTTGAATTGCTGCAGCAGCCGGCGTTCGGGCGTGATATGGCGGCGCAGCTCGGCCAGTTGGCGCCGGATCGCGCTGAGCGCCGCCCGGTCTTCGCTGCGGCGATCGGACAAGACCGATTCTTCGATATCGTCGACTTCGTCGTTCAGGATTTCGATGCGGTCGGTGAAGCCGTCGCCGAGGCAACGCAGCAAACCCGCGAACAGTTCGGTCGTATTGGCGAATGTTTCGCCGCCGGCAACTTCCTGGCGCAGCAGATTGGTCGAACACAGCGCCTGGTTGCGCAAGGTCAGCAAACGCCGACTGTTCAGGAAGAAATGCAGCGCGCCCTTTTCGGTGCCGGTGTCGCTGATCTCCATCTTGATGTCGACCAGCGTGCCGTAGATGCTGTCGCCGCTGGCGTTGAGGCAGGGCGTGGTGTCGCTGCCCAGCAGAAATTCACGGATATGCTCGGGAATCGACTCTTCCGCCTCCAGCCAATGGCGGATCTTGCCGTCCACCGATTTGGCGTGCAGCCACGAAAACGATGGCGGCGCCACCTCTCCTTCGGCTGCTTGCACTTCGCGCCAACGCATTGCGGTCGGCACGCCATCGTCGAAACGATAAGCGCAAATCAGCCCGCCCGGCTCATAGGCCGAAGCGAGAATACCCGACAGCGCCGGACTCAATGCGACTTCTTCGGACATTGCGGAACCTGTTTGTTGAATGAATCAGATGAATTGAATGAAAAAACGGCCGGCCGAACCGCGTAACCAAGCCTAACCGCCGATTGTTGCAATTTCATGACTTGCGCGGCCTCAGGATCGCATGCAGGATTATCGCGCCGAAGGTGGCGGTGCCGATGCCCCCCAGCGCGAAGCCGCCCAGTTTCAGCGTGAAATCGCCGGCGCCCAGCACCAGTGTCGCGGCCGCCACGATCAGGTTGCGATTGTTCGAAAAATCGACCTTGTTCTGCACCCAGATGCGCGCGCCGGATACCGCGATGAGGCCGAACACCACGATCGACACCCCGCCCAGCACCGCGCCGGGAATGGTCTGGATCACGGCGCCGAATTTGGGCGAAAATCCGAGCACGATCGCAATCAGCGCCGCCACTGCGAACACCAGCGTCGAATAGATCCTGGTGGCGGCCATGACGCCGATGTTTTCGGCGTAAGTCGTCAGGCCGGTGCCGCCGACGCTGCCGGAGACGATGGTCGCCAGGCCGTCGCCGACAAATGCGCGTCCCATGTAGCGGTCGAGGTTTTGCCCCGTCATCGCGCCGACCGCCTTGATATGGCCCAGGTTTTCCGCGGTCAGGATAATCGCCACCGGCGCCAGCAGCGTCATCGCTTCCGCCTTGAAGACCGGGCTGGCAAATACCGGCATGCCGAACCAGGCGGCGTTGGCGATGATGCCGAAATCGATCGGCTTGCCCAGGCCGGCGCCGTTGGCAAGCAATGCATAAATAATATACGCCAGCACCAGCCCGATCAGGATCAGCAGGCGCTGCATCATGCCGCGCGCATAGACCGCCACCAGGCCCACGCACAAGACTGTGCACAGCGCCATCCACGCATCGAAATTGTTGGCCGTGACGCCCTTGACCGCGATCGGCGCCAGGTTCAACCCGATCACCGCCACCACGGCGCCCGTGACGACCGGCGGCATCAGGCGCTCGATCCAGCCGGCGCCGGTCGCCATGACAATGATGCCGATCAGCACCGAGACCGCGCCGCAGGCGATAATCCCGCCCAGCGCCACGCCGAGGTTGGCGTTATGGCCCTGCCCGCCATAGCCGGTGACCGCGATCACCAGGCCGATGAATGCGAAACTGGAACCCACGTAACTCGGCACGCGGCCGCCGACCAGCACAAAAAACAACAAAGTGCCGATGCCGGACATGAAAATCGCCAGGTTCGGGTCGAATCCCATCAATAACGGCGCCAGCACGGTGGCGCCGAACATGGCGACCACGTGCTGGATTCCCATCGCCACGGTTTGCGCCGCGGGCAGGCGCTCGTCGGCCGCAACCACTTGGGTTTCGCCGTCGAGGGCCGTGCTGCACAGCCGCCATTTCGGAAAATATGCCACAGGAAACCTCTTTTTATTTTTAAACCGGTATTGCCGCGCCATATTGTAAGGGGAAGCGTCTGCCGGAGGGCGTAAAGAGACGTAAACATCGCCGCAGGCTGCAACAGTTGCGGGACCGGTCGCCCACCTCTGGACTATCCATCTTCTTACAGCAGAATAAGCGCCGCTCCTACTGTTGGATGACGAAGCAGCTACTACGCTTGTTCCTACGCAACGACTAAGGAGAAATGCCATGGTAACCAGCACACTGGATCCCGATCTGATCAGGGGCAGCGACCGGCGTCTCGGCACCGGCCACGACAACGATGCATTGGGCTACAGCGACAGTTCGGACAGCGGCAGCGACCTGAGCGGACTGCACGCTGCCGGCGACGATACCGACTCGCAGGGCACCGGCGAACGGGCCTCGGTCGATCCGGAGAGCGGCCGCCTGGAAGGCGACATCGATGACGAAGATATCGAGGACACCGACGTCGGCGACGATTTCGCCGAGAACGACGAGATCGATCCCGACATCCCGGTCGATACCGATGAAGACGATCCCGCCCTCAGCGAGGAGGAACAGATCCGCGACCTGAACCTGGATATAGACGAAATTGAAAACGATTGAAACAGGGCATCCGCTTTGCCGCTGCCAATGAAGTCGTACAATGCGCGTTGATGCCGGCGGCGGCGGCATCGGTGAAAGCAACGGCGAGAGCCGCAACGGGACGACAGCAACAAGGGCGCACTAAAATTCGTTTTGGTCGAGCGCCCTTTGCGCGCGCGATTCCGCGCCTTTCATGGCTGCATCGAGCGTGGGGAAAATGCCCGCCGGAATGTAGGTTTCGGCGATTTCAGGTTCGCGCGTCAAACGCACGTATACCTGCGCTTCAAAGGTGGCATCGGGCATTTGCACTGCAGTGATACGTGCGATATGGGTGCCGCTCTGTAGAATGCGATCGGTCATCTTTTCCTCCATGAATACCTGGATTTGCTTGGCGGACAGCATGCCTCGCATCGAATCGGGTTTTCGTTTGGACTGCCGGCGCCGGGATCGGTTCTTTGCCCGAAACCGCCCATCGCGCCGTATACTTCACCTACTTCGCTGGTCACCTCAATAACAAAATCGATTGATGAAACCGCTCAAGCCGACATCTTCCCATTTCCTGCAACGTCATTTGCGATCCCTGCAATACCTGCTTCGCCGGGTTTGCCGGGTTTGTCTGGTCTGCCCGATATGCACCCGGCAACGTTTATCCTACCCTTTTGCGACAGCGCCGGCCATTGCCGGCCTGATACTGGCATTGGCGGCATTCATCGCAGGCGGCGCGGCCCAAGCGGCCCCGAAGGCGGCAGGAATCGCCGACCCCATTGTGGCCACAACCGCGACGCTGGCCGCAACGCTGGATGGCATCCGCCAGGACCTGACGGCGATCCAGGCCGCCTTGCAGACCAGGCAGAGCGATGCCGAATTGATGAGCATGCGCGACCGCGCGCTGGCCGATTCTGGCAAGGCCGACGATGCTGCAGCCGCGCTCGCGCCCGCCCTGGCGCGGGTGCAAGCGCGCCAGGCCGAACTGGGAACCCCGCCCGCCGGCGCGACGGAAGCGCGCGACATTACCAACCAGCGCGTACAGATCGACAAAATGCACAGCGACCTCGACGCCCAGGTCAAGCTGGCCGGGCTGTTGTCGGTGGAAGCGGAGCAGGTCGCCGCCCAGGTCTCGGTGCTGCGGCGCGACCGCTTCCAGGCCAGCATGGGCGAACGCACGCCATCCATTCTGGCGCCGGCATTCTGGAACGAACTGCGCGCCGACATGCCGCAAGACATCGGCAAACTGCGCACCCTGTTCGGCCAGGTCCGCGCCACCGGCGGCGCCACCCCGCCGCTGGTATGGGCAGGAATCCTGATCGCCGCGCTGGGCTTGCTGATACTGCGCATCTATGCCGGGCGCTTCCTGTTCAAGCTGACCGCGACCAAGGTCCCGCCCGGCCGCCTGCGGCGTTCGCTGCATGCCGTCACCCTGTTGCTGCTGTCGGTGGCCACGCCGGCCTTGATCGTGCTGGTCTTGCTGACCGGCCTGCGCTGGACCACCGGCCTGCCTGACGCAATCGACGCGTTCATGATCGGCGTGCTCGGCATGGCGGCCTTCGGCGGATATGTCGACGGCCTGGGGCAGGCGCTGCTGATGCCGGGCCGTCCGTCTTGGCGGCTGCTGCCGCTGTCCGATCCGCTGGCGCGGCGCCTGCGCGGTTTCCCGATCACACTGGCGCTGGTGCTGGTCGGCGTCGGACTGGCCGGACGGCTGGCGATCCTGGTCAATGTCGGGCTGGCCACCGAAGTGGCGATCAACTGCATCGTGGCCTTGCTGTTGAGCCTGACCATCACCTTCTGGCTGCTGCGCGGCGCGCGCATGTGGCGCAAGCTGCGCGCGCAGGCCGCACGGGGCGAGCAGCCGGAAGGCTACGTGGCCGGCCATCCGACCCACGACCTCTGGCTGCGCGCCATCCTTGCGGTGCAATGGATCATCCTGGGCACCAGCCTGCTCAGCCTGCTGACCGGCTACGTGGCGTTCGGCAGCTTCGTCACCAAGCAGGTGGCGTGGACGCTGATCGTGCTCAGTTCAAGCTATCTGCTGGCGGTCCTGATCGACGATGCCTGCACCGCGATCGGCTCGGCGGCGCAACGCGCGGATGCATCGGCGGGATCGCAGGGAGCGTCGGGGTCTTCCAACGCCGCCGCGCCGACGCCGCCCCGGGTGCGCGACCAGGCGGCGGTCCTGCTGTCCGGCGTTGCGCGGCTGCTGGTGGCGCTGGTTGCGCTGATGCTGCTGGCCGCGCCCTTCGGCGAAGGGCCGACCGAGTTGCTGCATCGCGCGGATCAATTGCATGAAGGCATTTCGATCGGCGAAATCGCCATCCGGCCGGGCGCGGTATTCCAGGCGCTGCTGGTGCTGGGACTGGCGATGCTGGGATTGCGGATACTCAAACGCTGGCTGGTCGAGCGCTATCTGCCGACCACCAGCCTGGATGCCGGCATGCAGACCTCGACCTCGACGCTGTTCGGCTATATCGGCGGCGTGATCGCGGTGGCGCTGACGCTGTCGGCGCTCGGCATCGGGCTGGAACGCATCGCATGGGTCGCCAGCGCGCTCTCGGTCGGCATCGGTTTCGGCTTGCAGGCGGTGGTGCAGAATTTCGTTTCCGGCCTGATCCTGCTGGCGGAGCGGCCCGTGAAAGTCGGCGATTGGGTTTCGCTGGGCGGCGTCGAGGGCGACATCCGGCGCATCAATGTGCGCGCCACGGAAATCCAGATGGGCGACCGCTCCACCGTGATCGTGCCGAATTCGCAGTTCATCACGGCCACGGTGCGCAATGTCACGCATACCAATCCGCTGGGACTGGTGCAGATCAAGCTGCCGGTGCCGGTGACCACCGATGCCGACCAGGCGCGCGCCCTGCTGCTGGACGCATTCAAGAGCAATCCGGGCATCCTGGATTCACCGGCGCCGAACGTGCAACTGGACGGCATCGACAACAATAACCTGATCTTCAACGCTACCGGCTTCGCTGCGTCGCCACGCCTGACTTACGGCATCCGCAGCGATCTGCTGTTCGACATCCTGAAACGTTTGCGCGACGCCGGGATTTCGATCGCCAGGCAGCCGACCATGCTGATCGGCGCGACGCCGGCGCCAAGCACGCAGGACAAGGATGGGGTAAACCAGCCGGGCGAGCAGACGATGCCGCTGCCGCCGCATACTTGAGGGCGGGTGTGAACGATTTGCACAAAAATAAAGCCAGCGTGAAAACTGGCTTTTTTAGTTCCGGCGCTACAGAGGCCAGCGAAGAAACCCAACCGAGTTTGCCGGCCGAGGGGAAAAAATCGAAATGATCCGGGTCGGGTAGAATTGCTGCGCAAATCGGATCAATTCCACAGGTTTGGATAAAAATAAACTTCATCGGGGGAAGTAATAATGCATGACGCCAATGCCATGCCACGGCGCAGGTTTTTGCAAACCGGGGCTGCGTTGTTATACGCGGGAAGTTTTCCTTCAATACTGAGCGCCGCGCCGGCGCTGCACTCGCCGAAAAATTTACGAGCCTTGCGCAACAGCCTTCAAGGCCGCCTGATATTGCCCGGTGAAATGGGCTATGCGATGGCCGCGGCGCCCAACAATGCCCGTTATGCCGACATATTGCCGCTGGCAGTGGCGATGTGCGCGAACGCGAATGACGTCCGGCTCTGCCTGCGCTGGGCGACGGACCATCACGAAACATTTGCCGTTCGTTCGGGCGGCCACAACTATGCCGGCTTCTCGACCACCAGGGGTTTGCTGATCGACGTCAAGGCCATGAACAAGGTATGGTTCGATGTCAAGAAGAATCGCGGCTACATCCAGGCTGGCGCCAACAACCAGAATATGGCCGACGCCTTCAGCGGCTCGACCTTCGCCATTCCCTCCGGCCGCTGCCCTACCGTGGGCGCCAGCGGCCTGGTGCTCGGCGGCGGCTGGGGCTTCGCCGCGACCCATGCGGGACTGACCTGCGACAGCCTGGTGCAAACCAACGTGGTGCTGGCCAATGGCGAGAAGGTCCGGGCCGAAGCAGAAGGCGATTTCAGCGATCTGTTCTGGGCGCTGCGCGGCGGCGGCGGCGGCAACTTCGGCATCAATACCAAATTCAGCTTCGAATTGCATGAGGTGAAGGACGACGTCACAATTTTCAACATCGTGTGGCCGGGCGAAAAGCAGATTGAACTGCTGGGCACGCTGCAGGAAATACAAAACAACCACGCGCGACAGATGTCGACCCGCACCAAGGCCTATCCCGATGCTCCCGGGCCGTTGCCGCAGCGCAAGCAGCTTCAGGTGGCCACGCTGGGCCAGTTCTTCGGTCCGCTCGACAAGGCCCTGGAGGCGCTCGCTCCCGCGCTCAAGCTGGTCAAGCCGATCAAGAGCGACATTCGCCAGATGCGCTACTGGCAAGCGCGCGACTATCTCATTACCGAGGATCCGAACGGCATGTACGACCTGCGCTCGAGTTACGTCGCCGAAACGCTGCCGCCGGAAGCGCTGGAGACGATGCTGCGATGGATGATGAAATGGCCGGGCGGCTCGCTGCTGCCGGAAAACATGGGCATTCTCTTTGCCATCGGCGGCAAGGTCAGGGACGTGGCGTCCGATGCCACCGCTTACGTGCACCGAAGCGCCAACTATATCTTTGAAATGGAAAGCGCCTGGGCGCCGATAGACCGTCCGGATGTGGTGCGCAGGCAGCAAGCCTGGCTCGCGGAATATTTTGCTGCCATGCAGCCGTTCATGCTGCCCCAGTCCTATGTCAATTTCCCCAGCAGGGACCTCCCGAATTGGGCAAAGGCATACTACGGGGATAATCTGCCGCGATTGAAGCGCGTGAAAAAGAAATACGATCCGAGCAACCTGTTTTCCTTTGCGCAAAGCATACCGTCGGCATGAATTTGCTCTCGAAAAATTCTTTGGCAGTACAGTTGCTACGCATTATTTTCGGCAGTTACTTCGTGGTCACGCTCATTGTCACCTGCGTCCAACTGGCGGCCGAGTACCGGCATACGAAAGCCGGCATCGACAATGAGCTGATGGCGATGGACCTGACTTTCGGCA
The DNA here is from genome assembly GCA_036499085.1 of Herbaspirillum sp. Classification (GTDB taxonomy): domain Bacteria; phylum Pseudomonadota; class Gammaproteobacteria; order Burkholderiales; family Burkholderiaceae_D; genus Herbaspirillum. The sequence continues at coordinate 22,313 of DASYEK010000134.1, read as the reverse complement.
CAAGCCTGGCCAGCGCGACATGGCGCTTTCAAGGGGACGTGCAAAAGGCCACGCTCACGGGAATCAGCAATCTGCCGGTGGTGACCGGCGTCAAGATAGAAGATCCCCAGGGACAGCTGGTGCTCGCCCTGGGCAATATCTTCGACAGCGCGGGCAAGCAGGTCCATGTCGACGCCGACGGCATGCGCGAGCCCGTCACGGCAGACTTCCTGAATGCCGCCATCGGCCATCGCTTTCCCATCCTGTACCGCGACGAACATGGCGTCAGCCACGATATCGGCTCCTGGACGGTGTATTCCAGCCGTCACGTCGTCGTCAGGAAAGTCGCCTACGGATTCACCCTCATCCTGATCAACTCCGTTATCAAGACCTTGGTGCTGTGGTTCATCTTCCTGTATGTGTTCCATCGTTGGCTGGGCGTGCCCATTACCAGGCTCAGCTCCTTCGTGCAGGAACAGGATCTGAACCAGCCCGATGCGCAGCGCAGCATCGCGTTGCCGGGAAGAAAGCGGCATGAATTACACTTTCTCGCCGATGCCATCAACACCATGCTGGCCAACCTGAGAAAACACATGGCGCAGAACCGGACGCTCTATGGCCAGCTGGAACGGGAAAAAGAGTCCCTGCGCGCGCTCAACAAGTCGCTGGAACTGCGCATTGCCGAGCGCACCCGCGACCTGGCGCAAGCCAACGAACAGCTCAAGTCGCTCAGTTTGACCGACGCCCTCACCGGCATCCCCAACCGCCGCTGTTTCGACCAGACCCTTGAGCAAGAGTGGCAGCGCTGCGCCCGCGGCGACGCGCCGTTGACGGTGGCTTTGTTCGATGTGGACTGGTTCAAGCGTTACAACGACCACTATGGCCATATTGCCGGCGACGAGGTGTTGCGCCAGGTGGCCGGCGCGCTGCAACAGGCCGTCTGCCGGGCGGGCGACACCGTGGCGCGCTATGGCGGGGAAGAGTTTGCATTGATCGCCTCGGACACCGATGCCGAATCGGGACTCAATGTCGTGCACAGAATGTGCGACGCCATTTCTTCCCTGCAGATCCTCCACGCGCCGTCGAATTTCGGACACATCACGGTAAGCGTCGGCGTCGCCGGCTGCCTCCCGTCCCGGCAAGACGGCAATATCAATACGCTGCTGCGGGAGGCCGATGCCGCCCTGTATCGCGCGAAAATGGCGGGACGCAACCAGGTCCTGGTGGCGCGATGGCCCCTTCCCGCATCACTGGAGAAATTAAACGATGCTGTCTAAAGTCCCGCGCTGCCTTCTGCTCCTCTCGCTGGCGGCCGCGTTATGCCCCGCCATGGCCGGCGACGAGATCACATGGGGAAAATACAATGTGCCGCCCTATATGATTCTGGAGGGAGAGTCGGCGCATCAAGGCGTTTTTGACCAGGCCCTCGATGTCCTCAAGGACAATTTGCCGCAATACCGGCACGTCGAATTGGATGCGCCGTTCCCGCGTATCAACAGCGAGATAAAAAAAGGCAGCCATTGGTGCTTCAACGGCGCATTGAAAACGCCGGAACGCGAGGCCTATGGCTATTTTTCGCTGCCCAGTTCGATTTTCCTTCCGCAGCGGATCATCGTGCGCCGGGACCGCCTGCCGCAATTCAAGAATCCGCAATCGCTACGGGCCTTGCTGCAAAACCCTCGGCTCAGCACCTCGGTGATGCGCGACCGATCCTACAGCCCGACCGTGGACAAGCTGCTGGCCGCCGACCCGCCGAAACAAAATTATTCCGAACAGGTTGAAGCCATCGGCATGCTATTGGCGGGACGCATCGACTACATGATCGAATTGCCGCTGCTGGCGCTCGACCAGGCCCGGGCGATGGGTCATCCCGGAGAACTGGTGGCCATTCCCATCCAGGAAGCGAACGAGGTCGTCTTCAACCGCATCATGTGCTCCCGGAATGAATGGGGGCGCCAAGTCGTGGAGCAGGTCAACAAGGTGCTTGTCGCCAATCGCGGCAAGCCCTACTACCGCCGCATCGTGGAAAAGTGGCACGATGCCGAGTCGGTGGCGGAGATTCGCAAAATTTACGATACCGTATTCCTCAAGACGCCATAAATATCTGGCGCGCAGCAGGCCAGACATGCTTTCCGACGCCGGCCTTCAATCGATGATTTCCCGCGTCGAAATTATCAGAGTGATATCATCCTGCCAAAGCGCATTTCTCAATATCCGAGAAATTTAAAGAACCAGACAATAAGGTCGTTTGATGATTGTTTATCCTACCTATTACCCTTTCAGCGCCATCGTCGGGCAAACCAGCATGAAGACCGCATTGCTGTTGTGCGGGGTCGATCCCACTCTGGGCGGCGTGCTGGTCGTCGGCGACAAGGGCAGCGCCAAGAGTACCGCCGCGCGCGCCCTGACTGCCGTTCTGCCGCACATCACGCACCGGGACGGCTGCCAATACCGCTGCGATCCGGATGCGCCCTGCGCCATCTGCCCGGTCTGCAACGTGGAACATCCGGAAGATCCGCTGGCCAGCAGCGTGCGGTTTGTGACCTTGCCGCTGGGCGCGTCGGAAGAGCGCCTGACCGGTTCGCTCGATATGGAGCGCGTCGCGCGGGGCGGTCCTCCGGAACACTCGTTCCGGCCGGGCGTGCTGGCCGAGGCGCACCGTGGCGTGTTGTATATCGACGAAGTCAATCTGCTGCCAGCGCGCATAGTCGATATCCTGCTCGACGTGGCCGCGATGGGCGTCAACAACGTGCAGCGGGACGGTATCGGACTGAATCATCCATCGCGTTTCACGCTGATCGGCACGATGAATCCCGAAGAAGGCAATCTGCGTCCGCAACTGCTGGACCGGTTTGCGCTGATGGTCGATGTGCGGGCGCCGCGCGACAAGGAACAGCGCGCCGAAGTGATCCGGCGCCGCTTTGCTTACGACGCCGATCCGGACGGTTTTATCAAGTCATGGAACAAGGAACAGGTGGAGATGCGCCGCCGGCTCTATGAAGCGCAGTGCCTGCTGCCGCAGGTCGAGGCGGACGACGCAACGCTGCTGCTGATCAGCCATCTGTGTTGCGCATTCGATGTGGCCAGCCTGCGCGCCGACATCGTCATGCACAAGGCCTCGCGCGCGCTGGCCGCGCTCGACGGCCGCCTAGCCGTGATACCGGACGATGTACGTACCGCAGCAGAACTGGTCCTGCCGCATCGGCGCGAGCGCAAGCCGCATGAACAGATTGGACTGGACCCGGCCAAACTGGATGAGTTGATGCACTGATTCAGATACAGCCCCGGAAACGCAAAAAGCCAGCTACATAGCTGGCTTTTTCATTAAATCCTGGTGTTTCAATTACCTTATTAGCATCGATCATTAATATCCCTAGCGATTCGCTAAAGCTTTAATGACTTTCGCATGCGTAGAAATAACCCGCTTGGCAGCACTTTTGACAACCCGCGATCCGTCAACACCCTTGAGCGACATTGGAACCGGACGCTGTTTTTCGGTGCGTGCCTTCAATGTGACCCCGTAAGTCTTTTTCATCATGAGTCCTTTGCCTGACTTTGAGGTTTTTATTATATACAGGGAACGGGAATTCGGATTTACGGAAAATCTAGAGCATGTTTCCCCAAACGACAAAAGCCAGCTACATAGCTGGCTTTTTCATTAAATCCTGGTGGAAAGTGCAAGTTTCGAACTTGCGACCCCTGCAGTGTGAATGCAGTGCTCTACCCCTGAGCTAACCTTCCATTCAAACGTGGCTGTATAAACAGGCCCCGTTTAAAGCGGATCGCATTATCGCACATTCAGCGCCAGATAGACAACTACAAATGCGTGGCCTCTTCGGTTTGGACTTGCGGCCGCGGCAGGAATGCGTAGGATTCGACAAAACGACGCCCCTCGGACCAGGCAGCCCTTTGCCATTCGACTGTGCAACCCATCATCCTGGCACGCTGGGCCAGGACCTGGTCTTTCTGCTGCTGCGGTTTCAACTTTCGCCAATCGTCGCACAAGCTCCGCACCAATGTTCCCACCTTGCCGGCGCCGGGTTTGCGTCCCGCGACTTCCTGGGCCAGCATCGCAACCAGCGGGCCGCAGCTGTTGATGGCATGCATCTGCAGGTGATTGCTGGCAATTTCTATATGGCTCACCTTGCCGGCCGCGGCGCGCTGTATTCGCCTCGACAGCCGATCCGCAAAACGGTCGCCGGCGGCCTCCCTGAGGGTACGAATGAAATCGGCATTCAGGCGCCGCTGGTTCGATGGGTCATTCACGGCCTTGATCGCGGCTCCGCCAATGGACAGGAACGTATTGGCAATCGTCAATGCGCACTTGCCCGGCATCCTGCTTTTCTCAGCCGCCATCAGCATGAAATGCGCATTGACCAGCAACGGCGCCAGGATAAAGCCGGTATCGGGGACGTTATCCAGCAGAAGATCCATCTGCATCTTCGCCGAGGAAGAAGTGACATTGCTGCTCAGGTCGATGACGTGCGGATGGGTGCCCGGCAACTGCGCAAAACTCGCCAGCATCTCGTCCGTGCTGACGCAACGATTCGGATCGATGATCTTGTCATTGAGTTTGCTTGCCGCCATCAATTCCAATTCCATTTCCGCCAGTTGCACATCATCGATCGCGGGACCGCCTTCCACCATGTGCATCTCGTCGTCGGTCACGATTTCCGCTGTCTGCAACGACATCTGGCGATGCACATATTGCGCCATCAGATGCTTGAGCGAAGCCGGCATCGCGAACTCGTTCGCGTTGACGCCGGTGCCCCCGACAAGGATGGTTTCGCATTCAAACAGGCGATCGATCAGTTGCCGCCGCGTGGCGGCCGACACGTCCGGCTGGGCAAACAGGTCCAGCAGATGCTGCTCGGCATGGCGCGAGACGAAATTCGCCTCGCTGTTCTTGTACATCGCAATATCGATCAGCGCCGACAGCTCCTCGCTGCACGCGTTGTGCTCCCCGCACTGGCGTATGTTCCACGCGAGACTGTCCACCATGGACAGGGGCGACTCCTTCGGCGGCCGGAGCGGCGTCGGATCGACCGGCGCTATTTTTGCATTAATCGTCGGATTTATTGCGGTAAGCCACGTCATGATATTTATCAACCATACAAGCTAAAAAGGACTTGCAGTATTTCACACGCCGGCACTCCCGGCTTTTGCAAAACGGCCGATAATTCACTCCGATATTTCTTATATTAATGGGCAACCATGTCGGCAAATCCATTCAGGCCGGCGATTCAAGCGCCTCCAGCGCGCGCCAGATGGTCTTGCCTTTCGAGTCCTTGTCCAGCCCGGTCAGCAATGCCTCGTGCAGCGCCAGTTCTTCCGCGGTAGCGGGGCGCACGATGATGTCGGCCAGCGGCGCCAGCGCGATCGCGTTGCCCAGCGCATCGTGCCGGTCTTCCATGCCGAGGTCCATGCTCAGGCTGTTCTGGCCGCGCGTCATCGCCAGGTAGACTTCGGCCAGCAGGGCGGCGTCCAGCAAACCGCCGTGCAAGGTCCGGTGCGCGTTCGAGATGCCGTAGCGGTCGCACAGCGCATCCAGCGAATTGCGCTTGCCGGGGTGCATTTCCTTGGCCATCGGCAGCGTGTCGATCACATTGACCACATGCTTGTGGAATCCCGGATGGCCGAGCAGGCTCAGTTCCATGTCCAGGAAGCCGACATCGAACGGCGCATTGTGGATGATGATTTCGGCGCCGGCGATATAGTCCAGGAATTCGGCGGCAATGTCGGTGAAGCGCGGCTTGTCGCTGAGGAATTCGGTGGTCAGGCCGTGCACCGCCAGCGCGCCGTCTTCCGAATCGCGATCGGGATTCAGATAGCGATGGAAATTGTTGCCGGTCAGTTGCCGGTTCAGCATTTCGACGCAGCCGATTTCGATGATGCGGTTGCCGCTGCGCGGACTCAGGCCGGTGGTTTCGGTATCGAGAATAATGTGACGCATATTGTATCGTTCCTGTTCAAGCAGCCATGACTGTCGCCACACCGCGATTGGCGAGCGCATCGGCGCGCTCGTTCCCGACGTGGCCGTTATGGCCGCGCACCCAGCGCCATTCGATCTTGTGGCGCGCCTGCGCTTCGTCCAGCTGGCGCCACAGGTCTTCGTTCTTGACCGGCGCCTTGGCCGCGGTTTTCCAGCCGCGCGCCTTCCAGCCGTGGATCCACTCGCTGATGCCCTTCTGCACATACTGGCTGTCGGTATGCACGATCACTTCGCAGGGCCGCGACAAGGCCTTCAGCGCCTCGATCACGGCCAGCAGCTCCATGCGATTATTGGTGGTGCCGAGTTCGCCGCCGAACAATTCCTTCTCATGCCCGCCGGCCACCAGTAGCGCGCCCCAGCCGCCCGGTCCCGGGTTGCCCTTGCATGCGCCGTCGGTAAATATTTCCACTTTATCCATCTGTCCTGGCTTCTCTTTCCGTTTGATGATTCGATGATCCCTGCTGCATGCGATGCGTGCGGTGCGTATGACCGGCGCGGTTGGCGGCCGGCACCGCCCGCGCCGAAGCGGCGGGACGCTTGTTCCATACCGGGCCGACCAGGCGCATGCCCTGCACCCGCTTGATCGCCCGCACCACATAGACCGCGCCGAAATACGGCCACCAGCGCGCGCCGGCCGGCTCCAGGAAACTGAAGCGATGCAGCCATTTCTGGGTCGCGCAAGGCGGTGCGTAGCAGCCGAACTGGCCGCGGCCGACTTCCATGTTCAATAATTTCAGCCAGTCCTTCAGCCGCGGCAACGAAATGAATTCGCCGTCGCGCGGCAGGAACGACGCGCCGGTCAGGCGGCTGGCGGCCTGGCGCATGCCCCACAGACTGGCCGGATTGAAGCCGCTGATGATCAGTTGCCCTTCCGGAATCAGCACCCGCTCGACTTCCCGCAATACCTGGTGCGGCTCGGCCGCGAATTCAAGCAGGTGCGGCAGGACCACCAGGTCCAGGCTCTGCGAGGCGAACGGCAATTCGGTGAAGTCGTGCGAGACCACGACCGGAATGGCGCCGGCGTTGTTGGCATCGGTATTGCCATTGGCGTTGGCGTTGGTACTGCCTTGCGCGGCCTCGTCGGCGCCGCAACTGACGCGCATCCGCGGCGCCGATAACGACACGGCGCCCTCGCGCAGCGACGGAATATGCTTGTCGGTCAGCCAGCGGTAAGGCATGCGATTGGCCTGCAGCGTGCAGATTTCAGGCAAGCCGATCTGCAAGGCATGGAAACCGAAGATGTCGGCGGTCAAGGCGTTCAAATGCGCCTGTTCCCAGTCCCGGACGTAAATTCCGGTGTCCGTTTGCAGCCAGGCGCCGAGGTCTATAATGGCGCTTTGCGGTGCTTCTGCCGTTGACGAATCCAACATATTGCCTATGCCTGCTCTCTTGAATGACTCATTGCGCGTGCTTGCGATTCCGGCCTTTAAGGATAATTACCTCTGGCTGATCCACAACGGCGTCGCCGCGGTTGCGGTCGACCCGGGCGACGCCGCGCCCATCCTGGATGCCCTGGTGCAACACAAGCTCGCGCTGGCCGCTATTCTACTGACACATCACCACGCTGACCATGTCGGCGGCGTGCCGCGCCTGTTGCAGCATACCAAAGTCCCGGTGTACGGTCCGCGCAATGATGCGATCGCCGCCGTGACCGTGCCGTTGGCCGAGGGCGACCGGGTCGACCTGCCCGATCTGCCGCTGCAATTGGCCGTGCTGGACGTGCCGGGACATACGCGCGGCCACATCGCCTATGTCGCCCGGCAGCAGGGCTGGCTGTTTTGCGGCGACACGCTGTTCGCGGGCGGCTGCGGCCGCCTGTTCGAAGGCACGCCGGCGCAAATGATGGCGTCGCTGCAAAAATTGAGCGCGCTGCCAGCCGATATGCAAGTGTACTGCGCCCATGAATACACCATGGCCAATCTGCGTTTCGCCAGTGCCGCCGAACCGGACAATGCGGCGCTGCGGCAGCGGGTTCTGGATGAGCAGGCCAAGCGCGACCGCGGCCAGCCCACCGTGCCCTCGACCATCGGCCTGGAGCGGCAAACCAACCCCTTTCTGCGGCACGAAGCCGGCGGCGTTGTAAAAACGCTCCGTGAACACGGCCTGCCGGCCGGCGCCACGCCGGTGCAGGCTTTTGCTGCACTGCGAGAATGGAAAAATGACTTTTAGCCGGCCTTTACGGGCTGAATTTGAAAAATATCAGCCTAATCAACGACTTAGATTATTTGCAAACAGTTAATTTTTACTTGACGCGAGGAAAGCGGCTTACGTACACTGCGACATTACTTTTATTTACATTACCGGAAGATGACCTCCGGTCAGAGGCCAGAGGACATCGAACCTATGCAGCGTTTACTGAAACTGAAACAGTTCGCCACAGCTTCCCTGCTAGCGCTCTCCTTCGCCACCGTCCCCGCCGCCGCCAACGATATTTCGATTTATCCCGCGCCGTACAATTCCCTCGCCAGCGCCCAGAATCCGGTCGACCCGACCCAGATCATGCACATCGACGACGTCGACGTCTGGGGCCGCATCCGCAAGGGTTTCGGCATTCCGAACCTGGAAAGCCCGCTGGTGACCTCGCAGACCGAGTGGTACAGCTCGCGGCCGGACTATATCCAACGCACCACCACGCGCGCCTCGCGCTATCTGTATCACGTCGTGGAGGAACTGGAAAAACGCGGCATGCCGACCGAACTGGCGCTGCTGCCGTTCATCGAGTCGGCCTTCAATCCGCAGGCGTATTCCAGCGCCAAGGCGGCCGGCATGTGGCAATTCATTCCGTCCACCGGCCTGGATTACAACCTCACCCAGAACATGTTCACCGACGAGCGCCGCAACGTGCTGGCCTCGACCGACGCCGCGCTGACCTATCTGCAAAAGCTGTACGGCATGTTCGGCGACTGGCAACTGGCGCTGGCGGCCTATAACTGGGGCGAAGGCAATGTGCAGCGCGCCGTCAAAAAACAGGAAGCCGCCGGCCTGCCGACCGACTACAACAGCCTGTCGGCGCTGATGCCGGTGGAAACCCGCAATTACTATCCGAAGCTGCAAGCGGTCAAGAACATCGTCGCGGCGCCGGCCGATTTCAACATCGCCCTGCCGATCGTCGACAATCAGCCCTATTTCGTCACCATCGGCAAGACCCGCAATATCGACGTCAAGGTCGCGGCGCAGCTGGCCGAGCTGTCGGTGGATGAATTCAAGCAGCTCAACCCGCAGTTCAACCGGCCGGTGATCATCGGCGGCGACGATACGCAAATCCTGCTGCCGCAAAGCAATGCCGAAAAATTCAAGACCAACCTGGGCAAATGGACGCAAGCGCTGTCGTCCTGGACCGCGCATACCGTGCTGAGCGCGCGCGAACGCATCGAAACCATCGCCAGCAAATTCCACACCTCGCCGGAAGTGATCCGCTCCGTCAATCAGATTCCGCCGAAGATGGTCCTGCGCGCCGGCTCCACCATCCTGGTGCCGAAGATGTCGACCGAAATGACATCGGCCGACAGCGACATTTCGCAGCAACTGGCCGAAAGCGCGAAGATGCTGATCGCGCCGGACGAACCGGACACCAAGCGCATCTATGTGCACGCCGGCAAACGCGATACCCTGGCTGGCATCGCCAAGCGTTTCCATGTCACGATCATGCAGGTCAAGCAATGGAACGACCTGCGTCACGATACGCTGGCCAACGGCCAGAAACTGCAGATCGAAGTGCCTTACCGCAGCAGCTACCGCGGCGTGGATCGCGTAGTGCAGCCGCGGCAGGCGCGTCCCAAGCAGGTGACGATACGCCGCGCCGCCGCCGCGCCGATCCGCACGCATGTGGCGGCGACGCCGAAACGCTCCGGCATCACACTGGCTTCGGAGCGGACATCGCGTAAAAACTAGCCTGCAGCAGCCGTTGCGTGTAGGGATGCGACGGCTGCGTCAGCACGGCTTCCACCGGTCCGCGTTCGACCACCTTGCCTGCCTGCATCACCATCACTTCATGCGCCATCGCGCGAATCACGGCCAGGTCATGGCTGATGAACAGATAACTCATCCCGTATTTTTGCTGCAGTTCGGCCAATAGCCGCAATACCTGCTGCTGCACCGAAACGTCCAGCGACGAGGTCGGCTCGTCCAGCAGCAGCAGCGCCGGCTTCAGCACCAGCGCCCGCGCGATCGCAATGCGCTGCCGCTGTCCACCCGAAAACGCATGCGGATAACGCGCCAGGATGTCCGCTTCCAGGCCCACTTCCCGCAATGCCTCGATGATCGCCGCCCGCAAGGCGGAGCGCGACAATTGGGGCCGATGCAGCGCCAGTCCCTCGCCGACGATCTGCTCGACGGTGCGGCGCGGCGAGAGCGAGGCGAACGGATCCTGGAACACCACCTGCATGCCGGCGCGCAGCGGCCGGATGGCCGCGCCCGACATGCGGTCGAGGCGCCGGCCGTCGAACTCGATCTCGCCCTGCACCTTGGCCGTGGCCAGCCGCAGCAGCGCCATGCCCAGGGTCGATTTGCCGGAACCGGACTCGCCGACAATGCCCAGCGTCCTGCCGCGCGCCAGGGCCAGGTCGGTGCTGTCGACGGCGACGAAATTCTCCTTGCGCAGCCAGCCGCGGCTGATCCTGAATGTGCAGCGCAAGCCGGCCGCGCTGATCAGCGGCGTCGGATCTGCGCCCTCGTCCACTGCTGCCACCAGCCGTTGCGGACGGCTGGCCAGCAGCTTGCGGGTATAGGCCTCGCGCGGCCGCTCGAACAATTCGGCGGCGGGTGCGACTTCGATCAGGCGGCCGCGCTCCATCACGCCGACCCGGTCGGCGAAATGCCGCACCAGGTTCAGGTCGTGCGAGATCATCAGCACCGCCATGTTTTCTTCACGTTGCAGGCGATTCAGCAATTCCAGTATCTGCACCTGGATCGTCACGTCCAGCGCGGTAGTCGGTTCGTCCGCGATCAACAGCTTGGGACTGCAGGCCAGCGCCATGGCGATCATGGCGCGCTGCCGCTGCCCACCCGACAACTGATGCGGAAACGCATTGGCGCGCCGCGCCGGCTCTGCGATGCCGGTCTGGTCCAGCAGTTCGACCGTGCGCAGCGCCGCGGCGCGGTTGCTCAAGCCCTGGTGCAGTTTCAAGACCTCGGCGACCTGGTTGCCGATCGTGAACAGCGGATTGAGCGCCGTCATCGGCTCCTGGAAAATCATCGCGATCTCGTTGCCGCGCACGCCGCGCATGGCACGCTCGGATTGCTTCAGCAGATCCTTGCCGTCGAACAGGATGGCGCCGCCGTATTGCACGTCCTGGTTCAGCCGCAGCAGCGACAAGGCGGTCACCGTCTTGCCCGAGCCCGACTCGCCGACCAGCGCGAACTTCTCGCCCGGCGCGATGCTGAAACTGACCTCCCGCACCACCCGCGGCGCATCGGTATCGCTGCCGAAGGCGACCGACAGGCCTTGCACTTGCAGCAACGGCGCGCCGGCCCGGGTCGATTGCATCGACTGCGTGATTTGCGTCTGCGTCAATTGCGCCTCCTGACATCCAGCGCATTGCGCAGCGCATCGCCGATGCCGGTCAGCAGCAGCAAGGTGACGGTCAGCACGATGAATGTCGACAAGGCAATCCACCATGCGTCCAGATTGTTCTTGCCCTGCGCCAGCAATTCGCCCAGGCTCGGCGTCGAAGGCGGCACGCCGAGGCCGAGGAAGTCGAGGCTGGTCAGCGCCAGGATCGACGCGCTCATGCGGAACGGCAGGAACGTCACCACCGGCGTCAGGCTGTTCGGCAGGATATGCCGCCAGATGATCTGCAGGTTGGACAGGCCCAGCGCGCGGCCGGCTTCGACGTATTCCAGATGGCGGTTGCGCAGGAAATCGGCGCGCACGTAATCCGACAGCCCCATCCAGCCGAACAGCGACAGCAGGATCAGCAACAGGCCGAGGCCGGGCTGGAAGATCGACGAGAAGATGATCAACAGATACAGCTCCGGCATGGCGCCCCAGATTTCCATGAAGCGCTGGAACAGCAGATCGGTGCGGCCGGCGAAATAGCCCTGGATGGCGCCGGTCAGTATGCCCAGCGCGACGCCGGTCAGGGTCAGCGCCAGGCCGAACAGCACCGATACGCGGAAACCGTACAACAGGCGCGCCAGCACATCGCGGCCGCGGTCGTCGGTGCCCAGCCAGTTTTCGGATGAGGGCGGCGCGGGATTGGGCTGCGCCGAGAAGTAATTCAGCGTGTCGTAACGATACTGGTTCAATGGATAGATGGCCCAGTTGCCGTTCTTGCCGAATTGATCGCGGATGAACGGGTCATGGTAATCGGCCGGCGAATCGAAATCGCCGCCGAAGCGTTTTTCGGAAAAATCGGACAGGATCGGCAGCACGATGTCGCCGTTATAGCGCGCGATCAGCGGCTTGTCGTTGGACACCAGCTCGGCCGCCAGGCTGATGCCGAACAGCACCAGGAAGATCACCAAACTCCAGTAGCCGCTGCGGGTCTTGCGGAAATTGCGCCACAGCGCGCGGCCCGGCGAAATATACGATTGCTCTGTCATGCCAGGCTTTCGAATTGCACGCGCGGATCGGCCCAGACGTAGCAGAGATCGCCGATCAGCTTGACCACCAGGCCGATCAGCGTAAACAGATACAGCGTTCCCATGACCACCGGATAATCGCGCCGGATCACCGATTCATACGACAGCAAACCCAGCCCATCGAGCGAGAACAGCGTTTCGATCAGCAGGCTGCCCGCGAAGAAGGCGCCGATGAAAGCCGCCGGAAAGCCCGTGACCAAGGGGATCAGCGCATTACGGAAGACATGCTTGTACAGTACCGTGCGCTCGCTGAGCCCCTTGGCGCGCGCCGTCATCACATACTGTTTGCGGATCTCGTCGAGAAAAGTATTCTTGGTCAGCATGGTCATCACCGCGAACGATCCCGCCACAGAGGCCGTGACCGGCATGGCGATATGCCACAGGTAATCGGTGACTTTGCCGAAAAGAGACAAATCGGCCCAGTTGTCCGAGGTCAGGCCGCGCAGCGGAAACCATTGCAGGAAACTGCCGCCGCCGAACACCACCAGCAGGAACACGCCCAGCACGAAGCCGGGAATCGAATAGCCGATCAGCACCGCCGCGCCGCTGACCGCATCGAAGCGGCTGCCGGCGCGCACCGCCTTGGCGATGCCGAGCGGAATCGAGATCAGATAGGTCAGGAAGAACGTCCACAGGCCGAGCGTGATCGAGACCGGCAGTTTCGAGACCACCAGCGTCCAGACATCGGCATGATGGTAAAAGCTCTGGCCCAGGTCGAAACGCGCGAAGCCCTTCAGCATCCGCCAGAAGCGTTCGCCGACCGGCTTGTCGAAACCGTACAGCGCCTGGATTTCCTTGACCTGGTCGGCGTCCATGCCCTGCCGGCCGCGGTACTGGCCGGCGGCGCTCGGCGCGCCCCCGCCGCCTCCGGATTCGGCGCCGTTGCTGCGCCCTTTCATCTCCAGCAGCAGCTGTTCGACCGGCCCGCCCGGCACGAACTGGATCACCGCGAAGGTGATCGCGACCACGCCGAACAGGGTCGGAATCATCAGCAAGATGCGTTTCAGTATGTAAGACCAGATATTCATCGCAAGTCCGCTCCCGTCTTCATGGTCATTTCGGCCTGACCTGCCACCAGGTCGAGATCACGTAGGGATCGGCCTGGTAATACAGCGGCAGCCTGGCCGGCATGCCGAAACGGTTGGCGTAGGCGATCCGGTGCGTGGACGAATACCATTGCGGAATCGTGATCGCCTTGTGCAGCAGCACGCGGTCCAGCGCGCGCGCCGCCGCATTCAACGCCGGCCGCGTATCGGCCGCGACCAGCGCCTCGATGATGCGGTCCACCGCCGGATCTTTCAGGCCCCAGGCATTGTTCGAACCGGGCTGGTCCGCCGCTTTCGAGCCGAACAGGTCGAACATCTCGTTGCCGGGGCTGGAGATGTCCGGAAAGCGCACGCTGGTCATGTCGAAATCGAAGTCGTCCATGCGCTTGGCCAGCAAGGCGTAGTCCGCCGTGCGCTGGTCGACGTCGATGCCGAGCTTGGCCAGGTTGCGCGCATAGGCGCTGATGACGCGCGACATCGGGCCGGCATCGTCCAGGATTTCGAAATGGAACTGTTCGCCCTTGGCATTGCGCAACGCGCCGTCGCGATAGGTCCAGCCGGCCTGCTCCAGCAAGGCGCGCGCGCGCAGCAGATTGGCGCGCAGCGAACCGGGCGGATTGGTGGCCGGCGGCGTTGGCGCCGGACCGAATACGGCCGGATCGAGTTTCGCGCCGCCGGCCTGCACCGATTTCAGCAGGGCCAGTTCGGCGCCCTGCGGCATGCCGGTGGCCGCCATTTCACTGCTATTGAAATACGAATATATCCGGCGGTACTGGTTATAGAACAATTGCCGGTTCAGCCATTCGAAATCCAGCGCCAGTCCCAAGGCCTGGCGCACGCGCAGGTCCTGGAATTGCGGACGGCGCAGATTCATCACAAAACCTTGCATGCCGGCGCCGTTGGAATGGACGAAGTCGCGCTTGACGATTTCGCCGCTGTCGAATTTCTTGCCCTGATAATCGCGCACCCAGCTTTTGGCGGCATATTCGACCGATACGTCGAATTCGCCGGCCTTGAAGGCTTCCAGGCGCGCCACGTTGTCCGAGTAGAAGCGGTACTGAATACGGCCGAAGTTGTACATGCCCTTGCGCGACGGCAGGTCGTTGGCCCAATAATCGGGATTGCGCCTGTAGCTGATCGAACGGCCGACATCGTATCTGTCGATCAGGTACGGGCCGCTGGCGATCGGCGGCGTCAGCTGGATCTTGTCGAAACGCACGCCGGGCGCCCATTTGCGCGAAAACACCGGCACCCCGCCGACGATCAGCGGCAGTTCATGGTTTTTGGTCTTGAACTCGAAGCGCACCGTTTGCGGGTCCACCACCACACATTGCCTGACGTCGGCGAACACGGATTTGAATTGCGGCGCGCCGTAGGCCAGCAGCGTGTCGTAGGAATACTTGACGTCCGCCGCCAGCACCGGATCGCCGTTGTTGAAGCGCGCCTTGCCGTTCAGATGGAAAGTCATCGCCATGCGGTCGGGCGCCAGTTGCATATCGTCGGCCAGCAGGCCGTACATGGAAGTGACTTCGTCCATCGAGCCCACGGCCAGCGTCTCGAACATCAGCGAGGCAACGCCGGCAGCGGCATTGCCCTTGAGCGAGAACGGATTGAATTTGTCGAAACTGGTGCGGCGGTCGGGATTGGCCAGATACAGCGTGCCGCCCTTGGGCGCATCCGGATTGACGTAATCGAAATGGGTGAAGCCCGGCGGGTATTTCGGCGTGCCGTATAGCGAAAACGCGTGGTCGGCGAAGCTGGGCGGCGCGGCAAATGGCAATAACAGGCCCGTCAACATGACGGAAAGGATAAATTTGACCATGCGCCGGGGTTGCGGTGGAGTTGCGGTGGAATTGCTTTGAATTATTGTACACAAAGCCTATAGGCTGCCCTATGAAAAATTAAGACTAATAGCCAAATACGTGTTCCACCCGCGGCCCGCTGCCCGTAAAAGTTGCCCTCCACCCCGCTAGCCCCTACAATCTCGACAGTTTTTATCCGCACACATTACATCCGCGCACAGTCGGCGCGATACTCTCGGAGTCTTTATGGCATTTCTGCAAGGTAAAAAAATCCTGATCACCGGCCTGCTGTCGAATCGCTCGATCGCCTACGGTATTGCGCAAGCATGCAAACGCGAAGGCGCCGAACTGGCCTTCACCTATGTCGGCGAGCGCTTCAAGGAGCGGATCGCCAAATTCGCCGAAGAATTCGACAGCAAGCTCATTTTCGATTGCGACGTCGGCAGCGACGAGCAGATCAATGCCCTGTTCGCGGACCTGGGCAAATCGTGGGATCAGCTTGACGGCCTGGTGCATGCGATCGGTTTCGCGCCGTCCGAAGCGATCGCCGGCGATTTCCTGGAAGGCCTGTCGCGCGAAGGCTTCAAGATCGCGCACGATATCTCTTCCTACAGCTTCCCGGCGATGGCCAAGGCCGCGCTGCCGATGCTGCGTCCGAACGCCGCGCTGCTGACGCTGACCTACCTGGGCGCCGAACGCGTGGTGCCGAACTACAACACCATGGGCCTGGCCAAGGCTTCGCTGGAAGCCAGCGTGCGCTACCTGGCCGAATCGCTGGGTCCGAAGGGTGTGCGGGTCAACGGCATTTCGGCCGGCCCGATCAAGACCCTGGCCGCCAGCGGCATCAAGGGCTTCGGCAAGATCCTCGGTTTCGTGGCAGCCAACTCGCCGCTGCGCCGCAATGTCACCCAGGAGGACGTCGGCAATACCGCGGCCTTCCTGCTGTCCGACCTGGCCGGCGGCATCACGGGCGAAATCACTTATGTCGACGGCGGCTTTTCGCGCATCGTCGGCGGCATCACGGAGTAAGGGCAAAGTTGTCGCAAGCGCTAAGTAGTACCGCGTAAAAACGATGCAAACCTGCGGAAAATAGGCATAAACCGCCCGTAATCCGCAGGAATTCGTCGCTATTGTCCCTGCATCTGAGGCCTATCTCAGCGTTGTCAGGATTGGCCAGATATTTGAATTATTGATAAGCATTTGTGCACGCCATCAGGAATTCATGTATCATCCGGTTTGTGCGTTGCAATACAGCGTACGACGTCGATTTCGCCCCTGCCACCCGATGGCCGACGGCACCTCGATCAGCAGCTTCGCAAGCCTTGAACATGTCCTGATGGACATTGTGTTGTAAAAGCCCTCCCGCCTTGTGTGTCGCACCTGACACCGTCCCGGCGCAAAGCTTTTGTGCCGAAATTTCTTTTGTTAGTCATTTCGTTGTTGGTTGGCGTTGCTATTTTGCGTCCCGCGCATTTGCATACAAATGCGGGGCGCTGATCCTTACGAAAGAAACATATGACTTTTGAAGCTATTGGCCTGCACGAATCCGTCTTGAAAGCACTGACCGAAGCCGGCTATACCAAGCCTACCGGCGTGCAGGAACAAGCGATTCCAGCCGCCATCGCCGGCCGCGACCTGATGGTCTCGTCCCAGACCGGTTCCGGCAAGACCGCCGCATTCATGCTGCCTGCACTGCACAAATTCGCCTCCGCCCCGATCGAAGCACCGGTCGGCGGCAAGACCCCAAATCAAGAAAACCAGGCCGCCCGCGCCCGCGGCGACCGTCCCCGCTTCAAGCCCGCGCAACCGAAGATGCTGGTGCTGACGCCAACCCGCGAATTGGCGCTGCAAGTCACTACCGCCACCGAAAAATACGGTTCGTACATGCGCCGCATTCGCGCCATTTCGATCCTGGGCGGCATGCCTTATCCGAAGCAGATGCAATTGCTGGCGAAAAACCCGGAGATCCTGGTAGCGACGCCGGGCCGCCTGATCGACCATATGGATTCGGGCAAGATCGATTTCTCGCAACTGCAAATCCTGGTGCTGGACGAAGCCGACCGCATGCTGGACATGGGCTTTATCGACGACATCGAAAAGATCGTCGACGCTACCCCGGCAACGCGCCAGACCATGCTGTTCTCGGCAACGCTGGACGGCGTGGTCGGCAACATGGCCAAGCGCATCACCAGCAACCCGCTGGTCATCCAGATCCAGGGCTCGGCCACCAAGCATGAAAACATCTCGCAACGCGTTTTGTTCGTGGATGACCTGTCGCACAAGAATCGCCTGCTGGATCATCTGCTGCGCGACGAATCGATGGATCAGGCCGTGGTCTTCACCGCCACCAAGCGTGACGCCGACACCATCGCCGACCGCCTGAACATCGCCGGTTTCGCGGCCGCCGCATTGCATGGCGACATGCATCAGGGCGCGCGCAATCGCACACTGGACAGCCTGCGCCGCGGCCAGATCCGCGTACTGGTCGCAACCGACGTCGCCGCGCGCGGCATCGACGTGCCGGCCATCACGCACGTGTTCAACTACGACCTGCCGAAATTCCCGGAAGATTATGTGCACCGCATCGGCCGTACCGGCCGCGCAGGCCGCAACGGCATCGCCGTGTCGCTGGTCAATCATGCCGAAGGCATGAACGTCAAGCGCATCGAACGCTTCACCAAGCAATTGATTCCGGTCGACGTCGTGGAAGGTTTCGAGCCGAAGAAAACGGCATCGACCTCGCGTTCGAGCCATCGTCCAGGCGGCTGGAAGCCGGGCGACAACCGTGGCGGCGCACCGAAGCCGGCCGGCCGCAGCTTCAGCAAGCCGAGCGCACCGCGTAAAGACGGCGGCGGCTACAAAGGCGCGAACGCACGCAGCGACGGCGCCCGCCGTTCGTACGGCGATCGCTGATCGACCCGGCCGCATTGGAGCAACATCACAGCGCTGAATCAACGCTGATCCGGCATTGAAGCAAAAAAGCCGCTACGGAAATCCGTAGCGGCTTTTTTCATGCGCGCGGCGTTCGTAAGACATTCGTCCGATGTTCACATGAGGTTCATGCGATATCCACAATACCGGTCCGGCCTTTATCCGCAAGCCGGATCGGTCCCGTTCCTCACCCCCTCGACTGTCGCGGCGATGGCAACCGTCGCCATCGCCACGGTTTTCTGCATCGCGGCCACCAGCGCCTCGGTGCCGCCAGCGCCTGCCGCAGGCGCGGAATACGACGCCTGGCAGGAAGCCGAGCGGCCGTCGCCGACACGCGTCACGGTCCAGGCGAACGCGGCATCGACGCGCTCGCCGCTGATGGCCTCGAACTGGCGCAGATTGACCGCGATCCGGTACAGCGGCAGATCCGCCTGGCGCCCGGCGCGCCTTGCATCGACCGCACCCAGCCGGGCGGCGATGCCGTCGGCCAGCGTATCGTGCAACTCGTTATTGAACGGCGAAGTCCAGCGGTCCTGTTCCAGCACATCCATGCGGCCGTCATTGCCCTTGCGCACCACCAATTGCGGCCGCGTCAGGCGTTCCGGCACGCCAACCGCCAGCACGTCGATGAACAGGCCGGCGCTGCGGACCGGCGCCGCATCGGCCGTCGCAACCGCGCCAGCGGCAGCCGGCATGGCCAGACTGTAAAACCGCAGCGGCGGCGATGACGAACATGCCGCCAGCGCCAGCACCGCCGCCAGCAGCCCGGCCTTGGCGCAGCGCGCCGGCTTGATCGATGCTTTCATCGTTTCCCTCATTTTCCATCCTCCGGCTTGCCGCGGATCAGCGATTCCGGATGGCGTTCAAGATAATCGGTCAGCACGCGCAGCGAACCGGCGGCGCGCGACACTTCTTCCAGAGTCTGCCGCAGATCCTGCTGCAGCGGCGCATCTTCGGCCAGGGTCTTGTTGGCCGAATCCAGGGTCTTGCGCACGTCCTTCATCGCCGCCGTCACTTCCGGCGCCACGTCGTTGTTCAGACTCCGCGTCAATTGTTCGGCGCTGTTCAAGGTGCGATCCAGCGTCTTCAAGGACTTCTGCAAATCGGCGCCGATCTCGTCGAACGGCACTTTGCTCAGTTTGCGCGCGATATCGCCGATCTGCGTTTGCAGTTCGTCCAGCGCGCCCGGCATGGTCGGCAATATCAATGGATTCGCATTCGGATCGAACTGCACCGCCGGCGCTTTCGGGAAGAAATCCAGCGCCACATAATTCTGACCGGTCAGCAGGTTGCCCGGCCGCAGCTGCGCCCGCAGGCCGCGGCTGACGAAGAATGCAAGGCGTTGCTTGTCGGTGTAATTCTTGCCTCCCTCGCTGCGTGCGCCCGCCAACAGCTTGCGGCCGAGGCGGTCTGGATAGATCTGCACCAGCACCGGCATTACGAACTCGCGCGCCTGTCCGTCGTACTCGATGCCGATCGATTTCACTTCGCCTAACGCGACACCACGGAAATCGACCACCGCGCCCGGCGCCAGGCCGCGCAACGATTGCTTGAAGTACAGCAGCAGCGTCTCGGAATGCCCATCCGGCGGTTTCAGCGCGGTGTCTTCATCGGCGGCCAGCTCGAATTCGGTGTTCTCGCTCGCCGGCCCGCCAAAATCGTCATCCGGCGCACGGAAAGCGACGCCGCCGAGCAGGATCGTGGCCAGCGCCTGCGTGCGCAGCTTGAAGCCGCTGGCGTTGAGCTCGACATCCAGTCCGCTGGCGTGCCAGAAGCGCGTGTTGACGCCGACGAACTTGTCGTACGGCGCATTCACGAACAGCCGCAAGGTGATGCCCTTGCCGTCCGGATTCAATTCATACGCGGCAACCTGGCCGACCACGATGCGCCGGTAATACACTGGCGAACCGATATCGAGCGAGCCGAGATCGTCGGCATGGATCACGAACTGTTTGCCGGATGCGTCGCGCGTGATGATCGGCGGCGCTTCCAGGCCGGTGAACTCGTCCACGGTATTTTCGGAAGCGCCCGCATCGGCGGCGATATAGGCGCCCGACAGCAGCGTGCCGATGCCGGACACGCCGGAAGCCGCCACGCGCGGCCGCACCACCCAGAAACGGGTATCGTCGGCGGTGAAGCTCTTGGCTTCTTTGGTCAGTTGGACCTTGGCCTGCACATGCGTGCGATCCTTGCTGAGGCGGATATTCTGCACCGTGCCGATATTCACATCCTTGTACTTGACCCGGGTCTTGCCCGCTTCCAGTCCCTCGGCCGAACGGAAGCTGATGGTGATTTGCGGGCCGCGGTCGGACAGTATCTTGACCGCCAGCGTCACCCCGATCACCGCCGCGATCAGCGGAATCAGCCAGACCAGCGACGGCAGCCAGTTGCGCTGGCGCACGCGGCGCGGACGCGGCGCGGCGGGAGGCACCGCCGGCAGTTGCGGATTTTCTTCACTCATAACAATCGCTTTCTGTTTCTCTTATTTGTGTATTGTCTTGCAGGTGATCCCACGCCAGGCGCGGATCGAAGCTGATCGAAGCCAGCATGGTCAGCACCACCACCGCGCCGAAGGCGGCCACGCCCGGCCCCGGCGTGATGGTCGCGAAACCCTGGA
Source organism: Herbaspirillum sp. (assembly GCA_036499085.1). GTDB lineage: Bacteria > Pseudomonadota > Gammaproteobacteria > Burkholderiales > Burkholderiaceae_D > Herbaspirillum. The sequence goes on along the minus strand of DASYEK010000134.1, from coordinate 1,364 downwards.
TCTGCACCAGTCCGGCCAGCAGCGACACCACGAACACGTCGAGCATCGACCAGCGGCCGATGAACTCCACCAGGCGATACAGCCTGGCCCGCTGCAACAGACGCCAGGTGGTGCCGTGCTGCGCGCTGAGCACCATCAGTATCATTGCCGACAGCTTGAACAGCGGCACCATGAAGCTGGCGATGAACACCACCGCCGCCAAACCCCATTCGCCGCTGACCCAGAAATAAATGATGCCGCTCATGATGGTGTCGCGCTGCTCGTCGAGCAGGCTCGAGGTCACCATGACGGGCATCAGATTGGCGGGAATATACAGAATGCAGGCAGCGATCAGGAACGCCCAGGTGCGCTGGATGCTGTCGCGTTTGCGCCGATGCAGCGTGGCGCCGCAGCGGATACAGGCGTCGCCGTCGCAGGCGTCGCGCCAGACCGTGGTGCAGGCATGGCAGGCAATCATGCCCTGGCTGGCGGCAGTCGGCGCCGCGGCGCCCGTGGCTTCCTGGCTCAGTCCTTCGCCCCAGCATTCGAAGCCGACCGGGCCGTCATGGTCGGCGCGATCGGCGCGATCGACGGATTTGCGCTTGCGCCAGATCATGCGGCCGGCCCGTTGCGAACAATGCGGCCGGATGCATCGCGCATCTGCCACAAATAGCGCGGACTGAAGGTCACCACCAGCACCAGCAGCACGGTCAATACCGCAAAGGCCCACAAGGCCACGCCCGGAATCACGCGCGCCAGGCTGGACAGCTTGATCAGCGCCACCAGCACACCGAGCAGAAAGACTTCCACCATGCCCCATGGCCGCAGCATCAGCAGCAGCCGCGCCAGCGGATTGAAGCCGGCCGGCGCGCCATGGCGCGGCCTCGGCAACAGCAGATAAAGCAAAATGAGAAGTTGCAGCAGAGGGAATAGCATTGTGGTGGCCAGCACCAGCACGGCCACCGACATCATGCCGTCCCGGCTCAATACCGCGACGGCGCCCAGCAGCGTGGTGCTGCTGCGGATGCCCTGAACTTCGATCTGCACGATGGGAAACGCATTGGCGATGATGAACACGATCAGGCAGGCGATCGCCAGCGGCACCATGGTCGCCAGTTGCCGCTCGACGTTGCGTTCGAGTTCGGCGCCGCATCGCTCGCAATGCGCGATTTCCTGCTGCTTCAGGCGAAGCCGCTGGTAAATCGCGTCGCACTCGTGGCACGCTATCAATTCGCTTGCTTCTTGCATCTGGGATGTTGGCGCCCGGAGAATGAATGGAATGATTCTAACATCAGGATCATAGGCAATTCCCGCAGGAAATCGTTCAAAATCCGCCACAACGCAAAACGCCCCCGAAACAGACGGTTGCGAGGGTGTTTTATGGA
>DASYEK010000133.1:0-70801 GCA_036499085.1 Herbaspirillum sp. | reverse complement strand
TTGCTGACCGTCTGGTCGGCGTTGACCACATACACATAGCTGCCGCCGGTGCCGAGCTGCAGCGCCACGGTCGGCACCGTCAGCACGTTCGGCTGCGCGCCGAGCTGCAGGCGCACATTGATGAACTGGTTCGGGAACAATTGATCGCCTTTATTGGCGAAGCGCGCCTTCAGGTTGACGGTGCCGGTCAGGGTATTGAGCTGATTGTCGATCGCCAGCAAGTCGCCGTCGGCAAGTTGGTGCTGGTTATTGCGGTCCCAGGCTTCGACCTTGAGCGTCGGATTCTGGCGCATGGCGTCCAGCACCTGGTTCAGGTTGACTTCGGGCAGGGCGAAGAGAACGTTGATCGGCTGGTTTTGCGTGATGATCACCACGCCGTTGGCGTCGCCGCTGTGCACGATATTGCCCGGATCGATCTGGCGCAGGCCGACCCGGCCGCTGACCGGCGCGGTGATGCGGCTATAGTCGAGTTGCAGGCGGGCGTTGTCGACCACGCCCTGGTCGACCTTGACGGTGCCCTGATACTGATGCACCAGCGCATCCTGGGTGTCGACCACTTGCTTGGCGATGGAATTCTGCTCCAGCAACTGGCGGTAGCGCGCCAGGTCCAGTTCGGCATTGCGCAGCAGCGCCTGGTCGCGCAGCAATTGCCCCTGCGCCTGGGTCAGCGCGGCCTGATACGGGCGCGGATCGAGTTCGGCCAGCAATTGCCCTTGCTTGACCATCTGGCCTTCGGTGAAATGCACTTTATCCAATTGGCCGTCGACCCGGCTGTGCACGGTCACGGTATAGGTCGAGGTCACGGTGCCGAGCGCGATCAGTTCCAGTTCGACGTCGTGCCTGGCAACGGTGGCGGCGCCGACCGCCACCGCCTGGCCGTTGCGGGCGGCGGCCGCTGCCGCGGCGGCCTTGCTGCCTTGATGATGCTGGTACCACCAGAAGGCGACGATTGCCGCGAGCACGACAATCGATATCGATATCAAAAGGGTCCTGCGCCGTTTATCTTGCGAAGCGGCGCGCGAAGGAGAAAGATTGTCGGACATGTTGTTCCCGGTTGCCATGCTTTATTCGGTTGTTGTCGGTATTGCAAATAGTCGTTGCCGCGGCGCGCCGGGACCAGGCAAACGACAGGGCCAAGGTCCGAATCGGATGCGCGCAAGCAGGCGAAGCGCAGTATAAGGCCTGGCTGAGGGGCTGGGCGCGATCCCTTGCTTATTTAGGACGTATTTATGCATTTCGTTCCATTGATAGTTTTCTCAGCTTTTAGGTTCCTTGCTCGTCATGCATTCAATGGAACAAACTGTGCCTGGATACATTAAATCCGTTTCGTGTATCGTGGGTTTTTCCGATCCGCGCCGATTTGTATCCTTATGTATAAAGCGCGGCCGCATTTGTATCCTTATGTTGCGCCGCTGGCGCAAACAGGATTGTGGGGAATTGCCGTTTTCGGGTGCATGGATTGCCGGGCGGCAGGGATGATTGCCTTGCCAATGGAAAGCGCAATCGCAATGTCGCCGGGATTGAGGCTGGGGGAGGAAATCGAAGGCCGGCCGAGTTGGCCGGCCTGCTGCGTTACTGCATCAGGGGCTGTATGACGGCTTGGTGTCGCAGATTGATATCACGACTTAGTATCGGCGATCATCAGATCGTCGGCAATTACGGTTTCAGGAAGCCGTACTTGGCCAGGATTTCCTGGCCGGCAGGCGACAGCACGTAAGCAATAAAGCCTGCTGCCTGGTCTTGCTGCTTGGTGCCGGCGACCATGGCAATCGGATACGTCACAGGCGTGGTGGCCGGCACGCGCACGGCAACCTTGACCTTGTCGGCCATGATCGCGGCATCGGTGGCAAACACGAAGCCGGCTTCCACTTCGCCGCGCGCGACATAATCCAGCGCCTGGCGCACGTTCTGGGCCAGCACGCCTTTTGCCGATACGGCATCCCATTGGCCGGCCGCTTCCAGCGCCGACTTGGTATAACGGCCGACCGGCACCGATGCCGGGTTGCCGTAGGTCACGCGCTTGACTTCGGTCTTGTTCAGGTCCTTGAGCGTGGCCAGGTTCAGCTTGCTGTCGGAAGGCACGATCATCACGATCTGGTTGGCGGCGAAGTCCTTGCGGGTGGCCGGGGCCACGACTTTTTCGCTGGCTGCCTTATCCATTGCCGTCTGGTCGGCCGAGGCGAACACATCTGCCGGCGCGCCGTTGACGATCTGCTGCATCAGGACATCCGAAGCGCCGAAATTGAGGATCACCTTGGTGCCGGGATTCTTGGCTTCGTATGCGTGCGCCACGCTCTTGAACGCGTCGGTCAGGCTGGAAGCGGCCGAGACCACCAGATCCGCCGCCAGCGCCGACGAAGAGAACGCCAGGCAGAGCAGGCCGGCCGCGGCCGGGGCGAGTAGGGTCTTGACGATCGTGCGACGGGTCGATTGCATAAAAAGCTCCATGGTTGTATGAATAAGGTGCATGAGTGGCGAATACCGAAATATCGTTGCGTAATATATATTGCGATATAACGAAGCGTCAATGCCTCATGTCTGCCATGGATGAAAAATCATGTTTCGGTAAATCAGGATCGCATAGCGCCGCAATAGCGGCCCCTGGCCCTTTGGTTGTCATTAACCGTCGGCCGCTCCCCTTCAAACCGCCGCCGCGCGCCGCCTTCCCACAGGCCGCTTGAGATACTGCGCCAATATCACTCCCAGCAACGTGACGCCGCCGCCGATGAGATGGTAGGCATGCAGCTTTTCGCCCAGGAACAGCACGGCAATGGCCACGCTGAAGACCGGCAGCAGATTCATCAGGGCGGTGGTGCTGCTCGAGCCGAGCCGGTCGATGCCGATCATCCATAAAAATGGCGCGACGATCGATGCCGGAATGCCGGCATACAGCACCAGCGGCAGGCCGGCCATGGTCAGCGGCGGGGCCGACTCGACCAGGTAGTACGCAAACAGCACCGGCAGCACGCACCAGATCTGCACCACCAGCGAATGCCAGTTGGCCAAGGGAATCGCCCAGCGCTTGAGCAGCACGCTGTAGCCGGCATAAGACAATGCCGCCAACAGCATCAGGCCGTCGCCCAGCGCGGGGCCGTGCGCCAGCAGCGAGGCCGGATCGCCACGGCTGAGCAGGTAGGCCAGGCCGAGGAGGGAAAGAATGCCGCCGATCACGCCGCCGATAGTGGCGGGCTGGTCCAGCAGCAGGACGCCGAGCGCCACCGCCAGCAGCGGCACCAGCGAAACCACGATGCCCATATTGGTGGCGCTGGTGGTGTGCGCCGCGACATAGGCCAGGCATTGATACATCACCATGCCCAGCATGCCGAGCGCGAACAGCCTGGGCAGCAGCGGCAGCACCTGGGCGCGCCGGCGCCATACCTGGCGGCCGAAGATCAAGCCCAGCACGATGCCCGCCAGCAGCCAGCGATAAAAGGAAATGGCGGCGGGATCGATGACATGGGAAGCCATCTTGTTGACCACGGTGTTGCCGCCCCAGATCAGTACCGCCAGCACCGGCCAGATGGTGTATCGCAACTTCATTTTTTTGTTCCGTGTTTCTTCGAGAGCAGATTTTCGCATACTCCTTCGATGGGCATATCTCGCCGTCCCGGTTTCATTCGGCGAGGAGGGCGCATGACGGCAGCCCTTGAAATTCGCCTTGACGCGGCTTGTCGATGCAGGCGACATTTACGCCATGACTTTTTCTCCATTCTTCGGCGGGCGTTCGCGTGCCGCCCATTCTTCTTCCCGTTCTCTTCATTGTTCCATCCCGCGCGCGGCCGTTGCGCTGTACCTGGCGTCGATCCTGGCCGGCTGCGCGGTTTCCACCGCCGAGCGCACCGCGACCGTCGTGCATGAAGGCGCCGCGCTCGGCTTTGCACCGGTGCGATATGGCGCCGCGCCGCCGCTGGCGGGCATGCTGCGTACATCGGCGGATGCGGCGGTGCTATGGGTGGTGATCGAGGGCGACGGCCGGGCCTGGCTCGGCATGCGGCAGCCTTCGCCGGATCCGACGCCGGTCGATGCGGTCGGCTGGCGCCTGGCGCGGCAAGTCGGCAGCGCGGATGCAACGGCGCCGGCAACCTTGTACCTGGCGCGTCCCTGCCAGTATCTGGCGCAAGCGGAACTGGCGGCCTGTTCGATCGACGACTGGACCGGCGCGCGCTTCTCGGAAAAATGGGTGGCGCGCATGAATGCCGCCATCGACCAGGCAAAACAACAGGCGGACACAAAACGCGTGGCACTGGCCGGCTACTCCGGCGGCGGCGTGATGGCGGCATTGATTGCGGCGCGGCGCACGGATGTGGCCGCGTTATTGACGGTGGGGGCGCCGCTCGATCATGCGGCGTGGACGGCTTATCACCGCGTGACGCCATTGAACGGATCGTTGAGCGTGGTCGCAATCAGGCAGCGTTTGTTCGATCTGCCCCAGGTGCATATCGCGGGTGCGGACGACAAGATCGTGCCGCCGATGCTGATGCGGGATTTCCTGCGCGCCTATCCCGTTGGCGCGCCGGTTCGAATGATGGAATTGCCGGGAATCGATCACCGCATGCGCGCGGCGATCGATCTCGGCAAGCTGGGAAACGAAGCGATCAATACGACCAGACCGCCTTCGCACTCAACTGGTGGCCCAGGTAATGATCCCGGATTTCCATATCGTAGCCGATCGAAATGACCGTGCCCGAAGTCGTCATCTTGCGATAGCCGACACCCAGTTCCAGTGCATTGCGGCCCGGTTGCACGCCGGCGACGCTGAAGGTCGGGCCGCCGTTGACGAAGGTCGCGCTCACGCCCGGCGTATTGGCGAACTCATGCAGATAGCGCGCCCGCAGCGTGGCGCTGGAGGCAGGCGCGAAGCGGTCGACGAACTCGACGCCGAGCACACTCTGGACCGAGTTGGCGCCGACGCTGTCGACCCGCTGCGCCGTGGTGCCGCCGGTTTCCGTGTAGGAATCGTTGTCCGCGCGGCTCAGGCGGGTGCCGACCAGCCAGCGGCCGTCCCAGTTGCCGCCGAGCTTGAACGGCAGGCCGACTTCAACCCGTGCGCCGACCTGCGTGCCTGAGTAGCTGCCGTGCAGGGTTTCGCTGAAGCCAGGAATATTCACGGCGCGCTGGCTGGAATAGCGGTTGGCCGAAACCACGAAGCTGCCGTCCAGCGTGTAATTGGCGTCGGTGCGGCTGAAATAGGCGCCGACATGGTACGAATCGACGTCGCTGCCGTCGCCTTCGCCCAGGCCCTTGCCGTCGTTGTTGGCCTGCGTATAGCCGGCGGACAAGCCCAGCATGTCGCGCGGATTCAGATCGGTTTCGAAACCGAACGCCAGGCCTTGCGCATCCAGGTCATAGCCATTGGCGCCCTTGCGCGCATTCTGCCGCGCGAACGCGGCCAGGCCTTGCACCCAGAAGCGGTTGCCGGCTGCGTCGCCGCCTGACAGGCCGGTCGTGCCCAGCGAGGCCACCGAACCGCCGTCGCGGGCCGAGTCGACCCGGTTCTCGAACGCGCTGAACACGCTGCCTTGCGCGGCATTCGCGGTCGATTGCACGGAAGCATTGTTTTCCGGCGCCAGTTGCGAGGCGGCCTGGTTGACCGCCGCGGCATTCGGCAGCGATTCGATCGCATTCAGCAGGTTGATGCTGCCCTGCGTGCCGGCATTGAACACCGATTGCAGGCCGGCGAGGACGCCCGCATTGCCCGCCGTACCCATGCTTTCGAAGCTTTGCGCGCGATGCGCCACCAGCACCAGGTCATCGCCGTTCTGCTGCAGCGTATAGGTCAGGAAGTTGGAGGTATTGGCGATCTGCAGGTTGGCGGTGGTGGCTGCCAGCGCGCCGGCGTCGATGATGGTGTAGGTGGCGCCGTCATTGACATAGCCGGTCAGCAGCGGACGGATGGTGGCGCCGTCGCTCAGCGTCGCGGTTTGCGTCACGGACAGCTTGTCGCCGCCGTTCAGGCCGATGCGCGTTTCCAGCACGCCGCCCGCGCCCTGGTTGTAGTTGCCGCCGACGCTGGTGGTCTGGAAGCTGTCGCCGGATGCTGCCTGCAGCGTGCCGTTGACGGTCAGGTCGCCGCTGGTGCCGAAGGCGCCGTTGACGCGCAGGCTGCCGCGGGCGTCGATCTGCATGTTGCCGACGGTGCCGAGCGCATAGTTGAATGTGGTGCTGCCGTCCTTGACGGTAAAGTTCTGGAAGTTGCTCAACTGGCCGGCGTTGAACTGCTGCGTGCCGCTGGTCTCCAGCAGGTTGGTGCCGCTGCCGCCGTCGATGGTGCCGATGATATTGCTGCCGGCGAACAGGCGCAGCGTATCGTTGTCGTCGCCCATGTCGATCGCCATGCCGTTCTTGCCTTCGATGCGGCCCGCGTTTTCCAGGATGTCGGCGCCGGCGCCCATCTGGATCGCGGCGGCCGGCGTGGTGCTGCCCAATTGGTCGACGCGCATGGTGCCCGCGCCGCCGGTGATCACGCCGGTGACGTCATTGATGATGGTGTCGTCGAAGTTGCCGACCAGGCCGATGGCCACGCCTTTGTTGCCGGTGATTTCGCCCTGGTTTTCAATGGTGGCGGCGCTGCCGGCGATGTCCTTGGTGCCGCGGCCCGGGGTAATGTTGTCGGGTCCGGCGGCGCCGTTGGCGCCGTCGTCGATCAGGATGCCGGAGCTTTGGCCCCAGATCGAGGCGCCGGCGAAGTTTTTGATCGAACCGCCGCCGGCCGCGATGCCGTCGCCGCCGTTCGGATGGCCGTCGGCGTCGAAGCCGCCGGCGCCCAGGCCTTCGATGCGGCCATGGTTCTCGACGGTCGCGGTGCCGTCGATATCGACGCCGTCGCCGTCGCCGTCGTCGATCGACGGGCTGATGCCGGCCACTGTGCCGCCCAGCGTATGGTCGTAGGCATTGCCCGCGCCCGCGTAGCGGCCGCTGATCAGGCCATAGTTGATTACCACGCCGGTGCCGTCGGTGCCCACGCCCGAGCCGTTGCGCCCGATGATCTGGCCCCCGGCGTAATTGGTGACGGTAATTTCATTGTCGGCGGTGATCGCATGACGCGAGCCGCTGATGATGCCGTGGTTCTCCACGACCACGCCGGTGTTCTTGTCGGCGTCGATGGCGTCAGCCGGACTCGGCGCGTCCGCATCGTCGCAGGCGTCTTCGACGATGTCGCGGCACTTGGTATTGACCTTGCCGTTGCTGATGATCGTGCCGTAGTTGACGATCGTCATGTTACTCGCCGGCGCGATCGCATCGGCGCCGTCGGCCCGGATCAGCGCAGCGGAATTGGTGGCCGAGCCGTTGATCAGCTTATTGCCGGCCAAGGTGCCGTCGGCCAGATCGATCGCCTGGCCGGCATCGACGCCGGTGCCTTTTTGCCAGATCGTGCCCTGGTTATTGATTTCGAACTCGGCTCCTGCCTTGCCGATCTTCACGGCATCGTCGCCGATGGCGGAAATGACGGCGCCGGCGGCGTTGTTGATGATCAGCTTGTTGGTGTTGCTCTTGCTGTAGATGCCGCGCGAATTTCCGGTGTCGGCGGTCTGTTCGATGGTGCCGGTGTTGTTGATGATCACCGTGCTGCCGGTGTTGCCGGTAATGGTCACCGCGGCCACGCCGTCGTCGGAGACGCTCAGGTTGCCCGCCACGGTGCCGGTGCTGGTGCCGGTGCTGCCGCTGGCAATGGATTGGGCAACGGTGCTGGTTGTGCCGGCATCGACGCCGATATCGGCCGCCCACAGCGGTGAACACAATGCCGCCTGCAAGGCGATGACGAGTGGCAGCCGGCGGACCGGCAGATAAGTGATGCGCATAATAATCCCCTGTTTTGAAGTGCGGGAATTATGCGAAACAAATATTACAAAGTGATTACCGGGAGGCGTCAGGAAACGTCAGAATTTAGCTTGGCGGTTTCCTGGAAAATAGGCTTGAAAAAAGGGCCGGGAAAGTAGCTTGAAAGCAAGCCTGGAACCAGATTGAACCCGGACCCTGAAAGAAGGGCGTCAAATCAGGTATACACCACCGCCAGGTCGAACCAGAATACGCTGCCCTGGCCGACCGTGCTGCGCGCCTGCAGCCGGCTGCCCATCAGCGCCAGCAGGCGGGCGTTGAGCATCAGGCCCAATGCGGCCTCGGAGCCGCCGGCGCCGTGGCCCGCCCCGTCCTGGTCGCCGTTGCCGCTGCCGGCATCGGCATTGCCGTTGAAGCGCTCGACCAGGCGCCGCAGCGCGTCCGGCGCGATACCGACGCCGCTGTCTTCCACTTCAAAGCGCAGCACGCCGCTTTCCTTGTTTGCCGTCAGCCATTCGACATGCAATTTGACGTAGCCGGCATGGGTGAATGTGACCGCGTTGGCCATCAGTTTCAGCAGGATCTGGCGCAGCCGGGATTCGTCGCCATGGATCGCCGGCAGGTCCGATGCCCAGTCGCGCCGCACCGCCAGGCCCTTGGATTCACTTTTCCCCACGGCGCGATCGGCCACGGTGTGCAGCAGGGCGCGCAGGTCGAACTTGCAGACTTCCAGTTCCAGGCGTTCGGCTTCAAGCTCCGCCAGGTCCAGGATATTGTTGATCAGCTTGCGCAGTTGCTGGGCATTCTGGTCGATGGTCGAGACGCGGCGCCGCGACAGGTCGCTGAGCAGCGGCTCGCTTTCCAGGATCTGGGTGTGATTCAGGATAGCATTGAGCGGGACATGGAATTGCTCGGCCATGTCCGACAGGAAAGAAGCGTGCGCCGAACGGGCCGATTCCGCCGCATCCTTGGCATAAGTCAGTTGCCGTTCCGTTTCGCGCCTGAGGGTGGCGTCGCGTATGACCAGGATCACCGCGCGTCCGCTGGGCATTTCGACCTCGCTGACCGAGACCTCGACCGGCATGTCGCGGCCGTCCTGCGTATGCGCCACGGTGTCGGCCTGGAATGCCGGGCCGCTGTGCCCGGCCAGGCAATCTCCGGCCAGGCAATCCAGGTCCAGCCGGGGCGCCTCGCCGGGCTGCCAGCCAAGCAGATTCCGCGCGGCCGGGTTCAATTGGCGGATGACGCCTTCCTGCACGATGACGAAGCCGTCCGCCGCATATTCGATGATGGCGCTCAGTCGCGCCTGGCTGTCTTCCAGTTGCTTGCGCGCCAACTGCAATTGGCCACGGTCGGCCAGCAAGTGTTCCAGCGCGCGCGCCATGTCGGCGATTTCGTCGGTGCCGGTGACCGGCACGGGCTTGCCGCCGGCGAGCGGATCCGCATCGAGGCTGTGCCGATCCAGCCGCAGATAACGGCTCACCACACGCATGCGGCCCAGCACATGGCGGCCGATGAACTGGCTGGCGATCAGCCACAGCAGCAACAGGCTGACGCTGAGCAGCAGGACCACCCAAAGCTGCCGATGCCGGGTAGTCCGCGCCAGGTGCAATATGCCGTCGCGATAGTCGTTGGCGAAATGATCGGACTGCTCGCGCGCCGAGGCCATCAGGTTGAGCACATGCTGGCGCAAGGCGTTGCGCAACAGGTCGATGGTGGCCTGGCGCTCCAGTTCCAGCAGGCGCAGCGCGAAGGGATCGTCGTCGCGGTCCGACCAGGGCAGCGTCAGCCCGGGCAGCGTGCCCAGCGTGGTGCGCAACTGACGCACGGTCGATGGATTGTTCGCGGTCTGCAGCAATTCGAGGATCATTCGCGCATTGTCGCTGGCGTTGGCATTGACGCTGTCGCGGGTATTGCTGAAGGCGTCGTAGCTGCGGCGATAGGCCAGGTCGAAGCGCCGGTGCGCCGTTTCCAGCATGCCGCGCTGCTGCACCACGGCGCTGGCGGTGGCGGCGAACAGTTGGTTCGAGTATTGCAGGTCGAGCACATTCAGGCCGTCGTCGTCGCCGCTCAATTTGTCGACCAGCAGGCCGACTTTCTTGAGTTCCGCCTCCAGGTCGGTGAAGCGCGCGCCGGCTTCTTCGGCCGAACCGGTCTTGACCAGCTTGTCGGCCAGCGCGGCGGATGACAGGATCTGCCACACCAGATCGTGCGAGGCCTGCAGGCGCACCAATTGCTGCTGCGCCAGTTCCTGCGTGGCGCTGCGCGATTGATTCAGGGCGAAGATGGCGGTGCCGCCGAAGGCGAGCACCAGCAGCGCCAGCAACAGCAGGACAAACGCGAATTGCCGGCGCAGCGAATGCAGCGGCCGATAGTTGGCGAGGAAGGCGCCGATGGCGCGCGACGCGGTTCTCATGCCGGCCTCCAGATGTTGCGGTAGGCATCGCGGTAGCCGTTGTCCGGGTCATACATCATGCGCGGACCGCCGTCGTAGCCGATATTGGCCAGCGTCAGCAGATGCGCGGGCGCCAGATAATTGGATGGCGGTGCGCCGGCGAACAACCGGTTGAGTTCGTCGACCAGTTGCCAGCCATGCAGATTCAGGGGTTCGGCCACGGTGCTGGTCTGGAACGAGCCGGCCATGATGCGCAGGATGGCCGAGGCGCTGCCGTCGCCGGCCGACAGCAGGTTAAGCTCCCGGCCCGACATGCCATGGCCCTGGGTGGTCAATTGCGCCACGGCATAGTCGAAGTAGAGATCATTGATGGCCAGTGCGTGGGTCCAGCTGGGGCCGTACCTGGCAAGCAGGACGCGCGTCATCTCGCGCATCCGTTGCGGCACGGCGGTCAGCGGCATGTCGATCACCTCCAGGATGGTGCCGCCCGCCGCGCGGATCACGGCCAGCATCTGCTCGGACTTCACGCGCGCCAGTTCGATACTGTTGTCGGTAAACACGATCGCGCCGATATCGCCGCGGTTCGGCAGCAGCGCCGCCAGTGCGGTCACGCGGGCGACTTCCAGCGGGTCGGTCGAGATATTCATGGCGATCGGGTTGGCCGCGATCGGACCGGGCAGCGGAGCCACATGCCAGCCGACGATTTTCTTGCCGTCCTCGGCGGCGCGGCGCAGGTGCGGCGCCATCTTGCGGTGATCGCCGGCCAGCACAATGATGCCGTCAGCGCCGGAAGCCGCGGCCCTGGACAGCGAGGACGCCATGCCGTCGTCGCTGCCCTCGGAATGAAACAGCTTGGCCGACCAGCCGATCTGGCGCACCGCTTCGCGCACCCCGACGGCGGCGCCGAGCACGCCGCCGTTGCGCAGATTGTCGGCCCAGAGGGCAATCGATTTGCCGGGCATGGCCCGGGGGCCGCTGGTCGGCCCGCGCCATTCCAGGCCGGGGCGGCTGGCGGCGTCGACGATTTGCCGGACTTCGGCCCATTGCGAGTCTGCGTTTTTTCTGGCGACGTTGGTATTGTTTTCGCCCGCGGCCTCGGCGTCGCCGGCGGCCAGGCCCAGTCCGAGACCGAATCCGAGGCTTGTCATTGCCGCGCCGCCCAGCGTCGCGCAAAAGCGGCGGCGGCCGGCGCGCCCGCGCTCTGCATGGTTTACGTGTTCCGTGCGCTGCGTGCCAGCAAACGCGGTCTTATCGGGCATCGCGGATTCCCCAGTTCTGTTTTTATGATCAAACGGCAGCTTTTCCATTGTGCGGTAAAACCGAGGGGCCGACAAGGAACCGAAGCGCAGGCGTCCGATCTGAGGTTCAGACTACAACGAAATCGGAGAAGCATGTGAACGAACCGCGTACCGGACAGGCGCCCGCACCCATGGGCCGCGACGAATTTCGGATCGAATTCAGGCGTTCCTTCTACGATCCGAAATTCGAGGCCGTGGCCGAGGAACTGGCGCGCGTGGAGCAGATTGCATGGGAGAACTACCAGCAAGGCCGCAAATCCCCGGTGACCGAAAAAGCCGGGCCGGAATTTGCCGACCCCGATTACGACCTGTCGGTGGAATGGCGCGCCACGCGCGACCGCCTGATCGCGGCGGAAGAGCGGCAGAAGCATCCGGCCACCCGTTCGCGCGTCCTGCTGATCTGCGCGTCGTCGCGCAACGACGGCAGTTGTCCCGGCGAAATATCGAAGACCTGGCGCCTGGTCAAACTGGCCGCGGACATCCTGCAAGCCATGCGGATCGACGTCGATCTGCTCGACCTGAGCCTGCTGATTTCCAGCTACGACAAACACATCCATCCCTGCAAGGGCTGCGTATCGACCGCCATGCCGCTGTGCCACTGGCCCTGCAGCTGCTATCCGAACCACGGCGAACGCCAGACCAACGACTGGATGGCGGAAATCTACGAAAAATGGGTGGCGGCGCACGGCGTCATGATCATGACCCCGGTGTATTGGTACCAGACGCCGGGGCCGCTCAAGCAGATGATCGACCGGCTGGTCTGCGCCGACGGCGGCAATCCGGATCCCACCACGACCCACGGCAAGCGCGCGACGGAGGCCAAGGAGCTGGAGTTGAAGGGCTGGCCGTATCCGAAACACCTGGCCGGCCGCGTCTATGGCCTGGTGGTGCATGGCGACGTGGCCGGCATCGAAGGCGTGCGGCGCAATCTATCGGACTGGCTGGACTGGATGGGGCTGATCGATGCCGGCGCCAAGGCGCGGCTGGACCGGTTTATCGGCTATTACGACAGCTATGCGCTCAGCCATGAAACGCTGGACCGGGACCAGGCCGTGCAGGAAGAGGTGCGCAACGCCGCGCGCGCGGTGGCCGAAGCGGTGGGGGAATTGCGCAAGGGGACATTGTCCATGCCGGACGCGCGGCTTGCCGCCCCGCGTCCGAAATGAAGCGCCCGATTCGATCCCGATTTAGAGCCTTGCCTAAAAACCCAGGTATGCCTGCTGCACCGCCGGATCGTTGATCAGGGCGTCGGCCGGGCCGTCGCGCACGACATTGCCGGTTTCCATCACATAGCCGTGATCGGCGCCGGACAGGGCCAGTTGAACGTCCTGTTCCACCAACAGCACAGTGACACCGTCGTGCTGGATTTCGGCCAGCACTTCCATCAGTTGCTCGACCACCACCGGCGCCAGGCCCAGGCTCATTTCATCGACCATCATCAGCACCGGCGCGGCCATCAGCGCGCGCGCCATGGCGCACATCTGCTGTTCGCCGCCGGACATGCTGCCGGCCAATTGCCGCCGGCGCTCGGACAGCTTGGGGAACATCGCATACATCTTGTCCAGGTCGCGCGCCACGGCGGCCTTGTCGGCGCGCCGATAGCTGCCCATCAGCAGATTGTCCTGCACCGTCATGCGGTCGAACAGTTGCCTTCCTTCCGGCACCTGCACCAGGCCCAGGTCGAATACCTGGTCCGAGGTGAGGCCGTTCAATTCCTTGCCGTTGAACAGGATGCTGCCGGTGCACGGCAGCATGCGCGACAAGGTGCGCAGCAGCGTGGTCTTGCCGGCGCCGTTGCTGCCGACCAGGGCCACCATTTCGGCCGGAAAAATTTCCAGCTCGACCTGGTGCAGCACCGGCATTTCGCCGTAGCCGGCGCCGAGGTTCTGGATTTTCAGCAGAGGAGTGCGATCGTTCGCGCGGCTCATCGTTTCTTCCCCAAATAAGCTTGCACCACAATCGGATTGGCCAGCACCTCGTCGGGCGTGCCGTCGGCGATCTTTTCGCCGTGATGCAGCACCAGCAGCCGGTCCGACAGGCTCTTGATCGCCTTGATGACGTGTTCGATGACCAGGATGCTGATGCCCTGGGTGCGGACTTTGTGAATGACATCGATCACTTCGTCGATCTCGACGTGATTCAGCCCGGCCATCACCTCGTCGCACAGCAGGATCTTGGGCTGCATCGCCAGCGCCTTGGCCAGCTCCAGCCGCTTGCGGCCGGGGCCGCCGAGTTCATCGGCGCGCTGGTCGACGAATTTGCCGAGCCCGACGAAATCCAGGCACTCGCGCGCCTGTTCGCGCGCCTGCGCCAGCTTGGCCTGGCCGCCGTCGCGCCCGAACAGCGCGCCGACGGCGACGTTGTCGAGTACCGACAGGCCGGGGAACGGATGCATGATCTGAAAAGTGCGCCCGATGCCCAGATGGGCGCGGCGGAATGCGGGCAGGGTGGTGATCGGCTTGTCCTGGAACAGGATTTCGCCCTCGCTGGGCGGCAAGGTGCCGCTGATCAGGCTGATCAGGGTGGTCTTGCCGGCGCCGTTAGGGCCGATCAATCCCAGGATTTCTCCAGGCGCCAGCGAAAAACTGACGTCGTTGACGGCGATCAGGCCGGCAAAACGCCGGGTGACTTTGCGAACTTCCAATATGGCTGTCATGGTGGTCAGAGGCGATGCGCCCGAATGTTTTCGACAAAATAATGCCAGCCGGACTTGCGGAAGCGCCGCATCATATCGGCCAGCCCGCGCGGCATGATCACCACCGCCGCCACGATCACGAAGCCGAAGAACAGGCCCGCGATGCTGGTCACTTCGCTCGACAGGAACTCCGAAATGGCCGACAGCGACAAGGCCCCCACGATCGGCCCCAGCACGGTGCCCGGGCCGCCGAATACCGCCATGATGATCATCTTGACGTTGAGGCTGATATCGAATGCGCTTTCCGGGTCGAGGAAGGTGATCCAGTAGGCATGGATGCCGCCGGCCAGCGCGCTGAAAATGCCCGACAGCGTGAACGCGATCACCTTGTACAGCGTGGTGTTCACGCCCATCACGGCCGCGCCTTCTTCATTCTCGCGGATGGCGATCAGGCCGAAGCCGAAGCGGCTGCGCGTGAGCCAGAAAATGGTCAGCGTGGCGATCGTCAGGAGCCCCAGTGACAATTCGTAGAACAGCGGATCGTTATTCAGCGGCGGCAGCACCAGCCCGATGTTGCGGCCGGCCAGTTCCACGTTGGAGACGATCGCGGTCATGACCTGCGACAGCGCCAGCGTGGCGATCGCGAAGTAATGGCCTTTCAGCCGCAGCACCGGAATCCCGAGCAGCACCGCAAACACCACCGCCAGCACCACGCCGAACACCAGGCCGATGCCGAACGGCAAGTGCCACTGCACCATGGCGATGGCCACGCCGTAGCTGCCCAGGCCGTAGAACACCGAATTGCCGAACGATGCATAACCGGCGTAGCCGCCGATGATATTCCAGCCTTGCGCCAGCACCGCCAGCAGCAGGGCGTTGATGCCGAACTGGATCAATACGTCGGAGCCGTACCAGGGCACGCCGGCCAGGACCAGGAGCGCCAGCGCGAGCAGCGCGATATGCCAAGCTTTCAAGCCGTTCATGCGGTTTTCCCCAACAGTCCGCCCGGCCGCACGATCAGCACCAGCGCCAGGATGCCGAAGCTGGCGACGTCGGCGAAGGTCTGGCCGATATACAGTGTGGTCAGCGATTCGACGATGCCCAGGAACAAGCCGCCGACGATCACGCCGAGCGGATTATCCAGGCCGCCGATGATCGAAATCGCGAACGATTTGGCGGTCAGCGAAGCGCCGATATAAGGATTGATCTGCGACACCGTGCCGTACAGGGTGCCGGCGGCGCCGGCCAGCGCGATGCCGATCGCGAATGTCATTGCATACAGGTGCCGCGGTTCGACGCCGTACAGCCGCGCCGCCACCAGGTTCTGCGCCGTGGCCCGGATGGCGCGGCCGAGCCGGGTATGCAGCAGGAACAGCCACATGCCGACGGTCAGCACGATCGCCACGGCGAACGCGGCCAGCCGCGCCACCGGGAATACCACATCGCCCAGCACCAGGCTGTTGCCGGCGTAGGGTGGGTTGATGGTGCGGAAGTCGGCCGAGAAGAACAGTTGCGCCAGATAGGTCAGCACCACTTCCAGCCCAAAGGTGATCAGCAGCGTGTTGAACATCGGCGCGCGCACGATCAGGTTCAGCAGGCCGCGCTGCAGCGCATAGCCGAGCGCGAACATGACCGCCGCGGTGAGCGGCAGGCCGAGGAACGGATCGATATGCAGATAGGTATATAGATACCAGGACGCGTAAGCGCCCAGCATGATGAAGGCCCCGTGCGCCAGGTTGACGATATTGAGCACGCCCCAGACCAGGGCCAGCCCCAACGCCATGACGGCGTACAGGCCTCCCTGCAGCGTGCCGTTGACGAGGATTTGCGCGAACAGATTCATTGCTTGTCCCCTGATTATGATGTTTTAGTCAATGAGTTAAGTTGATTCGAGGCCAGCGGCAGTCCTCCTTCGACACGTTATGCTTGTCGAAGAAGGACCACCGCCGGTTTCCGAATCAAATACTTTTATGCCGCTTAACGCGCATTCCAGGCCGGCATCGGATACTTGGGCTGCTTGACGAAGCCCTTGGCGCCGTAGATTTCCGCCAACTGGTCGCCCTGGACCTGGATCACCACCTGCGGCAGTTCGATCTGGCCCTGGGCGTTGAAGGCGATCGGTCCGTACAGGCTGTCGAATTTCACCTTGGCCAACGCATCGCGCACTTTCAGCGGATCGATGCTGTTGGCGTCTTCCATCGCCTTGACCAGGGCTTCCACGTCGGCCACGCCGGAAGCGGCGTGATAATCCGGCGCATAACCGAACTTGGCCTGGTATTCCTTGGCAAACTTGTCGGCATCGCCGAACCAGCGGTCCTTCAGCGTGGTGCTAGGCAGCCAGGCGGTCATGCCATAGGCGTAATCGGCATCCTTGCCGAGCGCCTTGCGGAAGTCCTCGCTCGGCACGCCGACCGTGAACGAATACATTTTCGGCGCCACCGCCAGGCTCTTGGCCTGACGCACGAAATTCAGGATTTCGGTTTCATGGCCTGCCACCAGCACCACTTCCACATTCTTGCTCTTGACCTGCGACAGCAGCGAATTGAAGTCGGTGGCGTTGGTGCTGTAGCGCTCATCCATGACGACGTTGAAGCCGGCCTGCTTGAGCATCGGACGGGTGCCGTCGGCCACCGAGACGTCGAACGCATCGTCGGCATACAGCAGCGCCACGGTTTTCGGCGCAGGCTTGAGCTGTTTCAGCATTTCCACGGTGCTGCCGAAATAATTGCTGGCCGGCGCCAGGGTGCCGAAGATGTATTTGAAGCCGCGCGTGAAAATCTGGTCCGAAGCGCCGCCGCCTTGCACCATCGGCACCTTGTATTTTTCCGAAACGGCCGAATCGGCCAGCGCGAAGTTACTGGCGAATGGTCCCAGCAGCAGGTGCACCTTGTCTTGCGAGACCAACTGCGTATATTGGCGCACGCTCAGGTTGACGTCGGACTGGTTGTCGTACAGCTTCAGGCTCAGTTTGCGCGACTGGCCGCCGATCTTGACGCCGCCGGCCGCATTGATTTTTTCGATGGCCAACTGATACGCATCGCGATAATAGCGGCCGGTGTTGGCGACCGGCCCGGTCAGTTGCACCGACGCCCCCAGCAAGACTTCCTGCGCCAGCGCGGCGGTGGCTGGAAGCGCGAGGGCCAGCGAAGCAAGAAGCGTGGTCAGCAGACGGGGAAAACGGGAAGATTGGGATGCAGCGGAAGGGATCGGATTGGCAGAACGAACGGAACGAATGAGAGTCATGGCAATGCCTTCTTTATAATAGTTAGAAATAGCAACTTACTACATGCGGCTAACAGGGCAAGAACGCCGGTTGTCGATTCAGGTCTCGGGCCAGAGCTTACTCCGCAGATTACCCGATTGCAAATGGTCTTGCTCGCAATCGATGCAAAACAAAATAATTTCATGACCGGTCCGGCGCGGCAATCGGTGGTAATACTTGCGCAAGGCCGCGTTGCAACACATGCGGTTTTTTCCGACTGCGCTGCGCGGGCTTGGTTCGTTATGGCTGGTAATTTTTGCAGCGCGCAAAAACGGAATGCAAATCGCGGCATTGCATTTGCGCTGCCGGCCGGGAAACCGTAAATGGCACGCGGCGCGCTCCCAATACCTGCGCCGCGCCTGCAAAACGGGTTATGCCAGGCTTGCCAAAAAGTTATGAAATAATATAAGTCATTTATATGAATTTTGTCTTGACTGTCCGATGCCATTTGGCGGACACTCAGTACCCGTGAGGTGTCGATGCGATTCGTCCGCCAGAGGCGAAACATCCAAACTTGGTGGAGACAAAACTTTGAAGCAACGCAACATGGCCCCGCGCGGGCCGATAAAAGCAGACTCTTCGGCAGCGGCTTTGCAGCGCCTATCGCCATACCGCCAGATCGCCTCTCTTTTCAGCAGCCAGTTCTAAAAGTTGTTCCAGCCGCAATGCGTCCGGACGGCGTGTTGCATCGCCAAAACAAGTCAACGGAGAAGAATATGCACGAAAAGGAAAATGGCCGACGAGGCTTTCTGAAGGGCGCATTGGTTGCCGGCGCGGCCGGCACCGTGGGACTGGTCGCCCCGGGCGAGAGTGCGGCCCAGGGCAGCGGGCTCAAGCCGGCCTCGGCGCCGGGACCGTCTTCATCGATGGCGGCGGCCGAAACCATGGGCACCGGCGGCGGCCATGAAGGCCACGAACACGCGGCCGATGCCGGCCATGTGGCCGATCCTGGCTCGGACTTCATCGTCGACGTGCTGCGCGCGGCCGATATCGAATATGTATCGATCATGACCTCTTCCGCCTTGCGCGGCCTGCAGGAATCGATCGTCAATTACGGCGGCAACAAGGCGCCGGAACTGATCGTCTGCTGCCATGAGGAAGCCGCGGTCGGCATGGCCCACGGCTACGCAAAAATGGCCGGCAAGCCGATGGCCAGCATGGTGCATGCCGTGGTCGGCCTGCAGCACGCTTCCATGGCAATCTACAACGCCTGGGCCGACCGCGTCCCGCTGATGGTCCTGGTCGGCAATACCAGCGACGCCACCAAACGCATGCCGGGCGTGGAATGGACCCACACCGCGGTCGATATGGGCGCCTCGGTGCGCGACATGGTCAAATGGGACGACGCGCCGGGTTCGCTGCAGAATTACGCCGAGTCCTTCATGCGCGCCCGCGCTATCGCCACCACGCCGCCGATGGAGCCGGTGCTGCTGGTCACCGACACCGAATTGCAGGAAAGCCCGATCGAAGACCGCAAGGCGCTGAAGATTCCGAAACGGATGCAGGTGGCGCCGCCGGAAGGCGATCCCGCTTCGCTGGCGCGCATCGCCAAGGCCATGGTCGCGGCCCGGAATCCGGTGATCGTGGTCGATCGCGCCGCGCGCGACCAGAACGGCGTCGACCTGCTGGTGCAACTGGCCGAAAGCCTGAATGCGCCGGTGATCGATCTGTACGGCCGGATGAACTTCCCGAATACCCATTATCTGCAGCAGTCCAGCCGCCGCGCCGCGCTGATCAAGCAGGCCGATGCGATCCTGGCGCTGGAAGTGGGCGATGTCTGGGGCCTGTTGAATCGCGTTTCGGACGTGCCGGGCCGGCCGTCGATGCGGGTGGCCAAGCCGGATGTGCAATTGCTGGCCATCAGTTCGGGCTATATGTATTCGAAGTCCAACTTCGGCGACGTGCAGCGCTATCAGGCGGCGGACGTCTCGGTCGCGGCCGATGCGCAGACCTCGCTGCCCGCGCTGATCGCCGCCATCGGGAAAGAGGCCGGCAGCGGCAATGCCGCGATCGCCGCCCGCAGGCAGCCGATGAT
This sequence comes from Herbaspirillum sp., assembly GCA_036499085.1. Lineage (GTDB taxonomy): Bacteria > Pseudomonadota > Gammaproteobacteria > Burkholderiales > Burkholderiaceae_D > Herbaspirillum. The sequence continues at coordinate 51,400 of DASYEK010000133.1, read as the reverse complement.
CGACGCCTATTCAGAAATGCGCAATAACGCACGCAAGCGCGCTGCGGCAGGATGGGATTCCAGTCCGATCAGCACCGCGCGCCTGTGCCAGGAGATCTGGGCGCAGATCAAGCATGAGAAAAAATGGGCGCTGGTGTCGCAGCCGCAATTCGAAAGCTATTGGCCGCAGCAGTTGTGGGACTTTACCGAGTACAAGCAATTCATGGGCGGTTCCGGCGGCTATGGCGTCGGCTACGGCCTGCCGGCTTCGGCCGGCGCCGCGCTGGCCTGCAAGGGCGAAGGGCGGCTTGCGATCAACATCCAGCCGGACGGCGACCTGCTGATGGTGCCGTCGGTGCTGTGGACGCTGGCGCATCACAAGATCCCGCTGTTGACCATCATGCACAATAACCGCGCCTGGCATCAGGAGGCGATGCACTTGCAGCGCATGAGCGTGCGGCGCGACCGCGATCCGCTGTCGTGGCGCGAGGGCACACGCATCGAAGCGCCGTTCGTCGACTACGCCAGCGTCGCCAAGGGCATGGGCATGTGGGCCGAAGGGCCGATTTCCGATCCGGCGCAACTGGGGCCTGCCATCGCGCGGGCACTGGCGGTGGTCAAGCGCGGATTGCCCGCGCTGATCGATGTCGTTACTCAGCCACGCTAGGAGCCAGCCATGAAAAACATCAAGCAAACCGGTGGCCTGTTGCTCGCAATCGGCCTTTTGAGCGCAAGCGCGGCGGGATCGGCGCTGGCGCAATCGGCGGACATCAAGCAAGGGCAGGCGCTGTGGGATTCCAAAGGCTGCTATCTGTGCCACGGCACGGTCGGCCAGGGCGGCGTCGGGCCGGCGGTGGCGACCGACCTGGTGCCGTTCGTGGCGTTGTCGCAATATGTACGGCATCCGACCGGCGAAATGCCGCCGTTTTCGGAGAAGGAAGTCAGCGACGCTGAGCTGCATACGATCTACGCTTATCTGCACGCACAGCCTGAACCGAAATCGGCCGACAGCATTCCGCTGCTGCCGAAGCCGGTGATGTCTGGGAGCGGCGTCAAATAACGCACCGTTCGCATGCCCGCGGCACGGGGCATGGCATCGTTGCCGCGCAACCATCCTGCGCGGCAACGATCAACGTTTTATGCAGGGCCGGTAGAGGGAAACACGGACGGGAAATACCAGAACGACCATCCAGAAAGATAAAACCGGAAAGACGAGCCGGAAAGACAATCGGTGGGGTAAACCAGTGCAACAACAATATCAGGAGACAAGCATGAAACGGTCTAAGGAAACAGCGCGAGGGCGTGTATTGAAACTGGCGGCGGCATTGGGGCTGGCCGGCCTGTGTTTTTTGGGCATGACGGCAAGCTTGCCGGCCGTGGCACAGGAAAAAACCGCATCGCTGGCGCTGTATGACGGACCGGATCGGGCGCAGAAAATCCTGGCCGCGGCCAAGGCCGAAGGCACGCTCAATCTCTACACCACGCTGGCGGCCAGCAACCTGACCAAGCTGATCGGCCCCTTCGAAAAGAAATACGGCATCAAGGTCGTGATCTGGCGCGCGGGCACGGAAAAGGTGCTGCAGCGCACACTGGCCGAAGCCTCGGCGCAGCGTTATGAAGTCGACGCGATCCATTTCGGCTCGCCGCAACTGGAAGCTCTGTATCGCGAAAACATCCTGCAGGAAGTCAAGTCGCCGCTGTTTGCCCAGCTCATGCCGGGCGCGGTGCCCGCGCATCACCAATGGGCATCCACCATCCTGCAACTGTATGTGCAGGCCTATAACACCACCAAGATCAAAAAAAGCGATGTGCCGAAGTCGTATGAAGATCTGCTGAATCCGAAATACAAGGGCAAGATATCCATCGAAAGCGGCGCCTGGCCCTGGTTCGCCACCCTGGTGGAGGCGATGGGCGAAGAAAAGGGCCTCAAGCTGTTCCGCGACATCGTCAAGGTCAACGGCATTTCCAATCGCCAGGGCGAATCGCTGCTGACCAACCTGGTTTCGGCCGGCGAAATCCCGCTGGTGCTGACGGTTTATCACTATATGCCTGAAGTGGCCAAGGCCAAGGGCGCGCCGGTCCAGTCGTTCGTGCTGGAGCCGGCCGTCGCCCGCGCCAACGGCATTGCGATCGCACGCCACGCGCCGCATCCGAACGCCGCGCTGCTGTTCTATGAATACATGCTGTCGGCCGACGGCGTGCAGAAGGAGTTCAGTTCGATCGGCTATATTCCGACCAACACCAAGCTGAGTTCCGGCCTGCCGAAGGGCGTGCACATCAAACTGGTCGATCCGGCGCTGGTGCTGGACCAGTCCGAAAAATGGAACAAACTGTTTGAAGACATTTTCCTCAAGCAGAATTAAAAACAAGACCCGAGAACATCGAACGCAAGCAACAGTAACAGTAACAGCAACGGCAACAGCAATAATATCAACATCATCTTTACCGCATCTTCAATCAACAAGGACTGGCATGACAAACGCACCAACCAACCGCTTGACCGAACGCCGTTACGGCTCCGACTACATTTGCGATCTGATTCAGCAATTCGATATTCCCTTCGCCGCCTTCAATCCCGGCGCTTCCTTCCGCGGCATTCACGATTCGCTGGTGAACTACCTGGGCAACAAGTCGCCGGAATACCTCGAATGCATGCATGAAGAAATCTCGGTCGCGATTGCACACGGCTACGCGCGGGCCACCGGCAAACCGATGGTTGCGATTCTGCACAATGTGGTCGGCCTGCAGCATGCCGTGATGGCGATCTATAACGCATGGTGCGATCGCATCCCGATCATCCTGCTGGGCGGCACCGGGCCGATGGCCTATACCCGGCGCCGTCCGGGCAGCGACTGGGTGCATACCGCGCTGATCCAGGGCAACCTGATCCGCGATTTCGTCAAATGGGATGATCAGCCCGCCGACCTGGAAAGCACGCCGGAATCGTTTTCGCGCGCCTACCAGATGGCCATGACCCAGCCTTGCGGCCCGGTCTACATTTGCTACGATGCCGAAATCCAGGAGCAGGAATACAAGGAATTCCCGCCGTTGCCGGACCCCAAGAAATTCGCGCCGCCGGAAACGCCTTCGGCGTCGCCTGAGACCGTGGCCCGCGTCGGACAGGCCTTGCTGGACGCCAAGAATCCGGTGATCGTGACCGACCGCCTGGGCCGTTCGGACGTCGCTTTCAAGGCGCTGGTCAAGCTGGCCGACCTGATCAACGTGCCGGTGCTGGACCAGGGCAACCGTCATTGCTTCCCGACCCGCCATCCGATGGCCCTGGGCGGCATCACGGAAGAAGTGCTGGGCGAATCCGACTACGTGCTGGGCATCGACGGCATGGATCTGTACGGCGCCTTGCATACGGTCGATCGCCTCACGCGCGAAACCAGGCCGATGTACCAGCCGGGCACGCCGATCGCGCATGTCTCGCTGGACGTCTACCTGGTGCGTAGCTGGAGCCAGGATTTCCGCCGCCTGCAGGAAACCGACGACGCCATCGCCGCCGATTCCGCCAATTTCGTGCCGGCCGTGCTGGCCTATTGCGAAGCCAACCTGAAGAGCCGCGCCGGCGCCGCGCAAAAAGTCGAGGCGCGCGGCCAGAAGTGGAAGGGCCGCGCCGAGCAACTGCTGGTGAAATACCAGGCCCAGGCGAAGGCGGAAGCCACGCAGGAACCGATCGCATTGTCGTCGCTGGCGGCCGTCATCTGGGATGTGATCAAGGACGAGGACTGGGTGCTGACCAACGGCACGGCCAATGGCTGGACCAAGAAATTGTGGGATATCGCCAGCACCGACCGCTACATGGGCAAGTACAGCGGCGGCGGCCTGGGCTACGGCATGGGCGCGGCGCTCGGCGGCACGCTGGCCAATCCGGGCCGGCTCTGCATCAATCTGCAGGGCGACGGCGACTTCCTGTTCACGCCGACCGCGCTGTGGACCGCCGCCCACCACAATATCCCGCTGCTGACCATCATGGTCAACAACCGCAGCTATTACAACTCGGAAGAGCATAACGCCAAGATCGCCAAGCATCGCGGCCGTCCTGTTGAAAATGCGCCGAAGGGCACCCGCATCGAAAATCCGGACGTCGACTTCGCGACCATGGCGCGTTCGATGGGCGTGCATGCGGAAGGCGTGATCACGCGCACCGAAGATATCGCGGCCGCCTTGCGCCGCGCCATTGAGATAGTCAAGTCGGGCAAGCCGGCGTTGCTGGATATCTTTACTCAGAACCGGTAAAAACCGGCGTCAGGCAGACATCCGGCCGCCGCCGCCGATTGCCGGCGGCGGCCGGATGCGCACTTCCACAAAAGGAGGAGACATCATGAAAATACGAGATCGATCGGCAGGCCGCTCCATAAGCCGATCCACCAATCGGCTTGCGCCGGCGATGCGCGCCACGGCGGTCGCGATTGCCGCCGCCTGCGCGTTGCTGGCGGTCACGGCGCTTCCGGCACGGGCGCAACAAGGCGATATTTCGCTCTACGACTATAGCGGTCCGGACCGCATGGAGCGCCTCGTTGCCGCGGCCAAAAAGGAAGGCACGCTGACGCTGTACGCCAGCATCGCCCAGAGCGACATCACCAAGCTGGTCGCCATGTTCGAGAAGCAATACGGCGTCAAGGTTTCGGTGTGGCGTTCGGGCTCGGACGAGGTGCTGCATCGCGCGATCACGGAATCGAACGCCAAGACCTACAAGGCCGACCTGTACTACGATCCGGTCACCGAAGTCGAAGCGCTGTCGCGCGAAAAGCTGCTGCAGCCGGTCAATTCGCCAGTGTTCAAGGATCTGCTGCCGGGTTCGATCTCGCAAAAGCGCGATCGCGCCAATGTGCTGATATCGGTATTCGTGCAGGCCTATAACACCAAGCTGATCAAGAAGGAGGATTTGCCGAAGACATTCAAGGACCTGCTGGATCCGAAATGGAAGGGCAAGCTCGGCATCGAGGCCAAGGAAGCCAGTTGGCTGGGCGCGACCGTCAAGGCGATGGGCGACGAGCAGGCCGGCATCAAGCTGTTCCGCGACATCGCCGCGAAGAACGGCATTTCGATGCATATGGGCCATTCGCTGACCAAGAATATGGTGGTGGCCGGCGAGGTGCCGCTGGCGCTGACGGTGTTTACGTATATGGCGGATCAAGGCAAGCGCGAAGGCGCGCCGATCGACTGGTTCGCGATACAGCCGGTGATCGCCCGCGCCAATGCGGTCGGCATCGCGCGCACCGCGCCGCATCCGAACGCGGCCTTGCTGTTCTATGAATTCCTGCTGGGGCCGGATGCCCAGAAGCTGTTCGCGGACCTGGATTACGCGCCGGCCAATACCAAGGTGGCGTCGCCGCTGAAGGATTTGAAATTCACGCTGATGGACCCGGCAGTGGCGCTGGACCAACGCGCCAAGTGGGACGCCATCTTCGACAAGACCATGGCGGGGAAGTAACGCGGGATGATGCTGGAAGATGTAAAATTTACGTATGAGTATTTTTAAATAATTAAAATAATCAATAGCTTGCAATAACTATTTCACCTCGAATATCAGGATTTTTTCCTGAACTTCGAGGTGTTTTTATAGGTGGTGCCGCGATCGGCCGAAGGGGGTATCAATGAATGCCGCCGCCGGCATGTCCCATGCCGTGGTATTTGGCGCCGCGCAGCGTTATCCAGGTAAATGCCAGCGCGACCAGGGCCGGCGCCGCGATCCCGGCCAGCATCGGCCGCGCCGTGCCGTCCACGAACAGGCCGACCGCCGCCATGGTTGCGGCGCCGGTCACGAACTGCAGCGTTCCCATCAGCGCCGATGCGGTGCCGGCGATGGCGCCGTGTTCTTCCAGTGCCAGCACGGCGGAAGTCGGCACCACCAGGCCGAGGAAGCCATAGCCGATGAACAGCAGGGCCAGCATGACTTCCAGGGAGTCGTTGCCAAGCAGGTTGATCGCCAGCAAACCCGTCAGCACCGCCGCATAGCCGGTGACGGCAACCTTGACCATCGGCACCAGGCCGAAGCGCGCGCCCAGGCGGCCGGTGAATTGCGATACGCCGATAAAGGCGGCGGCATTGGCCGAGAAGGCCAGGCTGAATTGCCGCGGGGTCAGGCCGTAATGATCGATCAGCACGAACGAGGAGTTGGCCAGGTAGGCGAAAAAGCTGGAAATGCCGAATGCGCCGATAAAGACCAGTCCCAGGAAATGCTTGTCGCGCAGCAGCAGCCAGTAAGCGCGCAGTGCGCTGCGCACATCGCTTTGCGCCTGTTCGGCCGCGCTGCGGGTTTCGGCCTGGCTGGTAAACAGCAAGACCAGCGCCATTGCCGCCGCGATCGTGACGGCCCAGAATACGCTGCGCCAGCCGGCCCATTCGATCAGCAGGCTGCCGGTCAACGGCGCCAGGATCGGCGATACGCTGAAGACCAGCATCAGCAGCGACATCAGGCGCGCCGCATCATGTCCGGTATGCAGATCGCGCACCACGGCGCGCGGCACGACCATGCCGGCGCTGGCGCCCAGGCCCTGCAGGAAACGCAAGGCGATCAGCGTATGGATATTCGGCGCCAGCGCGCAGCCGATGCTGCTCAGGCCGAACAAGACCAGCCCGAAATACAGCGGTGGCTTGCGGCCGAACATGTCGGATACCGGTCCGTAAATGAGTTGGCCGATGCCGAGCGAGATGAAAAACGCCATCAGGCTGGCCTGTACCGCGCCGGTCGAGGCGCCCAGGGTCTGGCCGATGGACGGCAAGGCGGGCAGGTACATATCGATGGCGAAAGGCCCGATGGCCGAGAGCAGGCCGAGTACCAGCGCGTTTTTATAGAAAGAAGAATTCATTGGATAACTGTTTTATTTCAATAGGTTGTTGATGTTATTTAATCTAATTTATCAAATTTGACGGGATTGCTGATATTTTGGATTAAGTATTCTGAAATTTAATTTGCATTCAATTAATTGCGTATTTTTATTAAAGTTATTTATTAACTTCTTATTCGTGATGCGCGGCTTTTTAAGGGGATTTCACCAGGTTCCAATGCCTTAGACGAACGCAGCAACCGCATTTCGACATTTTGACATTGCCGAACGGCAAAATTATTCGAATTGGACGGCGCCTCAATTCGGCGCAAGGCGAGCCTTATCTCGTCGCAACGATAAACAGCCGGGGAAACGGCAACAGGACGGTGCCGTCCGGTTGCGCCGGATAGGCCTCGGCCAGCGCCGCCTGGTATTGCCCGATAAACGATTTGCGCTCGCTTTCATCGAGCGGATCGAGGAAGGGCCGCAACCCGCTGCCCTTGAACCATTCGACTACCGCGCCGGCGCCGCCGGCCAGCGGATGAAAATAAGTGGTGCGCCATACGTCCAGCGTGGCGCAGGCAGGGTGCAGCAGGCGGTAATACCATTGCGCGTCATGGCGCACCGTGCGGGCCTGCGCCGCCTTGGCCAGCTTGTCTTTCCAGCGCATGTCGGCCGCGGTTTCGCGCATCAGGCGATGGGCCGGCTCCTCCAGGTTGTCCGGCATCTGCACCGCCAGGCTGCCGCCCGGCGCCAGCATGGCCATCAGCCGCGGCAGCAGCGTTTCATGGCCGGGCACCCATTGCAGCACCGCGTTGGCCAGGATGACGTCGTAGGGACCGGCCTCGTTCCAGTTGGCGATATCGGCCAGTTCGAAGCGGATTTCAGGCAGGCGGGCCCGGGCCGCCTCGATCATGTCCGGCGAACTGTCGATGCCGGCCACCGCCGCATCCGGATAGCGCGCCGCCAGCAACTCGGTGGAATTGGCCGGTCCGCAGCCGATATCCACGACTGCGCGGGCGCCGGGCGTCGGCACTGCCGCCAGCAGATCGCGCACCGGCCGCGTGCGTTCATTTTCGAAAGTGACGTATTGCTTGGCTGACCAGGTCATAGCGGGATTCCTGTAAACACGGGGGAAGTTCGGGGGCGGGCGGCGTGGAGGGCAGGCGCGCGAATTTGCGCCTTACGCTTCTCAGGCAGTCATTTTCGCATCTTTAAGACAATCGAATGCGGCCGCGCGGCATTCCGCCTGCCCAATCAGCCAGCACGGGAACGGCCCTCAATCCAGCATCGCATCCAATCCTTCGGTCAGCACCTTCAGGGGCGGCATGACGTGTTTGGGCGGCGTCGATACGGTCACCCACGGCTTGGCCGGGGTCCAGCTCCGGTCGAGATTGAGCTTCTTGCCGACATCGACCGGATAACTGGCCGAGACCGCGCCATCGTCCATTCCGAGGATCTCGGTGCGCGAGCGCCACGCGCCCAGGTGCACCAGCCCGGCCGATATCGAAAACGGCTCCGCGGCCAGCGGCGTCGGAATGGCGCGCAGCGCATCGATCATGAAGGCCGGGAAATTCCAGATTTTTGCCAGCGCGGCGGATACCTCGCCATAGTGAAAGCCGAATGTACCTTGTTCCAGTTCGGCCCGCCCGGCTTCCAGGATATGGATCTTCCTGTCCAGCGGCGCTATCGCCTCGGGCATGCCCATGTGCATCTGCAATTGCCCGATGCCGTGCATGATGCCCAGCGTGAAAGCGGTGTCGCCATTTTCGTCGGCCGCGATCGCCAGCCAGCGCGACGCCGACGCCGTATACAAGTTATGGCGCCAGAACTGCTGCAGGTCGATCCCGGGGATATTCGGAAAAGCCGCCACCATGCCGTTGCCCAGCACCAGATTGCGCACCATGACAAATCCCAGCATGCGCACGGCGTCGTCGACCGTGGCCACCGTCCTCGATACATGGAAATAAGCGGAATTTGCCAGGCGCAGCAGCTTGGCGCTCAAGGCGGGATCGGCGGCGAGCTGGCGTGCGATCTCGTTGACGGAGACGTCTTCATCATTGAAGCTTTCGATCAGCTTCTGCAGCACCTTCGGGATCGTCGGCAGTTTATTGGGCTGGTCGACCAGGCTGGCAAGTTCCATAAATTAGTTTCCCCGTTCATAAACATTCTACTTACACTTACTTATTCTTATTCGCTTGCTTGATCTGCTTACTTAATTCTTTACCAATACTGCCGATAACGGATTGTCGCAGACCAAAGCGTCTCCCGGCGGCATTTTAACGGCATCCGCGCGTATTTCTTCAAGGAGTGGGATCATGGCAACGCCTGGCAAACCGAATCGAAGAAAAAGCGCCGCGCCGGCGGCCGCATCGACAGCTTCCGCGGCAACATTTTCCGCACCCGCATCCTCCGCACCGGCCTGGCTGCAATCGCTGAGCGACGCCAATGCCTACCTGACCGACGCCATGCAGCGCACGGTGCTGTTCCTGGACACCTTGCTCGATCGCGGCAACAACTATAGCGAACATCTGGAGCAGGGCACGCCGCCGCTGCTCAAGTTCGCCCATGACGTGGTGCTGGACGGCAAAGACCTGCCCGAACCCTGCAATTATGCATTGCTGCGCCTGACGCCGCCGGCCGATATGCCGGTCGATCCCGCGGCGCGGCCGGTGGTAGTGGTCGATCCGCGCGCCGGGCACGGTCCCGGCATCGGCGGCTTCAAGTTCGATTCCGAAGTCGGGATGGCCATGCGCGCCGGCCATACGGTGTATTTCATTACCTTCCGCCCCGAGCCGGAAGAGGGGCAAACGCTGTTCACGGTGATGCAGGCCGAAGCCCGCTTTATAGAGGAAGTCATCGCGCGCCATCCGCAATGCCGGGCCAAGCCGGTCGTCATCGGCAATTGCCAGGCCGGCTGGGCCATGATGGCGCTCAACGCCACCCATCCGATCTGTTCGGCCCGCTGATGATCGTGGGCGCGCCGGTTTCCTACTGGGCCGGCAGCGCCACGCTCAATCCGATGCGCTATGCCGGCGCGGCGCTGGGCGGTTCCTGGCTGGCCTCGCTGACCGGCGACATGGGGGCCGACCGCTTCGACGGCGTGCACCTGGTCAAGAATTTCGAAAAGCTGAATCCGGCCAATACCTACTGGAACAAGTACTACAACTTGTGGGCCAATGTCGACACCGAGGCTGAGCGCTTCCTGGAATTCGAACGCTGGTGGGGCGGTTATTTCCGCATGACGGGCAATGAAATCGAATCCATCGTCGAGAATCTGTTCGTCGGCAATCGCCTGGCGCGCGGCACCATGATGGCCGGCGACAAGCCCATCGACCTGCGCGCCATCACGGCGCCGATCGTGGTGTTTGCATCCTGGGGCGACAACATCACGCCGCCGCCGCAGGCGCTGAACTGGATTATCGACACCTGGGGCGACGAACGCGCGATCGCCGCCGCCGGGCGCACCATCATCTACGTATTGCACGAGAGCGTCGGGCACCTGGGAATTTTCGTCGGCGGTTCCGTGGCCCTGAAGGAGCACGACCAACTGGTGACCTCGCTGGATGTCATCGAAAGCCTTCCGCCCGGACTGTACGAAATGAAGCTGGAAGCGAAAGCCGGCATGGAAACGCAGCGCTGGGACGAACTGGAACCGGGCGACTATACCGTGCTGTATCAATACCGCACCATGGACGATATCCGCGCGCTCAATCCCGAAGGCAGGGAAGAGGAAGCGATGTTCTCGACCATCGCCAAGGTCTCCGAATTCAATGCCAATCTGTACAAGACCTGGGTCCGTCCGTGGGTCAGGGCGGCCGCCACGCGCGAAATCGGCGACGTCATGGGAAAGCTGAACCCGATGCGCATGGAGCGCAAGCTGTTTTCGGACGCCTTTCCGCTGGCCCCGTTTATCCGCCAGCAGGCGCAGCTGGCGCGGCTCAACCGCGTGCAGCTCGCGGACGATCATCCGTTGCGGCAGATCGAAAAGAAGGCCGCGGCGCGAATCAGCGACAGCCTCGACGATTATCGCGACAAGCGCGACGCCAGGACGGTCGGGCTGACGCGCCAGATGTTCGGCGCGCACGGATTGGGCGCCTGGATCAAGCCGGATACGCCGGATGCCGATATCGCCCGGGCGCGCGCGCTGAAAGAACTCGACCATTACCGCGCGTCAGTATTGCGGCATATCGACGAAGGCGGCTTTGCCGAGGCGGTTTGCCGCATCGTGATAGCGGGCATGGTCTCGATCGGCGCCTTCGAGCGCCGCAGCCTGCGCCTGGCGCGGCTGTTGTCGCAATTGCCGAATTTGCAGGCGGCGGCCAAAAGCGGCGCCAGCCAGATCAATTGGGTGCAACTGCTCAAGACCCAGGCACGCATTACGGCGGTGGCGCCGGTGGAGGCGCTCAACGCTCTGGGCCAAATGCTGCCGGACACGGGCAGCCGCGAACGGGCGCTGGCGCTGTCGGCGGCGGTGCTGATGATCGAGCCGACGCTGGCCAATCCGCGTTCCGAGATCATTTCCTTCCTGATCGATACGCTGGGCGTGGACCCGCAGCGCGTGATCGGCCTGGCGCGGCAACTGACCGAGGCGCTGGAAACGCCTGCGCCCGCGCCGGCGCGGAAAGCCAAGTCCGCCGCGGCCAAGCGCAAGACGCCCGCTCGATTCTGACATCTCATATAAAAAGGCTGCAACGATCCGGCACTTTGAGCGATACTTCCGGCAGGAAGCGGATGCTCGCAAGAAACACCTTCCCTGAAATATCGCTACAGAAACACAACGAAGCCTGCCCGCAGAGGCAGCTTGCTCGCAGAAAATGGGGGAGACATGAAATTTGGCGCAATTGCCAACGCAATGCTTGGCGCGGTTGTTTTGATGGGCGTAGCGGCCTGCTCGGACTCGCCTTCCGACGACGACGTAAAAAGCGCCATCCTCGACATGACCGGGCATTGCCCGAACTTTACGATTACCCATGTGTTGAAGGTCAACTGGGCCTTGCCGAATACGGACGATTACCAGGTCGATCTGCAATACTCGATCGAATCGGCCTCATTGCCGGACGCGAAAGCGGCGGCCGATGCCTTGGCCGCGCCGCTGGCCGCGCTGGAGGCCAGGGTGGCGGCTGCCGCGGTCGAACGGGACCGGGATTTCAAGGTCCATGCCGATCTGCTGGAGCGTATAGAGCAAGCGCAGAAAGCCGGGGATAGCGCCACGGCGAATGCCTATGAACGCCAGCGCGCCCAGTTCCGCGCCGGGAAACTGGAACCACACCTGAAATCGTCGCGCGACCTGGAGGCGGAAAAGATCGCGCTGATCAAGCAGGGCACGCAACGGCTGCGCGACGCCTTCTTCCAGGCCTGTCCGAACACCCCGGCCGCGGTCTATGAGCGGATCTACGACAACACCGATATCAAGCAATATATCGCGACGCGTAATATGGATTTCGCCACATCGATGCGCATGACGAAAGCGGGAAAAGGCTGGAAAATCAAGGAAGTGGGCGAAGAATAAGAGAAAGCGCGCGAAAGGCAGGCAAAGCGTGGGCGAATCACGATTCACGATTCATGACTCGCGATTCACGCCGGCGCTTGGCCTGCCGATGCCGCCATGCGCCGGTTCCGGATGATCGCGCCCGCGCCTAAAACTGCTCCCAATCGTCCGCATCGTTTTTAGGCGCGGAAATGGCCATGGCCGGCGCTTTCGGCTTGGTCGGCGCTTTCGGCCTGGCCAGCCGCTCGGGCGGCGGCGTGATATCGGTCGCCAGCCGGGCGGAAGCCGCCGGGCTGAATGCCGGGCCCGATGAGCGGCCGTTCGGCGCCGCCGAATTCGCCAACTTGAATACGCTGACCACCTGTGCCAAGGCGGCTGCCTGGTCCTGCATCGAACGCGAGGCGGCCGCGGCCTGTTCCACCAAGGCGGCATTCTGCTGCGTGACATCGTCCATTTGCGTAATGGCCCGGTGGACCTGTTCGATGCCCGAACTTTGCTCCTGGCTGGCTTCGGAGATCTCGCCGACGATATCCGTGACGCGCTTGACGCTGACCACCACCTCGTCCATGGTGGCGCCGGCCTGTTCCACCAGCTTGCTGCCGGCTTCCACTTTTTCCACCGAGTCGTCGATCAGAATCTTGATTTCCTTGGCCGCCGCAGCGCTGCGCTGGGCCAGGCTGCGCACTTCGGAAGCCACCACGGCAAAACCGCGCCCCTGTTCGCCGGCGCGCGCGGCTTCCACCGCGGCGTTCAAGGCCAGGATATTGGTCTGAAAAGCGATGCCGTCGATCACGCCGATAATGTCGACGATCTTCTTGGCGGATTCGTTGATCGAACTCATGGTGTCCACGACTTGCGACACCACCGCGCCGCCCTTGACGGCCACATCGGAGGCCGTTTCCGCCAGTCCGTTCGCCTGGCGCGCATTATCGGCATTCTGCTTGACGGTGCCGGTCAATTCCTCCATCGAGGAAGCGGTCTCTTCGAGCGCGCTGGCCTGCTGCTCGGTGCGGGAGGACAGATCGAGATTGCCGCTGGCGATCTCGCCGGAGGCGGTGGCGATGGTATCGGTGCCGCTGCGCACTTCGCGCACGATCCGCACCAGGCTCTCGCTCATGTCTTTCAGCGCCTGCAGCAGTTTTCCGGTTTCGTCGCCGGATTTGACTTCAATCTGCTTGGTCAGGTCGCCGGCGGCAACCGTTTGTGCGATGGTCACCGCTTCATTCAACGCGCCGACGATCTTCCGGGCCAGCATCAGGCCCATTGCGGCGATCGCGATGATGATCAACACCGAAATGGCGATCGCCAGAATCTTCGCATTTTTCAACGTCGAGGCGGCATCCTGGGCGCTCTTCATGCCGATGTCCATGTTGTATTGGCGATGCTTGCCGATCGCATTCGAAATGGCGTTGGCTGCCGCCGTATTCGTCAGCAGCAGATTGCGCGCTTCCTCGGGCTGGTCGGCATTCGAGGCCGCGATGACCTTGGCCCGCAGCTCGTCGTATTGGGCCAATGCGGCGCGATCGGCGGCCAGCAGGGCGCGATCCTTGTCGTCCGTGATTTGCTCTTTTTCGTATTTATCCAGGGCGGCGACCGATTGCACATGCGCGTCTTCGAGTTTCTTGGTGATCGTATCCTTGCCGGCGCGATCGGGCATGACGATGTGCTGCCAGATCCGGACGCGCAAGAGGGTCATCGGCGTGAGCGCATCGTCCAGCGCCAGCAGGCCGGGGACCGTCACGGTATTGCCGACATTGGCCGTGTTGTAGATTTTGTTCATCTGATACATGCCCAGGCCAGCCAGGCAAGCCAGGCCCAACACCGCGGAAAAAACCAAGAGATACAGGCGTTGTGCGACAGTCATTACGTTACTCCCCCTTATATGGATTCATATTGCCGCGAGTTCCCTGTCCGGATTTTTATATTGGACAGGGATCGCAATGCCGTTCAGGCCTTTGCTTGAGCCATGGCATTTTTTCTTTACGGCATCTTTCGGAAAAACTTGATGGCGCGGCATCGAATACCGCCCGTCAAGTAACAGGCAGGTCACAAAAGCAAACTATATTGTTGGCGCCCGTGCCCGTCGCGCGGCGCCGGCATGGCGCTTGCATCTCGCTCGTGCAACTGCTCGCCGTTGCAGCTTCCGCATCTTTTACGGCATGCTGTGCCGTTTTCGAATTTGCTCGACCTGGACTTCCCGGCATCCCGACTGAAATAAATCCTGCCGGATATATATTTTCAATTGGCATGCCGGATTTTTCCGCTTGCTTCGTCTTATGAGTAATACCAATGATTTCCGAAAATCTAGATGACTGGTTCCTGATGGAGGTTTTGCCCCTGGAAGACGCGCTGGTCCGTTTCCTGAGGCGCAATAGCCGTTCTGACGACGATGTCGCCGATTTGCGGCAGGAGGTTTATGTCCGTGTTTATGAAGCCGCCAAAATAAGAAAGCCGGATTTGGTCAAGCCATTCGTTTTTTCGGCTGCCCGCAATCTGCTGATCGATCGCGCGCGCCGTTCGCAGATCGTTTCCATTGAAGCGTATGCGGACCTGGACACCTTGAACCTCCCGATCGACGACCTTACGCCGGAGCGCTACGCCATAGGCAATGAAGAATTGAGATTACTCCAGAACGCAATGAACGAACTGCCGATAAGATGCCGCGAAGTCGTCAAATTGAGAAAAATCGACGGCCTTTCGCAGCGCGAGGTAGCTGCGCATATGGGGATCACGGAAGATACTGTCGAAAAACAGATATCGAAGGGCGTGCGCGCACTCACCGAGGCCTTGCTGCAAAAAGGGGTAGCCCTGAGAATGCCGAGAATAAGAATAGCCACGAAATTTCATAAAAAGGGCAGCCTGGAATGAAGAGCGCGTCCCAGATTGAATCGCGTGCGGCGGACTGGATTGCCCGCCGCGACAACGATTGCTGGTCGGAGGAGCAGCAGTCGGAAATGGACGCGTGGCTGAACGAAGCGACCGAGAATCGCATCGCCTATCTGCGCCTGGAAAGCGTCTGGCGGCGCGCCGACAGGCTGGGCAGCCTGCACGTGCCGGGGCGGGCTTCGGTAGAGAAGACGGTATCGCCCTGGTCGCAATTCTCGACATGGAAAATCGCGGCGGGCATTGTCGTCGCTGCCGCATTGGGGCTGTTCCTGGCGGCCGGCGATGTGATGAATGGCGAGCACAGCTACAGTACGGCGATCGGCGAAAGCAAGGTGGTCCAGCTGGCGGACGGCTCGCAACTCACATTGAATACGGATACGCATCTGCGGACCCAGGTCATCGACGGCAAGCGCAATGTCTGGCTGGAAAGCGGCGAGGCTTATTTCGAGATTGCGCACGACGCCCGGCATCCGTTCGTGGTGGATGCCGGCAGCAGCCGGGTGACGGTGCTTGGCACGAAGTTTACCGTCAAGCGCGATGCCGGGCATGTGGACGTCATGGTCGTGGACGGCCGGGTCAGGGTCAGCGCCGTGGGCGGCAACGGCATCGGCAATGGCAATGGCGCGGGTGCGGCGGGCATCGCGGTGATTACCAAGGATGAAAAGATCGTGGCCGACAACGGCAATATGCTGTTGACCAGGAAGAGCCCGGAAGAGGTCGCCAATGAACTCGGCTGGCGCCAGGGCAAATTGATCCTCGACCAGATGACGCTTGAGCAAGCGGCAAAGGAATTCAATCGATATAACGTCAAGCAGCTTGTCATCGAGGATCCGGCGGTTGCGCAAATTCGCATCGGCGGCAGCTTCAATGTCAACAATGTCGAAAGCTTCGCGCGTCTTCTACAGCAGGGTTTCGGTCTTAAAATCGAAATCGGGCGCGACCTGATAAAAATTCTCTGATGACGTTGCGGATCGTTTTCATTCAATCGTCTTAGTAGGGGAGTACGAAAACTTCACTATTTCAAGGGGATGGAAAAATGGTTCGTTTCAAGCTTGCCAGCGCCTTGTGCGCATTGGCTGTATGCGTTTCCGCCAATGCGCAAACGCACGAGATGAATATCCCGGGCGGCGATTTGAAAACCGCGCTCGATATGTATGCGTCCCAGGCCGGAATTCAGCTTCTCTATAATGTCGACGACATCAAGGGGCTGTCCACAAAAGGCGTGCATGGCGCCGTATCGAACGAGCAGGCGCTTTCCTCGATCCTCGGCAATTCAGGCCTTCAGGTAAAACGGGATGGAGCGAATGCCATCATCATTTTTCGCGGCATCCTGTTCGACCTGCCCGCCGAAGAGATTGGCAAGGCGATCGCCGCATTAGGCGCGCAAGCCCATTTGAATATCGCCGTGCCGCCCGAAGCGGCGGGGCAGCTCAGCAATCCGGTCAAGGGCTCCTTCGAAGCCAAGGAAGCGTTGAGGCGGCTCATCGCCGGCACCGGCCTGTCGCTGGCCTCCGATAACGGATCTACCATCGTCCTGAAATATCGCAATGAAGCCATGCTGAGCACGGTGACGGTCACCGCGCAGAAACGCTCGCAATCCGCGCAGAGCGTGCCGATCTCGATGACCACGCTTTCCGGCAAGACGCTGGACGATTTTCATGTGCAGAATCTGTCGGATGTCTCGCGGCTGACGCCGAGCCTGCTGGTGGCAGCGTTCAGCCAGAACAATCCGACCATTGCCATCCGCGGCGTCAGCAATACCTTCTCGCAGATCGGCGTCAACAAACCGGTTGCCGTGGTGGTCGACGACGTGTTCATTCCCCGCAACAGCGCCTCCAGCTTCGAGTTGTACGACCTGGATTCGATCTCGGTATTGAAGGGGCCGCAAGGCACGCTGTTCGGACGCAATGTGACCGGCGGCGCGATTGTGATCAATACTCGCGTGCCGTCGTTCGACGAACGGATCATCGAAACGCAGACCAGCGTCGGCGATTACGGCGACAAGCAATTCAGCGGTCTGTTCAGCATTCCCCTGAACCAGGATGCCGCGTTCAAGTTCTCGACCGACCTGCATCATCGCGACGGCTACGGAAGGGACCGGCTCACCGGCAAGGAACAGGACGACATCAACAGCAGGAATTACCGCGCGCAGTTGCGCATGCGGCTCAACAGCGACATCGACGCCACCTTGAGCGCGGACTACGGCCAAGACTGGAACGGCGGGCGCACGCTCTCTTCGGACACCCTGGGCAACGACGGCAACAACAGGACCTCGGAACTGGGCGTCGATCAATCCTTCGATCGCACCATTTACGGCACCTCCGCGAAGGTCAACTGGAGCCTGGGAAGCGCGGGCGAGATCACTTCGATCACCGCATATCGGAATTCCCGTTCGCGCGAAGCGTATTCCGGCGTCGGCGCGAATTTCGCCTTTCTTGCGGGGGGCAGCCAAAGCGTCGTCAACGATGCAGATGAGGTCGGCACCTTTTCCCAGGAGCTGCGTTATGCCAGTCCGAAGTGGGAGCAGGGCGACTTCGTCACCGGCCTGTATTACATGAACGAACACGGCACGCGGCAACTCGGCACGCAAGGGCTGGCCGCGCATACCGGCGCCTTGAGCACCAATACGCTGGGCGACCAGGCAGTGGATACCACCAGCTACGCATTGTTCGCCGACGGCACCTTGCACCTGCCGGCGGCAATCGATTTCACGGCGGGCTTGCGCTATACCACCGATGAAAAGACGGCGTCCTTGAACAGCATCAATTTTCTGACGCCCGGGAGCTCCTTTGCCGTCAACGGCGCGAGTTCGAGCTGGCGCCAGTTCACGCCGCGCGCGGTATTGAGCTGGTCGCCGCGCAAGAACTTCATGGCCTATACCAGCGTGACGCGCGGTTTTACCGCCGGCGGCTACAACACGGAAGCGTCGAGCGCGGCCGTTTTCAGCAAGCCGTTCGCGCCGGAAACCGTCACCAGCTACGAAGCGGGTTTCAAGTCGCAATGGCTGGACAACAAGCTGCGCCTGAATGCCTCCGTGTACGACATGAAGTACAAGGACAAGCAGGAACTTGTCTTCAACAGCACCAACGGCATCCTGACCATCGTCAATGCCGGCCGCGCCACCGTCAAGGGCGGCGAGCTGGAGCTGGCCTATAAACCGGTGAAATGGATGGACCTGTCGCTGGGCTACAGCCGCACCGAAGGCGTCTACAATTCCTTCCAGGTGGGCGCCGTCAATAACACCGGCCATCCTCTCGGCAATGCGCCGCAGGATATGTATTCCGCCGCAGTCGATATCAATGTGCCGATGGGAACCGCGGGCTTCCTGGTCGGCGCCGCCAGCTACTCCTGGATCGACAGCTACTACACCGGTGCGACACAGGATCCGCACCTGCTCAACCCAGGCTATGCGATGGTCAATACCAGTCTCGGCTTCGAATCCGCGGACCACAAGTATCGCCTGACCGGATGGATCCGCAACCTGACCAATTCCTATTACATCCTGACGCGTTCGACCCAGGTCGTGAATGCGGAATATGTCGGCGAACCGAGGACGTTCGGCATCACGCTCTCCGCCAAATTCTAAGCCCGCCCCTGAATCCGGCGCGACACCGCCAATGAATCGAAGCGCGCCGCAATCGGAAGACTGCCATGAATTTTTCACACAACGATCAAGCTGTTCCCAAGAATATTACCGGCATCGCCGTTGTCGTCGTTTTGCATATCGTGATCGTCTATGCGCTGGCGAGCGGCCTGGCGCGTGAAGTGGTCGAGGTGATCAGGAAACCGGTCGAAGCAACGATCATCCAGGAGATCAAGCCGCCCGCGCCCGATGTCCCGCCGCCAAGGCAGCCGAAACCGGTCACGCCGCCGCCGAAGACGAAATTGCCGCCGGCGGTCTTTGCGCCCAGGCCGGAAGTGGCGGTCGAGGCCACGCCGCCGCCCAACGCGATTGCCGCCGTGCCGGATGCGATCCCGCCGGCCCCGCCGGTGCCATCGGCCGTGGCGAGCGAATCGAAAAGCCCGGTGCACACCATGGCCGTGGTCGATTCAAGCAAATGCGGCAAACCGCCATACCCCGGCGCCGCGCTGCGAAACGAGGAAGAGGGCACCGTGACATTGGAGTTCCTGATCGGCGTGGACGGCACGGTGCTCGACTCCAAGGTCGGAAAGTCCAGCGGTTACCAGGACCTGGACCGGGCCGCGCGGGTCGGATTGAGCCTTTGCAAATTCAGGCCGGCTTTCACGGACGGCAAGCCGGAGCAGTCGTGGACCAGGATGCAGTACGTGTGGAAGCTGGAGTGATTCGGAAGCGATTCCCGTCTTTTCCATGCATTCCGCCTTTGTTCCACCTTTGCCAAATTTTCATGAAAATCGGAGTAAACATGTCTATTTCATTCAAGCGTTCCATGGTGTCGTTGATGACCGGCCTGGCCTTGTCCGGAACCCTGGCGATGGCTTCCGGCGCCTTCGCCGCGAATACCGATGCGGATGCCGGCAGGAATACAAACATCAATGCCAACACCGCCCTGCAACAGGACGCCGGCAATGGCGCATCCGCCCAGGCGGCGCCGGCAGCGCCGCCGCCAACGGCCGAATCCAGGGAGGCCGTCGATAATCCCTACGGCCTCGACGCGCTGTGGAAAGGCGGCGACTTTGTCGCGCGCGGCACCTTGATCATCCTGGTGCTCATGTCGATGGGAAGCTGGTTCATCATCATTACCAAATTGCTGGATCAGCTGAAACTGAAATCGCAGGCGAAGGATGCCGACAAAACCTTCTGGAAGGCGCAGTCGGTAAGCGCCGGCCTCACCACGCTCAAGGAAGGCAGCCCCTATCGGTATATCGCCGAAACCGGCCGCAAATCGTCCCTGCATCACGATGGCGCATTGCTGGAGCAGATCGACCTGAATACCTGGATCACCATGTCCATCCAGCGTTCCGTGGACAAGGTCCAGAGCCGCCTGCAAGACGGCCTGTCGTTCCTGGCCACGGTCGGCTCGACCGCGCCGTTTGTCGGCTTGTTCGGCACGGTCTGGGGTATCTACCATGCGCTGACGGCGATCGGCATCGCCGGCCAGGCGTCGATCGACAAGGTGGCCGGCCCCGTCGGCGAAGCCCTGATCATGACGGCCATCGGGCTGGCCGTGGCGGTACCGGCGGTGCTGGGATACAACTGGCTGGTACGGTGCAATAAAGGCGCGATGGAAGACATCAGGTCCTTCAGCGCCGATCTGCACGCGGTATTGCTGAGCGGCGCCATGTCTTCCAGTTCCGCCGGACAGAAATTGTCCAGCGTCAAATAGGAGCGCGGCATGGCGATGTCGCTTACCAATGCAGACGGCAACGAAGACCAGGCGATCGCGGCGATCAACACGACGCCGCTGGTGGACGTCATGCTGGTGTTGCTGATCATCTTCCTGATCACGATTCCGGTCGTCACGCATACCGTGCCGGTCAAACTGCCGGCCGAGGTCAACCAGCCGTATCAGAGCAAGCCGGAAAACATCAACCTGGCCATCAACCGGAAAGGCGAGATGTTCTGGAATCAGGAATTCGTCCCGAACGTCGACGTCCTGCTGGCGAAGCTGAAAACAGTCGCCGTGTTGAAGCCGCAGCCCGAAGTCACCATACGCGGCGACCAGGAAACCCGGTATGCATTCATCGGGCAGGCGATCCTGGCCTCGCAGCGCGCCGGAATCGCCAAGATCGGCTTCATTACCGAGCCGCCGGCGCGCGGCGGCTGATCTTTTCGCCTCGCCAAGTTGAAAGGACAATCTATGGCAATGAACGTGGGCAGCTCCAGCGGTTCCGGAAACGACGAACCGATGCTGGAAATGAACATGACCCCCTTGATCGACGTGATGCTGGTATTGATCATCATGCTGATCATCACCATTCCGATCCAGAACCACGCGGTCAACCTGGATATGCCGGTGCCCTCCCTGAATACGAAAAGCGTGCCACCGGTGGTGGACACCATCGATGTCGCCGAAGACGGCACCTTGTTGTGGAACGGCGATATTGTCGCCGGCCGCGCTGCGCTGGAAAGGAAATTGTCGGCGGTCGCGGCGGCGGCAACGGTGGCGCAACAGGACGAGGTGCATCTGCGGCCGAACCGCAATGTTGCGTATAAATCGGTCGCGGCGGTGCTGGCCTCGGCGCAGAGATTGGGAGTCGCCAAGATCGGCATCGTCGGCAACGAGGAATTTCTCCAGGATTGATGCCGATCGGGCAGGGCCTCATGGAGTCGGTTCGATACTGCAGGCTTGCGCTTGTCCGTCGCCGGAGAAAAATATTTTCGCGGCGGCATTCCGGATTATCGGCAGGCGTTCGTCTCAGTATAGGAGTCGCCGACAAGAGCGACAGGCTGGCCAGGTATCGGGTTGAACGAGCAGGATCAAAGGGATACGACATGCATGCAAGCAGGGATGCCAATTATGCAAAATCTTGACCGCCGCGGTTTCGTGCTGGCCATGCTCGCCATGCCGCTGACTGGAATGGCGGATTCCCTGCCTGCGGAAAATACGCCGGGCAAGACAGGCGAGAAGCTTTCGCCCTGGCAGCCGGGCAACCTCGATATCCATCACATCGCCACCGGACGCGGGGATGCGACCTTCATCATGATGCCGGACGGCACAAGTCTATTGATGGATGCCGGCGCCAGCAGCGATCCGCTCGATGTATCCGTGGCCACGCGGCCGAGCGACGAGCGGCGCGCCGGCGAGTGGATAGGCAGATACGTCCTGCGCCATTTGCAGGCAGCCGGTCGCTCCGGTCTCGACTATTTTCTCCTGACGCATTTCCATCCCGACCATGTCGGCGACGTGACGGCGGATTCCCCGGATTCGAAACTGGGTCCCTACAAGCTGACCGGCGTCATGGACGTCGCGGAGATCGTGCCGATAGATACCGTGATCGATCGCGGATTTCCGGCATACGACTATCCCACTGTCTGGACCGCGCCCTTTGCCACCAATTATTTCGCATTCGTCAAATCCCGCGTGAGCAAGGGCCAGCGCGTCGAACGCTTCATCGCCGGCAGCGGCAGTCAAATCCGGCCGCGCGGCTACCGGCCGACCGCGGCGAAGGTGGACGTGCGCAACCTGGTGGTCAATGGCGAAGTGTGGACCGGAACAGGCGAGCAGGCCCGGAAGATGTTTCCGCCGCTCGCCACGCTGGCGCGCAAGGATTATCCCAACGAAAACGTGCTGTCCGCCGGGATCCGATTGCGGTCCGGCGATTTCAGTTATTTCGCGGCCGGCGATTTGACCAGCTATACCTATGACAGCGCCTTGCCCTGGATGGACATGGTGACCGCGGCCGCGAGCGCGTGCGGACCGGTCGATGTCGCCGTCGCCCCGCATCACGGTTTTTTCGACAGCCTGAGCGCGGATGCGGTGCGCATGCTGCGGCCGCAAGCCTGGATGATCGATACATGGCATGTCTCGCAACCGGATTTGCAGCAACTGCTGAGAATGCTGAGCGATCGACTGTATCCCGGACGGCACGATGTCTTTGCCACGACTGTGATGGATCAAAACCTGCGCGCCAATCCGTGGGCAACGCGGCAGATGCGCAGCACGGACGGCCATATCGTGATCCGTGTCGCGCCCGGCGGCGGCAATTTCAATATCGTCGTTACCGATAACACGAACGAAGAGGACCGCATCAAATTCATGGCGGCGCCTTACGCGTCGTCAAAAAAAACGGGGTAGGGCAATGATGGGAAAAGGCAGTCGATTTCAACTTTTCCCGATATACAAAATTATTTTTTGAAAATGAGTTTGAAAGTGAGACGCACGGTATAGACGCTGCGCGCGAAGGCGCTACACTCGCCGGCAAAAATCGATCCTGAATGCATCGATGCTTGCTTGAAATCGCATGCTTGAACTGCTTGTTCGGGCATGGCGGATGATCACGCGCGAAGCGCATGGATGCCTGATAAAGCGCTGCTTTGCGGCTTGCTGTCATGCGTTTGTCATCAAAAAAATATGGTCTTGCAATGATATAAAAATACTCAAAAACACCGTGAATTTATATGATAGAGTTCCGCTTCAAATTAAAAAATCATGAAAAAAAAAGACGTATTTCAACGAGAGAAATGCGTAGGGAAATAAAAAGAAACATCCGCAGTCGTCGCTGAATCTTCACACCATAAAAATGGTTTCAATGCGAAAGGTGTCCGGTACATGATCAACGCTGCAGTGAGTCATCTGGCTGTTCAACTCAACCAGTTTCTCAAGCAAGCCTATGCCTTGACGGAGGACATCGTGCTGATGTCCGGCCTGGTTGACGCCGAAGGGCATGCCGTTCCCAACACCAACAACAAATTGGTGGTATTCCTCGCCAATCTCGAAAAAGATACCGTGCCTTACCGCCAGCAAACCGCCGGCGAAGTCGGCGCCGCGCGCTCCGTGGTCAGCAGCGCGCCGCTCTACCTCAATCTGTACGTGATGATCGCCGCCAATTTCAGCGGCGCCAATTATTCCGAGGCGCTCAAGCTCATCTCCGGCGCGATTTCCTATTTCCAGCGCTTCCCGGTGTTCGACCATCAGGTCACGCCGGGGCTGGACCCGCGCATCGAAAAGCTTGTGCTCGATATGGAGAACCTGAAAATACATGAACTGAGCAATATCTGGACGCTGTTGGGCGGCAAGTATCTGCCTTCGGTGCTGTACAAGGTGCGGATGGTGGCGTTCGATACCGACGATATCGTGGCGCGCGTGCCGACTGTGCGCATGCCTGCGCCGGCGGCCAGCCATTGATGCCAATCGACGTGTTCATGCGCCGCCATCGGAGCGTTTGATGCCTTTCTATTCGCCGTTGTTCAGCGTCGATGTCGAGCACGCCTTCTGGGAAGGGCCGGCGCCAGCGGCATTGACCTGCGTGCCGACGCCGCAGACGGCGGACTGGATGCGCCGGCGCGACGTGCTGATGCGGCCGCAACGCAATGGCGTCGCTTTGTTTTGCGAAGCGTCGCGGCGCCGGATGCTGCTGGACGATTGCACGCCGGGCGAGGTGCTGCTGGCCTTCAAGTGGTATGCGCGCGATACGCTGTTTTCGCAGTACACGCTGCCGCTTGCGCCGACGCCCGACAGCCTGCCGTACCTGCGCAGCGGCGCTGCCGTCGAGGATGGGAGCGAGGCCTCCGCGGGGCACGACCGGCGGCGCCTGCATGCGGGCGAATTTGTGGATGCGGAAGCGATGCAGGCCATGACTGCGCCGCTGCTGGCGCGCCATCTGGATGCGAGCGATCTGCTGCGCAAGCCGGTGCTGGTGGCGGAAATCGATCCGGCGGATCACGTGGTCGGCCATACCGCCGCCGGGCAGGATGCCGCGGAGGAAGCGAACGTCGATTACCGCGTGCGGTTTTCCGCGCGCAAGAGCGTGTGGAAGTACTACTTCATCGACGCTGCCGGCGAGGACCAGCTGGCCGTGGTCGATCTCGATGAAACGGTGCGCTTCGTTGCCGCGGAACCGGAAGTGTTGCCGGGCAACCGGCGCGCGCTGGTGTTCATGAGCGACAGCGAAATCGACATGCAACAGAAATATCCGCAGCGGTTTCAGCTGCGCAGGCAGGGCGGGATGGGCGAGCAGGTATTGATCCGGCGATTGCCCAATGCGGATGTGAGCAAGGTAACGCAGGAGATGATTGGCAGCAGGGCAGCGTTGGTTTCAGAGATCTATATCAATTGAACAATAACTGAGGGTGAAATTATGGCGCAATACAAAACACCGGGTGTTTATGTCGTCGAGAAGAATGCCTTTCCAAACTCTGTAGTAGAAGTCGCGACGGCAGTGCCTGCCTTCATCGGCCATACGGAATTTGCCGACAACAAGGGCACGTCGCTGGCCGGGAAAGCCTGGCGCATCACATCGATGGCCGAATTCCATGCCTATTTCGGCGCCGCGCCGAAGAGCACTTTTTCGATCAAGGCGATTCCGGTCGCCGGCACCGCGCCGGCCGCCAATGCCAGCGGCGCCGCCGGCGAAGCGACTTCCACCGCAGCGGACGGCGCGGCGGCGGAAACCGCCGTCACGCCGGCGCAGGGATCGCCCGCCATCGTCTCCGATTTCTCGGTGACCGATATCGCCACCAAGAAACGCATGGAATATTCCATCAGCCAGGACGGCACGCCTTACATCCTGTACTACAGCATGCTGCTGTTCTTCCAGAACGGCGGCGGCCCTTGCTATATCGTCTCGATCGGCAACTATCAGGACGATCTGGATGCAGACAAGATCAAGGGCGGCATCGACGTCCTGCTCAAGGAACAGGAACCGACCATGGTCGTGGTGCCTGACGCCGTGCACCTGTCGCTGGCCGACTGCACCGACGTGCAGACCGCCGCCCTGATGCATTGCGGCTTCAAGATGCGCAACCGCGTCGCCCTGCTGGACGTGTACGACGGCTACAAGGACCGCCAGGATCCGGCCGGCGATTGCGTGGCCCAATTCCGCGATGCGATCGGCACCAATTTCCTCGATTTCGGCACCGCCTACTATCCTTGGGTCAATACATCGATCGTCAAGGAAAAGGACATCGACTTCACTTCGATCAGCAATCTGGACGTGCTGACCACGCTGCTGCAGCAGGAACTGTCGCCGATCATCGACGCCAAGGAGCCGACCCCGGCCGCCAAGGTCAAGATCGACCAGCTCAAGGCCGCGCTGGACAGCATCACCGTCGACCACAGCAAGTCCAAGGATCCGGTGACCGACATCCTGACGCTGAACAAGACCCTGCTGGCCGTCAGCGCCCTGTATCCGCAGATCATCGTGGCGATCCAGAAGAAGCTCAACCTGCTGCCGCCAAGCGCCGGCATGGCCGGCCTGTACACCATGGTCGACAACACGCGCGGCGTCTGGAAGGCGCCCGCCAACGTCAGCATGAACGGCGTGGTGTCGCCGACGGTGTCGATCTCCAACGACGAACAGGAAGACCTCAACGTCACCACCGCCGGCAAGTCGATCAATGCGATCCGTTCCTTCATCGGCGAAGGCGTGCTGGTGTGGGGCGCGCGCACGCTCGACGGCAACAGCCTGGATTGGCGCTATATCAGCGTGCGCCGCACCATGATCATGATCGAAGAGTCGATCAAGCAGGCCTGCAAGGCGTATGTGTTCGAGCCGAATACCGCCAACACCTGGGTCACCATCAAGAGCATGGTGCGCAATTTCCTGACCAGCGTCTGGAAGCGCGGCGGCCTGGCCGGCGCCAGCCCGGACGATGCATTCAGCGTGTTCGTCGGCCTCGGCGAGACCATGACGGCCGACGACATCCTGGAAGGCCTGATGAAGGTTTCCGTGCTGGTGGCGGTCAGCCGTCCGGCCGAGTTCATCGAGATCACGTTCCAGCAGCAGATGCAGAAATCCTGATGCCGGCGGCATCTTTGACATTCCGCTTTTCAATAACGTTTTCAAATAAAATCATTAGACGAGGTTTGTGATGGCAGATGACGGATCGAAACAATCAACCACCTTGTGGCCGCTCCCGAAATTCTATTTCCAGGTGAAGTGGGACTCGCAGGTCATGTCCTTCCAGGAAATCAGCGGGCTCGACATCCAGTCGGAAGAAATCAAGTATCGCCACGGCGACAGCCCGGAATTCTCGGTCATCAAGATGCCGGGCATGAAGAAGGTCGGCAACGTGACCATGAAGAAGGGTATCTTCAAGGGCGACAACAAGTTCTGGGACTGGTTCAACCAGATCAAGATGAACACCATCAAGCGCGTGCCGGTCACCATCAGCCTGCTCGACGAGGCCGGCAAGCCGACCATGGTGTGGACGCTGGCCAATGCCTGGCCGACCAAGATCACCGGCACCGATCTCAAGGCGGAAGGCAACGAAGTCGCCATCGAGACCATCGAGATCGTGCACGAGGGTCTTACCATCGCCAACAGCTAAGGTGCGCCCGCGCGCGACCGCGGCATTCTCGTGAGCCAAGCGGATGTCTTCCTTGTTTTCAGATGTATATCCGCCTTCCGCCTTTCATTTCAAGGTGGCGTTTGCCGCCACCCTGGGACTGACCGACACCTCGTTCCAGGAGGTGTCGGGCATTGCGGCGGAAATCGATACGGAAACCGTCGTCGAGGGCGGCGAGAATCGCTACGTCCATACCTTGCCCAAGGGCGTGAAGCATCCCAATCTCGAACTCAAGCGCGGCATCGCGTCGATGACGTCGCCGCTGGTGATCTGGTGCCGTTCGGTATTCGAGATGGATTTCATCACGCCGGTGGTGGCGCAACCGATCGTCGTGCAATTACTGGACGAATCGATGCTGCCGATCCGGGCATGGTCGTTCGCCAACGCTTTCCCCGTGAAGTGGGAAGTGGAAAACTTCAATTCGACCAAGAATGAAGTGGCGATCGAGAAAATCGTGTTGAGTTATACCTATTCGAACAGGTTGATATAAGAATCATGTCCATCGAAATCAGGCAGTTGAGCATCAAGTCCAATGTGGTACAGCGCGCCGGCGGCGAGGGCAGCGGCGAAGCCGGAGCCGCGGCGGGCAAGGGTTCGGCCGGCGGCAAGCCGCTGTTCGGCAGCGCCTGCGCCGGAACGCAGCTGGACGAAGATACCCGCAACGAGATCCTGGCCGAATGCCGCGCCATGATGCTCGACCTGCTGAGCCGGTCGCGGGAGCGCTAGATGGCAATCAGCACCGGGCTCAAGAAGAAGCTCAGCATCGCCGCCTGCAACGTCGGCAACGACGGCAGCATCAATGTCGACGGCAGCAAGTCGCCGTTCGAGGTCATGATCAATCCGGCCAGCTACAAGCGCCAGCTCAGTATCGACTACAACAAGAAAAAGACCCTGGGCCAGTCCAGTTCGGCCTCCAAATTCGCCGCCATCTGCCCGGAAACGCTGAGCATGGACAACCTGGTGCTGGACGGCACCGGCGTGGTCGAGCTGATCGGCATGACCAGCGTGACCGACAAGATCAACGCCTTGCTGGCGGTGATCTACAACTACAACGGCCAGAAACACGAACCCAACTACGTGCGGCTGCTGTGGGGCACCTTCATCTTCTTCGGCCGGGTCGAATCGATCTCCATCGACTACACCATGTTCAAGCCCAGCGGCGAGCCGCTGCGGGCCAAGGTGGGGCTGGGCTTCACCGGCTGGATGAGCAACGAGGAAGGCAGCCTGCGCGCCAACCAGAGTTCGCCCGACCTGAGCCACCTGGTCGAAGTGGCCATGGGCGACACCTTGCCGCTGCTGTGCAACCGCATCTACAATGATCCGTCCTATTACCGTGAAGTGGCGCGCATCAACAACCTGACCAATTTCCGCAATCTCGAGCCGGGCTTGATACTGCGTTTTCCTCCGCTGGTGTGACGTCATGGCAGATTCTCCGGCACTCAACGCCAGCGGCGTCCTGAAACTGACCATCACCAGCGACGGTTCGCCCATCAAGGACACCATCGGCGTCATTTCGGTCGAAATCACCAAGGCCGTCAACCGCATCCCGACTGCCCGGATCAGTATCGTGGACGGCGACATGCCCGGCGACGACTTTCCCGTCAGCGACACGGATATCTTCGCGCCCGGCAAGCAGATCGTCATCAGCGCCGGCTACGGCAGCCAGGTCAAGCCGATTTTCCAGGGCGTGGTGGTGCGGCACGGCATCAAGATCAGCGGCAACAACGAAGCCCGGCTGCAGATCGAGTGCAAGCACAAGGCGGTGTCGCTGACCATCGGCCGCAAGAACGCCAACTACGTCGACAAGAAGGACAGCGACATCATCAGCCAACTGGTCTCGCCGTGCGGCGTCAGCGCCGACGTCACCGCCACGACGACGACCCACAAGGAGATCGTGCAGTACTACAGCAGCGACTGGGATTTCATCGTGGCGCGCGCCGAGGCCAACGGTTTCCTGGTGGTGCCGGACGACAGCAGCGTCATCGTCAAGGCGCCGCAGACCAGCGCGGCCGCGGTGCTGAAAGTGACGTACGGCGTCGACCTGATGGCATTCCAGGCCGACGTCGATGCGCGCACGCAATTGCAGAGCGTGGTCGGCGCGGCCTGGGACCCGGCCTCGCAGAAGGTGGTGCAGCAGACCGCCAGCCAGGCGGATCTGTATGCACAGGGCGACCTCAAGGCCTCGGCGCTGGCCGCGGTGGTCGGGCCGTCCACCTTCCGCCTGCAGACCACCGTGTCGCTGGAGACCGACGACATCAAGTCGTGGGCGACGGCGCGCCAGATGAAATCGGCCCTGGCCAAGATCCGCGGCAAGATGAAGTTCCAGGGCAGCGCGCTGGCCAAGCCGGGGGCGATGATCGAGCTGGTCGGCGTGGGCAAGCGTTTCAGCGGCAGCGTGTTTGCCGGCGCGGTCAATCACGAACTCAGCAACGGCAACTGGATTACCGAGGTGGAGTTCGGCATGGCGCCCGAGTGGTTCACCGAAGAGCGCGGCGGCGACGACGCGCCGGCATCCGGACTGTTGCCCGGCGTGGCCGGCCTGCAGATCGGCGTGGTCAAGAAACTCGATGCCGATCCGGAAGGGCAGTACAAGATCCAGGTCGCCATTTCGGTATTGCAGGCGGAAACCGAAGGCGTGTGGGCGCGCCTGGCGAGTTTTTACGGCTCGTCCGGCATCGGCGCGTTCTTCATTCCGGAAATCGGCGACGAGGTGGTGATCGGCTATTTCAACAACGATCCCTCGCATCCGGTGGTGCTGGGCAGCCTGTACAGCAGCCAGCGCAAGATGCCCTATGAACTGACCGCCGACAATTACACCAAGGCGCTGTGGACCAAGGGCCTGCTGAAGGTGATTTTCGACGATGAAAAGAAAGTCATCACCATCGTCACGCCGGCCAACAACACAATCGTGCTCAGCGACGACGCCAAGTCGATCTGCCTGACCGACCAGAACAGCAACAAGATCGAAATGAACACCAGCGGCATCCTGCTCGACAGCCCCAAGGACATCGTCATCAACGCCAAGGGCAACATCACGGTTTCGGCGGTGGGCAATATCGAGAGCACCGCCAAGGCCGATATCAAGAACCAGGCGCTCAATATCAACAACACCGCCAACGTCGGTTTTGTCGCGAAAGGATCGGCCACGGCCGAGCTTTCCGCCAGCGGCCAGACCACCGTCAAGGGCGCGATGGTGATGATCAATTGAAGCGCATTGCCGATATTCGGGCCGGGTGGAAGGGAATGCAGCCGGCATTTTTCAGGAGTCTTTCATGCCCTTAGCAGCCAGGATTACCGATATGCATGCCTGCCCGATGCAGACGCCGGCGATACCGGTGCCGATCCCGCATGTCGGCGGCCCGATCATCGGCCCGGGCGTGCCGACGGTGCTGGTCGGAAAATTGCCGGCCTCGGTGATGACCGACAATTGCGTTTGTGTCGGCCCGCCGGATTCGATCGTGATGGGATCGGCCACGGTCATGATCGGCGGCAAGCCGGCGGCCCGGGTGGGCGACACCTGCGCGCACGGCGGCAGCATCGTGATGGGCTGCCCGACCGTGATGATCGGCGGATAAGGGACAAGGGGTGGCAGTGAGCATCAAGAAATCCTTCCTCGGCACCGGCTGGAGCTTTCCGCCGCACTTCGGCAACAGCGCCGCGCGCGGCAGCGTGGCCATGGTCGACGAAGAACAGGATATCCGGGAGAGCCTGTTCATCATCCTTTCGACCACGCCCGGCGAGCGCATCATGCAGCCGACTTTCGGCTGCGGCCTCAAGGCGCATGTGTTCGACGAGGTCAACGAGAGCGTGGTCACCGAGATGCGCGACGCCATCGAGCGCGCCATTCTTTTCTTCGAGCCGCGCATTTCGGTCGATGCGATCGTCATGAACGAATCCGGCATCGTCGAAGGGCGGCTGGACATTCGCATCGACTACACCATCCGCGGCACCAATACGCGCAGCAACATGGTGTATCCGTTCTACTTCCTGGAGGGCACCAATGTGCCCAACAAGTAAGCGCGGCGGCGGCGCGGATGTCCGGATCGGCGCCCGGCTCGGCGCCGGCATGACGGCGGGCCGATGAACCGGCTCATTATCCGCGACGGCACCAGCCAGGCAATGCGCGCCTTGCCCGCATTGCAGGACGGCTATTTCGATCTCGACGAGATGTCCTTCCAGGATCTGCTGGCGATGGTCACGGAGTTCGGCGCGCTGGTGCGTTTCCACAACGCCGCCAACGAGCCCGAGGGCGACTGGACGCCGTTCTTCCATGCCGACGAAACCGTGGTGATGAGCCGCATCCTGGCGCTCGACCTGGCCGGCGTGACGGCGCGTTTCGACAGCTGGTGGCGCGGCACGCCGGAACAGGCAGGGGCGGGGGCGGGGGGCGGCGCCGCGGCCGGGACCGGCATGAACGCCGACCGCGCGGCAGCCAATATCTCGGTCAACGCGCCGGCGCGCGGCTGGAACCTGCATGCCTTGCCGGTGACGCCGCTGGTGCACATGATCAACGACTGGTACGTGGCGCTGCTGGACGCCGGCAGCGAAAGCGCGCTGTCGCTGCGGCTGCTGATCGAAAGCGTGATCGTGCAGCTGCGCGCCGGCAAGTCGGACCTGCTGGGGCTGCTGCAACGGCATGACGCGGATTTGCAGCTCGATCCGATCTGGTTCGTCCAAGGCGATGGCGGCGATGCCGGGTCGCCCGTGCCGGCGCTCGGCAAATCGGCGGTACGCACCGATTTCCACGCCTTCCTCAAGGCCATCGAAATGATCCGCAAGGAAGCGCTGGCGCGGCTGCCGGCATCGCTGCTCAGCCAGCAGCACGATCCCGCGACCGGCATGCTGATCGCCTTCGTGCAGCAATTCCAGAAGCTCAAGGGCAAGCTCAACCGTTTCACCCGCAACTATCTCGATTTCTACTACGACAAGATGCTGGGCAGCGTGCCGCAGCCGGCGGTGCCGGACCGCACCTGGCTGGTGTTTCGCAAGAATCAGTCCACGCGCGACGCCGTGGTGCCGGCGCAAACCGAGTTTCTGGCCGGCATGGATGCCGACAGCCGCGATATCGTCTACGTATCCGACAACGACCTGCTGGTCGGCGATGCGCGCATCAGCGCATTGCAGACCGTGTATTTCGACCACAACAGCTACAGTTCGCCGGAAAAGCTGCTCGGCGCCGACGGCACGCCTTTCAGGGAACCCTTGCCCGGCGAGCGCAGCTGGCCGACCAGCGCCTGGTTCAATCCGCTGCCGCTGGACAGCGAAGGCAGCACGGGGCCGGATGCCTATCCCATCCTCGGCGCGCCGAAGCACAGCCGCCAGACGGTCGCCCATGCCGATGCGCGCATCGGTTTTGCCCTGGCCAGCAAGGTATTGCTGCTCAAGGAAGGCCTGCGCAAGATCAGCATCTCGGTGCTGTTCGACGACGACCTGCTGGGACAGCGGCTCGACCGGGTGGCGGTGGCGATGCGGGGGGAAGGCGAACTTGAAGGCGAACTCGATGGCAGCGCGATCGATGCCGCCGATGCCGCCGACACAAGCGGCGACGGCGACGCGCTGGAAGCGATCCGCCGGCAGGACATTTTCCTGAAGATATTCCGCCGCATCTTCCGCATCGGGATCACCGGCGAACACGGCTGGCTGGCGGTGCCGGACTATCTGCCGTCCTATGACGGCCATGCGCTGACGCTGAGTTTCGAGCTGCCGCCGCAAGCGCCGTCGATCGTGGCCTACAACGCCGCGCTGCATGAAGGCCGGTTCGCCGTGGCCACGCCGATGATCCGCTTCGAAATCAATCCCGGCGCCTATCTGTATCCATATGGCCTGCTGCGCGATCTGCGCATCAACGGTGCCGAGATCGAGGTCGACGTCAGCGGCTGCCGCGACCTGGTGTTGCACAACAATATCGGCCAGCTCAGCGCAATGGCGCCGTTCGCGCCGTTCGGGCCGCTGCCCAAGCTGGGCAGTTATCTGGTGGTAGGCAGCACCGAGATGGCGGCCAAGCGCATTTCCTCGTTCAGCGTGGAGGTGGAATGGGCCGACCTGCCCAAGGTCAACGGCGGCTTCGCAACCTATTACCAGGGCTACGGCGTCAATATCGCCAACGCCGATTTCCTGGCGACCGCCGCGGTGCTGGGAAAGGGCGCCTGGATGCCGGCCGGCGAGCAGGAGCGGCCGACGGTGCCCTTGTTCCGCACCGAGGTGCGGCCAGGCCAGGGCGAGCGCATCGACAACCGCGTCGTCTGGAATTGCCGGCGCATCACGCATCTGTTCGAGCCCGACGACGGCGTGTCGGCGAGCAAGCCGCTGGCCTACGGGCCGGGCGCCAAGAACGGCTTCTTCAAATTCACGCTGGCGGCGCCGGGATTCGCCTTCGGCCATGAACAATATCCGCACATGCTGTCGGCGACGCTGGTCAGTAACGCGCGCATGAAGCGCCTGCGCCGCCAGCGGCCGATGCCGAATCCCCCCTATACGCCGCAGGTCAATTCGATTTCGGTCAGCTACCGCGCCGCCAGCACCGTGCGCATCGACCGCATCGACCGCAACGCCGGCGAAGACGCCGACCAGTTCCTTCACCTGTATCCAAGCGGCTGGGAAATGCTGAGCGTGGCCAGCTATCCCTCGGCGGCGCTGTTGCCGCGCTTCGACTTCGCCGGCAACCTGTATATCGGCATCGACGCGGCCGAACCGGGCGGCATGCTGACTCTGTTCTTCCAGTTGCGCGAAGATTCGCTGCCCCTGCCGGAAATCGACGAGAACGCCGCCAAGGCGGCAGGCGAGATCGAGGCCGGCCTGCACTGGTTCTACCTTGCCGGCAACGAATGGAAGGCGCTGGCGCCGAGCCGGGTGATTTCCGACGGCACGCAGAATTTCATGACCTCCGGCATCGTTACCTTGTCGCTGCCGTCGGACATCGCCAATGCCAACAGCGTCATGCCGGGCGGCAGCTACTGGCTGCGCGTGAGCGCCGACCGCAACCTGGAGAAGTATTGCAGCCTCTACGACGTCCACACCCAGGCGGTGCAGGTACGGCGCGGCCCGGACGTTGCGCCGCAAGTGCCGGTGGTGCTGCCGGCCGCCAGCATCGTCGGCAGCAAAAAGCCCTTGCCGGAAATCACCGGTATCCTGCAGCCGATTGCCTCCAGCGGCGGCCGGGCGGCGGAGACCCGCGCGCAATTGCGCACCCGCGTGAGCGAGCGCCTGCGCCACAAGAACCGCGCCGTTTCGGCCGCCGATTACGAAGCCCTGATCCTGCAATATTTCCCCGAAGTGTACAAAGTCAAATGCTTCGCCAACCTGGCCACCGACCGCGGGCCGGACGACTGCATCCGTCCCGGCCATGCCCTGGTGGTGCCGCTGCCGTACTGGCCGGCGGTCAGGCACCAGGACCAGATGCCGATGCTGAACGGCAACCTGATGCAGGAAATCCGCGAGTTCCTGCAGGAGCTGGCGTCGCCCTGGAGCCGCATCTCGGTCGAGAATCCGGTCTATGAACAAATCCAGGTGCGTTGCACGGTGAAGTTCGCCGGCGCGCTCGGCAACGGCTATTACATCAATCTGCTCAATCGCGCGATTTCGGATTTCCTGACGCCGTGGCAAAGCGGGCGCGGCTATCGCACCCATTTCGGCTGGTGCATCCGGCGCCACGACATCGAGGCCTATATCGGCGAACTGCCCTATGTGGAAAGCATTTCGGGCTTTTCCATGCTGCGCATCGCGTCCTCCGATGCGCAGCGTTTCGCGCTGTTCGATACTGCCGCCGGCAACGCCGACAGCCCGGACATCACGCCCATGTATCCGTGGAGCATTGCGATCCCGGCATCGCGCCATGCCATCGAGGCGGTCGACGACACGCTGCCCCACAACCCGGTCCGCACGGCGCTCAGCCGCCTTGAAATCGGTTCAACCTTCATTATTTCGGAAGAAAAAAATGACCAGCAAATCAATGGCGCGGCGTAATCGCGACACCCTGAAGCGTAAATTCAACGACGGCGAAATGCCGTCGGCGTCGGCTTTTTCGGAATTGATCGATTCCATGCTCAACATTGTCGACGAAGGCTTCGACAAGACTGCCGCCGACGGCCTCAAGGTATCGCAACTGAACCAGGGCAAGCTGCTGAGTTTTTACCAGAACATCGATATCAAGAGCCCGATCTGGTCGATCCAGCTGGACGGCCCCGAAGGCGGGCTGGCGTTCGGCAATGCGGCCAACGCCGGCGCGCTGACGCTGCGCCAGCTCAAGGTCGGGCATAACGGCGAGCATAACCGCGAACCCGGCGCCGGCGATTTCGAGCTGGACATGGCCGGCCGCATCGTCGCGGACGGCCGCCGCGGCCGCGCCGGCCGCCTGAGCGTGCCGGCCGACGGCAAATGGCACGACATCACCGACACGCTCAAGGGCTGCAATGCGTTTGAAATCACCGCCGGCGTGGGCAAGTCCGGCACCGGCAAATATGCGCTGATGCATGCATTCGCCATGATGGCCTTCAACGGCAAGAGCGAGATCGATTACCGCCAGGCGCATTTCGGCAGCAAGTGCAACCGGCTGCAATTGCAATGGGTACCCGATCCGGAGGGCGGCAAGCACGCCTATATCCTGCAGATGCGGGTCGGTTGTCCGTATGACAGCAGCACCGCCAAGGAGCGCACCTGGGTGTCCTACTACCTGACCAACCTGTGGTTCGATCCCTTGATGGACGCCTGCGGATTCGATCCTGAGCCGAAGGTGAAGTCATGATCAAACGCGATATCGATGGGGCCGAGAGCCTGCAGCTGTCCCTGACGGCGGAGCAGGGCAACCTGGTGATCGCGGCGCTGGCGGAATGCCCATTCAAGCTGGTCTACGACTTGATCGGCAAGCTGAACCGCCAGGCCAATGCCGCAGCGCAAAGCGACGCGGCTCTGGCCTGCCCGGTCGGCGCTGCCGAACTGAAGCTGATCCTCGATGCGCTGGGCCAACTGCCGTATCAGCAAGTCCATGCGCTGGTGCATGAGTTGCAGCGGCAATTGCAGGCGCAGCTGAAAAATCCGCCGCGGGAAGCCACCGCGGACGCCGCAGCGCGCAATGCCGGCGCCGCAAACACAAGGAAAGCACCTGCGGCAAACCGCAAGGCCGGGAAGCGTTAAACGATGAAAACGCCCGAACACATCGAAAAAATCGTTCCCGACGGGGACGGCCTGGATTTCGATGCCTTGAGAAAGGCGGGCATTGCCATGCTGCAGGAACTCTGCGGCGAGAAATGGACGGACTACAACCTGCACGATCCCGGCGTGACCATCCTGGAGCAGCTCTGCTACGGCATCACCGACCTGGCCTATCGATCCGAGTTCGCGCCCGAGGACTATCTGGCCGGTCCGTTCGGCAAGATCGATTTCACGCGGCATGCCTTGCATCCGGCCGACGACATCCTGCCGAGCCAGGTGCTGACCGCGGCCGACTACCGCAAGATCATCTACGACCGCATTCCGGAAATCGAGGACGTCTGGCTGATCCGCGAGCAGTCGTCCGCTTGCGCCGGTTTGTATCGCATCTCGCTGAAGATCCGGGAAAACATCCAGGACGAGTTCCAGCCCGACGAACAGGCTGCGCTCGAACAGCGCGTGACGCGGCAAGTGATCGAGGTCTACAACGCGCATCGCAACCTCGGCGAAGATCTCGACGAGGTCGTGATTGTCGGTGCGCAGCCGGTGTTCTTGTGCGGCGATATCCAGATTCACAGCCTGCGCGATCCGGCGTCGATCTTCGCGGATATCTTTTTCCGCTGCGCGCAGCAGATGATTTCGGGTTTCCGTGTCGAACGCTATCTCGACGCGCGCGACGGCGGCGTCACGCTGGACGAGATGTTCAGCGGTCCGCTCACGGTGCACGGCCGCATCGCCGCCACCGGCGCCGAACG
The DNA here is from genome assembly GCA_036499085.1 of Herbaspirillum sp. GTDB lineage: Bacteria > Pseudomonadota > Gammaproteobacteria > Burkholderiales > Burkholderiaceae_D > Herbaspirillum. Next base: position 14,440 of record DASYEK010000133.1, on the reverse strand, counting down.
GCCCGGTGCGACCATCCCGATGTCCAGGCTGATTGCCCTGGTGCAGGCGGTCGACGGCGTCGCGCATGTGCACCGGCTGGCGCTGTGCGACGAGAACGGCCAGCCGGTGCGGCTCGACAAGCTCGACGGCAAGGTGCTGCGCCTGCGTTTCCCGGATAAGCCGCAAAGCACTTTCCTGCGCCTGCATTTCGCCAGCGGCGCGGTAGGCAATTACGATACGCCCGCGACGGGCGCCGCCGCGGGGGCGGAGCGCGACCGGCCGACCGATCTGCAGGAGGAGAAAGCCCTGCTCGTGATGGACGATACCCGCATCGCCTTGCGCAAGGCGCGCTTCGAGTTCGATACCGCGCGCAATACGCCGCAATCCCTGGAGCAGATCGTGCCCGCGCCGGAGGGTGTGCAGCGTTCGCTGCGCGATTATTATTCGATCCAGCACCAGTTTCCCGCGATCTACGGCATCAACCGTTTCGGCGTGCCGGCGTCGGCGCCGCTGAAGAACAAGGTCAGCGCCAACCAGCTCAAGGCTTACCTGTTCCTGGCGGAACAACTGATGGCCAACTACCTGGAAAACCTGCAAGAGATCCCGCAGGTGTTTTCGCTGGACGACGTGCGGCACACCTATTTTTCGCAGGTGCTGGACGACGCGGCGCTGCCGCATATCGAAAGCCTGTATGTGGGCACGCTGCCGCGCATCGGGACCATGCTGTCGCAAATGGTCGCGCGGCTGGACAATTCGGAAGACCGCCGCAGCCGGCTGATCGACGTCCTGCTGGCGATGTACGGCGAGGAATTCTCGCAAAAATCGCTGCGCCGGTTCAATTACTACGAAGACCGCCATTCGGCGCGCTGGCTGGTCGACAACAAGTTGGCGTTCCTGCGCCATATCGCGGTCTTGAGCCGCGACCGCGCCACGGCGTTCGACTACACCAAAGGCAGCCGTCGCGACGACGGCGGCGCCAACCTGTCCGGCATCCACGCCAAGATCGCCATCCTGCTCGATTTGCGCACGCCGCCCGGCGGGGCGCCGCTGAGCCAGGCGCTATTGGAATACAACTTGCGCCTGAGCGCCGCGGCGGGGATTGCGGCCGACGATTACGCCGGCGCGGCGCGTCACCTGACGCGGCTTGCGGCGCAGGCGGAGGCCGAGGCGGCGGAACAGGCAAAGGCAAGCGAGGCGAACGCTGAAGCCGAAGCCGAAGCGCGGCAGGATCGCGCCGAACGGCATGCGGGTAGCGCGATCCTGCCGGCGTCGCTGCTGACCCAGGGCGTGCGCCTGGAAAACTATATCCTGGAACAGCATGGAGAGACGATCCATGTGCATTTCCAGACCCACGATCCGCGCCTGGGCGTGGTCAGGCTGGGCCACTATCCGGACCTGGCCGAGGCCGATCGCCATGTGCAGCAGTTGCGCGGCTTTATCTGCCGTCTCAATATCGGATCGGAAGGGTTTTACCTGGTCGAGCATCTGCTGCTGCGGCCGCGCGATGGCGTGAGCGGCAGGGATGGCGAATTCGGAGAATCCGACGACGGCGGCGATAGCAACCATGCCGGCGCCGCCTTCGACGGCGAGTTCTATTCCAGCCGCATCAGCGTGGTATTTCCCGGCTGGTCGGCGCGTTTCAGCGATCCGGATTTCCGCAGCCTGGCGCAGGAAACCGTGTGCCGCAACCTGCCGGCGCATCTGTATCCGGAATTCCACTGGCTGGATTTCGTCTCGATGCGCGATTTCGAGCAGCGCCACCGCCTGTGGCTGGAGCAACTGCGCAGCCACGCCGAAAGCGCCGAGCCGGAACGGCTCGACGGCGCCGCCGCCAGCGTGGTGAAATTCCTGCAGCGCCAGCGCGGCGCGCTCAACCGTACCTATTGGGTCTGACGAGATGACGGCCAGCCATCGCATCGACGAGTTGCTGTTCGACCTGGCGTTCGAATCGCCGGCGATGACGGTCGCGCGCGGCGAAGACCTGCGCAGCCTGGTGGTGGATAAATTGCTGCCGCTGATGGAGACGGTGTTCGATCAACTGGGCGGCGATGATGTGGTCTGGCAGATCGACAAGCTGGAGGTCGATGTCGGCAATGTGACCGAGGCGGAGCTGCCGGGCGCGCTGGCGGCCGGATTGCGAACCGCGCTGGCGGCGGTATTGCATGAAGGCGGCGCGTCGATGGCGGGCGATGCGGCCAAACCCGGGATGGATGGCGGCGGCGACGGCAGAATCGCCGACGGTACAGATGCCGGAACCGGCCGCAACGCGTCGGCTCGCCGCGGCGACGATCGCTCCGTGCTGCTGGCTTTCCTGGCCACCGGCACCATGCCGTGGCGGGTCGATGCCACCGCGACGGCCTCGCATGAGGCGCTGTTGTCGCGCATCCTGGCGCAGGAGGAGCAGGGCGTCAGGGATTTCCTGCTGGCGTTGGCGGCGTCTGCGCAGCGCGCCACCATGCTTGCCCGGCTGGCGCGGCAATTCGCGCCGGCGCAATTGCAGGCATTGCTGCGCAAGATGGACGCCGGCCATGCCGATGCCGTGCTGTCGCAACTCACCGACTTGCAGGAACTGCTGCAGGGCGCTGCCTTGGCGCGCACCACATTGAACGGCGCTCTGCATGCGGCTTGGGAAGAAGCCCTGGCCGCCGGCCTGGACGGCGCGGCGGGAGGGCGCGGATCGGCGCAGGGTTCGGCACGGGCAGCGCTGCCGCAGGCATTGACGCGGCGCGCCCTGGACTGGCTGGCGCGGCAGCAACACCAGAGTATCGCGGCTGCGGCGACGCAAGTGCTGCGGGACAACGCCATTCATCGCGGCGACAAGCACATTGCCGGCGACATCCTGCAGGCCTTGCGCGAGTTGGCGAGCGCCGCGCAAGGAGATCGGAAAGAAAAGACGGGGCGAATCGCGGAAGAAGTTGCCGGGGAAGTTGCGGGCGATCCTGTATTTCCATCGACAGACACAGCGACAACCGTGCCGAACGCACAGACCATTGTGGAAACTGCTGCTGCAACAACAGCAACAGCAACAACGGCAGGGGCTGCTGCAGCGGCTGCGGACCGGCAGGCTTCCGCGCCGTTTGCGACGGGGAACGAGACGACGGTCGACGGTTTGCCGCAAGAATGGCAGGCGCTGGTCCGGCATCGCAATGACGGTACGTTGCTGAAACGGCTGGTGCAACAATCGCCGCTGGCGACAATGCCGGCGATATTGCAGCGCTTCAATCCGCACCATGCCAAGGCCATGCTGGCGCAACTCGATGCCTTGCAGGGCGTATTGGCGCGCTTGTCCCTTTCGTCGCCGACGTTGCGGACGGCTTTATCGGCAGCCTGGGAATATGTCCTGGCTGCCAGCCTCGCGCAGCCCTCGCAATTGCCCGCGACCGTGCCGTTGCTGGAGCGGGTGATTGCCGTGCTTGCAACAGAACAGCCGGCAGCCGAGGCAGGCGTTGGAACCGAAGCCAGAACTGAAATTGAAGCCGGCCCCGCAGGCATGACAAGCCGTGCGCTGGCGCTCGCTCGCTTGCGCGAGGCCGGCGCGGCGCTGGGGGATCCTGCCGGATTGGCGACGGCGTTGGCTGTCATGGAGACGATGCCGGGACGGCCGACGGCATCTTCATCGGCGCCTGCCGCGTCGGCATCCGCCGAAAATACTGCGCGCGATGTCGAGCCCCGCGCCGCCGAATCCGATGCGATCGAACGCGATGCCGCCGCGCAACGCCATGCGCCGAAAATATTGCGTGAGCCCTTGTCGGCGGTGGTGGCGGTCCGCAATCGCATCACTTCGGCGCTGATGGGCGGCAAGGCCGGCAGCATCTACGACGACTGGCGCGCATTCCAGGACAGCCAGCCGGATTTGCTGCGTTCGGCGCTCCTGCATTACGGCGGCTATGGCGAAATCCGCGAAAAGATGGCATCGACGTTTCCGCTCTCATTGTTGCTCGATATGCAGGCCTTGCTGGCGCCGGCGGCAGCGGCATTGACGGAACGGGTATGGAACGACGAACAGTTGCACATGCAACTGGGCATGCAAAGCGCCGAGCAGTGGCGCCACTGGCGGCGCAACTGGTGGCGCGGCGCCGTCACGCATCTTTTGCAGGCCGCGCAGTCGCAGGAAGCGCCGGCGGCAAGCCCGGACGATGCCATTGCTTTCGATACGGCTGCCTACATTGCCGCCGCGTTGAAGGCTGCTTCCGGTTCGGATGAAGCCGACCAGAAGTTGACCGCTTACGTGACGACGCTGGCGGAGGAAGAGCAGTGGCGACGGTCGCAAGAATTACAAGAGGCGCAACGCAGGCAAGGCGGGGAAGAGTCCGGATTGCCGAAGTTGGCTTACGAACCGACGCAAGACGCCCAAGAAAAAAACGCGCGCGCGGACAATACAGCGCGGCCGGCGGAGCCATCGCCCGCGACTACCCTGGCGTCGCTGTTCGACGCCATCCGCAACGGCCTTGAACCTCTGCGGACATTTACAGCCGGCACGGAACAACTGGAGCGATGGGTGCGCGAAGCCGTGCGCGAACCCTCGTTTTACCAGGCCATCGCCGACCATGCCGCGCTGGCGCGCGATCGTCGCGCCTACTATGTCGAAGTGTTGCAGGCGCTGGCGCAGAACCGCATCGTCGATCTGGAGCAATTTGCCGCGGTCGAGGGGCCGGCTCCGGAAACAATGGCAGCTGATCCTGCCCCGTTTGTCCGTCCCGGCGCCGCCAAGACAGCGGCGATGCCGGCCGCGGCAAGCGCCGGCGCCGGCCGGCTCGATGAGCGCGACAAGACGCATCTGGTCAACCGCCTGGCCAAGGCCTTGATGAAAGGCGATCCGGCGTCGCTGTACGCCGACTGGGACGTCCTGCTGCACAGGCATGCGCCGCTGCTGGAAGAAGCCTTGCGTCACTATGGCGTCAGCGAAGATATCCTCGAACGGATTGTGCGGTCCTTCCCGGAAAGCATGGTGTACGACATGGCGGTGCTGCTGGCGCCGGGCGCGCTGCCGGCATGGCGGCAATTGCGCGATCAGGCGGCATGGGCAGAAGTGCTGAAATCGGGACTTGCGCCTGGGATCGCAGCCGCGCAATCGACGTTGCCGGCGGGCGAGGGCGATTCGCAGGCGACGGATAGCGATCCCGCACTTCCCGCGCCCGAAGCGCTGGCGGCATGGAAACGCCAATTCTGGAAAGCCGCCCTGCGGCAATTGCTGCAATCGCTGCAAGACAGGCAGCCGGACGGCAATGCCGCCGCCGATGATCCTGCATCGCGCGCACCGGCGCCGACGATGGATATCGCAGCGATCCCGGCGCTGGCGTCAGCCCTGGCGGACGACGCGGAACTGGGGCGTTTGCCCTGGCAGCGCCGCGTACTGATGCGCTGGGCGGATCTGTCGACACAGCAGGAAGACTCGCGCACGGCCAAGACCGGGGATGAAGACGAGGACATCCGCGCGATCCTGGATCACCACCGCCGTTTGTCGATGTCGGCGACGCAGGAATTGCCAGAAGCGGCGGTCGCCGATCTGCGGCAACGCTTCGCACGCCTGAAGAACGATCCGGCCGCCATCGGCGTGTCGTGGGCGGCAGCGGATATCGAGCGCATCGTCGCCACCTGCATCCTCGCACAGGCGGCGGAAGATGTTTCGCCGCAGCAGCAAGAGACCTTTTTGCAAGCCATCAAGACCCAGGCGCCAGCGGCATCTACGCCGGACCGCGCGCGCTATTTCCGGGCCGTATTGCAGGCGCTGCTACAGGAACAGATGCTGGACCTTGAAGAGATCGCCGACGCGAGCAGCAGCGCTCAAGAGGGCGCTCAAGGGGACGCGACAATACGCGAGGCCGGCAAGCAGGAGGACATGGCTGAACGCGAAACCGGCCAACGGGAGGGCATGCCGGCATACGCAGCCGGGAACGATGCAGCCGGCAGCGAGACGACCGGCGGTGAGACGACCGGCGGCGCAGCGGATCGCGCCGGGACACTCCATCAGGCCTATATCGACTTCTTGCTCAGCCCGGATTTCCAGGCCGGCGCCACGCTGCCGGCAGGCTTGCGGGAATGGCTGCGGAACGCTGTCGATCCCTCGCCGACGCCGGAAATCGCCTCGATCATCGTCCCGGCACTGACGCAATTGTCGCGCCAGCCGCAGGCCGCGGCCCGTCTCCTGGATCTGTTGCCGGCCTCGTCCTGGCCGCGACTGGCGGCGCTGGCCCCGCATTCTGCCCTGCAAATGCAGCGCATGCGCCGTTATGCGGGCGATGCCTGCGATATGTTCGCGGAGCAGAACCGGCAGTTGTCCGCTGCCGCGCTGGCGCGTTTCGAGTGGCGTTTCCTGCTGCCGTATCTGTTTGCGGCGGACCGGATTTTTGAACCGGTGCGCTTCACGAACGAATTGCTCGGCTTTCTCGCGCGCGAGAGCGGCTTGCCGGCGCCGGCCGGCCTGGCCGCGCGCCTGCGCAACCAGATGGGGATTGCCGTCACATCGCCGCAGGCGGTTTCCCGGGCAGTCGCCCCGGCACGCACGCAAGCGCAAGCACCGGCCGGGATACCGGCACATACACCGGCACATGCACCGACACCGGCACCGGCACCGATCTCGAGGCCAACCCAGATGCCCAACGACCCCGATGCCGCATTGCAGGGAACGGCCATCCATGTCGCCAATGCCGGCATGGTATTGATCTGGCCCTTCCTGTCGCGTGCCTGGCAGGCGCTGGATCTGGTCGGCGAAGGCAAGTTCGTCGATGACGCCTCGGCGCAGCGGGCGGCATGGCTGCTGCAATTCGCCGTGGACGAGCAGACCGCCGTGCCGGAATACCAATTGACGCTCAATAAACTGCTGTCCGGGATTCCGTTGCAGGCGCCGATCGTGCCGGAGATCGATGTCACGGAGCAGGAGCGCAACCTGGTCGAGCAGATGCTGACAGCCGCGATTTCGCATTGGAAGGCAATCGGCAACACCTCCATCCAGGGGCTGCGCGAGACCTTCCTTCAACGCGACGGCTATCTGTCGCGCCAGGAGGACGCCTGGCGCCTGCACATTCCGAAACAGACTTTCGACATGCTGCTGGACAAGCTGCCATGGAGCATATCGACCATCCGGCTGCCATGGATGGAAACAATATTGCGGGTTGAATGGACATGAGCGCGGCAATGGATTCTGAAAACAACATCGGCAAGGACGGCATGGAGGACAAGGACGGCACGGACGCCCTGAAGGCCAATGCGGCCAGCCTGGAACGCGAAATCGCCTGGTTCGGCGAGGTGCTGGCGACGCGTTTTCATGCCTATTTCATGCATGAAGGCGGTCCGCACGATATCGGCAGCCATGCGCCGCCCGATATCGCCGACGATCCGTCGCCGTTTGCGACGGCCGTGCGCGAACACGGCATGAATTTCGACGAACGCCTGGTGCTGATCCTGACGCTGCTGCCGCATGTGCGGCCGCAGGCGCTCGACCTGCTGTTCACCGCCAACAAGAATACCGAGCGCGGCTATACCGAATTCGGCGGCTGGAAAGGCAAGAACCACGCCGGCCTGATGCCGACCTGCGAGACCGCCGTCTTCATCCTGGCGGGTGACGACCTGGCGCGCCGCTTCGAGGTCCTGAAGTTGTTCGATCCCGCCCATTTCTTCACCCATCACACCATCCTGCGGCTGGAACAGAGAGCCGACGGCGAACCGGCCTTGAGCGCCGCATTGAACGTGGAAAGCGATTTCCTCGACCGCTGCACGTCCGGGCAACTGCACAAGCCGGACTACAGCGCCGGCTTCCCCGCCAAGCGGATCACGACCCGGCTGGACTGGTCGGACCTGGTGCTGGCGCCGGAAGTGCTGGAGGAAATCGACAATATCCGGCTCTGGCTCAAGGGCGGCGCCGAGGTGATGCGGCGCTGGCATCTCGACAAGAGCGTCAAGCCCGGCTATCGCAGCCTGTTCTACGGGCCGCCGGGAACCGGCAAGACCTTGACCGCGACCTTGCTGGGCAAGGCCGCCGGCGTCGACGTGTACCGGATCGACCTGTCCAAGATCGTCTCGAAATACATCGGCGAGACCGAAAAGAACATGGCCAGTGTGTTCGACCAGGCGCAGAACAAGAACTGGATCCTGTTCTTCGACGAAGCCGACGCCCTGTTCGGCAAACGCACCGAGGGCAGCAGTTCCAACGACCGCCATGCCAACCAGGAAGTCGCCTACCTGCTGCAACGGATCGAGGATTTTCCGGGCGTGGTGATACTGGCCAGCAATCTCAAGAGCAATATCGACGAAGCCTTCGCGCGGCGTTTCCAGACCGCGATCTACTTTCCGATCCCGGACGGCCTGCAGCGCCTGCGGCTATGGCAAAACATGTTCCCGCAGCGGCGCCACCTGGCCGACGACGTCGATCTGGAAGACCTTGCGGAAGAAAACATTCTGTCCGGCGGCGCGCTGATCAACGTATTGCGCTACGCCGTCCTGCGCGCCGAAAGGCAAGGGCGCTCGACCATCGGCAAGGACGATCTGCTGCGCGGCATCAAGAAAGAATTCATCAAGGAAGGGCGAACGATCTGACATGACGACATCTTCGAGAACTCCGGCTACCTTTGCGGCCATTGCACGGGCGGCGCTGGCCGGCGCTTGCCTGCTGCTGCCGGCGTGGTCCGGCATTGCAGCGGAGACGACCGGCGATGCAACGACGGCGGCCGCCGCGACCGCGCCTGTATCGACGCCGGCGCCGGTGGCATTGCCGGCAGCGGTTGCGCCTGCGGCCGGGCCTTCTGCTTCAAACGAGCCGGAAGCCGTTTCCACGCCTGCGGCAGTCAAGGCGACCGAGAATGCGCCGGTGAAACCCGCAGCGCAGCCGCCGGCCAAGGCAGCGGATGAAAGCTTCGTCATCGGCCCTGCATCGGCGCCGCGGCCGGCCAAGCCGGCGCCCGTGGCCAGTGCCAAGCCGGCGGCAGCGCTGGCAGCCGCGCCGGTTCCGGATGCCAACGCCGCCAAGACGACGGCAAAGACGGCGGTAAGTTCGACCGCCAGCGCGACGACGACGGAAGCGCCGACGGAATCCGCGGCAAAGCCGCAATTCGCCTGGGCCGGCGATAAACTCATGACGCCGCAGGCGGCGCAGGCCATCGTCAGCAAGGTCGCGATCCAGCCCGATGAGCAGGACGGTCCGGCCGCCATGCTGCTGTCGCAGGACGTCCTCAAAAAATTCACGCCGGCCATGCGCAAGCAGATCCAGCAGGCGCTGCTGGAAATCTACTCGGAAGACCCGGCCTATATGCTGGCCTATCGCGAGAGCACATTGCCGTTGTCGGACAATGTCGTCGGTCCGATCACCTTGTCGTGGCTGAACCGCTTCTGGTTTGAATTCAAGATGGAGCCGTCCGGCAACCTGACCAACGCCTCGGTGGCGGCGCTGCTGCATTTTGCCGCGACCATCAAGGTTCATCCGGAATGGAAGGCGGATTTGATCAGCGACGACTTGGGACACTGGATCGACGGTTTCGACGACGAAGACAAGGCGCGCTATTACCAGATCCGCCTGGCCGGCACCGACGAGCAGATCCTCGCCATGCTGCGGCTCTACCACTACCAGACCGACAACAACCGGCGTCCCGGCCCCGATGCCGACCGGGCCTTGCTGACGATCTACAATTACACCCTGAGCGCGGCGGATTTCAAACTGCTGGCGTCCAAATCGCAAGTGATCGCCAAATTGTCGGCGCTGCAGGACGTGGTCTACCTCAACCAGCCGTTGTTCGACGCCGCCGTACGCGGCGCGCTCAAGGACCTGGGACCGGAGGCCGAGTCATATTTGCGCACCGCACAGGACGCGGCGCAGGTGCAAAGCTACCGGCTTACGCTGGATTCGCTGCAACTGCTGCGGGACGGCAAGACCGTGCCGGATTCGATCATCGACGCGCTGGAGAAAGTCTCCGGCAGCTATCCCGACGAAGCGTCATTCACCGAGGCGATCCTCGACGCCACCGCCAAGGTCGATGCGCCGATCGATCAGTACATGGGGGATATCGTCGACGCGGCCGAAACCGGCACCTCATATATCCTGAGCGCCCGCGCCCTGGCCGAGCTGGGCGTCAACCGCAAAAACGAGGCGGTGCCGCCGGTGATCCTGGACATGCTCAAAGGCCTGCAGGATCTGGAATATCCTCAAATGTGGCTGTTCGACAAGGCCGTCATTGCGCGCTTGCGCAACGGCATCGGCGCCTGCCCGAGCGGCACGCCCGGCAATGCCGCCAACCGCCGCAAGATCTCGGCCGAGCAGATGGCGCAACTGCAAAAGGCGATCAACGACCCGAACCTGTTCCAGCAGCTCGACAAGCTCTGGAAAGAAGACGCGTGCAGCACGATCGACGCGCTGACCATGCCGCAGCAGATCGAAGCCCTGTATATCAAATACCGCGCATCCATTCGCGCCACGGCGCGCAAGCGGCCGGCCTACAACCCCGACAAGCGCGTGCTGTGGGACGGCAACGGCTGCGGCTGCGTGCTGGACGATCTGGTCGGGGAGGTCTACGGCTTCTATCCGTTCTGGCTGGCCGGCAAGACGCAGAAGATCGATTTCAGCACCTTGTCGCGCATTGCCTATTACGGCCCGACATTCGACGACACCGGCGTGCTGCGGCAAGCCAACGACGGCCGCGATTTCGTGGCGGCGGCCCAGAACGGCGACCTGACGCAGAATGACTTCGTCAATATCGCGCAGAAACACCAGACCGCGGTCGATTGGGTCATCCAGCGCAACGACTGGCGCTCGTGGCGCAAGATGGGCAAGGACCGCAAGGAACAGGTATTCGAACGCCTGACCGACAGTATCGTCAAGCTGCTGTCGATCAAGATGCATAGCCTGACCGCCACCATCTCGAACCATCTGCCGTTCGGCGCGCGCTTCGTGCCGACCAACGGCGACGGCGTTACCCTGTTCTTCGACGGCTACCCGGACGACGACGTCTCGGTGGAGGTATTCAACAAATTCGTCGATGCGCTGCGCACCAGGCTGCGCCGCGCAGGGGCCGGCGACGCCATCAATGTGATGATGCGCCATACCGCGCTGGGCAACGGCGTCTACGACTACGCCAATCTGTACAAGCTGCTCCAGGCCGCCGAGGAAAATCGCAATACCGATTTGCTGGCGAAAGTGGAACGCGACCGGAATGTGCGTCCGTGGCTGCTGGTGCTGCTGGAAGAAGAAACCACCGACTCCAAGAAACAGCTGCGCCTGCGCGTCGAAAGCGCCCTGCACGGCGAACAGCGCGCCCAGCTGCTGCGCCAGATCGTGCCGGTAATTACGTTCGACAACGACAATTGGCAGCAGCTGCAGGACGACATTATCTACTTCAAGGACAATTTCGGCGGCATCGGTTTCTGGCCGATGCCGATGGCCGCGGCCTCGGCTGCCGCCCCCGCCGAGGAAAAGGGCAAGCCGATCGATATGGTGCTGCCGTCCACGGCAGGGGTGCAGCAATGCGACGCCAGCCACAGCATCAGCGAGTGCCTCTCGGATTTCTACCAGACTCAACCCGGCGCGCAGGCGTCGGCGGTCTGCAAGACCGTCTGCGAAAATCTGTTCGTTTTCCGGCTGACGACCAAGCTGGCCTTCATGCTGCTGCTCGCGTGCGCGGTGCTGTATTACTGTTCCTGCATGTGGCGGGAGGCCATGGCGCGCTACCACCATGCGCCGGCGCTGATCGTTCTTGCAATATGGATGCTGCTGTCGATGGCCTTGCTGTTCTGCGATCCATTCCTGCGATGGCTGGCGCGCGGCTACATGATTCCGATTTTCCTGGTGCTGTTCATCATCGGGCTGATTGCCTGGTATCAGTATCTGTTGAAAGAGCGGGACGAACAGCCTTGACTGGAAGAGCATGCCCCGGATGGCGCCGCCATTCATTTTTCATTAGTCATTCACCATTAGCCATCAACGAAACAGCCGACGAGGACCGCCATGCGAACAAGTGACTCCGCCGCAATCGAACATCGAAGCGAACATCAAGGCTGCCAGGCGCCGGCCCAAAGGCGCGGCAGGCAAGGCGACGGCAACGACGCCGGCTTTGCCGACAATCGTCCCGGCACGGCGCTCCAGCGAAAAATGACGGACATGATGCATGACAGTGCGCGCGCCGCGCAATTGCGCGAACTGCCCCAGGCGCCGGCGCAGGCATTCTCGCCGGTCAAGCAACTGGCCGCCGAGACGCCGAATCGAACCGGCTTGCCGAATCAATTGAAGGCCGGCGTCGAAGCGCTGTCCGGCATGAGCCTGGACCAGGTGAAAGTCCACTACAACTCGCCGCAGCCGGCGCAACTGAACGCGCATGCCTATGCCCAGGGGCGCGACATCCACGTCGCGCCGGGCCAGGAAAAACATTTGCCGCATGAAGCCTGGCACGTGGTGCAGCAGGCACAGGGCAGGGTGCGCGCGACGCGGCAGATGAAGAGCGGCGTCGCCGTCAACGACGACGCCGGGCTGGAAGCCGAAGCCGACATGATGGGCGCCAAGGCCATGCAAAGCGGGGCGGTCCAAATGGCCGCCATCGGCGCGCCGGCCGGCATCCCGCATGCCGCCGGCCGCGGCGCGCCGGTGCAGATGGAACGCGCGGCGCCGCTGCTGGCCAATGAACGGGACTTGTTGAAGGACAACGACAAAGTCATGAAGGGAGAGGCCAGGACCATGGACGCCAACCTGATCGATACCACCTACGACAATGCCGCCGACAACCTGTTGCTGGACTTGAACATGCAGTACGAAGAAGAGCTGCAGCGCGAAATCGAGCATGACAGCTATTTCACCGGCACCCTTAAAGGCGCGGTCGATGTGATCCACGCCAACGCCGGCATCGCTTCAGTCGCAGGCACCACCACGGAGGACACCAGCAAGTCCACTCGCATCGATACGGTGATGGGAAAGATAAAGGCCACCCACGGCAATGAAGGACTGACCACGCACCGGCTGAGTAGGGGCCAATTCGACCTCGGCATGCTTATCGGGAATGACAATCCCGAAGTCCAGCGCATGAATATCGGCTACGTGAAGCTGCTGAAGATGCTGGAGACGCAGGCGCCATATTTCGGCGGATCGGTCGAGTACGCCAAGAACGTCAAGGATTCGTTCGAATACTGGGTCTATCACCTGAGTACGCTGACCAAGGATCCGGATCGCGCCTACACCGCGAATACGCCGGGGTCCGGGCTGCCGAAACCGATGAAGGATTATCGGACGCACAAGGGCCTGGTGCCGTTGAACAACCAGCGCAATCTCGGCACCGGCATCGTCGAGGCCAAGTGGGCCGAATTGCCGCAGGAGCTGCGTGCCAAGATGCACGGCAAACTGAATTATGTGCTGACCCAGCTCGGCGTGGAGCAATTTCCGGACGATCCCAAGGCGCGGCTGGACTTTTACCTGAAAGGCGGCCGGGCGCTCAGGCTCGAAAGCGGCGCGCGCGGTCACGTGCGCACGCGGAAACCGATGGCGGAAATCTCGGCGGGAGAAATTGAAACGCTGTGGAACGGACTCGGCGAGGACCAGAAGAAAGAACTGTATGGCGATGTCACCCAGATGCCTTGGTCCGGCGCGCATTTGCATGGCGGCCACAGTTGGGAGCAGGATCAGCAACATTCGGTCCTCAGCGAGGATGTCGATTTCCGCAGATTGCCTTATAAAACCACGCCCGGTCTCGAGAATGTCGTTGGCGTCAGGGGGAATATACTGGAGACGCCCGAAATCGCCGGGGCGAAATACGGCGCGGAGCTTACCAAGAAATACGGCAATCCGTCACACGGAATGGTGCCGCAGAAGGACTTCACCGGCCACCAGGGTGATATCGACAAAAGGGTAGGCGACCACGTTTTGCGGAATTACCTGACGATCGAATCGCTGGTGAAGGAATTCGAAGACAAGCACGGCGATTGGTTTCAGCAGGCCAAGCGCGCGCACAAACCGATCATCGGCGGCATGAGCGGACATACGCTCGGCTACCTGAATCTCTATTCCGAAGCGCAAATGCGCGCCCCGACCTACGATCCGGGATGGCCGTCGATGGAAGCCTTGCGGGCCTCCATGCTGGGCGCCCTGATCGGCGACAAGCGGCACCATAGCTACGATGAAGTGATGGCGGCCAGCGTCGGCATGCCTTATCGACGAAGCAATAGCGTGGCCTCATTGCATTACTTTTTCCGTGGCGACTATGACGATGTTCTTCAGAGCGGCGAGCCAAAGATCAAGTCGGTCGCCAAAAAAGCACAGAAGACAACCGCCGACAACGGGCGTTACCTGGCGTCGGGAGACCACAACAGGATCGCACACCAAATTGCCGCCACGGTCGAATACGACCCGGCTATTTGCAGATTGTTGGATCAAATCATTGCCAGACATTGCCTGGTTTTCGGCCTTCCCAGCTATTCCGCTCTGCACGAGCTGAACGAAAAAATCAGGAAGAAGCTGAGAGGCTAAGCGGAATGCCATTGCGCGGCGGCGCAATGGCA
>DASYEK010000132.1:0-3164 GCA_036499085.1 Herbaspirillum sp. | reverse complement strand
GAAAGCTTCAGGTTGTAGGAGTCGGTGCCGGCGCGATCGGTGTAGCCGGTGACCGAGATCTGCTTCGCCTTGTTGGCGCTGAAGTCGGCCACGACACGATTGATCACAGCCTGGCCGGCATCGTTGATGTTGGACTTATCGAAATCAAACAGCACCAAGTAGACCTGCGGAGCTGCCGGAGCAGGAGCAGCAGGTTGGGCCGGCTTGGCTTCGAGTTCGGCGAGGGCCGCCAGCAACTCATCGCGGCAAGCGGAGATATGGTCGTTCTGGAAGTTCTCCTCCTGCTGCTCAAGCCAGCAATCGAAGCGGGCCTGGGCGCGGGCTGCAACTTCCGGTTTGTTCTCGCGCGCACCGCCATCGAGGGCGGTCATCAGACGTGCACGGGTCTGTTGAATTTCCGGCAAGACATCCTGCGGCAGGTCGCGTTCGGCGGGATCCTGCGGCGTCACCATTTGGCCGCTTGCCGAAGTCAAGGCTCTGCGGGCATACCACCCGGCATCCCGCCAGTCATACATCTCGTCGGCCTCGAAGGCCGCAAGATCCTTGTATTCCTTGGTAAGGGCCTGGGTAAACGGCGTACCGCCGGTCGGCTCAACGGTCCGCGAACGGTCAAGATCGGTGGTGCAGGCTGCCACGAAGCTTAGCGCCCCGAGAACTGCCAGGATTTTCAGCGTTTTCATTTTGCTCCTCGCTCTTTTTGTCACCGGCTTGGCGCACCAGCAGCATGCCAACATGGCACCCAAACCCGCAAATTTCTGGACCCCTGCGCGATAACCGGCTCAGGGACAACAGCGGCGGCGCCTGTTCGGTTCCCCACAGGCCATCGTCCTCGCGCCGCACTATAGGTAACTGATATCTCGATGTCAAAACGGTCACGGTCTGAAATACCCACTCAGCCGAAAGGAGTAGTGGAGTAAATCTCTTTTTATTTCCGCCACTTGACTGTAGTTGACGGAGTCGGGTGAGGCTCCGGAAGTGTCACC
Organism: Herbaspirillum sp.; assembly: GCA_036499085.1. Taxonomy (GTDB): domain Bacteria; phylum Pseudomonadota; class Gammaproteobacteria; order Burkholderiales; family Burkholderiaceae_D; genus Herbaspirillum. The sequence goes on along the minus strand of DASYEK010000132.1, from coordinate 2,181 downwards.
GCCGGCGGGAGGTCGAGTGGTCTCCATGGATAAAAAATTTGCTGAACACCGGTCGAACGAACCGCTTGCCGACGCCTTGAACGCCCCCGCCGCATCGCATATAAATCGCTCTGCCTCGCGCGCGGGTGTAGCTCAATGGCAGAGCAGAAGCTTCCCAAGCTTACGACGAGGGTTCGATTCCCTTCACCCGCTCCAGCTCTCGAGACGTCCTCTCCAATTCCGCCCCCCAGCGCAATCACCTCCCACCAAATCTGCTAAACTTCGCCCTCCCCATTCCTTCAACACCTCCCTACGCCAACCCAGCATGACCGAGCAATCCAGCGACAAACCGATGTTCTACGATCCGACCGAACGCCGCATCCGCAGTTTCGTTACGCGCGCCGGGCGGCTTTCGGTGGCGCAGGCGCGTGCCATCGAGGCGTTGTCGCCGCGGTTTTGCGTGCCTTATAAAAAGGAATTGCTGGATTTCAATGCCTGCTTCGAACGCGCCGCGCCGACCATCCTGGAAATCGGCTTCGGCATGGGCGACTCCACCGCCAGCATCGCGGCGGCCATGCCGGATCGCAATTTCATCGGTGTCGAAGTCCATACGCCCGGCATCGGCAGCCTCCTGAAACTGATCGGCGAACAGCGCCTGGAAAATCTGCGCATCATCCAACACGATGCCGTCGAAGTGCTCACGCATATGATCGCGCCGGATTCGCTGGCGGGCGTGCATGTGTTTTTTCCCGATCCATGGCACAAGGCGCGCCACAATAAACGCCGCCTGATCCAGTCGCCGCTGGTGGCGCTGCTCGCGTCGCGGCTGGCGCCCGGCGGCTATCTGCATTGCGCGACCGATTGGGAAGACTATGCGGCGCAGATGCTGGAAGTGCTCGGCGCCGAACCCTCGCTGCGCAACACCGCCGACGGCTACGCGCCGCGGCCGTCTTATCGCCCGGTCACCAAATTCGAAAATCGCGGCCTGCGGCTCGGGCACGGCGTCTGGGATCTGGTGTTCGAAAAAACGTCGGCGTAAGATAAATCTGCGCATAAATTCAGCGCATACAATTTGTCAACGTAGCATCTGTCAATGAGGCGATGCGGACCATCGGCATAGAATGCTGTCCTTTTCCGGACATCGATCGGTTCCATGATTTCTTCAGGATTCACCGGCCTGCAACTCGGCACCGCCTATGCCGCCGGCAATGCAACATTGTCCACGCCGGCGCCGCAACGGACGCTCTCCCATGCCGGCAGTCTCCCGTCCACGCAAACACATGGTCCCGGCCGCTATCGTTATTTTCGGCTAAGCGAACAAAAGCCGGCCGGCAAGGCACGCGTCGCTCCCCGCAGGCCGCGCCGCGATACCATGCCGCTCTGGCCCCCTGCGCACAATGCAAGCGACGTTGTACAGCCGGATCCCCTCGCTCCCCCATCCAACGTCTTTATCAAACCGCAGCTCAGCGCCACGCACCGCCGCACGCATGAGCTGCTGGTCAGCGCCTACGGCGAGATCTTCGGATGCAAGGAGATCGAGGCGGAAGCCATCCTGCAGCGGATCGACGCGACGCTGTATGAGGCCTGGCGCGACATCGTCCGCATCGGCGATATCGATTGGCCGCAGGACCAGCCGGAACATCTCTGTACCCTCGCCTACGGCGCCAGCGCTTTCGCCTTGCGATTGAGGCAATCTCCCCATCTCAGCGACGAGGATGCGCTGGCAATCGCCAAACTGCATCTGCGTTCGGAGACGCCGTTTCTGCCGGACGACGACCATCGCCATATCCTGTATCAGGGCGTGCTCGAACGGGGATTGCATTGGATCGATCCGAACAAGGCGCGCGTGCGGCATTTGTCCGCCACCGACATCCTGCAGCTTGTCTATCATCACCGGCGCCCCCGGCTCGCCAATCGCGCCGCGCTGAGGCAAGCCCTGCAACGCGAGCGCGGCGTCCTGATCGACGAAGCCGCGTTGATCCATTTCCACACGAAAGCCGATCCGGCCGATATCGATCCGGACGCGCAGATCGATATCATCCGGCAACAATATGCGAACGCCTTGAGCCGCGAATGGCTGGACGCGTCGCTGGGATTGCATGTATTGCCGTCGTCGCCGGTCGGCTTGACGAACTATCCGTTCTGGTTCGACGGCAATGCCATTCCGAACAGCTTTCGCAAGCCCCTGGAACAGATCGTGAG
>DASYEK010000131.1:0-7722 GCA_036499085.1 Herbaspirillum sp. | reverse complement strand
TGCAGCCTACTCAGGACGAACGGGCTTTTATTGTAGATTTCAACAAACCGTTTTGATGGAGGGCGGGTTATTGCTGGATACCGCACGCCTTAAGTTTTGGCGTCTGCGGTGATCCTTCGATACGCCGCTACGCGTCTACTCAGGACGAACGGGCTTTTATTGTAGATTTCAACAAACCGTTTTGGTGGAGGGCGGCTTATTGCTGGATACCGCATTCTTTAAGTTTTGGCGGCTGCGGTGATCCTTCAATACGGCCTGCGGCCTACTCAGGACGAACGGATGTTTTTTGAAATTTACAATGAAAGCCGTTCGTCCTGAGTAGACGCGTAGCGGCGTATCGAAGGATCACCGCAGCCGGTAGCACATAAAGAAAAAAGGGACAGCCAAAAATCGCTGTCCCTTTTTTTTGCGCCCCGAATAAAGCGGCGCTCATGCATCAATATCTATCGACGCCTACACAGTCGCCCGCGTCAGGAATTCGACCAGCTTCTCCGTCGTGTTCTGCTCGTTCTGATCATCGGGCGCGATGTCCCAATATTCGGATTTCGACAGGCATTCCTGCAGATAGCGCGCCGCCGACGTGGCGTGCGAAGCGTCGCGGCCCGGCACGATGATGGCCGGGATGTCCAGGCGCATCAGGTCTTCCGGCTCGGCGCCCGGCGAGGTGTCGCGGTCGATCAGGGTGCGTCCCATACTGGCCACGATCAGCTTGTACTTGTCGACGTTCATCTTCACGTACTCGGCCGCGAACGCCGGGTTGTTGCGCAGCACGGATGCCCACGGGCCGCCGCGCGGATCGGCGCCGAAGGCCTTGCCGTCCTTGGCGACCAGCGCCGCCACGGCTTCCAGTCCGTTCTGATGCACGAAGGCCAGGTGCTCGGCGAAGCGCTGGTGGCCGCTGAGGCGATACTTGGCCCCGCCGACCGGCCAGTACAGCACCATGCTCATGGTCGCTTCCGGATACGCCACGGCGAACGCCATCACCGAGCTGCAACCCATGCAGCCGCCCATGATGTGCGCGCGCTCGATGCCGAGGTGATCCAGCAAGCCCTTGCCCTGGGCGACATAGTCGGACCAGTTGACGCGCTCCACGCGGCCATCCGACTTGCCGCATTCGCGGCGGTCGAACACGATGCATTTGAATTTCTTGCTGAGGTTGTCCAGCGGCCTGGTGCGCACGTAGACGCCCAGCGACGACCATTTTTCGACCGTGGCGTCGAAGCCGCCGGGCGAAAACATCAGCAGCGGCGGGCCTTCGCCGACCACGTCGTAGCGGGTCGAGATGCCGTCGATGATTGCGGTAGGCATGGCGGCTCCGATCAGGCTGACTTGACTTTGATGCCGCCCTTGATCTGGCGGGAGGCGCGCACGTCCGCCGCGTAGGCGTTGATCGAGTCGAGCGTGATCTTGGCGACGTTGGCGTAGCTCTCTGCGGTCGAATCGATCCAGCTTTCCGCGTAGCCGATGGCGGCATGCGCCATGCGCACGCGGCCGTCGAGCCATGGTCCGCCGCCGAGGCCGCCGATGACGGGCACGGTCGCCGCTTGCGTCACCGCCAGGCCGGCCACCGGGCCGGAGTTGGTGAAGTCGATCAGGGTGGCGCCGGCTTCTTCCAGCATTTTCACTTGCGCGACCAGTTCGGCGGTCATCTCGGCCGGCATCTGCACGTCGCCCTTGAGCATTTGAGCATAATCGATGCCATAGTGCAGCGCGGTATGCGGGGTGATGCCCATTTGCGCCCAGACCGGAATGCCGGCGCGCGCGATGGCGGAAACGGCGTCCGGGAAGTCGACGGCGCCATCGACCTTGATGATGTCCACGCCGGCTTCCTTGACGAAGCGGATCGCCGCGCGCAATGCGGCGTCGGTGCCTTCCTGCAGCGGGCCGTAAGGGAAGTCGGCGCTGACCAGCGCGCGCTTGACGCCGCGGCGCACGGCCTTGGTGATCATCAGCATTTCATCCATGGTGATTTCCAGTGGGTTCGGATGGCCCAGCAGGTTGATGCCGACGGTGTCGCCGACCGAAACGATTTCGACGCCGGCGCGATCGACGATTTTCGCGATCTGGTTATCCCAGGCGACGACAGCGACGATTTTCTTGCCGTCGCGCTTCATTTGTTGCAGTGCTGGAATGGTGACTGCCTTGTCGTTCGATTGCATAGGGTTTCTTTCCGATGATTGGTGGGGACTGAATGCCGATTTCATGGCGGTCGCGGACCGCCGGGCGAACCGCGAGCATAGCCGTCGTACTCGGCCTTGGCAAGCAATATTGGACCGGCGTTCCGTATACGGAAACTGGTTTCGATAGGCGGACTCCCTCCAGCGTAACGGGAGCAACTTAATAATATTAGGGGGAATGCGGCCGCAGGCCGCAGGAGGACACGAACGGAGTACAACACCCCCGCATGCCGCGCCTGCCGGACGCTCGGCTGAACGGCGTTTCTCCGAGCTGATGAGCCTGCGCACCGCCAGGTCCTTTGCCTCTCTTTTGCGCCTTGGCATCGCTCTCCCAAAGGGGAGATTTTTATTGACACTGCAAGGGCCAGACGTTAAATTGACGGAGTATTACTATGCAGACCGCTATTCCATATAGAGGAACAAAAACGGCTGCATGGATAATGCTTGAGCAAGGCTTTGAACAACTTAATGAGGCGTTCGGACGGCCGCAATTGCAGGCGGGAATTCACCGGCGGCATTGCCGGAAGCGCGCCCGAATCCGCTTTACCCCAGAATAAAGATATTCCCCGATGATCATCGATACGCACTGCCATTACACAACGGAACCGCAGGCGCTGCAGGTATTTCGCGACAAGCAACTGGCCGGCCTGGCCGATCCGGCGCGCAAGCCGGCGTCCTTCGACCTCGGCATCACCGATGAACAACTGATCCAGAGCGTGCAGCCGCAACTGAAGCTGCAACGCGAACGGGGCAGCGACATGACGATCTTTTCGCCGCGCGCGGCCGGCATGGCGCATCACGTCGGCACCGAAGCCACCAGCCAGCAATGGAGCCGCATCAGCAACGACCTGATCCATCGCATCAGCACATTGCTGCCGGACAACTTCGTGCCGGTCGGCCAGTTGCCGCAATACCCGGGCGTGTCGCCGAAGAACTGCCTGCCGGAGCTGGACCGCCTGGTCAATGAACTCGGCTTCGTCGGCGTCAACCTGAATCCGGACCCGTCCGGCGGCTACTGGACCGATCCGCCGCTGACCGACCGCTACTGGTATCCGATCTACGAAAAACTGGTCGAGCTGGACCTGCCGGCGATGATCCACGTGACCTCGTCCTGCAACCCGAATTTCCATCATACCGGCGCGCATTACATCAATGCCGATACGACCGCGTTCATGCAATTGATCCAGGGCGACCTGTTCAAGGATTTCCCGACGCTGCGCTTCGTGATCCCGCACGGCGGCGGGGCGGTGCCGTTCCACTGGGGCCGTTATCGCGGCATGTGCCTGGCGATGAAGAAGGTGAATCTGCTGGATCATGTCATGAAAAACGTCAGCTTCGATACCTGTGTGTATCACTTGCCGGGTATCGAGCTGCTGACCAAGGTGGTGCCGATCGACAATATCCTGTTCGCTTCCGAAATGCTGGGCGCGGTGCCGGGCGTGGATCCGGAAACCGGCCATAATTTCGACGATACCAAACGCTATGTGGATCAGGTTTCCACGCTGAGCGAGCAGGATCGCTACAAGATTTTCGAAGGCAATGCGCGTCGCATTTATCCGCGTTTGGACGCCATGCTGACCAAGCGCGGCCATTTGCCGAAGCAGTTCTGAATCAGGCAACCGAATCAGGCCCATCGAATCAAGCAATCATAAAACCAGCAATTCACAAGGACCCACATGAGTAATTCTTTAGCTGATATCCGCCGCGATTTCGAACGCGTTTCTCCGGAACTCGTCAAGAAGGCCGCTACTTTCGCTTCGTCGATCCTGGCCGACGTGGCAGGCCGCCGCGGCGCCATGGACGGCCGCATCCAGCCGCTGGCCCATTCGTTCCGCATGGCCGGCCCTGCATTCACCATCGAAATCCGCCCGGGCGACAACCTGATGATCCACGCCGCGATGGCGATGGCCAAGCCGGGCGACATCCTGGTGATCGACGGCAAGGCCGACAGCACCTGCGCGCTGATGGGTTCGATCATGATCCACGCCTGCCAGAAGATGGGTTTCGGCGGCGTGATCCTGGATGCGTCGCACCGCGATACCGAAGAATTGCTGGAAATGGGCTTCCCGGTCTACTCGATCGGCGCCAACCCGAACGGTCCGACCAAATACGTGCCGGGCCGCATCAACTGGCCGATTTCCTGCGGCGATGTGGCCGTCAGCCCGGGCGATCTGATCGTCGGCGACGCCGACGGCGTGACCGTGGTCGAACGCGAACGGGTGGCTTCGGTGCTGGATCTGGCGCAAGCCAAGTACGACGACGAACAGAAACGCCTGGCGGACATCGCTTCCGGCGCGGCGCTGCGTCCGAAATGGCTGGAAGGCGCATTGCGCGCAGCCGGCGTGCTGGGCGAGGGCGAAGCGCTGTAATACGTCCGGCCCGGCACTGCGCCGGATTGTCGGACGCCATTGAATTTGCATCATCAGAACCTAAATATAGCCATACAACTGGAGAGTAATTTTGGAAAAAGTACGCGCAGCAGTCAAAACCGGCCCAAGCAAAATCGAAATGCAGGAATTCCCGATGCCGGAAATCCCTGAGGACGGCGATTCGGCCTTGATGAAGATCGAAGTTGCCGGCATCTGCGGCACCGACGTCAAGATGTACAAGGAAGAGCTGAAGACCGGCGGCCCGGTGATCATGGGTCACGAAAACATCGGCGTGATCGTCAAGGCCGGCAAGGAATTCACCGCGCGCAAGGGCTTCAAGGTCGGCGATCGCGTGTTCGTCGAACATTATGTCGCTTGCGGCAAGTGCGAATGGTGTCACCAGGGCGAATACCGCCATTGCGAAAACACCGACTGGCGCTCGAATCCGGACGGCATCCGCTACGGCTACTCGACATCGGACAAGCCACCGCACCTGTGGGGCGGTTTCGCGGAATACATGTACCTGCCATGGAACGCGGTCGTGCACAAGGTGCCGGACGGCATGACGCCTGAGCGCGCCGGTCTGGTCACGCCGATGGCCAACGGCATCGAATGGGCATTGTTCGATTCGAAAGTCGGCTACAACTCGGTCGTGCTGATCCAGGGTCCGGGCCAACAGGGCCTGTCGCAAGTGGTGGCCTGCAAACAGGCCGGCGCCAAGATGATCATCGTCACCGGCACCACCAAGGATGCGGCGCGTTTCGAAGTCGCCAAGAAGCTGGGCGCCGATGTCGTCATCGATGTGCAAAAGGAAAACCCGCTGGAACGCATCATGGAAGTCACTGGCGGCTACGGCGTCGATGTCTCCCTCGATTGCACCGCCGGCGCGGGCACCGCAGCCATCCTGCTGGGCGTGGAAGCGATGAAGCGCAAGGGCGGCACATTGCTGATCCAGGGTGAAATGTCGGAATTCCCGAACTTCCCGATCGGCAAGGTCACCGTCAAGTACATCACCATCAAGAGCGCGCGCGGCCATAGCTACAAGGCATGCGAACTGGCGCTGGAGCAATTGGCGTCGAAGCGTTTCCCGCTGGATTTGCTGACCACTCACCGCTTCCGCCTGGACGAAGTCGAGAAGGCCATCAAGGCCGTGACCGGCGAAGGCGAAATCAAGGGCGCGGTGCACGTGTCCCTGATGCCATGGCGCACCGAGGAAGACAGCAAGAAGGACGAAGCAGCGAAGGCGGCTGCGGCCTGATGAGCACCGTACCTGCAGCCGTGGTCAACACGGAAGGCGGCGCGGTGGCGGCTTCGGCCGTCAGGATCCCGGTCACGGTGCTGACCGGTTATCTCGGCGCCGGCAAGACCACGCTGCTCAACCGCATCCTGTCGGAGGACCATGGCCGACGGTATGCGGTGATCGTCAATGAGTTCGGGGAAATCGGCATCGACAACGATCTGATCCTGAACTCCGACGAAGAATTGTTCGAGATGAACAACGGCTGCATCTGCTGCACGGTACGCGGCGACCTGATCCGCACCCTGCACGGGCTGCTGGAGAAGGGCGGCGATTTCGATGCCATCATCGTCGAAACCACCGGCCTGGCCGATCCCGGTCCCGTGGCGCAGACGTTTTTTGTCGATCCCTTCCTGCAGGCCAGGACGGTGCTGGACTCGGTCACGACCGTGGTCGACGCCAAGCATGTCCTGCTGCGCCTGGCAGACAGCCGCGAGGCGGTCGAACAGGTTGCCTTCGCCGATCAGATCGTGCTGAACAAGACCGAACTGGTGGACGAGGCAGGCTTGCGCGAGGTCGAAACGCGCCTGCGCAAGATCAACCCGCTGGCGCCTATCCATCGGGCCCAGCGCTCCAACGTGGCGCTGGACAAGGTGCTGGCGCGCGGCGGTTTCGATATCGAGCGTATCATTTCACTGGAACCGGATTTCCTGAATCCGGCGCATGGCGAAGAAGGCCATGTGCATGACGAACATTGCGGCCATGACCATCACGATCACCATGACCATCACGATCACCATGGCCACGAGCATCACGATCACGGCCACGTGCACGACGAGCATTGCGGCCACGGGCAAGAGCACGGACACGAGGCCAAGCCGGCCCATGCGCAATACGACCACGAGCACGACAGCGGGATCGACAGCATCGGCCTGACTTCGCACATACCGATGGACCCGACCCGCATCAGCCTGTGGCTCAACGCGCTGATCGCCAGCAAGGGCGCCGACATCCTGCGCGCCAAGGGCATCATCGACGTCAAGGACGAGCCGCGGCGGCTGGTGTTCCAGTCGGTGCACATGGTGCTGGAAGGCGATTTGCAGCAGCCCTGGAAGCCGTCGGAGCAGCGCTACAGCAGGCTGGTATTCATTGGACGCAACCTGGACAAAGACGCGCTGCGCGCGGGTTTCGAGTCCTGTATTTCGGAAAGGAGCGCATGATGGAAAAGACATACGACGCAGTAGACATTTCAAGCTGTGCCATCGCGATCACGGATACCCGTTACCGCATCGACAGCCCGAATTCGCAACGCCGCTTCATCGAAGTGGTCGGCCTCGGCGCCGGCGGCGAGGAAGTTGCGCGCATGGTGGAAGCGCGCGGACTGGCCGATGTGCATGTCGTGATTCCGGACGCCAATCGCGCCTTGCAGCTGCTGGACGGCACCGACATGCTGTTCATCATCACTTGCGACGGCGACGACGTCAGCCTGGCGCCGGTCTTCAAGCAGGCCGCGCGCAAGCTTGGCGTGCAGATCACGGGCATCTTCATTCATGACCCGGAATTGAAGCCGGAACCGGTCAGCTTCACCGCGCTCAGGGCCTCGTCGGACATCCTGGTGATTGCGTCGAGCAAGGATTATGCGATCGATATGCTGATCCAGCTGGGCGCATGATTCTCGCTGCCAGATTGACGGTGTTAGTATAAAGACAATTTATTTTTAGAAATATTTCCGATTTAACGATATACGATTTTAATTATATCTAAATCGTATATCACTTATCGGAAGTCTAAATTGGACGATGGTTCCAGAGACGTCTATATTGCATAGCAACATAAACGTCTTTACTGGAACCGCAATGTCCTACGCTCTTACTTCCCCATTCCGTACCGAATTCTTCCCGCAAGCCAGCCGCGCTCCGCGTTCGCGGGTCCAGAAATC
>DASYEK010000130.1:0-16611 GCA_036499085.1 Herbaspirillum sp. | reverse complement strand
GTTTCCATGCCGTTCTTTTCCAACGCACGCACGGTGTCGGAAGCCGACTCGCGACGCCATACCGCCGGCGCCTTCAGGCCACCGAAAGCCGCGCCTTGCGCCTGGTTGTGAGCAGCCGCGCCGTTGCCGCCGGTGCCTGCCATCATCGGCTCGTTGTGCGTGCCGGTGCGCAGCATCGGCGTCTGCACCAGTTGCACGTTCTTGCGGCCGCGGCCCAGGCCGGTCGCCACCACGGTCACGCGGATGTCGTCGCCCATGGTGTCGTCGTACGCGATGCCTTGCGCAATCGATGCATCGGCGGCGGCAAACGCGCGCACGGTCGCCATCACTTCCTTGATTTCCTTGCCCTTCAGGTTGCGGCTGGCGGTCACATTGACCAGCACGCCGCGCGCGCCGGACAGGTCGATGCCGTCCAGCAGAGGCGATGCCACCGCCTGTTCGGCCGCGACCCGCGCACGATCCACGCCGGAAGCAGTGGCCGTGCCCATCATCGCCTTGCCCTGCTCGCCCATGATGGTCTTGACGTCGTTGAAGTCGACGTTGATATGGCCCGGCACATTGATGATTTCGGCAATCCCGGCGACGGCATTGTTGAGAACGTCATCGGCATGGCCCAGCCATTCGATCATGCTGTCGTCTTCGTAGATCTCTTCCAGCTTTTCGTTGAGGATGATGATCAGCGAATCGACGTGCTGGCCCAGTTCTTCCAGACCCTGGTCGGCGATGTCCATGCACTTCTGGCCTTCGTAGGAGAACGGCTTGGAAACCACCGCCACCGTCAATGCGCCCTGGCTCTTGGCGATCTGCGCGATCACCGGCGCCGCGCCCGTGCCCGTGCCGCCGCCCATGCCCGCCGCGATGAATACCATGTGCGCGCCGCGCAATGCATCTTCCACGCGCGCGCGCGACTCTTCGGCCAACTGGCGGCCGACCGCTGGCTGCATGCCCGCGCCCAGGCCGGTTTCGCCGATCTGGATGACGTTGTCGGCCTTCGACATTTTCAACGCCTGCGCGTCGGTATTGGCAACGATGAACTCAACGCCGGACACGCCTTTGTTGATCATGTGCTGCACCGCATTGCCGCCGGCGCCGCCGACTCCGACCACCTTGATGATGGTGCCTAATGATGCACTTTCCAGCATATCGATTTCCATGATGACTCCTAAATAATGTACAGCTTGCAGTCGATAGGCATCACGCGGTGTGACGCCTAGCAACTGAGAACTGCGTTGATAACCAAAAACCAATAATGACTAAACCGCTAAAAACCAAACCCGTGCAAACGCCGACTGCCGTCCAGCTATTTCATTTCAAACCTCAAGCCTTGCCTACCCCGCTACCGCCCTGCCCAATCCCCGCACAAGCTGTTTTTCGACTACTGTTTCCAACCCGTTTTTTCTTGTTCGAATACCGCTGCCGCCCGCATCAGAAATTCCCCAGGAACCATTCCTTCATGCGCTGCCAGATCGCCTTGACGGAGCCTTCCTGGCGGGTCACGATGTAACCGCGCAGATACTGTTTCTTGGCTTCCAGCAGCAAGCCCAGCACGGTCGCGTAGCGCGGGCTGCGCACCACGTCGGCCAACTGGCCGCTGTACTCGGGCGTGCCGAGCCGCGCCGGTTTCAGGAAAATGTCTTCGGCCAGCTCGACCATGCCCGGCATCATCGCCGAGCCGCCGGTCAGCACGATGCCGCTCGACAGCACTTCTTCGTAACCCGATTCGCGCACCACCTGGTGCACCAGTGCGAACAGTTCTTCGACGCGCGGCTCGATCACCGCCGCCAGCGCCTGGCGCGACAGCGTGCGCGGCGCGCGATCGCCGAGACCCGGCACTTCCAGGGTTTCGCCCGGATCGGCCAGGATCTGCTTGGCGTAGCCGTAGCGCAGCTTGATTTCTTCCGCTTCCAGGGTCGGCGTGCGCAAGGCCATCGCGATGTCGTTGGTGATCTGGTCGCCGGCGATCGGAATGACCGCGGTATGCCGGATCGCGCCTTCGGTAAACACCGCAACGTCGGTGGTGCCGCCGCCGATGTCGACCAGCACCACGCCGAGTTCGCGCTCGTCCGAGGTCAGCACCGAATCGGCCGAAGCCATCGGCTGCAGGATCAGGTCGGAGACTTCCAGGCCGCAGCGGCGCACGCACTTGACGATGTTCTGCACCGCCGATACCGCGCCGGTGACGATGTGCACCTTGACCTCCAGCCGGATGCCGCTCATGCCGATCGGCTCGCGCACGTCTTCCTGGTTGTCGACGATGAATTCCTGGGGAACGGTATGCAGCAATTGCTGATCGGTCGGTATGTTGACCGCCTTCGCGGTTTCGATCACGCGCGACACGTCGGCCGCGCTGACTTCCTTGTCCTTGATCGCCACCATGCCGCTCGAATTGAAACTGCGGATATGGCTGCCGGCGATCCCGGTATAGACGTTTCTGATCTTGCAGTCCGCCATTAGTTCAGCCTCTTCCAGGGCGCGCTGGATCGACTCGACCGTGGCCTCGATATTGACCACCACGCCCTTCTTCAGGCCCTTGGAATCGGACTGCCCCAGGCCGATCACCTCATGCCGGCCGTCGGGCAATACCTCGGCCACCACGGCCACCACCTTGGAGGTGCCGATGTCGAGACCGACGATCAGATTTTTTGCGTCTTTAGTCATATCATTTCGCTTTAATTTGTTTCCCCGCCGACCCATTCAACCCGGCCAATGTCAACCCGCCTGCCTTGAGCGCCATGCCGTTCGGATAGCGCAAATCCACATTCTCGATCTTGCCGTTCATCCGCTGCAGCAACTGCGGATACACCGCGATCAGGCGCATGGCCCGTTCGCGCATGGTGTTCTTGTCCTGCTCGCGCCCCAGTTCCAGCGCCGTGCCGTTATCCATCTTGACGCTCCACGCATAGCGATCCGACAGCTGCAGCGACACCGGCTGCAGCGACAGCGGCGCAAACCAGTCCTTCAACTGCCGGTAGTGCGCCACTACGTCCTTCTCGCTGCCTTCCGGACCGCCGAACGCCAGCAGCGGCCCGTCTTCTTCCGCCTCGGCCAGGTTGGCGGTGAATACATCGCCCTTCACCGACAGCAAGCTGCCGTCCTCGCCCCAGGTGCCGAGCGTGCGATGCTCTTCGATCGACACGATCAGCCGATTCGGCCATTCGCGCCGGATCATTGCCTGCCGCACCCAAGGCACCGCCTCGAAGGCGCTGCGCGCCGCATCCAGGTCGGCGGTAAAGAAATTGCCCTTGATGCGCGGCAAGGCCGTCGACCGGATCGTCAATGCGTTCACCCGCCGCAGCGGCATGTCCGGCATGCCTTCGACCACAATCGTCTTGAGCGTGAACATCGGCCGCTGCGCCACCCAGAACAGCCCGGCGCCAAGCAGTGCGAGCAGCGCCCCGGCCGCCAGCAGGCCGCTCAGCGTGTTCAACAATTTGACGTCTTGCCACATGGCCTTGCCCTTTGCTTTCGCTCTTTATACCGACCGGCCCTACGCCGGCTTCCAGTCCGCGCTCGGCGTCATGTCCAATGACGCCTGCTGCAAAATCGCGCAGCACAAATCTTCGTAACTCATTCCCGCCTGCCTGGCCGCCATCGGCACCAGCGAATGCCCGGTCATGCCCGGCGAGGTATTGATCTCCAGCAAAAACGGCTTGTTGTCCGCGGCGCGCACCATCACGTCCGCGCGGCTCCAGCCGCGGCAGCCCAGCGCGCGGTAACTGGCCAGCACCAGTTCCTGGATCTCGGCCTCCTGTTGCGGCGGCAGGCCGCTCGGACACAGGTACTGCGTGGTGTCGTTGAAATACTTGTTCTGATAGTCGTAGTTGTCGTCGGGGGCAATGATGCGGATCATCGGCAGCGCCCTGGCGCCTGCGCCCTGGCCCAGCACGGCGCAGGTCAACTCCATGCCGGCGATGAACTGTTCGGCCATCACCGCCTTGTCCAGTCGGGCCGCCAGCGCGTATGCTGCGGGCAGCTGATCCGCGCTCGTCACTTTGGTCAGTCCCAGCGTCGAGCCTTCGTGCGCCGGCTTGACGATCAGCGGCAGACCCAGCTTGGCCGCCACCGCCGCCCAATCGGACTGGGCATCGAGCATTTCGAATTGCGGCGTGGCCAGGCCTTCGGCAGTCCAGATGCGCTTGGTCATGGCCTTGTCCATCGCGATCGCGGAGGCCAGCACGCCGGGGCCTGTGTACGGAATGCCCAGTTGCTCCAGCGCGCCCTGCAGCGTGCCGTCTTCGCCGTAGCGGCCGTGCAGCGCGATGAAGACGCGATCGAATTTCTGTTCCGCCAATTCGGCCAGGCTGCGCTGCGCCGGATCGAACGGATGCGCGTCCACGCCCTTGCTGCGCAATGCCGCCAGCACGCCGCCGCCCGACATCATCGACACTTCGCGCTCGGCCGAACGGCCGCCGAACAATACGCCGACCTTGCCGAATCCCGCTGCCATTGCTTTTTCCGTGGTCGCCATCATTGATCCAATTCCGATAATTCAGCCAGGCGGGCCGGCACGCCGCTGATCGATCCCGCGCCCATGGTCATGACGACGTCGCCGTCGCGTACCACCGCCAGGATGCTGGCCGGCATGTCGGCGATGTCTTCCACGAACACCGGCTCGACCTTGGCCGCGACCCGCAGCGCATGCGCCAGCGAGCGGCCGTCTGCGGCCACGATAGGCTGTTCCCCGGCCGCATACACTTCGGCCAGCACCAGCACATCCGTGCTGGAAAGCACCTTGACGAAGTCCTCGAACAGATCGCGCGTGCGGGTGTAGCGATGCGGCTGGAACGCCAGCACCAGGCGGCGGCCCGGATAGGCGCCGCGCGCGGCCGCGATGGTGGCGGCAGTCTCGACCGGATGATGGCCGTAGTCGTCCACCAGCGTGAAGCTGCCGGCCGGCTTGCCGTCGGTATCGCGCAGCGCGATGTCGCCGTAGCGCGTAAAGCGGCGGCCGACGCCGTTGAATTCGGTCAGCGCCTTTTGCGTGTCGGCATCGGCCACGTCCAGCTCGCGCGCAATCGCGATCGCGGCGCAGGCGTTCTGCACATTGTGCATGCCGGGCTGGTTCAGGCTGATCTGCATCGGCGGGTAATTTTTCTGGATCACGGTAAACTGCATTTGGCCGGCAACCGCCGCCGCATCGACGGCGCGCACATCGGCCTCGGGATGAAAGCCGTAGGTAATGATCGGCTTGGAGATCATCGGCATGATTTCGCGCACATGCGGATCGTCCATGCACAGGATCGCCACGCCGTAGAACGGCAGGCGCTGGGTGAACTCCACGAACGCCTGTTTCAGCTTGGCGAAATCGTGGTCGTAGGTTTCCATGTGATCGGCGTCGATATTGGTGATCACTTCGATCACCGGCGACAGGTTCAGGAACGATGCATCCGACTCGTCGGCTTCGGCCACGATGAATTCGCCACCGCCGAGCTTGGCGTTGGCGCCGGCGCTGGTCAGGCGGCCGCCGATCACGAAAGTCGGATCCAGTCCGCCCTGCGCCAGCACGCTGGCGACCAGGCTGGTAGTCGTCGTCTTGCCGTGGGTGCCGGCGATGGCGATGCCCTGCTTCAATCGCATCAATTCGCCCAGCATGATCGCGCGCGGCACGATCGGGATATGGTGCTTGCGCGCGGCCAGCACTTCAGGATTGTCCGGACGCACCGCGGTCGATGTCACCACCGCATCGGCGCCTTCGACGTTGCCGGCGGCATGGCCTTGCGCGACCTTCGCGCCCAGTTGCGCCAGGCGGCGGGTGGCGGCATTGCTGCCCAGGTCGGAACCCGAGACGCCATAGCCGAGGTTGAGCAGCACTTCGGCGATGCCGCTCATGCCGGAACCGCCGATGCCTACGAAATGAATATTCTTGACTCTGTGCTTCATGCTTTTTCCGCCTGTTGTTGCAGCTCATCGGCGATCGTCCGGTTGGCGTCGCGGCGGCCCTGTGCGTAAGCCGATTGCGCCATGGACAGGCAATCGCTGCGCGTTAATCTTGTCAATTGCGCCGCCAGCGTTTGCGGCGACAGTTCTTTCTGCGGCAGATGGATGGCGGCTTGCTCGCGCGCCATCCAGACCGCGTTATCGCGTTGATGCGAGGTGGTCGACGCCATGAACGGCACCAGGATGCTGGCCACGCCGGCTGCCGTCAGCTCCGATACCGTGATCGCGCCGGCGCGGCACAGCACCAGGTCGGCCTCTGCGTAGCGGCGCGGCATGTCGTCGATGAAATCCAGTACTTCCGCTTCCACGCCGGCGGCGGCATAAGCCTTGCGCAAGGCCTCGATATGCTGCTTGCCGGACTGATGCACCACGCGCGGCCGCTGCGCGGGGGCCATGGCGGCCAGCGCGGCCGGCACGCTGTCGTTGAGGACCTTGGCGCCGAGGCTGCCGCCCACCACCAGCATGTTCAGCACGCCTTCACGGCCGGCATAGCGTTGCGGCGGCGGCGCCAGCGCGGTGATTTCCGCGCGCACCGGATTGCCCGTGACAAGCGACTTGCGCGCCAGCCCGCCGTCCGCGCCGGCGTCGCTCGGCAGGCCGAACAACAGCCGGCTGGCCAGCGGCGCCAGCAGCTTGTTCGACAGCAGCAGGCCGGCGTCGGCGTTGACCAGCACCAGCGGCACGCCGCGCAACCGGGCCATGACGCCGCCCGGCACCGTCACGTAGCCGCCCATGCCCAGCACCACGTCCGGCGCGCGCCTGCGCATCACGTTCCAGCAGGCGCCAAACGCCGCGAACAGGCGCCATGCGCCGCGCAGGCTGTGCGCCAGTCCCTTGCCGCGCAGGCCGGCGAAGACGATGCTGTCCATTTCGATGCCGTTGCCGTGGCGCGGCACCAGGTTCTGCTCCATGCCGTGCGTGGTGCCCAGCCAGGAAACCTGCCAGCCGCGCGCGCGCATGGTATCGGCGATCGCCAGCCCCGGGAAAATATGCCCGCCGGTGCCGGCCGCCATGATTAGTAAGCGTTTGGACGACGTCATGCGCGCCCTCCCCGCATCAGCACACGATTTTCGTAATCGATGCGCAGCAGAATCGCCAGGCCGATGCAATTGATCAGGATGCCGGAACCGCCGTAACTCATCAGCGGCAGCGTCAAGCCCTTGGTCGGCAGCAGGCCGAGGTTCACGCCCATGTTGATGAAGGTCTGCACGCCCAGCCAGATGCCGATGCCCTTGGCCACCAGGCCGGCGAACATCAACTCCAGCGCAATCGCCTGGCGGCCGATTTCGAAGGCGCGCTTGATCAGCCAGTAGAACAGCAGCACCACCACCAGCACGCCGACAAATCCCAGTTCCTCGCCGATCACCGCCAGCAGGAAGTCGGTATGCGCTTCCGGCAGGTAATGCAGCTTCTCCACGCTGGCGCCGAGGCCGACGCCGAATAGTTCGCCGCGCCCGAATGCAATCAGGGAGTGCGACAGCTGATAGGCCTTGCCCAGCGCATTGTTTTCGGTCCATGGATCGAGATACGCGAAAATCCGCTCGCGCCGCCACGGCGACAGCACAATCACCAGCGAGAAAATTCCGACCAGCGTGGCGCCGATGCCGCCGAACCAGATGCCGTTGATGCCGCCCAAAAACAGAATGCCCATCGCGATGCAGACGATCACGCCGAAGGCGCCCAGGTCCGGCTCCAGCAGCAGCAGCAGGCCGACCACGCCGATGGCGACCGTCATCGGCATGAAGCCCTTGGTCAGCATGTGCATCACGCTCTGCTTGCGCACGGTGTAATCGGCGGCGTACAGCACGACGAACAATTTCATCAATTCGGACGGCTGGATATTGAAAACCCTGAACGACAGCCAGCGCCGCGCGCCGTTGACGCCCTTGCCGATGCCCGGTATCAGCACCATCGCCAGCAGCACCAGGGTGCCGACGAACAGATATGGCGCCCAGCGCTGCCAGGTCTCGATTTTCACGCGGAATACCATCAGGCCGACGAACATGCCGACGCAGATGAACATGGCCTGGCGGATCAGGAAATGCGATGTCGTGTAATTTGTGTACTTGGGCGAATCGGGCAAGGCCACCGAGGCCGAATACACCATCACCATACCGAACAGCATCAGCAGCACCACCACCCAGACCAGCGGCTGGTCGTATTCCATCATCTTGGAACGATGTTCCGCGGTGCCGTACTTGCCGGCCTCGCGTCCGCCGCCGGCGGCGACGGCCGGCTTGAGGCCGATCCATTGCAGCATGCTGGGCAGGGCGATTTTCATGGCATCACCTCGCCGCGCGACAACGCCGCTTCACGCACGGCTTCGACGAACACCTCGGCGCGATGTCCATAATTACGGAACATGTCGAAACTGGCGCAGGCCGGCGAGAGCAATACCGCATCGCCGGGCCGAGCCAATTCGGCGGCCTTTTCCACTGCGCCTTCCAGCGTCGCGCAGTCGATCAGTTCGACGCCGGAAGCGGAGGCCCCGGTTTCCACGGCGGCGCGAATCAGTCCGGCATCACGGCCGATCAGCAAGACGGCCCGCGCATATTTGGATAGAGGCTCCGCCAGCGGCGCGAAATCCTGCCCTTTGCCTTCGCCGCCGGCGATCAGCAGCAGACGATTCGGCCGGCCGCCATGGCCGAGGCCGTTCAGGGCCGCCACCGTGGCACCGACATTGGTGCCTTTGCTGTCGTCGTAATATTCGACATCGTCGATGGTGGCGACCAGTTCGACCCGGTGCGGCTCGCCAGTGTAATCGCGCAAGCCGTGCAACAGCGGCGCCAGCGGCAGATCGATGGCACGGCACAGCGCCAGCGCGGCCAGGCCGTTGACCGCATTGTGCACGCCGCGGATCTTGAGCGCATCAGCCGGCATCACGCGGTTGACCAGCACCGCGGCTTCCACCAGCTGCATCTGATTCCTGGCGTCCTTGCGGACACGTTTTTTCTCCGGCAATTCTTCCTGCGGCGTCGTCACGGCCAGCCACAGCATGCCGTTCTCATTGACCAGCCCGAAGCTGTCCAGGCCGGCCGGCTGATCGCTGCCGAAGGTGCTGAGCGCCGGCGCGCCCTGCGCCATGGCCATGACCAGCGCATCGTCGCGATTGAGCACGCGTACCGTTTCCGCCCCGAAAATGCGCTGCTTGGCCGCCGCATAGGCGGCCATGTCGCCATGCCAGTCGAGATGATCCTGGGTGATATTGAGCACGGCGGCCGCATCGGCCTGCAGGCTGTACGTGCCATGCAATTGGAAGCTCGACAGCTCCAGCACCCAGACTTGCGGCAGGGCGTCGTCGGCCAGGGCCTGGCGCAGCGTGTCCAGCGCGGCCGGGCTGATATTGCCGGCCATGATGGTGGAGAGGCCGGCGCGCCGGCACAGCATCGCGGTCAGGCTGGTGACGGTGGTCTTGCCGTTGGTGCCGGTGATGGCGATCACTTTCGGCGCGTACTCGCGCTGTTCGCGCAATGCCGCCAGTGCCTGGGCGAACAGTTCGATTTCGCTCCACAGTGGAATGACGGGTTCGGCCGCCGCTGCCGCCGCGGTTATCTGCGCCAGCTCAAGCCGCGGCGCCAGGCCGGGGCTGACGGCGACGAAATCCACGCCATCCAGCAACGCGGCATTCAGTTCGCCGCTGACGAATTGCGCATCGGGCGCCTGTTCGCGCAAGCGCGCCAGGCGTTCGGCCAATGCCGCCTCATCCCGTGTATCGGCCACTCGCACACGCACGCCGCACGCGTCCAGCCACAGCGCCATGGCCAGGCCGGACTCGCCCAGGCCCAGCACCAATGCGGTCTGGCCGGCGTAGCGTTCGATGTGAATGAGAGATGGCTTCATTGGACTTTCTTTGCTTTCCTGGTTTCCGCTTACCGCAATTTCAAGGTCGACAGGCCGAACAGCACCAGCATCATGGTGATGATCCAGAAACGGACCACGACCTGGGTTTCCTTCCAGCCCTTTTGTTCATAGTGATGATGCAGCGGCGCCATCAGCAGCACCCGCTTGCCGACGCCGGTGCGCTTCTTGGTGAACTTGAAATAAGCCACCTGCATCATCACCGACAGCGTCTCGACCACGAAGATGCCGCCCATGATGAACAGCACGATTTCCTGGCGCACGATGACGGCGATGGTGCCGAGCGCGCCGCCCAGCGCCAGCGCGCCGACGTCGCCCATGAAGACCTGCGCCGGATGCGCGTTGTACCAGAGGAAGGCCAGCCCGGCCCCGGCCATCGCGCCGCAGAAGATCAGCAGTTCGCCGGCGCCCGGGATATGCGGAATAAGCAGGTATTTGGCGTAGGTCACGCTGCCGGTCAGGTAGGCGAAGATGCCGAGCGCGGAGCCGACCATCACGGTCGGCATGATCGCCAGGCCGTCCAGGCCGTCGGTCAGGTTCACCGCGTTGCTGGTGCCGACAATGACGAAATAGGTCAACGCGATAAAGCCCCAGACGCCCAGCGGATAGCTGACGGTCTTGAAGAACGGCACGATCAGGTCGGCCTTGCCGGGCAAGTCCAGCGTGAAGCCCGAGCGCACCCAGGAAATGAACAGTTCGATGACTTGCAGATTGGTCGGCGCCGAGACCGAGAACGCCAGGTACAACGCGGCCACGATGCCGATCAGCGACTGCCAGAAATACTTCTCGCGCGAACGCATGCCGTTCGGATCCTTGTAGACCACCTTGCGGTAGTCGTCGACCCAGCCGATGGTGCCGAAGCCGAGCGTGACGATCAGCACGATCCAGACGAAACGGTTGCTGAGGTCGGCCCACAACAAAGTCGAAATGCCGATCGCGATCAGGATCAGCACGCCACCCATGGTCGGGGTGCCGGTCTTGATCAGGTGCGTTTGAGGACCATCGGTACGCACCGCCTGCCCGACCTTCAGCCGGGCCAGCATGCGGATCACGGCCGGTCCGGCAATCAGGCCGATGGCCAGCGCGGTCAGGGTCGCGAACACCGCGCGGAACGTGATGAAATTGAAGACCCGCAGGAAACCCAGATCCTGTTGAAAATTTTGTGCCAGCCAAAGCAGCATGTTAGACGCTCTCTTCTCTTGCAGCGGACTGCGTATTTGCCAAATGCTGAACGATCCGCTCCATTTTCATGAAACGCGATCCCTTGATCAGAACCGTTGCCCCCGGCGCGGCCAGCGCGGCCGCGGCCGGCTTCAAGGCCTCGATATCCGGGAAATGCTCGGCCAGTTCGCTCTCGACCAGCACCGAGGCATTGAATGCCGCCGTCGCATGCCAGGCCAGCTCGCCCAGGGTCAGCATGTGCTCGATCCTGCGTTGCCGCGCGTAGCGGCCGATTTCTTCATGGAATTGCAAACCCTGGTCGCCGACTTCGCCCATGTCGCCAAGCACCAGCACGCGCGGCGCGGCGGCCTGCGCCAGCACGTCGATGGCGGCCCGCACCGAATCCGGATTGGCGTTATAGGTATCGTCGATCACCAGGGCGCCGCTGGCGGCCTGCTTGCGTTGCAGCCGGCCGGCCACCGGCGCAAAGGCTTCCAGTCCGCGCACGATGGCGGCGGCGTCGATGCCGGCGGCCAGCGTGCAGGCGATTGCTGCCAGGGCATTCAAAACGTTGTGCTCGCCGGCGGCATTGAGCTGCACCGTGAACGACAGCGGCCCGGCGCCCTCGACCTCGACCGCCAGCCGGCTGCCGAAGGTCGCCGCCTCATAGGTCGCCCGCACATTTGCACCGCTATCGGCCAGGCCGAAGGTCAGAGTGCGTCGTGCGCCGGCCTCGGCATCCGCGCGCCAGATCGCGGCATAAGCGTCGGCGGCCGGAAACACCGCGACGCCGCCGGCCGGCAGCGCCCGGATCGCGGCGCCGTTTTCCCGCGCCACGGCTTCCACGCTGACCATGAATTCCTGGTGTTCGCGCTGCGCATTGTTGACCAGCGCGATGGTCGGCTGCGCCATGGCCGCCAGCACCGCGATTTCGCCCGGATGATTCATGCCGAGCTCGACCACCGCCGCGCGATGCGCCGGATTGAGGCGGAACAGCGTCACCGGCACGCCGATGTCGTTATTGAAATTGCCGCGCGTGGCCATCTGCCCTTCGGCGCCGAATGCGGCTTCCAGGATCGCGGCGATCATTTCCTTGACTGTGGTCTTTCCGTTGCTGCCGGTCACCGCGATCACCGGCAAGTCGAACCTGGCACGCCAGTGGCGGGCGATGGCGGCCAGCGCCAGGCGCGTGTCGGGCACCACAATGGCCGGAATCCGCAGCGCCAGCGCCGCCGGCACACGCTCGACCAGCAGGGCCGCGGCGCGCTGCTCTTGCACCGCGCCAAGGAAATCGTGCGCATCGAAGCGTTCGCCGCGCAAGGCCGCGAACAAGCTGCCTACCGTCACCGCGCGGCTATCCGTGGCGACCGCGTCGACGGTGATGGCGGCGGTATGCGCGGCATCGGCGCCGACGACCGCTTGCAGCCTCGCACCGGGAATCCAGGTCAGCAGTTCAGCCAGGGTCGCGTGCATCAGGCGCCTCCCAGCATGGTGGCGCGCGCGGCCAGCGCCAGCGCGGCGTGGTCGGCGTCCAAAAACGGCTGCTTCTTGCCGTTCACTTCCTGGAACATTTCATGCCCTTTTCCTGCCAGCAGCACGACGTCCTGCTTGCCTGCATGCCGCACCGACCACAGGATCGCCGTGGCGCGATCTTCCAGGATATGCGGCGTCAGCTTCTGCATGCCGCCGCGCGTCTGTTCGATAATGGCCAGCGGCGGTTCGCTGCGCGGGTTGTCGCTGGTCAGCACGACCTGGTCGGCCAGTTCCGAGACGCGCCCCATTTCCGGCCGCTTGCCGGTGTCGCGGTCGCCGCCGCAGCCGAACATGCACCACAGCTTGCCGTGCCGCTGCTCGGCCAGTTCGCGCAGGGAAGTCAGGGTTTTCTGCAGCGCATCCGGCGTATGGGCGTAATCGATGATCACCAGTGGCGCATCCTGGCCGCCAAGCTGCTGCATGCGGCCCGGCGCCGGCGTCAGCGCCGAGACGGCCGCGATCGCCGCATTCCACGGCGCGCCCTTGGCCAGCAATACCCCCAGCACGCCGAGCAGGTTGCTGACATTGAATTGCCCGACCAGATGCGATTTGACGGCGCCGCTGCCGAATGGCGAATCGACCTGGAAGTTGGTGCCGGCATGACTGATCCTGATCGCCGACGCGCGCAACACGGGAACGCCTTCCAGCACCGCGGTATCCACGCCGTCCAATTTGGCGCCGGCGGCTTCCAGGCTATATCCCATCACCGGCACGCCGCGCTTTTGCAGGCGCAGGGCCAGTTGTCCGCCAAGGGCATCGTCCAGGTTGACCACGCCATGCTGCAATTCCGGCCGGTCGAACAACAGCGTCTTGGCCGCGCCGTAGCTGGCCATGTCGCCGTGATAGTCGAGATGGTCGCGCGTCAGGTTGGTAAACAAAGCGACATCGATATGCAGCCCCGCGATCCGGCCTTGCGCCAATCCGATAGAGGACGCTTCCAGCGCCACGGCGCCGACATGGGCCGCGTGCAGTTCGGCCAGCTTGCGCTGCATCAGCACGGCGTCCGGCGTGGTATAGCCGGTGGCTTCGAAGCGATTGGGCACGCCGTTGGCGAATGTGCCGATGCCCAGCGTGCCGATCACGGCGGCCGGGGCAGCGGGCTTTTGCTGCAATTGAGACAGGGCATGCGCCAGCCAATAGGCGCAAGAGGTCTTGCCGTTGGTGCCGGTGACGGCGACGGTAAACATATCGCGGTCGGGATTGCCGTAATAGGCGTTGGCGATCAGGCCCGATTGCGGCTTCAGGCCGGCCAGGCCGCGATGCGGTAAATCGAAGCCTGCATCCCAGGCGAAATCGGCGTCGTCGAACAGCACTGCCGCGGCGCCGCGTTCGATTGCATCCGGGATAAAGCGGCGGCCGTCGGCGGCGTCGCCGGGGAAGGCAAAGAAAATGTCGCCGGGCGCGATGCGGCGCGAATCGGCGGTGATATGCGGCCGGGCCGCCGGTTGCGGCGATGCGAATTGCCGCAGCCAGTCCAGCACGGCCGATTGTTCCGCCGTCAAGGCAGCAGGCAATGGCGAACGGGGCGAGAAATTGGCGGCCGTCATCACAATTCCTCCCCGGCGTCTTCTTTGGGGATCACGATATTGGTAACCGTCGAATCCGGCGCCACGTTCAGCGCGCGCAAGGCATTGGCGGTCACCGACGCAAACACCGGGCCGGCGACGGTGCCGCCGAAATGGCCGTTGACGGTCGGTTCGTCCAGCATCACCGCGACGATGATGCGCGGGTCCGACATCGGCGCGATGCCGCAGAACGATGCGACATATTTATGCACGTACTTGCCGCCCTCGACCTTGTACGCGGTGCCGGTCTTGCCGCCGACGCGATAGCCTGGCACCTGGGCCTGCGGCGCGGTGCCGGTCGGGCTGACCACGGTTTCGAGCATCTGGCGCATTTCCTGCGCGGTCTTTTCGGAAACCACGCGGGTGCCGATCGGCTTATCGGTCACCTTCTGGAACGACAGAGGAATCAGGTCGCCGTTGCGGGCAAAGATCAGGTAGGCATGCGCCAATTGCAGCAGCGAGACCGAAATGCCCTGGCCGTAGGCCATGGTGGCCTGTTCGATCGGACGCCAGGATTTATACGGACGCACCCGGCCGGCAACCGCGCCGGGGAAGCCGAACTTCGGCTGCTGGCCGAGCCCCACCTTGGTAAACATTTCCCACATTTCCTGCGCCGGCATTTGCAACCCGATCTTGGCGGTGCCGATGTTGGAGGACAGCTTGATGATTTCGGACACAGTCAGCATACCGTGCGCATGCGAATCGCCGATGGTCGCGGTGCCGATGGTCATCTTGCCCGGCGCGGTCTGGAATTCGGTGCTCGGCGTGATGCGGCCGGTATCCAGCGCCAGTCCCACCGTAAACGGCTTGAGCGTCGAACCCGGTTCAAAGGTATCCGTCACCACCCGGTTGCGCAGTTGCGCGCCGGTCAGTACCGAACGATCGTTCGGGTTGTACGACGGCAGGTTGGCCAGCGCCAGCACTTCGCCGGTCTTGATGTCCAGCACGATGATGCCGCCGGCCTTGGCCTTGTGCTTTTCGACGGCGGCCTTGAGCTGGGTAAAGGCGATGTACTGGATCTTGCTGTCGATCGACAGCGCCAGGTCGGCGCCGTCATGCGGTTCCTTGACCGCTTCGATGTCTTCCACGATGCGGCCGAGCCGGTCCTTGATCACGCGGCGGCTGCCGGCAACCCCGGCCAGCGTTTTCTGGTTCGACAATTCCATGCCGTCCTGGCCGATGTCTTCCACGTTGGTGAAGCCGACCACATGCGCCATGACCTCGCCTTCCGGGTAGAAACGCTTGTATTCGCGGCGGGTCTCGACGCCGGCGATGCCGAGCTTGAGGATTTTATCGGTGGTGTCCTGTTCGACTTGGCGTTTCAGATAGACGAAGCTGCGATCGGAGTCCAGTTTCTTGTGCAATTCGGCGTCGCTCATGTCGAGCAGCCTGGCCAGCTCGCGCAGCTTTTCACGCGGCGCTTCCTGCACATCGTCCGGAATCGCCCAGATCGCCTTGACCGGCACGGAAGACGCCAGCACCTGGCCGTTGCGGTCGGTGATCTTGCCGCGCGTGGCAGGCAGTTCGAGGGTGCGCGCATAACGCGAAGCGCCCTGTTTCTGCAGGAAATCGGTGGAAATGCCCTGCAGCCACAGCGCCCGCACCGCCAGCGCAAAGAAGGCCGCGAACAATACAAACAGCACCAGGCGCGAACGCCAGGCCGGCATCTGCACCTGCAAGACCGGGCTGGCAGAAAACGGCACGCCGCGGGCCGCGGCGACGCGTCCGTTATGGCCGGTGCGCGGCTTGCGCGTCGTCATTTGCCCCCCACCGTCAGGTATTGGGTGCGCTGCGGGGTGAGCGAAACCATGTTCAGGTCGCGCCGCGCGATCATCTCGATGCGGGCATTCTTGCCGAGGGTGGATTGGTCCAATTGCAGTTGCGCCCATTCGACGTCGAGCTGGCGGCCAAGGCTTTGCGCACGCTCCAGTTCGATGAACAGTTCGCGCGCCTGGTACTGCGCATTGACCAGCGACAGCGCGCAGCCGACCAGCAATATCGTCAACAGGAAATTGAGGCGGCCGGTCATTGCGGCGCTCCAGGGCGGGAAGAGGACGAGGACGAGGAAGCGGCAGCGGCCGAATCCGGCAGCCGTTCGGCGATGCGCATCACGGCCGAACGCGCGCGCGGATTATCCTCGACTTCGCGCTCGCCGGGCTTGCGGCGGGCCAGCAGCTTCATTTGGGGTTGGGGCAGATCGGCGGCACGAATCGGCAGGCGACGATCGGGCTGCGGCACATTGGCTTTGGACGCCATGAACTGCTTCACAATCCGATCTTCCAGCGAATGAAAGCTGATCACTACCATTCTCCCGTGCTGCGCCATCTGGTGAAAACCTTTCGCCAGTCCTATCTCGAGTTCTTCAAGCTCTTTATTGACGTAAATCCGTATAGCCTGAAATGTCCTGGTGGCCGGGTCTTTGCCTTTCTCGCGGGTTTTGACTGCTTGTGCCACGATCTGGGCAAGCTGTCGTGTGCTTGAAATTGGCTCGATTGC
Organism: Herbaspirillum sp.; assembly: GCA_036499085.1. Classification (GTDB taxonomy): domain Bacteria; phylum Pseudomonadota; class Gammaproteobacteria; order Burkholderiales; family Burkholderiaceae_D; genus Herbaspirillum. The sequence continues at coordinate 61 of DASYEK010000130.1, read as the reverse complement.
CCGGCGAGCAACAATCGCCTTTGCAATCTGAACAGCAAACCGTTCTTCCCCATATTCTCGT
>DASYEK010000129.1:0-8312 GCA_036499085.1 Herbaspirillum sp. | reverse complement strand
TCCTGAGTAGGCCGCAGGCCGTATCGAAGGATCACCGCAGCAGCCAAAACTTAAGGAATGCGGTATCCAGCAATAACCCGCCCTCCATCAAAACGGTGGTTTGTTCAAACTTACAATAAAAGCCCGTTCGTCCTGAGTAGGCCGCAGGCCGTATCGAAGGATCATCGCAGCAGCCAAAACCTAAGGAATGCGGTATCCAGCAATAACCCTTCCTCCATCAAAACGGTGGCTTGTTGAAACTTACAATAAAAGCCCGTTCGTCCTGAGTAGGCCGCAGGCCGTATCGAAGGATCACCGCAGCAGCCAAAACTTAAGGAATGCGGTATCCAGCAATAACCCGCCCTCCATCAATCGCGAATGTCCTGCAAGAACCACTCCGTCGGCAATTCATGCCCGAGCCCTTGCCGTTTCGCCTCTTCGTATGCCACCGCCGCCACCGCATAGAACTGCGCGCCCTGGATATTGCCGCGTTCGGAATAAGTGATCTGCGTATCCGATTCGCGTCCCGGCGTCTTGCCGGCCAGGATGTCGGCGAACATCACGTCCTTGCCCAGGCCTGTGATCTGCGGCGCGCGCTTGCCGAGCCGGCGGTGCTGCCAATTCGGCGCATCCGGCCGCGCCATGTAGCCGATGTATTCGTCGGCGGTGCCATACTCCGGCCGGCCTACCGGCGCCGGTGCTGTGCCCAGCCGCAGCGTCAGGTCGAAGCGTGCCTTGGCGGCGTCGTCGGGCCGGCCGCCGACCGCGATCACGTGCATGCCCGGTTCCAGGTATTCGCCCTGTATCACCGGCACCGCGGAATCGGTGCAGCCGGCCAGGATGTCGGCGCCGCGATAGACGTCGCGCGGATTGTCCATCGCCACCACCTCGATGCCGTATTGCTCGTGCATGTCGGCCGCGTACTTTTCGCGATTGGCCTTGGTCGGGCTGTAGACCTGGATGCGCTTGATGTCGCGCACCCGCAGCAGCGACTCGACATGCGAGCGCGCCATGCCGCCCGAGCCCAGCATGCCGAGCACCTCGGCATTCTTGCGCGACATGATCTTGGCGCCGATCGCGCCGTCGGCGGCGACCCGCAAATGCTGCAGATAACCGTCGTTGATCAGCGCCAGCGGCTCGCCGTTTTCAATCGAAGTCAGGAAAATCAGGCCGCAGAACAAACCCGGCTTGGTGCAATACTTTTCCTCTGTGCGCGCGCCGTTGTATTCCTGCTCTTCCATCACGTCCGACTTCATCCGGATCGCAAAATAACCCGAAGTCGATCCGCCTTCCATCGTGCCCCATTGATAGAACTTGCTCGGCGTCTTGGTCGGAATGCGGATGTCGATGCGCGGCCGGCAGACGGCTTCCTTGGCGATCAGCTGCTTGTAGGATTCTTCCAGCGCGTTGATGGTCATCTCCGCGGTCAGCACTTTCTGGATGTCGTTGTTATTCAGTAGCAAGGCCAAATCGATCTCCTTCGTTATCGTAAATTTTCTGTGAAATTATGAAGCGCGAGCAAGTGGCACGGCCGGCGCCGGCGCTGCCTCGAACGGATTCGGCAGGATCAACAACAGTCGCCCCACTCCCCGCCCAGCAGTCCCGGCTTCATCCAGTAAGGCGGCAGATCGTCCTCGCCGACTTCCAGCGCTATCTTGAAAAATTTGAATTGATAACGATTGTCGTTTTCCCAAAACACGACAACCGTTTCCAATGGCGGGCAACCGGGCTGGGCGCAGGCCATTTCAGTGACCATCACGACGGTTTCGGGCGCCAGCGAAAAGCGCTTGCGCGTCCATCCGGCGATCTGATCCAGGGCTTGCAGCTGCGCTGCACTTTTCTTCGGGGCGCCGAGCACTCGGACCATCCTGACGTTGTGGGTTTGCAAAAAAAAAAGCGCGGGCCGCGCACTTTTCGTTGATTCTTTTGTTGGTTCCTATATACGGAACTCTGTTCCTTTAAAGGGATTTACGATATCATTTCTCCCTTTCCGATGTCAACGAAAGTTGCCGCCGGCGAATGAGGGGCGGTCCCGCCAACGATTCCGGCTACGGCAGCTTGGTGAACGATGCGGCGAGCGATCCGACAAACAAGCGAATATTGATCAACTATCGCGCCTAGCGTGCGCCTTCAATCATGACTGACACCAAAGATTTCCATCTGCTGCACCTGCTTGAACTGTGCCCAAGCGCCGATATCGCGCCGGGCTCCGCCATCAAGGTCGAAGCCAACGGCCTGTCGCTGGCGGTATTCAACATCGACGATCAGTTCTACGTCACGGACGATCTGTGCACCCATGGTCCCGGTTCGCTGTCGGAAGGCTACATCGAAGGCGACGTGATCGAATGCGATTTCCACAATGGCGCCTTCAACATCCGCACCGGCGAAGTCGTCACCCCGCCTTGCATGATTCCGCTGCGCACCTATTGCGTGCACGCGGTCGACGGCAAGATCTATATCGACCCGGACCAGCCCGCGTTCTCCGCCGGCGGCGTCGAATGCCCAAAGGCGAATTCGTAATTTCTCCATAGGGAAAATACAAAAAAGGAGGGCCGGACAAGCAATAACTTGTCCGGCCCTTCCTGTTTTCCGATCCGATTTGCCGGCGGCAAGCCGGCTTCGCATGCCAACTCCGCGCGGCTTACCGTCCCAGCATCAGCGCGCCGCCGGCACCCGCGCCTACGCTCGTACCGTCGCCCAGCTTGAACACGCTCACCGAGCGCAGCAGGTTTTCCGCCTGTTCGCGCATGCTTTCAGAAGCCGCCGCGCCCTGCTCCACCAGCGCCGCGTTCTGATGCGTGACGTTTTCCATCTGCTGCAGCGCCTGGTTGATGCGGTCGATACCGGCCGCCTGGCCCTGTGTGGAGGTCGTGATTTCGCTCATGATATCCGCCAGCTTCTTCACGCCATCCACCATTTCGGTCATGGTGGCGCCGGCCTGGCCGACCAGCTTGGTGCCGGCATCGACGTTCTGCACCGAGTCGCCGATCAGTTGCTTGATCTCTTTGGCCGCCGTGGCGCTGCGCTGCGCCAGGGTCCGCACTTCGGCCGCCACCACCGCGAAGCCGCGGCCCTGCTCGCCCGCGCGCGCCGCTTCCACCGCGGCATTCAGCGCCAGAATGTTGGTCTGGAAGGCAATGCCGTCAATGACGCCGATGATATCGATAATGCGCTTGGCCGATTCGCTGATCGAACCCATCGTATCGACCACTTCGGACACCACGGCGCTGCCCTTGAGCGCAACCCGCGAGGCCGATTCCGCGAACAGATTGGCCTGATGCGCGCTGTCGGCGCTCTTCTTGACCGCCTGCGTCATTTCTTCCATTGACGAAGCGGTTTCTTCCAGCGCGCCGGCCTGCTGCTCGGTGCGGGTCGACAGATCCATATTGCCGGATGCGATTTCGCCGGACGCCGTGGCGATGGCGTCGGTACCCACGCGCACGTCGGTCACGATGCGCGTCAACGCCGCGTTCATATCCTTCAGCGCCAGCATCAGCTGTCCGGTCTCGTCGGTGGAGCGCACTTCGACGTCGCCGGTCAGGTCGCCCGACGCCACGCGCCGCGACAGGTTCACCGCCGAGGTCAGCGGGCTGGAGACGATACGCGCGATCCACAGCGCCAGCACGCAGCCGATCAGCACGCTGGCGGCCAGCATGCCGAAGATCCAGATGCGGCCGGACTTGTAGACGCTGTCGCCGACCGCGCCGGCACGGGTGCTGCCTTCTTCATTGATCTTGATCAGTTCTTCGGCGATACCGTTCAGCTTGTTGCGCGGCGCCGCCAATGCGTCGCCTTTCAGCATTTCCGGCACATCCCAGGCCTTCTGCGCATCGATGGCCGCGAAGATCTTCTGATGCTGCTCCAGGTAAGGCTTCAACTGGTTCTTGAAGCGTTGCAGCGCCTCCTGCTCGGCCGGCTGCGTCACCAGTTGCGAATACTGGCTCACGCTGTGCTCAAGATCGGCAAACACGGCCGTGGTGCTCTTTTTATATGGCGACAGGTCGGCATCGGCGCTGACCACCGAATATTGCACCTCGATCGCGCGCAGGCGCGACAGCTGTTCGCGAATGTGCAGCACGCTGCGCAGGCTCGGCAGCCAGACGTTCTTCATTTCCGCCGCGGACTGGTTGACCTTGTTCAACTGGCCGACCGAAAACAGGCCGACGAAAATGCCCAGCGCCAGCACCATCGCCACCACGAACATCAGCTTCTTGGCCAGTTTCAGGTTATAAAACCACTGGACCGGACCGCCACCCTTGACTCCCGGCATGCCGCCGGAGCTGCCGGGCTTGGCCAGCTTGAGGCGCGCCTTTGCGGCGGCCTTTTCGGCTTTCTTGCCGCCGTTCCCCTTGACGCCCGGCAGGTTGATCACGCGTCCCGATTCATTGACGGTTGCAATGTCGGTGTGCGCATCGCCGGCCAGACGAGCGTGGCTCGTAGATTCCATGGTGTCCCTCATTATCAATATTATTAAGCCGCCGCCTTCAGGCTGCGGATACTAGCGCGAATGTTGCAGCACCGGATGCCGCGCAGGCCATGAAACCGGTTTGCAATGCTTCCAGATCGAGATTGCGGCCGACGAAAACCAGCCGGCTGGCATGCGGCTCGTCCGCTGCCCAGGTCCGGGGAAAATTTCCCTCGTGCAGCATCTGCACCGACTGGAACGCCAGCCGGCGCCGATCGCCGCCGCGGTCGATGACATCGATGACGCCCTTGCCACGCAGCAGATCGGTGCCCTGTCGCATGACCAGCCCCGCCAGCCATTCGTCGACACGGTCGAATTCCATGGCGACATCGGCCTCCAGCAAGACGGCGGATATTTCGTTGTCGTCAGTCTTGCCGGCAACTTGAGGCGGCATGGCAAAATCGCCGGCCAGCGCGGCGCCGCGTTCGAGCTCGAATGCGCCGCGGTCCAGCAAGGCCTCGAGCGCGATATCGGCGGGCCGCGCTTGCTGAATGAGCGCCAGCGGATTGATCCGGCGCAGGCGCGCTTGAAGCGCTTCCAGGGCGGCGCCGTCCAGCGCTTCGGTATTGGCCGGCACAACCTGGTCGGCGAATGCAATCTGCTGCATCGCAGCGCGGTTGCCCTGCAGTTCCTGGACGATGGTATCGGCGTCGACCACGGCGATCACCGAATCGAGTCCGGTATGCTGTTCGAGGATATGGTCGACAAAAAAAGTCTGGATGATGGGACCGGGATCGGCGCTGCCGGCGGTCTCGATGATGACGGCGTCGAAGTTGCCGGACTCTTCCTCCAGCAGCACATGCAGGGCGCGAATCAGGTCGCCGCGAATGGTGCAGCAGATGCAGCCGCTGTTCATTTCGAACAGCTCCTCCTTGGTGCGGACGATGAATTGCCCGGCGATGCCGGTGGCTGCCAATTCCACGGCATCGGCCTGGCCGGCATCGACCAGCAGTGCATAACGGCGCGCGCGATCCTCCGCGAGGATGCGGTTGCGCAGCACCGTTTTTCCTGCGTGAAAATCACCGGTCAATACCGTTACGGGAATTCGCTTATCCATCGCACGGGGGTCTCCTCTGATTTATGGGCGCCGCCGTATCGAACGCGTTGGCGCACGATCGGGAACGTCCCTCCGGATACCCGGTTTATAGTTGCGACTTCATTCTATGGGGAAAATTGAACAAGGGCAATATATATACGAAACGCCGGTCCGCATATAAGAATGACATTTTCGCCTCAGTTTTTGGCTTTGAATGATTGCAAGATCGCGACGGCCGCAGGCAAAAAAAATGCCCCCGTGCTTTCGCATGGGGGCATTTCCGCATTTGCTTGGCAATGTGCAAACTATCTGGAATTCTTCCAGGGCACCAGCTTGCTTTCGACTTCGTTCAACACGATCGAGAAAATCACGCCCAGCAGGGCGATCACGATCAGGCCGACATACATGGTCTCGACCGACAGGATTTCCCAGGCGTTCCAGATCATGTAGCCGAGGCCGCTCTTGGCGCCGATCATTTCGGCGATCGCGATCAGCATCAGGCCCAGGCCGAGGCCCAGCTTGATGCCGCTCATGATGCTCGGCACCGCGCCGGGGAAGGCGATGGTGCGGAAGGTCTGCCAGCGGCTGGCCTTGAAATTGCGGCCGACGTCGAGGTAGATCTTGTTGATTTCGAGCACGCCGATGGTGGAGTTGATCAGCACCGGATAGAACACGCCGATGGCGACCATGACGATCTTGGAGCCTTCGCCGAGGCCGAAGATCAACAGGATCAGCGGGAAGATTGCGCTCTTCGGCACCGGATAGGTGGTGGAGATCAGCGGATCGACCATGGCGCGCAGGGTGCGGTTCAGGCCCATGCCGATGCCCAGCAACAGGCCCGGAATGCCGCCCAGGAAGAAGCCCCAGAACAGGCGCTGCAGCGTGGCCCAGGTATTGGCCCACAGGCTGCCGTCCTCGACCAGTTGCACCAGCGTTTCGAACACGCTGGACGGCGCCGGGAAGAAGCGCGCGTCAAGCACGCCCAGGCGCACCAGGATTTCCCAGATGATCAGCAGCGCGATCGGCGAAGCAACGCTGATCAGGCGATCGCGATTGCTCAGACTCATTTTGCGGCGCGCCTTCGCCGCTGGTTTGACCGGCGTCACTTCCGGTTGGCTATCGGATACGGCACTCATGCTTTGATACTCCTTTTTTCATCCTGCGAACGGGCAGCCTGCACCTCGTCGCGCAGTTGGCCCCAGATCGAATACACCAGCTCGCCGTATGCCGGACGGGCGCGCAGCGACAGCACTTCGCGCGGACGCTCGAACGGCACATCGATGATCTGCTTGGCGCGGCCGGGCTGCGCCGTCATGATCATGATGCGGTCGCCCAAGGTGACCGCTTCGTCCACGCTGTGCGTGATGAACAGCACTGTCTTGCGGGTCTCGTCCCAGATGCGCAGCAGCTCTTCCTGCAGCAGCAGCTTGTTCTGTTCGTCCAGCGCCGAGAACGGTTCGTCCATCAGCAGGATGTCAGGATCGTTGGCGAACGCGCGCGCGATCGACACCCGCTGCCGCATGCCGCCCGACAACTGGTGCGGATACGCCTTGGCGAACTTGGTCATGCCGATGCGGTTCAGGTAATGGCCGACGGTGTCCGCGATCTCGCCCTTGGGCCGGTTGCGCAGCGTCAGGCCGTAGGCGGCGTTTTCGAATACGGTCATCCACGGGAACAGCGAGTCGCCCTGGAACACCATCGAATTGGCCGGCCGGTTGGCCGCCGGCGCGCTGACCTTGACGCTGCCGGATGTCGGCGCTTCCAGGCCTGCCAGGATGCGCAGCAACGTGGTCTTGCCGCAGCCGCTGGGGCCGACGATCATGAAGAAGCAGCCGGTCGGAATGTCGAGCGAGACATTATCGAGCGCCGTGACGACGCCGCCCGCTGTTTGAAAACTCTTGGTCAGGTTGTGCAGTTGAATCTTCGGGACTGCGTCCTGATGGTTCGAAGTGGTTTGCATGGCGTCCTTATTTCTTTCGCTTGTACGGACCGAGTTCCTTCGCAGCCGCGGCGGCGAAGGAAGTGTCGAGCGCTTGGTCGACCGTTACCGCGCCCTTGACCAGGCCTTCGCTCTTGAAGAAGGCCAGATCGTTTTTCAGGCTCGACACGTCGACTGTGCCGTCCGGGCTGCAACCCTGCACGCTGATGACGCGATACACGGCCGGATCCTTGACGTTGGTGTACTCGGTCAGGATCGCAATGACTTCATTCGCGTTGGGGCCGGCGATCTTGCCGTCCTTGAGCGCATCGTTATAGTCGCGCACCCCACGCAGGTAGGCGCGCATGAAGCGCTTGGCGGCGTCCGGATTCTTCTTGATGAAATTGCCGCCATACAGCACCACGGCCAATTGATGGTTCGGATAGATTTCGTCGTCGCCCATCACGCGCACGGCCGCACCGCTCTGCACTGCCTTGGTGGCCGATGGCTCGGTGGTCAACGCGGCGTCGACCGCCTTGTTCTGCAGGGCCAGCACATGCTGCGGGAACGCCAGGAAGACGCGTTCGACATCGGCAGGTTTCAGGCCTGCCTTTTTCAGTGCTTCATTCATGGTCGAGGTCGAGCCGCTGCCCGGCGCGCTGCCGGCGATCTTCATGCCTTTCAAATCCTTGAGCGACTTGTAGCGGCCGCTGTCGACCAGGTCCTTGCGCACCAGCAATGGCTGATAACCGTAGCCTGGCGGCGTCGAACCTTTATCCGCGACGATCTTGATTTCGATGCCGCGCGCAATCGCGTTGTACAGGCCGACCGACGGCGAACCGGCGCCGACTTCAATCTGGCCGGCGCCCAGCGGGGCAACCATCTTGGCGGCCGAATCGAAAGGCGTGAAGCTC
>DASYEK010000128.1:0-27638 GCA_036499085.1 Herbaspirillum sp. | reverse complement strand
CGCGGCATTGTTTTCGGTCGGGGTCAGCTGCTGGCGATTGTTGTCGAACAGCGTGCCGGAATTCGGCTGCTGCTGGGCATTGGCGGCGAGCGGCGCCGCCAATGTCAGCAGCATGGTCATCATGGGCGCGGTGGCGCGTGGTTTCTTCATTCGATTCCCCTCTGTCTCCGTCGGGCCTGCCGCCGCCGCAATCGTTTGCAATCGTTTGCGACGGCGCGCGTGCCGTTTATTTTTGTAGTTCGTAGTTCGTAGTTCGTAGTTCGTAGTTCGTATTTCTTGTCTTGTGCTTCTTGCCTCTGGACGCCTGCTTCCGGTTTTCCGGTGGCCTAATTGCCGCCGCCGAACACTATTTCGGCTGCGACGGGCGATCCGAAGACGTCGCCGGCTTCATGTCCGGCGCCCGGCACTTGCGCATGCTCGCGCTTGACCGGGATGTTCCATTTGTTCGACAGGAATTGTTCGTAGCGCAAATAATTCTCGTGGCGATCGACGCGGTCCGTGCCTTCCAGGCGGGCGCCGCAGGCCTTGTCCAGCGCGGAATGATTCGGGTCGTTGTCCTCAGCGCCGACCAGATAGGACACATTGCGCGCCGCATAGCGCCGGAACAACTGTTCGCCGTCCAGGCCGCGGCCGTACTCGATCATTTTCTTGATGCCGTAGCGATAATCGTTGTATCCCGGGCAAAGGATGCCGCCGGCCGGCGCGAAGCCGGCGCCCTTCGGACGGTTGGCATCCAGGTACAGGTACGAAGAAGGGCTGGAGATCACATAGCGCACCGAGATGCCGGCTTTCTGCAGCAATTCGGTGCTGTTGTTCAGCACGGCATAGCGCTGCAGCAATTGCGCGCCGGCCGAATGGCCGACGAAGATGATTTCCTTCAAGGCCGGAAAGCGGCCCTGCGCGGTGACGAAGCGCGCGATATCGTCGATGACCGAAAAGGAACCGATGCCGCTCACGCCGCTGGCGGAAAGATGGCCTTGCAGCCAGGCGCCGCCATGCCAGAGCGGCATGTCGGCGCCGGCGACCTTGTCCGACGGCACGGCGAATTTCGGGGCCAGGACGGCGTTCTCGGCCGGGTCCTTGCCGGCGATGTCGAGCAGATGCAGGGCGACCGCGAAATAGCGGTCGGCGTCGCGTTGCAGGCCATGCTGGAAAATGATCACGCGCTGGATCCTGGCGTCGGATTTTTGCAGATCGATATTGGAATAGATCGCAAAATGGAAGCTCTTCCCGGTGGCGGCGTCTTCCAGGGCTACCATCTGCGGCTTGGCCCGGGAGGCTGCCGCCTGGGCCGCCATCGGCAAGATCGGCAGCAATAATCCGGCCGTCACGCCGGCCGCGATGATCCGAATCCATTGTTTGCCGATCGACCCCATGATTTTCCCCTGTATTGCGCTGCCGTGGTTACCGCGCCGGCGCGTTGATATGCGCGGTGACGGTATCGAGTACTGCTTCCGGCTGCTCCGCTTCCTGCTGCGTTGCGCCGTTCAGTTCCGCATGCATGCGCGCCATGTCGACGTCGCCGGTCCAGCGCGCCACGATCAGGGTCGCCACGCCGTTGCCGACGGTATTGGTCAGCGCCCGCGCTTCGGACATGAAACGGTCCACGCCCAGGATCAGCGCCAGGCCTTCCACCGGCACATGGCCGACCGCCGACAAGGTTGCCGCCAGCACGATAAAGCCGCTGCCGGTGATGCCCGCCGCGCCCTTGGAAGTCAGCAGCAAGACCGCCAGCAAGGTGATCTGCTGGGTCAGCGTCATCGCCGTATTGGTGGCCTGGGCAATGAAGACCGCCGCCATGGTCAGGTAGATCGCAGTGCCGTCCAGGTTGAACGAATAGCCGGTCGGGATCACCAGGCCCACCACCGATTTCTTCACGCCCAGGTTTTCCAGCTTGGCCATCAGGCGCGGCAGCACCGTTTCCGAGGACGACGTGCCGAGGACGATCAGCAGCTCTTCCTTGATATATCGGACGAATTTCCAGACGCTGAAGCCATGCAGGCGCGCCACGATGCCGAGCACGATGAAGATGAAGAACAGGCAGGTCAGGTAGAAGGTGCCCATCAGCTTGCCCAGCGAGAACAGGCTGCCGATACCGTACTTGCCGATGGTGAACGCCATTGCGCCGAACGCGCCGATCGGGGCCAGCCGCATGATCATGCCGACGATGCCGAACAGCACGTGCGAGCCTTTTTCGATGAAATCGAACACCAGCGTGCCGCGGCCGCCGAACTTGTGCAGCGCGAAGCCGAACAGCACGGAGATCAGCAGGATCTGCAGCACGTCGCCCTGGGCGAAGGCGTCGACCATGCTGTTTGGAATGATATGCATCAGGTATTCGGTGACGGTGCCGATCTTGCCCGGGCCGGTGTAGGCCGCGATGCTCTTGGTGTCTAGCGTCGATACATCGACATTCATGCCCACGCCCGGATGCAGGGCGTTGACGATCACCAGGCCGACCAGCAGGGCCAGCGTGCTGACGACTTCAAAATACAGCAGCGCCAGGCCGCCGGTCTTGCCGACCTTTTTCATGTCTTCCATGCCGGCGATGCCGATCACCACGGTGCAGAAAATGATCGGCGCGATGATCATCTTGATCAGCTTGATGAAGCCGTCGCCGAGCGGCTTCATGGCCGCGCCCAGTTGGGGATAGAAATGACCCAGCAGCACGCCGATGACGATGGCCGCGATGACTTGTATATAGAGTGACCGGTAGAAAGGCTTTTTTTCCGGCATGGTATGTAAATCGGCGTGCATTTGCGCTCCTCCAATGATGATTTTGTACGTGCACGGCGCAATCGACGACGCACCGGTGCCTTGCTTTTATTGGAGCCGATTATAGGAGTGCGATTTTGGAATGTAAAATATCTTGATTTGCATATTTCAATACTTAATAAGTATTGAAATAAACGGCGAATGCAAATCGGGCATTGGAAGATGCATGCCGTCCGGCCGAGGGATCGCAGGTGTAGGGGGCGGGGCCGATCAGTGCCGCCGGCGCTGATGGAGAGGGAGGGCGGCCTGGGCTTTCGGGGCCTTGCGTTTTTTCTGCCGGGGTGGGTTGGCAGCGGTGCTGAACTTGATCGCAATACTTGCGAGGATGCCGAGGGCACCGATCGTTCCGACAAAGGCTGAAATCATCATTCCTCCTTGCAGGGCCGCGCCTGCCGGTTTCAATGCCGGGACATCAATGCCAGGACAGCGCCGGGAAATAGGCCCGAATGAAAAAGACCGCCGTGATGCAGGCCGTCAGGAACAGGGTTCCGGCGCGAACCACGCGCGCCGGCGCGCGCCGGCCGATCTGCGCGCCGCCGTAGCCGCCGACGATGGCGGCAAGCAGCATGACGATCGTTTCGCGCCAGTGCACGGCGTCGGCCAGGATGAAGATCAGGACGGCGATTGCATTGGCGACGCTGACCGTCAGGGTGCGCGGCGCGTTCAGGCTTTTCAGGTCGCGGTTGTCCAGCAGGCTCCAGACCGCCATCATCATGATGCCGACCGCGCCGCCGAAATAGCCGCCGTACACGCCGAGGCCGAACTGGATCGCCAATACCGCCGCCGGCCGGATCTGCCAGTGGCGACGCAGGAATTCGCCGAGACGGCGGCCGAACGCCAGGGTCAGGCTGGCCACCAGCAGCAGCCACGGCAGCACGAAATTGAAGAGCGTGGTCGAAGTCCACAACAGCAGCAGCGAGCCGATCAGGCCGCCGATCAGGGTGGCGATAACCAACGGCCGCAATGCGACAGATCCCACCGGTCCCAGCCCGTCCCGATAGGCCCATGCGCCGGCCAGGCCGCCCGGGAACAGCGCCACGGTGCTCGAAGCATTCGCCTGTACCGATGGCACGCCGACCGCGATCAGCGCCGGCAGGCTGATGAACGAGCCGCCGCCGGCCAGTGCATTCATGGCGCCGGCAATCAGACCTGCTGCGGAGAGTAATAAAATATGATCCATGGGCAGCATGGTAGTCCTGGCGTTGGAGAGTCACAATCTGGCTTTTCCTATGCTAGACTTCGGAAAAAACGAAGGGAAGGCAGGAAAAGAGGATGCGTCTGGATCTGTTCGATATGCGTTTGTTCTTGTCGGTGGTGGAGCATGGCAGCCTCACGCAAGGCGCGCAAGCGATGAATCTGGCGCTGGCGTCGGTCAGCGAGCGCGTCTCCGGCATGGAAGCCACGCTCGGCGTGCCGCTGCTGGAGCGGACCCGGCGCGGCGTGCGCACCACGGCGGCCGGCGATGCCTTGCTGCGGCATGCGCGCCTGATCCTGCGGCAAACGGAGCAGATGCGCGGCGAATTGCGCGCCTATGCCACCGGCATCAAGGGACGTATCCGGTTGTTGTCGAACACGGCCGCATTGGCGGTTTTCCTGCCGGCGCAATTGCGCCGCTTCCTGGTTGCGTATCCGGATCTTTCGGTCGATATCCTGGAGCGGCCCAGCACCGAGATCGTGCTGGCCATCGCCGAGGGGCGCGCCGATCTCGGCCTGGTGGCCGATACCGCGGACCTGACGACGTTGCGCACGCATCTGGTCGCGCAGGATCGGCTGGTGGTGGTGGCGAGCCGGGCGCATCGCATCGGCGGCCAGGAGCGCGCGGCTTTCGCGGACATCGTCGGCGAACCCTTCGTCGGTTTGTCGGATGCGGCGCTGGAAATTCACCTGGGCATGCACGCGTCCCGCATCGGCCGGCAGATGCATTACCGGGTGCAATTGCGCAGCGTCGAAAACGTGGGGATGCTGGTCGAGGCCGGCGTCGGCATCGCGATCCTGTCCGAAGCCTCGGCCGAAGAACTGCGCCGCCCGGGCCTGGCGATTCTGCCTCTGTCCGAACCCTGGGCGTCGCGCCAATTGCATCTGTGCGCGCGCGATTTTTCCGCGCTGACGCCGCATGCCAATTTGCTGGCGCGGCAGCTCATCGAAAATCCGGTCCTGCCGATATAAGAAGGCCGATTCGTCGATTCAGGCCTCCGGTCAGTGATCGTGATGCAGATAGCGCGCCGTTCTCGGCAGGCGGAAACTGACCGCGAACGCGATCGCCATCATGGCCGAGACATACCAGAAGAATGCCGATTCGTGGCCCAGCGACTTCAGGCCCAGCGCCACGTATTCGGCCGAGCCGCCGAAGATCGCGTTGGCCACCGCATAGGCCAGGCCGACGCCCAGCGCGCGCACCTCCGGCGGGAACATCTCGGATTTGACGATGCCGCTGACCGATGTGTAGAAACTGACGATGGCCAGCGCGGCAATGATCAATATGAACGCGACCACCGGGTTGTCCGTGTATTGCAAGGCGGTCAGGATCGGGACGGTGGCCAGCGCGCCGAGGCCGCCGAACAGCAGCATATTGTTGCGGCGGCCGATGCGGTCGGACAGGGCGCCGAAGGCCGGCTGCATGCACATGTACAGGAACAGGGCGCAGGTCATCACATAGCTCGCGGTCTTGATCGGCAGATGCACGGTATTGACCAGGTATTTCTGCATGTATGTGGTGAACGTATAGAAGATCAGCGAGCCGCCGGCGGTATAGCCGAGCACGGTCAGGAACGCCGGCATGTGGTCCCTGAACAAGACCCTCAGGCTGCCGGCTTCCCGGCTGGCCTGCGTTTCCGCGGCCTGGGTTTCGGTCAATGTGCGCCGCAAATAGACCGAGACCACCGCGGCAATCGCGCCGATCACGAACGGAATGCGCCAGCCCCAGGCCTTCAGTTCCGCTTCGTCCAGCAACTGGCCCAGGATCACCACCACCAGCACCGCCAGCAGTTGGCCGCCGATCAGCGTGACGTACTGGAAGGATGAGAAAAATCCGCGTTGCCCGCGCAGCGCCACTTCGCTCATGTAGGCAGCGGTGGTGCCGTATTCGCCACCGACCGAAAGGCCCTGGAACAGGCGCGCGAGCAGCAGCAGGAACGGCGCCCAGGCGCCGATCGCCGCATAGGTGGGAAGGCAGGCGATGGCCAGCGATCCGCCGCACATCATTGTCACCGAAATCAGCATCGAGCGGCGGCGGCCGTAACGGTCGGCCACGCGGCCGAACAGCCAGCCGCCGATCGGCCGCATCAGGAAGCCGGCCGCGAAAACCCCTGCCGTATTCAGCAACTGCGCGGTCGGATCGGATTTGGGAAAGAACGAGGCCGCGAAATACAGCGAGGAAAACGCATAGACGTAGAAATCGAACCATTCGACCAGGTTCCCCGAGGAAGCCGCCATGATGGCGAAGATGCGATGACGTTTTTCTTGGGCGCTGTAATGTCCGGCCGGTGTGTCGATGTCCAATGTCGGGGCAGTCATGATATGCCTTCCTTTTCTATTTGGTGAATGCGGACTGGACCAGATTCTTCTGTTGCTCGGCATGCACGGAAAAATAGCCGGGCGCGGTCGACGCCAACTCGTCGCGTCCCGCGTACTGCAATCTCGCCGAGCTTGGAACAATTGCCCGCAGACTTGGTTCAATCATCTTCCAGGCGCCCTGGTTGTGCGGCTCTTCCTGGCACCAGACCACGGTGTCCAGTTCCGGATAGCGCGCCAGTTCCGCCGCCAGTTGTTCGGCGGGGAAGGGATACAACTGCTCCAGGCGAATCAGGGCGACGTCGTCGCGGCCGCCCGACTTGCGCTGTTCCTGCCGTTGCACCAGCAGATCGTAGTAAACCTTGCCCGACGCCAGGACGGCGCGCCGGATCGTTTTCGATTCCGCCGTTCCGATCCCGGCGTCCCCCAGCACCGCCTGGAAGCCGCCGGCGGCGAGTTCTTCAAGACTGCTGACGGCCTGCGCATGACGCAGCAAGGACTTGGGCGTCATGACGATAAGCGGACGCCGTTCGCGCAGCAGCACTTGCCTGCGCAGCAAATGAAACATCTGGGCCGGCGTGGTCGGCTGGCAGACCTGGATATTGTTTTGCGCGCACAACTGGAGATAGCGCTCCAGCCGGGCGGAAGCATGTTCGGGGCCCTGGCCTTCCTGGCCATGCGGCAGCAGCATGGTCAGGCCGCTGTATTGGCCCCATTTGGCGGCGCCGGCGGCGATGAATTGGTCGATCACCACTTGCGCGCCGTTGGCGAAATCGCCGAATTGCGCTTCCCACATCACCAGCGCGTCGGGCCGGGTGATCGAGTAGCCGTATTCGAATCCCAATACGGCGGCTTCCGAGAGCAATGAATTGGTGACCGCGAATTTGCCCTGGGCCGCGCCGACATGTTGCAACGGCACATACACGCCTTCGGATCGATTCTCGCGATTCTGGTTGTGCAGGACAGCATGGCGATGGGTGAAGGTGCCGCGTTCGGAGTCCTGCCCGCTCAGCCTGACGTCGATGCCCGCCGCCAGCAGCGAGGCGAAGGCCAGGTGTTCTCCCATGCCCCAATCCAGCGGCCTGGCGCCGGCCGCCATTTCGCGGCGGCCGGCGATTACCTTTGCGACCAGGGGATGCAGCGAATAGGCGCCGGGAATTTCGGAAATGCTGCCGGCCAGTTCGCGCAGTTGCGGCAAGGAAGGCGGGGCATAGGAGCGGCTTGCCATTGCCGCGTCTTCCCGGCGTTCCCTTTGCGCTTCGGCTTGGGCCTCGCTTTGCGCCTGCTGTTGCGTGGATTCGAGCCGATCGCGATACGCATGAATCAGGGACTCGGCCTGTTCGGCGCTGACAATCCCGCTGTCGACCAGCTTCTGCGCGTAGATTTTGCGCACGCCGGGATTGGCGGCGATGGCGCGATACATCATCGGCTGCGTGATGTTGGGCGTGTCCTGTTCCTGATGGCCGTGGCGGCGGAAACAGACCAGGTCGATCATCACGCTCTTCTTGAATGCGGTCCGATAGTCGAGCGCCAGCCGCACCGCGGCCGCCACCGCTTCGGGATCGTCGCCGTTCACATGCAGCACCGGCGCCTCGATCATCTTGGCGATGTCGGTGCAGAAAAATGTCGAGCGAGTATCGCGCGGATCCGATGTGGTAAAGCCGACCTGGTTATTGACCACGATATGGATGGTGCCGCCGGTGCCGTGGCCGCGGGTGGCGCTCAGGTTCATGGTTTCCATCACGATGCCCTGGCCGGAAATGGCCACGTCGCCATGGATTTCGACCGGCAGCACGGCGCCGTCGACGCCCAGCTGATCCGAACGTGCGCGGGAAATGCCCTGCACCACCGGGTTCACGATTTCCAGATGGGACGGATTGGACGCCAGGATCAGTTCCACTTCGCCGGCATCCGTTTGCGCCACGCCGTTGAAGCCCTTGTGATATTTGACGTCGCCTGCCGGCAGCGTATGCGCCGTCTTGCCGTCGAATTCATCGAACAGGGCATGCGGCGGCTTGCCGATCACATTCACCAGCACGTTCAGGCGGCCGCGATGCGCCATGCCCATGACGACGCTGCGAATGCCCTGGGACGCGCCGTGCCGGATCAATTCGTCCAGCAGCACGATCAGCGATTCGCCGCCTTCCAGCGAAAACCGCTTTTGGCCGACATAGCGCGCGTGCAGGTATTTCTCAAGGCCTTCGGCGGCGGTGAGGCGTTCCAGCATGCGCTGCTGCTGTTCCGGCGCAACCGGGAAGGCGGCCCGGCCGGACTCCAGCCGGATGGCCCACCATTGCCGCTGCACGCTGTCGCTCAGGTGCATGAATTCGGCGGCCAGGGTGCCGCAGTAGGTCTGTTCCAGCGCGGCGATCAGGTCGCCCAGGGCCAGGTCGGATTCGGCGAAACCGGTGCCGGCGGCGCTGAAGGCGGTCGCCATATCCGTTTTGGCCAGGCCATACATGCCGGGTGCCAGATCGGGAATCTGCGCGGTGGGGGTCCATTGCAGCGGATCGATGCGGGCCTTGCGCGCGCCGACCATTCGGTAAGCGGCGATCAGCGCTTCGACCGCGGCCTGCTTGCGGGCGAAGCGCAACACGTCCTCGGGATTGCCTGCCGCCGAACGAGGACCGCGCGCCAGCGCGACGAAGTGGTCGATGACCGGCGCGTGCGCGACATCGTCGTGGTCGGTGCCGTCGGCTGCCGGCAACTTCCTCAGCGCATCGAAATAATGCCGCCATTCCGCCGGAACGGCCGCGGCATCGCCCAGGTACAACTCATATTGTTCCTCGATGTAGGGGGCGTTGGCGCCGTACAGGAAAGAAGATGCGCGGTTCTCGTTCATCATGGCTGCTGTTCCTTTACTTTTGGATGCCGCTGGGATCGCTTCGATTACCTCGCGGGATGCTTGGTTCTATTCCACCCATGGCAATAAGTTTAGGATTCATCGGAAAAAATAGATATGCATGGATGCCGCTGTTGGAGGCCATTCACGGCTTGTTTTGGGCCATGCACTTTCTTGGGCGGTTTTTGGGACAAGCCGCATGCGTTTTCGGCCAAACCGCGGCGACGGCGTCCGTGGCGATCGGTAATCGGGCAGAATCGCGGCCATGGACATTGATGCAATTCACAAGGCGCTGGCCAATCCGATGCGGCGGCATATCCTGGCATGGCTGAAGGAGCCCGATCGTTATTTTGCGGGGCAGGAACATCCGCTGTCGCTCGGCGTCTGCGCCAAGATCATAGGCAGCCGCGCCGCGCTGTCGCAGTCGACCGTGTCGGCCCACCTGACCGCGCTGACCGCTTGCGGCCTGGTGACTTCGCAGCGCATCGGGCAGTGGATTTTCTTCAAGCGCGACGAAGCCGCGATCCGGGCGTTCATCGAGAACATGAACGGCGGCTTGTAGCGCTTGCAGGTGTGGCTGGCCAGTGTGGCTTGTATCCCGCGCCTGCGAATTCTCGCGCAACGCCACGCCGCCTTTGCCTTCCTCCGGGCTTGGTGCGGCGCGACAGCCTTCATGCACCTTTTATCGCGTTTTCCCGGCCGGCGGCCAAAAACATTTTAGATATCTGCCTATATCGCCATACTCTGGGGAAATGCCGAATTGTCAGAATTCGTCAGAAACAATACCATCGGAAAACGAGGCGAAACTCCATTATGATTTGTCGGACAAGCCGCCGGTGTCCATGCCGGCTATTCCTATAAATAGACACACATGCGACCCACTCGGGGATGGAGAATAAAATGTTCAAGAATATGAAGGTAGGAACCAAGCTGATCGCCGGTTTTTTGCTGATTGCCGTGGTCGGCGCCATTGTTGCGGTGATCGGCATCGTGGACATGCAAAAAATGAACGCCATGACCGACCGCATGTATAACCGGGATCTGCTGGGCCTGGCATATGTCAAGGAAGCCAATATCAACCTGGTCGACGCCGGCCGCGCGCGCGGCAATTTCCTGCTTTCCACCAATGCCGACGAGCGCAAGGCCAACCGCGAACGCACCATGAAATACCTGGCAGCGGTGAGCGCCAACCTCGAACTGGCGCGTCCGCTGTTCGGCAGCGAGAAGGCCAAGGACCTGCTGGCGGAATACGCCAAGCTTTCGGAGAGCTACAAGGCGGTGGTCGACAAGACCCTGGACCTGGCCGAAGCAGAGAATATGCAAGAGCGCGCCGCGGAACTGTCGGCCGAACTGGTCCTTGCGCGCCAGGACTCCAATGCGCTCGACGCCATACTGGAGCAGATGACCAAGATCAAGGAAGAGCGCGCCAAGGCCACTGCCGAAGAGGCGGCCGAGATGTATGAATCCAGCAGCATGCTGATGACGATCTTGATCATGAGCAGCGTGATCGTCGGCGTGGCGTTGGGCGTGCTGATCACGCGCGGCATCACGCGCCAGCTCGGCGGCGAGCCGGCATATGCGGCCGATATCGCCGGCAAGATCGCCAGCGGCGACCTGACCACCGTCGTGGCCACCAGGTCCAACGACAGCACCAGCCTGCTGTTCGCCATCAAGACCATGCGCGACAGCTTGAGCGGCATCGTCAGCCGGGTTCGCGCCGGCACCGATACGATTGCCGTGGCGTCGTCGCAGATCGCGGCCGGCACGCTGGACCTGTCGGCGCGCACCGAACAGCAGGCCGGCGCGCTGGAAGAGACTGCCTCGTCGATGGAGGAACTGACCTCGACCGTCAAGCACAACGCCAATAACGCCCGCGAGGCCACGCAGCTGGCGGCGGTGGCATCCGAAGTCGCCTCCAAGGGCGGCGCGGTGGTGTCCGAAGTGGTCGATACGATGGAAGCCATCAACGACTCCTCGCGCAAGATCGTGGACATTATCGGCGTGATCGACGGCATTGCGTTCCAGACCAATATCCTGGCGTTGAATGCGGCGGTGGAAGCCGCGCGCGCAGGCGAGCAGGGACGCGGGTTTGCCATCGTGGCTTCCGAAGTGCGCAACCTGGCGCAACGCTCGGCCCAGGCCGCCAAGGAAATCAAGGTGCTCATCGGCGATTCGGTGGCGAAGGTCGACGCCGGCAGCAGGCTGGTCGACCAGGCCGGATCGACGATGCAGGAAGTGGTCGCCAGCGTGCAGCGGGTGTCCGGCATCATGACCCAGATCGAGGCGGCCGGCAGCGAGCAGAGCGCCGGCATCGAGCAGATCAACCAGGCGGTATTGCAGATGGATCATGTGACGCAGCAGAATGCGGCGCTGGTCGAGGAGTCGGCCGCGGCGTCGGAATCGCTGAAGCACCAGGCCTCGACGCTGTTGCAGGTGGTGAGCGTATTCAAGCTCGACGAGCAGACCGAACGGGCGCTGGCGGGACCGGCACTGAATACCCTGGATGCTGCGCCGCGCAGCTTGCCGCGGCAGAACGCGGCGGCGCCGGCAATCGCCGCGCCGAAGGCAAAACCGGCCGTGGCCCCGGCGCCAGTGCCGGCCGCGACCAACGGCGACGACTGGGAGCAGTTTTAACGCGCATTCCGCAATGCATGAAGTGGCCGCGGCCTTGCGCGGCCGAAGTCATTCCATTCCTTGAACCAGGCAGGCCCGGGTGCGCGCATCCGGGCTTTTTATTTTCCGAAATCTTGTTCGCGCCCCGGCAAAAAATCGCCGCCTTCTGCCATAATGCGTTATCGATATTTCCCCGGGTATAAATAGATTTATATCTCGATTTATACCTGCGAACTCAACCTCACTTCATAACCGCAACTTCACCACTGCAAGGAATAAAAGATGGCGATCGATACTCTCATCCCGGCGCGCACGGCATTGCTGTTTTTCGATATGTTGAACGGCCATATCAAGAAGGACGACCCCGCCACCAAGGCGCGCAGCACGCCGATCGTCGCCGCCTCGCAAGCCGTGCTGCAGGCCGCGCGCGCCAACGGAATGATGGTGGCCTACGCCGCCGCCAACCATCGCGCCGACAATCTGACCAGCGCGCACACCATCCGCGATACCGACGGCCGCCTCAATCCGATCCCGGTCGACCAGGCGCCCGATTTGAAGGCGGTGCTCGACGGCGGCACCTGGGAAGCCGCGGTCATCGACGAGCTGGCGCCGGCGCCGGAAGACTACATCATTCCAAAATACCGCTGGAGCGCGTTCTACCAGACCTATCTCGACCTGGCCCTGCGCGCGCGCAAGATCGATACCATCGTCATCGCGGGCGGCTCCACCGATGTCGGCGTGGCCAGCACTGCCTATGCGGCGCGCGACATGGATTACAACCTGGTGTTCGTCAGCGACGCCTCCGGCTCGCCGGAAACCGACAACCACGATCAGTTCATGCGCCGCATTTTCCCGCGCATGGGACGCGTGCGCACGGCCGCGCAGGTGATCGGGATGATCAAGGCGGGCGCCGCGAAATAACGCGGCGATTGTGCAATCGACGAATGGAGAACCTACCCATGAACCAGGACCGGCCGCACAACAGAATCGCCGTGGTGACCGGCGGCAGCAAGGGCATCGGCCGGGCGATCGCGCTGGCGCTGGCGCAGCGCGGCTATGACGTCGCCATCTTCGATCCGCTGGCCGCCGGCAAGGAAGTCGCCGCCGAGGCCGTGGCGCTGGGGCGGCGCGCGCTGTACCTGCCGGTCGATGTGGCGGACGAAACGGCGGTGAAGGCGGCGGCGCGGACGGTTGCGGAGCGCTTGGGTAGCTGCGGGCTGCTGGTCAACAATGCCGGCATCTTTCCGCGCGCGAGTGCGCTGGAGATGCCGTTCGCGCTTTGGCAGAAGGTGCTGGCGATCAATCTTGGCGGCGCGTTTTTATGCAGCCAGGCCTTCGCGCCGGGCATGCTGGCGGCGCAGGCAGGCGTGATCATCAATATCGCCTCCGGCCGCGGCATCCAGGGCGCGTCGCGCAACGGCGCGCATTACGCCGCATCGAAGGGCGGGCTGATCGCGCTGACGCGTTCGCTGGCGCAGGAATGGGCGCCGCATATCCGCGTCAATACGCTGGTGCCGGGCGTGACGCATACCGACCAGCCGCTGGAGGCGACCAATGTCGACGAGCTGTACGCGCGCGGCAGCCGCATACCGCTGGGACGCATCGGCCAGCCCGAGGATGTGGCGCGCGGCGTTTGCCTGCTGGCGAGCGAGGACGCCTCGTATATCACCGGCCAGAGCCTGGCCGTCAATGGCGGGGCTGTGATGCTGTAGGGACAGGGTGGCGCAGGGAAAAAAGGCGGCGCATCATCGATGCGCCGCCTTTTTGGTTCAAGCGTTTTTCAAGCCTTGCCCGGCTCAGTCGGCATCGAAGTAATTGCTGTCGATATGGCGCAGCCACAGGCTGCCGACCACCTTGATGGCGTCCTGCGTGAACAGGTAATGATGGAAGTCCTGCACCCGCACCACCTTGAACTTGCGGGTGTACGGCTCCATGATCTCGCGATGCGCATCCACCACCTTCGGCGGCATGGCTTCGTCGGCGGTGCCGTTCATTTCCAGCACGGCGACATCCTTCAGCGCGGCCGGCGGATAGCTCGGTTCGAACATTTCGCGCATCAATGCCGCGAAGCCGCGCTGGCGATAGGACTGCGGCAGCCAGTCGGCCATCCAGAGCTTCAGCGCCGTATCGGTCAGCGCGCCGCCATTGAACTGCATCGTGGCGTCTTCGCCGCTCTTGAAACGCGGATCGTTCAAGGCGCCTTGCCACCATTGCTTCTTGGTTTTCTCGTCGATATTCCTGGTATAGAACTCGAAGTCGTCATAGCCGCGTTCGCGCAGGCGCACCGCGGTCTCGGCATAAGGCGTCTTGAAGTCGCCCTGGGCCGCCTTGCGATAGACATACGCCAGGCCGGTGGTGCTGGTGCCCCAGTTCAGGTAGCCGTCCGGCTTGATGTATTTCGCCAGCGGATACATGAACGCGCCGCCGGTGGACATGCCCCAATACAGCAGATAGGCATGGCTGCGCGCGTCGCCGGGCAGCGCGCGCTCGATCGCCTTGGTGTAGCCGGTCAGGAAGGTTTCGCCGGTGGCGGCCAGCATCTGCTTGTACAGCAGGGAGTCCGGCTTGGGAAAGCGGTAGGTGCTGCTGTCGCCGGAGGTGGCTTCCTTGCCGGCGGTGGTCTTGAGCGCGAAATCGTCGGCGCTC
This sequence comes from Herbaspirillum sp., assembly GCA_036499085.1. GTDB lineage: Bacteria > Pseudomonadota > Gammaproteobacteria > Burkholderiales > Burkholderiaceae_D > Herbaspirillum. The sequence continues at coordinate 13,252 of DASYEK010000128.1, read as the reverse complement.
CACGGCGCTTTCTGGGCGCGGTTGAAGATCGGCATGCGGGTGCCGATCGGAATGTCTTTCCAGAAGCCGTTGCCGCTCTTGTCGAAGAAATTCCAGCGGCCCACCCGCGTCAGGGCGATGAAGGTCACGCCGCGCCTGGCCAGCCATACGCCCGGGCCTTCCTTGCCTTCCGGCGTCTGCAGGAAATCCATCGCATATTCGCTGCCGGGCTCGCCGCCGACCACCGTGATCTTGCGGCCCTGATGCAGGCGCGGCTTGTCGGGCGTCAGGGTTACCACCACCTGCGTGTATTGCTGGCCGTAGGCGTCGAAATCGATATAGTCGACTTTCTTGCTGTAACCGGACGTGACCGGATAATCGTTGCCGCCGAGGATGACGCCGACTTCCTTGCTGTCGACCATGCCCTTGTCGGCGGGCAGTTGCCAGTCGCCCGCCGCGAAGGCGTGGGCGCTCAGACATAATGCGGACCAGGCGAAAACCTGTCGAAAAACCTGTCGTAGAGTCGGTGATGCTGGCAACATTTGATATCTCCTGGTGGTTTTGAAAGAGTGCTGCAAGTGCTTCAGGCAATGCAATTCGGGTGCTCTCCGGTCCCTTTTTGTTCAGTCCCTTTTATTTGGCCTGCTTGACAATGATGTCCTGGTACAGCTTGTTCCACTTGTCGCTTTCGTCGAGAACCGTCTTGTGGTCCATGAACTTGAGCGGCAATTTGCTCAGCGGCGTCGGATATTTTTTGTTGGTGGTCATGTAGTCGTGCTGCGCCAGCACGGTCTGGCCATCGGAGAGCATGAAGTCGTAGAACAGTACCGCGGCATTCGGATGCGGCGCATTCCTGGCGACGGCGATGCCGTTCAGTTGCGCGACCGCCGGCGGGATGATGAACCAGTCGATCGGCGCGCCGTTGCGCTTGAACTGCTCGGCCTTGAAGTTATGCACGGTCAGCGCCAGCGGCACTTCGCCGGACGCCACCAGGTTGGCCAGCAGCGTATGTCCCTTGCGCACCGAGAGGCCGTTGGCGGCGACGATGTCGCGGAACAGTTTCAGGCCTTTCGCTTCGCCCAGTTCGCTCATGATGGTGGCGAACCAGTCGGCGTCGGCGGCTTCGATGCCGAGCTTGCCCTTCCATTTGGGATCCAGCAGATCCGTCCATGCTTTCGGCAGGTCGCTTTTCTTCACCAGTTTGGTGTTGTAGGCCAGCGTGAAGATATTCACGCGCGCGGCGACCCATTGCCGATGCGGCGGAATGGCCTGCGGAATCAGGTCGGCCAGGTTGGGCGAATGGACTTCCTGCAGCAATTGCTCGCGATACAGGGCTTCCAGGTTGGTGCCGTCGGCCTCGATCACATCGGCTTCGAAACGGCGCGCGCGGCCTTCGCCGACCAGGCGCTGCACCACCATGTCCGACCCGGAACGCCACAGCTTGACCTTGATGCCGTATTTCTTTTCAAAGGCCGTGATCAGCACCGAGATTTCGTCGGCCGGCGTGGATGTATAGAGTTGCAGTTCGCCTTCTTTCCTGGCGCCTTCGAGCAGGCGTTGCTGGCGATCCGCACCCTGGTAATTGATCGGATCCTGTGCGCAGGCCAGCGAAGTCGCGAGTAACAGCGCGGCTGCGGCAATGGCATGGCCGAGGCGGCGGAGACGGTGGAGATCGCGGAGGCGGCCTGTGCGGACCATCCTGCGCGCGGCATTTCCAACAGGGATTGAAACGGCCCGGTTCGGACGGATTGCAGTTGACGACATCATGAAAGATTTTCCCCTTGTCAGATTGCTTTTGATGGATTGCCCAGGTCTGTCTTTTAATTCCAATATACGGAACATCGGTCCGAAAAATAAGGTTCGCAAAAAATCCCGCCGGCAAGAAATCAGGGGCCGGGAGCCTTTTCCGTCACGCAAAAAAACGGTGCGCATCGTCATGGTTGCGTGCGTTTCACTGTTTTTGATTGTAATACGATATAAATGATTTATTGCATCCGTATTTGAATATCCCTATAAAAATCAAAAGGATATATAAATAAATTTATAGCTGCCAGAATGCATGGATCGATTTTTGCGTGGGTCTTCCCCGGGTCTGCGCAATCATGTGGCGGCAGCAGATATTTGCCCGGATAAAGTGCGTTTATTTTTCCCGATATGAGGAAATGTGTTCTTGTATATGAAACGTTGCATCCATCCAGGAATATCGCGCTGTATGATCAAGGCGAGACAGCAGAAGGCCGAAGGCAGCTTTGCGGCGTCTGAAACGATTTTCAAAACTCCAATTACAGGAATCACACGATGGCAATCGACACACTTGTTCCGGCACGCACTGCATTATTGTTTTTCGATATGTTGAATGGGCATGTCAAAAAGAACGATCCGAAAACGCAAGAACGCTACCAGCCCGTGGTTGCCGCCGCCGCCCAGGTGCTGCAGGCCGCGCGCGCCAACGGCTTGATGGTGGCCTACGCCGCCGCCAACCACCGCGCCGACAATGCCACCACCGGACAAACCATTCGCGACACCAACGGCCGGCTGCAGCCGATTCCGCTCGACCAGAACGACAAGCCGATCTTCAAGCCGGTGGTTTCCGGCGGCACCTGGGAGTCTTCGGTCATCGATGAGCTCGCGCCGCGGCCGGAAGACTACCTGATCCCGAAGTACCGCTGGAGCGCCTTTTATCAAACCTATCTCGACCTGGCGCTGCGCACGCGCAAGATCGATACCATTATCATCGCCGGCGGCTCGACCGACGTCGGCCTGGCCAGCACTGCCTATTCCGCGCGCGACATGGATTACAACCTGGTGTTCGTCAGCGATGCATCCAGTTCGCCGGAAACCGACAACCATGATCAATTCATGCGCCGCATCTTCCCGCGCATGGGACGCGTGCGCACCGCCGCGCAAGTCGCGGAAATGCTCAAGGCCGGCGCCGCCAAATAATGCGGCAGTGAAATCTACAGATAACGGGAATCGATCATGAAGGAAAATATTCAACTGGCCAACGGCCTGGAGGGCGTGCTGTTCATGCCGGAAAACGCGCTCGGCAAGGCCGCCGTCATCATCCTGCACGAGCGCTACGGGCTGGTGCAGCACACGCTCGACCTGGCGCAAAAATTGGCCGACGACGGCTATGTCGCATTCGCGCCCAACCTGTTTTCGCAATGGGACGGCGACAAGGCCGCGCTGACGGCCGGCAAGGCGCGCGTGGTGATGCCGGATCCGGAAATCGACCGGGTCATGGGCCTGGCGATCGACTTGGTGCGCAACGACGCGCGCACCAAGTCCGAAAAGATTTTCCTGATGGGCGTGTGCCAGAGCGGGCGTTACCCGATCGTCACCGCCAGCCGGCGCAGCGACATCAGCGCCTGCGTCGTGTTCTACGGCGCCACCCAGGGGCGGGACTGGGAGGCGGGGCCGCTGCAGCCGGTGTCGATGCCGGACATGATCGCCAGCATCGCAGTGCCGTCGCTGTTCGTCTTCGGCGAGGCCGACCACACCATTTCGCTGGACAACGTACGCCGCATGCGCGACGCGCTGGAAGTGCATCGCAAGTCGTACCGCATGCATGTGCTGGCCGACGCGCCGCACGGCTTCCTGAACGACACCATGCCGGGCCGCTATCGTCCGTGCGATACCGAAGTCGCCTGGAAAATGCTGCTTGGCTTCATCGACGAAGTCAGCGCCGGCGGCTGGCCGGCCAAGGAAGTGCGTTGGGAATTCGCATGCACGTCCGGCGCGGACTACGACTTCGGCAAGAACGTGCGGCTGGAATAAAGCCGAGAGTCATAAAGCCGAGAGTCAAGCCGGGCGCCGCGCCGCCCAAGCCGGAAACAAGCAATAAGCAAGTTGGCAGCAAGCCGGAAATCGAGTCTTCTGAACACCGAAAGGATGATGGAATGAACCGTAAATCTGTTGTATTGGCACTCTGTTTGTTGACGACGGCGGCGCTGGCGATGGCGCAGACGCCCAAGGGAATTGCCGAATTGTCGGTATATGCGGCGCCCGACCGCGAGCAGGTGCTGGTCGAGGGCGCGAAGAAGGAGGGCGGCCTGACGCTGTATACCTCGCAGCAGATGGCCGACACCAATCCCATCATCGAGGCCTTCGAAAAGAAATACGGCCTCAAGGTGACCGTCTGGCGCGCCGGCCCGGATGCGGTGGTGCCGCGCGTGGTCAACGAAGCGCGCGCCCGCCGCTATGCCTTCGATGTGGTCGAAACCGAAGGGCAGGCGCTGGAAGCCTTGCAGCGCGAGCATCAGTTGCAGCTCATCAAGTCGCCGGCCATCGCCACGCTGATTCCGCAGGCCTTGCGTCCGCACGGCGAATGGGTCGGCACGCGGCTGCTGATGTTCTCGCTGGCCTACAACACCAACCTGGTCAAGAAGTCCGACCTGCCGAAAACCTGGAGCGACCTGACCGACGTCAAGTGGAAGGGCAAGCTCGGCATCGAATCCAAGGACGACGAATGGTTTTCCAGCCTGATGCAGGCGATGGGCGAAGACAAGGGGCTGCCGTTGTTCCGCAAGATTGTCGCGACCAACGGCCTGTCGGTGCGCAAGGGGCATTCGCTGTTGACCAATCTGGTCGCCTCGGGGGAAGTGCCGTTGGCGCTCACCGTGTACAACGCCCGCGCGCAGCAGTTGAAAGAGAAGGGCGGGCCGATCGACTGGTTTGTGCTGCAGCCGGCGCTGGCGCAACTCAACGGCGCGGGCGTCTCGCGCTATGCGCCGCATCCTTATGCGGCGGTGCTGTTCTTCGATTTCCTGTTGACCGAAGGCCAGGAAATCTCGTCCAGACGCGACGTGATTTCCGTCAGCAAGGCTTATCCGTCGCCGCTGGCCAATTTCCCGTTCAAGGTGACCGATCCGGCCAAGGTGATCGACGAAGGCGCCAAATGGACGCAAATTTATCAAGAACTTACATCTTCGGCCCTCAGATAAGTGTGAAATGGGGTGGCGGGCAGGCGGCTTATGGCGATAGAATCATATAAATGAATTGTAAATAAAACCGCCCATCGAGATTGCCGTACCGCCGCGCCGTTGCATCGCTTATCCCCTGCCTGTTCCAGTTTCGTCCGCCTCGTCCTACGAACCTGCCTCACGCCCGGCGCTGATGCGGGTTTTTTTATTCGGCGCGATATCCGCATGAGCAATGCGGAGTGGGCGGCGGCAGTCGGCAGGAGACGCAATGACAACAATAAAGACCAGAATGAGTGACAGATCGGCGGGCGGGCGGTGAGTACCTTCCGTTCACTGAAAAACTACAATTACCGCATGTGGGCCAGCGGCGCGATCGTATCCAATATCGGCACCTGGATGCAGCGCACCGCGCAGGACTGGCTGGTGCTGACCCAGCTCACGCACAATAACGCGACGTCGGTCGGGATCGTGATGGCGCTGCAATACGGTCCGCAGGTGCTGTTGCTGCCGCTGACCGGGTTCGCCGCCGACCTGCTGGACCGGCGCAAGCTGCTGATCACGACGCAGACCTGCCTCGGAACGCTGGCGCTGGGGCTGGGCCTGCTGACGGTGACCGGGCTGGTGCAGTTGTGGCATGTCTATATCTTCGCTTTCTCGCTCGGATGCGTCACGGCGTTCGACGCCACGGCGCGCCAGACTTTCGTTTCCGACCTGGTCAGCGAGGCCGAGCTGTCGAATGCGGTGGCGCTGAATTCCACGTCGTTCAATGCGGCGCGCATGATCGGGCCGGCCATCGCGGGTTTGCTGATCGCGGCCATCGGCACCGGCTGGGTGTTCCTGGTCAATGCGCTGTCGTTTGCCGCGGTGATCTGTTCGCTGACCATGCTGCGCCTGAACGAATTGCACATCAAGGACCGGGCGGCGCGCACCCGCGGCAGCCTGATCGAGGGATTTCGCTATGTGAGCAAGCGGCCGGATTTGCGGGCGATCCTGCTGATGGTGTTCCTGATCGGCACTTTCGGCCTGAACTTCCCGATTTTCCTGTCGACTATGTCGGTCACGGTGTTTCATGCCGGCGCGCGCGCCTACGGTTTCCTGACATCGTTCATGGCGGTCGGCTCGGTCATGGGGGCGCTGCTGGCGGCAAGGCGCGCCCGGCCGCATATTGCGTTCATGCTGACCGGGGCGGCGGTGTTCGGCCTGGGGCTGTCGCTGTCGACGGTGATGCCGACTTACTGGCTGTTCGGGCTGACGCTGATTGTCATCGGGGTGTCGGCGCAGACATTCACTACTACCGCCAACAGTATCGTGCAGTTGTCCACCGATCCGGGCATGCGCGGGCGGGTCATGGCGATCCTGCTGGCGGTGACGGTGGGCGGCACGCCGATCGGCGCGCCGATTGTGGGCTGGGTTGCCGATACTTTCGGCGCGCGCTGGGCGTTGTGCGTGGGGGCCGCGGCGGGCTTGTGCGCGGTGGCGGTCGGTGTCCGCTATCTGTTGAAATACCGCAATCTGCAGGTGCGCTTCGATGCATGGCGGGTGCATGTCAGCATGGACCCGGAAGCGCCGCGCGGCGCTGCGGCGGGAAGCTAATGCGACGGCTGGCGGAGCGGCTGGCGAGAAAGCCGGCGGGACATTTTTGCATTACCTGCAGTACTCTTCGCTGAGATCCGATAAGAGATTGTGCGGAGATCGCGACGAATACAGCAAGGCCGGTAGACATAGAGGCGGCGACCAAGCCGTTCATTCATCCACGGGAGACAAAAAATGACCATTCCATCGATTGCGCGCGTGCGCCGGGCGTCCGTCGCAGCTTCATTGGTAGTTCTGTTCGGCATCGCCGCCGCCGCGTTTGCGCTGCCCTGCGCGGCGCAGGATTATTCGCTGCTCAATTACAACGGCGCCGACCGTACCGAAAAGCTGGTGGCCGAAGCGAAAAAGGAGGGCGGGCTGACGCTCTACACTTCCATCGCCAGCGCGGACATGCCGCTGCTCAAGGACGGCTTCGAAAAGAAATACGGGATCAAGCTGACGGTCTGGCGCGGCGGCAGCGCGCAGGTGATGCAGCGTTCGATCGCCGAAACCGAGGCCAAGCGTTATCAGGTCGATGCGATTCATATCGGCGCGCCGGAAATGGAGGGCCTGCATCGCGAAAAGGTGTTGCAGCCGGTGAATTCGCCGGTATTCAAGAGTCTGATTGCGGACGCGGTCGCGCCGCATCGCGAATGGGCTTCGACGATGTTGACGGTCTGGGTGCAGACTTATAACACCGGCAAGGTGAAGAAGAGCGAGCTGCCGAAAAGTTATCAGGATCTGCTGGATCCGAAGTGGAAGGGGCAGCTCGGCATCGAGGCGGAGGATTCGGACTGGTTCGCCGCGGTGGTCGGCAACCTGGGCGAGGCGAAGGGCCTGAAGCTGTTCCGCGACATCGCCGCCACTAATGGCATTTCGGTGCGCAAGGGGCATACGCTGCTGCAAAACCTGGTGGCGGCGGGCGAAGTGCCGTTGGCGCTGGCTCAGTACAATTATGTGGTGGCGGGCGTCAAGCGCAGCGGCGCGCCGGTGGACTGGTTTGTCATCGAGCCCGCGATCGCGCGCGCGAATGCGGTCGGCATCGCCGCACATGCGCCGCATCCGGCGGCGGCGCTGCTGTTCTATGAATATATCCTGTCGCCGGAAGGCCAGACCATATTGGCCTCGCGCGATTATGTGCCGACCAACAAGAATGTGGCTTCGCCGATGAAGAACACCAGGATCCAGATCGAGGATCCGGTGGCCACGATCGATCAATGGGCTAAATGGGGGAAGATTTATAACGATACGATGGCGGGGAAGTAGGGCTGGTTAGCCGGTCGTGCGTTCATCGTTCACGGTCGTGCGTTCATCGTTCGTCATTCATTCCTCTTTCTTTCTTTCTTTCTTTTTGCCGTCAGGCGGGACAGGGTCGGATGCCGTGCTCCGTTCATGTCCCCCGTCGGCCTGCGGCCTCCTCCGCCTTTACTTCACTGCGCACGACATCCAACCCTGTCCCGCCTGATTAGACTCCTTGCCTTGACGGACTTTCCGGTGCTGTGACTGCTGTTTATTTATTTGGATTGCACGAAAATCTGCGTCCATAGTTTTTGCCACTTGTCGGCTTCGTCCAGCACGATGGCGGGATCGACCAGTTGATACGGGAACTGGTTGAGCGGACTTTCGACCGCGCTGCTCGACGGTATCCGATGCCGGCTCTTGATCAGTTCCTGACCCTCGCGCGAGAGCAGGAATTCGGCGAACAATAAGCCGGCGTGCGGATGCGGCGCGTTCCTGGCCAGGCCGATGCCGTTGGCGTGGCCGAAGGTCGGCGACAGGGCTTTCCATTGCACCGGCGCGCCTTTTTCGTGTTCGCGCGCGACGTTGTGGTTGTAGGCCGACACCAGGATCTGCACCTGGCCGGCCGCCAGCAGTTCCACCAGCAGGGTATGGCCGGTCTGCAACTGCGGGTGGGCCGCCGCCATCTTGCGGAAATAGGCGATGCCTTTTTCTTCCCCCATGTATTTGACCATGGCCGCGAACCAGTCGATGTCGCCGGTCTCGATGCCGATCTTGCCGGCCCAGCGCGGACTGAGCAGGTCGTCGTAGTTGCGCGGCACCTCTTCCGGCTTGACCAGGTTGGTGTTGTACGCCAGCGTGAAGAAGTTCAGCCGTTCGGCCACGTATTCCCGATGGGGAGGAAAGGCGGCTGCCGGAATGTCCTTGAAGCTGGGGCTATAGAATTCCGACAGGATATTTTCGCGGTGCAACGCTTCCATTTCGGGACCGTTGGTATCGATGACGTCGGCAGTGAAGTGCCCGGCTCGGGCTTCGGTCACGCTGCGCTGCAGGACTTTTTCGCTGCTGGCCTTCCATAGCGAAACCTTGATCTTGTATTTTTTCTCGAACGCTTCCGTGATCGGTATGGCGTCCTTGCTGTTGATCGAGGTGTACAGCGTCAGCGCGCCTTCCTTTTGCGCCCCTTCGATCAGGCGCTGTTCCCGGTCCGGTCCCTTGTACATATAGAAGTCGGACCATTTGCCCTTGTCTTGGGATGCATGGCCCGGCGCCGCCTGGGCCTTTGCCGCCCGGTCTTTCGCGGACGCCGCGCCGGGCAGGGCCAGGCCGGCGCTGAAAAGGGCGGTCAGCAGTAATCGGGATAAAACAGTGCGGGATAAAACGGTGTGGGATAAAGCCGGGCGGGATAGGGGCGGCCGGGATACAACTTGCCGGGATGATGTCAACGGATTTGAAATCAATTTCATTGCAGCGCCCTCATTCTTGGATTCCGATGGAAATATTGTCATGGGACTGTAGGGAGAATCGGCGCGGTATCCAACGAATCTTTTCGCGCTTGCTTATTCGACGCTCTGCTATACAACTTATTTACCAGATTATCGTACTGTTGTCATATGCGCGCTCTACTATATTGTTCCATGCAATTTTTTTGCAGAAAGCAGGCCACGCCATGTCCATACTTCCGCCGCCCGACCTGTCCGCCGATCTGAGGGACGATCACGCCGAATCGCTGCCGCTGACGCCTGCCGCCGCTGTCGACAGTAGCCTGGCGACGCGCCGCCATCAAATGTTCCCGGCATTGACCGCGGCGGAAATGACGCGCCTGCGCCGCTTCGGCGAGGTCGGGCGCTGGCGCGACGGCGAACTGCTGTTCGCCGCGGGCCAGGCGGGGGCGGGCATGTTCGTGATCCTGTCGGGGCGGGTGGCGATCAGCCGCCTGGCGCGCTGCGGGTCAGTGGTGATCGTCGAGCAGGATACCGGCCAGTTCATCGCCGAAATCGCGCAATTGAGCGGCCGCCCGGCGCTGGTGGACTGCCGCGCCATCGGCGAGGTCGAGGCCATCGCCATCAATTCGCCCTCGCTGCGCGCGCTGGTGGTGGCCGAGGCGGAACTGGGCGAGCGCATCATGCGCGCGCTGATCCTGCGCCGCGTCGAATTGATCAACAGCGGCGCCGGCGGCCCCACCATTGTCGGCCCGGCCGGCAGCGCGGGGGTGGTGCGGCTGGCGGGTTTCCTGGCGCGCAACGGCCAGCCGCACAGCGTGCTGGATTCGAATAGCGATAGCGAAGCCTCGGCGCTGATGAAGACCTATGCCGAGCGCCCGCAGGATGCGCCATTGGTGGTGTGCCCGGGCGGCGAGGTCTGGCGCAATCCGACCGAGGCCGAAATCGGCCGCTGCCTGGGCATGCTGCCGGAATTCGATCCGGCGGCGCTGGTGGATGTGCTGATCGTCGGCGCCGGTCCGGCCGGCCTGGCCGCGGCGGTGTATGCGGCTTCGGAGGGCTTGTCGGTGCAGGTGCTGGAAAACCATGCGTTCGGCGGCCAGGCCGGCGCCAGTTCGCGGATTGAAAACTATCTGGGCTTCCCGACCGGCATTTCCGGACAGGCGCTGGCCGGCCGCGCGTTCGTGCAGGCGCAAAAGTTCGGCGCGCAGATCGCGATTCCGGCCCCTGCCGTCCGCCTGCATTGCGATTCGTATCCCTTGCAGGTCGAGTTGGGCGACGGCATGCGCCTGTCCGCGCGCAGCGTGCTGATCGCTTCCGGCGCGCGTTACCGCCGTCCCGGCTTGCCCGACCTGGCGGCCTTCGAAGGCCGCGGCGTGTATTACTGGGCCTCGCCGATCGAAGGCAAGCTGTGTCTCAACGAAGAGGTGATCCTGGTCGGCGGCGGCAATTCCGCCGGGCAGGCGGCGGTGTTCCTGGCCAGCCATGCGGCGCGCGTGCGCATGCTGGTGCGCGGGGCCGGACTGGCGGCCAGCATGTCGAGCTATCTGATCGACCGCATCAAGGCCAATCCCAGGATCGAGCTGCATACGCGCACCGAGATTGTCGGCCTGGAAGGCTGCCCCGACAGCGGCGAGTTGAAGGGCGTGCGAACCCGCAACCGCGACAGCGGCGTCGAGCAGGCTTATCCGGTGCGGCGCGTGTTCCTGTTCATCGGCGCCGATCCGAATACCGATTGGCTGGGCGACTGTGGCGTAAAAGTCGACTCCCAGGGTTTTATTCTGACAGGCGCGGCCTTGCCGGGCCAGCGCGGCGCGCAGGAAACCAGCGTGGCGGGCGTGTTCGCGGCCGGCGACGTGCGGGCCGGTTCGGTCAAGCGCTGCGCCGCGGCGGTAGGCGAAGGTTCAGGCGTGGTGGCGCAATTGCATGCCTATCTGGCGCAAAGTGCCGAAGTTGCGGCACGGCAATAAAAGTGCCTTGCGAGTGCAAATGGAGAAGACTATCGAAAAATAATAAAGAAATAGGTAACAACTATGTCAGCTATCGCGAATAGTGAATTGACCACCTTGAAAAAGCACGTCATTCTACGCACCGTTATTCATCAATCATATTGCTGTTTCCATTGCTTATAAACAACTAAATATCATGAATCCAGACACAACAAAAAATAAAATTACTGTAGCGGCCCGACTGGGAATCGGGTTTTCCTTGATATTCGTGATGATGCTGATATTGACCGGACTGAGCATCGTCAAGGTCAACGACATCGAAGGCGGCTTGTCCCGTATCAGCGATGTGAATAATGTGAAGCAGCGTTATGCGATCAATTTCCGCGGCAGCGTGCACGATCGCGCGATTGCATTGCGCGATGTCACGCTGCTGTCCGATGCCGAGCTTAAACCCACGCTGGACCTGATCGCCAAGCTGGATGCGGATTACCAGAGGTCGGCCGGTCCGCTGGATGCGATCTATTCGGACGCGAAAGCCGGCGCCAACGGCGACGAGCAGGCGATCCTGGCCGAAATCAAGGCCAATGAGGCGCGCACCATGCCGATGATCAAGCACATCATCGACGCGCGCCAGGCCGGCAACCTGGAAGATGCGCGCCAGATGCTGTTGCAGCATGCCCGGCCTTCGTTCGTGGAATGGCTCAACAGCATCAACAAATTCATCGATCTGGAACAAGCCAAGAGCGAAATGGAATCGGCCGCGGCGCGCAAGGTTGCGCATGATTTCCATATCGTGATGCTGACGCTGTGCCTGATCGCGCTGGCGATCGGCGTGGCGGTGGCGCTGGTGATCACGCGCAATATCCGGTCGGCGCTGGGCGCGGAGCCGGACGAGGTCAAGGCGCTGGCTTCGGCGGTCGATCGCGGCGAACTGTTCCATGACGTGCAACTGCGTCACGGCGACACCGGCAGCATCATGTCGGTGCTGGCCAAGATGAGCGCGAATCTGCGCCGCACGGTGGCGGAAGTGCGCGATACGGCGCAGGGCTTGTCGCACATCAGTTCGCAGATTTCGCATGGCAACCACATGCTGGCCGAGCGTACCGAAGAGCAGGCCGGCTCGCTGGAAAAGACCGCCTCGGCAATGGATGAGCTGACTTCGGCCGTGAAGCAGAATGCCGACAATGCCTACCAGGCCAATCAGCTCGCGGAGAATGCATCGGATATCGCGGTCAAGGGCGGCACCATTGTCGGCGAGGTGGTCGACACCATGAATTCGATCAATACGTCGTCGCGCAAGATCGTGGACATCATCGGCGTGATCGACGGCATTGCGTTCCAGACCAATATCCTGGCCTTGAATGCGGCGGTGGAAGCCGCGCGCGCCGGCGAGCAGGGACGCGGTTTCGCGGTGGTGGCGTCGGAAGTGCGCAGCCTGGCGCAACGCAGTTCGGCGGCGGCGAAAGAGATCAAGGTGCTGATCGACGATTCGGTGTCGCGCGTCGATGCCGGCACCCGCCTGGTGGAACACGCCGGAAATACGATGCAGGAAATCGTCAGCAGCGTGCGCAAGGTGACGGATATGGTCGGCGACATCACCACCGCCAGCCACGAGCAGCATCTGGGCATCGAGGAAGTCAATCGCGCCATCTCCCTGATGGATCAGGTGCGCCAGAAGAACGCGACGCTGGTGCAGGATGCCAGCAATGAGGTGCAGGCCTTGCAGGACCAGGCCGATCACCTGAACCAGGCGGTCGGGGTGTTCAAGATCGAGCAACTGCAAATGGTTGCGCCGGGCGAGCGGATCATCGATGTGACGCCGCCGCTGATGGCCTTGAGGTCGGGCACCTGATCGAGGATCGTATGCACAACGCAGCAAGCGCCGGGGCGGCGCCGGATGAGGCAAGGGAAAACGGCAGGCTCGCCGCGCTGCATCAGTTGGAAGTCATCAACGGCAATACGGAAGACCTGGACACGGTCACGCGCCTGGTGGCGGCGCATTTCGATATGCCGACTTCCTATATATCGCTGATCGACAGCGACCGCCAGTGGCTGAAGTCGCGCTTCGGCGTCGAGTACGAGGTGACGGAGCGCAATGCGTCTTTCTGCACGCATACCGTGGCCGCCGCCAGCCTGCTGGTGATCGAGG
>DASYEK010000127.1:0-42460 GCA_036499085.1 Herbaspirillum sp. | reverse complement strand
CCCTCGGAATCGGACTTGTTCAGCACTTCCAGGTTGTCGTCGAATGCGCCCATCCATGGGCCCATCTTCTCTTCTTCCGTACCCGGCAGGAAACCGATGTCCTCGCCGACCGGCACCGTGACGCGGGTCACGATGATTTCGTTGTAGGTCTTGGTTTCCAGCACCTGCGCCAGGCCTGCCGCCAGCGCCAGCAGCGTCTTGCCGGTGCCGGCCTGGCCCAGCAGCGTGACGAAATCGCATTCCGGATTCATCAGCAGGTTCAGCGCAAAGTTCTGCTCGCGGTTGCGGGCGGTAATGCCCCAGACGCTGTTCTTGGCATGGCCGTAGTCGCGCAAGGTCTGCAGCACTGCGGTCTTGCCGTTGATCTGGGTGACTTGTCCGTAGAATGCCGGCTCGCCGTTCTTCGGTTCGATGAAGATGAACTGATTGACCAGCATGGTCAGCACCGCCGGGCCGGTCACGCGATAGTAGGTGTAGCCGGTGCCGTGCTTGTTTTCCTGCCACGACTCCATGCCCTTGCTGTGCTTGTTCCAGAAGTCGTCGGGCAGTTGCTGGATGCCGGAATAGAGCAGGTCGGTGTCTTCCAGCACATGGTCGTTGAAATAGTCTTCCGCCGGCAGGCCGATTGCGCGCGCCTTGATGCGCATGTTGATGTCTTTCGACACCAGCACCACCGGACGATCCGGATACTGCATGTCCAGCGCCCGCACCACGCCCAGGATCTGGTTGTCCGCCTTGCCTTCGGGCAGGCCTTCCGGCAGGACCGCGTTCTGCAGCTTGGTCTGGAAGAACAGCCGTCCCTTGGCGTCCTTGTTGCCGAGTTTTGCCAGCGGGATGCCGAGATCGATGGCGTCTTCGGCGATATCGGAGATCAGGGCGTCCAGCGAACGCGAAATCTGGCGTGCATTGCGGGCGACCTCGGTCATGCCTTTCTTGTGATTGTCCAGCTCTTCGAGCGTGACCATCGGCAGGTAGATATCGTGCTCCTCGAAACGGAACAGCGATGTCGGGTCATGCATCAGCACATTGGTATCGAGCACGAACAGCTTGGTCACGCCGGCCTTGTCGGCGACGCGGCTGGTATGCGACTTGGCGCGCGTTTCGACGATCTTCGGCGCCGGGCGCGATTTTTCCACTGAGGTCTTGCCGATTTTGGCTTGCGGCACGGATGCAGGCTGCAATGCGGGCAACGATTCGGCCTGCCGGGCCCGGGCCGGCGTTGCGCTTGCCTCCGCGATGCGCGCCGCTCGCGGCTTGGATTCGACCAGTGCGATAACGGGTTTTACAACTTTGCCGGGTGCAGCTTTCGGATAATCACTGGCTGCAAGGAGGGCAGCGGGTTTACTCGGCGGTTTTGGCAGGGGCATCAGGACCTCAAAAGTAAGTAAAACGCAAAGTAAAAAAGCCGTTTTGGGAGGCGTCAGGCCTTCTCCAAAAACGGCTTCTCAAAAAAAATAAGTAGTGAAATCAATTGGTTGGCAAAATTTACCGAATATAAGGTGAATTGTCAGCTTGTCGGTTTGCCACACCGTATCGCAGAAAGCATCAAGCCATTGTTTTCAATAAACCCAGGACATCGTCGGCATGTCCCGGCACTTTTACTCCACGCCATTCTTTCACCAATTTGCCATTACCGTCAATCAAAAAAGTGCTGCGTTCGATGCCGCGGACTTGCTTGCCGTACATATTTTTCATTTTCATGACGTTGAACATGGTGCAGAGCGTTTCGTCGGGATCGGAAATCAGTTCGAACGGCAGGCCGAATTTGGAACGGAAACTCTCGTGCGAGCGCAGGCTGTCGCGGCTGACGCCGAAGATTTCGGCGTTGGCGGCTTCGAATTGCGGCATCAGGTCGCGAAAATGCATGCTTTCCGCGGTGCAGCCGGGGGTGTTGTCCTTCGGGTAGAAGTAAATCACCAGGTTCTTGCCGCGGTAATCGGCCAGCCTGAAAGTCTTGCCGCTGGTCATCGACGCCGAGAAGTCGGGGACGGTCAGGTTGATGAGGGAGTGTGTGTCTGCTGTCAAAATAAACCCCGTAGTAGTTATGTCAGGTTGCTGCAGCAGCGACGATGCAGGCGGATCAAGGCGTTGCGGCCTGTACGATCAGGTCGCCAGAGCGGCCGGGAAGTTCAGCCCAGTGCAGCGGGACCGCCCGCAGCTTGATGTCCTTCGACAGGCTGCGGTAGTAATCGCCCATCGACACCAGATCGTAGCCTTGCGCGCGCCAGCCCTGCAGCAATTGTTCGAATATGGGGGCAAGTTTTTGTCCTTCAAGCTCCGCATGCAAGGTAAACACATGATCGCGCGGGCTGGCGGTAAGTTCCAGCAGCAGGGCCGCGATATTGCCAGTGTCGAGGACGGCGCCGCCGATGGTGCGGCCGAGCAGTTCGTCCAGCGTCGGCAGCGTGGTCGGCAACTGGACGCAATCCAGCGTGATGTCATCGATCTGTAATAAATGCGGGCCGGCTTGCGGCGACGCCATGCTGCCGTCCTCGTTCAACTGCACGCGGCCGTCGGACGCATAGGCGATGCCGAATGCATCGAGCTGCCGGAACGCGAAAGGATTCATCTGCCAGCCAGCCGCGCCATGGGTGGCCGGCGCCGCATCGAAGATCTCGATGAAGCGCCGGTGCGCGCGTTGCATCGTCTCTTGCGTCCATTGCGCGCCGCGCGTCTTGACGTGGTCCTGCCAGACCCGATGATCCCAGGTATGGATGCCGCATTCGAAGCCGGCGTCGCGCGCCGTGCGCATCTGCGCGGCGCAGCGGCGTCCGATATCGGGCGCCGGCAGCAGCACGCCGTACATCAGCGTCTTGATACCGTAGTGCTCAACCACCGAAGTGCGCGATACCTTGCTGAAAAAGCCGGGGCGGAATACCTGTTTCAGCGCCCAGCCGGTGTGATCCGGGCCGAGCGAAAACAGGAAAGTGGCGTTGGCGTCGTGCCTCTGCAATTGGCGCACCAGGTTCGGCACGCCGATGCGGGTGCCGCGTTCGGTATCGGCATCGATCTTGAGCGCGATGAAAGGCAAGGCTTAATCCATCAATGCGCGGGCGCTGGCGACCTGGCCGCGATAGGCGTCGAAAATATTGCGCAGCGTATCGGCCATGACGGTGGTCGGCTTCCAGCCCAGTTCTTCGCAGGTATTCGTGATTTTCGGCACGCGGTTCTGCACGTCCTGGTAGCCGGCGCCGTAATAGGCGCCCGAGGTGGTCTCGACCAGTTGCACCTTCTTGGCCGATTCCGCATATTCCGGGTATTCCGCGGCCAGCGTCAGCATCATGCCGGCCAGTTCGCGGATCGAATAGTTGTTGCTAGGATTGCCGATGTTGTAGATCTTGCCGCTGGCCACGCCGTCCTTGTTGGCGATGATCTTGATCAGGGCATCGATGCCGTCGTCGATATAGGTAAACGCGCGCTTCTGCTGGCCGCCGTCGACCAGCGAGATGTTCTCGCCGCGCACGATGTGGCCGAAGAACTGGGTCACCACGCGCGAGCTGCCTTCTTTCGGCGTATGGATCGAATCCAGGCCGGCGCCGATCCAGTTGAACGGACGGAACAGCGTGAAATTCAGGCCTTCCATGCCATAGCCCCAGATCACGCGGTCCATCAGTTGCTTGGCGCAGGAATAGATCCAGCGCGGCTTGTTGATCGGGCCGCAAATCAGTTCCGATTCTTCCGGATCGAATTCGTCGTCGTGGCACATGCCGTAGACTTCCGAGGTCGACGGGAACACCAGGTGTTTCTTGTATTGGGCGGCCGAGCGCACGATCGGCAGGTTGGCTTCGAAGTCCAGTTCGAACACGCGCAGCGGCTGCTTGACGTAGGTCGAAGGCGTGGCGATGGCCACCAGCGGCAGGATCACGTCGCATTTCTTGACGTGGTACTCGACCCATTCCTTGTTGATGGTGATATCGCCTTCGAAGAAGTGCATCCGCTTTTTATAGGCTTCGTTGTCGAGCAATTCCGAAATGCGGTCGCTCATCATGTCCATGCCGTAGACGTGCCAGTCGGTGGTTTCCAGGATGCGCTTGGACAGATGATGGCCGATGAAGCCGTTGACGCCGAGAATGAGAACTTTTTTCATGGGATATGCACAGCCTATGCTGCAGAGTATTTTAAAAAATATTGTTGGAGAGAAGCGTCCCGATCGTTGATCCGGACGCCCAGTATTTGCAGATAGTTGCCATCGCCGCAACGCCGGTACAGCTTGCCGTCGTTGAAAATCGTGGCTTTGGCTTCGGCGCCGATGCCTGCGCCGCGCTGCAGCGCGGCCTGGGTCGCCGCGGCCGGCATCCTGGTTTTCAAAAGCGTGATTTTATCATCCCCCACGGCCCAGAACGCGCCCGGATAGGGGGGGGCGACCGCCCGCACCAGGTTGTGGACCTGTTGCGCGGCCTGATTCCAGTCGATCAGGCCGTCGGCCGCCACCCGGCGGCCGAAATAGCTGCCTTTGGCAAGGTCGTTGGGTTGCATCGCCAGCGTGCCGTCGAGCAGCCCCGGCAGGGCGTTCCACAGCGTCTGCTCGGCGGCCACGGTGACTTTGCAGAAAACCTCGTAGGCGGTATCGTCGGGCAGGATCGGCACGGCGCTTTGGCCGGCGATGGCGCCGGCGTCGGGCTTGGCCGTCATCGCATGCAGGGTGGCACCGGTTTCGGTCTCGCCGTGCAGCACGGCCCAGTTGATCGGCACCCGGCCGCGGTATTTCGGCAGCAGCGAGCCGTGCATGTTGTAGGCGCCGCGGCGCGCCAGCGCCAGCAGCGCGGCCGGCAGCATGTTGCGGTAGTAGAAGCTGAAAATGAAGTCGGGCGCGATGGCCGCGACCTGGGCCAGCAGCTCCGGCGTGTCGGCCAGTTCCGGCGTGATGCTCGGGATATCGTGTTCGGCGCACAGTGCGGCAACCGAGCCGAAGAAGATGTTTTCCGAGGGATTGTCCTCGTGGGTCACCACCAGCGCGACATGCACGCCGCGCGCCAGCAGCACTTTCAGGCAATGCACGCCGACATCGTGATAGGCAAAGACGACCGCGACTGCCTTCATGAACGGCGCGCTCCGGCCGCGCTTTCGGCGGCATTGCCGGTTGCGTCGTCGTTTTCCAGTTCGGCGCTCATGGCGCGCAGCTTGACTGTCTGCGATTCGATCGCGCTCGAATCCTCTTTCTGCAGCAGCGCCTGGATCACATAGCGCGGACGGGCGCGCACCTGCAGGTAGATCCGGCCCACGTATTCGCCCAGCAGGCCGATGCCGAACAGGATCACGCCCATCAGGAAGAAGCTGATCGCGAACAGGGTAAACACGCCTTGCACTTCCGCGCCCATCACGAAACGACGGATGATCAGCAGGATGAACAGCGCGGCCGAACCGAACGACAGCACAATCCCGAGCAGCGAGAAGAATTGCAGCGGCACCAGCGAAAAGCCGGTCACCAGGTCGAAATTGAGGCGAATCAGGCTGTACAGCGAATATTTCGATTCGCCGGCCGAGCGTTCTTCGTGCTCGACCACGATTTCAGTCGGGTTGCGCGCGAAGGTATAGGCCAGCGCGGGCACGAAGGTGTTGAATTCGCTGCACTGGTTGACCAGGTCGATCACATTGCGGCCATAGGCGCGCAGCATATTGCCCTGGTCGGTCATCTTGATATGGGTGATTCTTTCGCGCAGCCTGTTCATCGCCTTCGATGCGATGCCGCGCCAGGCGGCATCCTGCCGGTTGCGGCGGATCGAGCCGACATAATCGTAGCCCTCGCGGATCTTGGCCACCAGGTTGCCGATTTCCTCGGGCGGGTTCTGCAGGTCGGCGTCCAGCGTCACCGTGATATTGCCGCGCGTGGCTTCGAAGCCGGCCAGGATCGCCATGTGCTGGCCGTAGTTGCCGTTGAACAGGATCACGCGGGTGACGTCCGGGCGCAGCTGGAACTGCTCGGCGAGAATGGCGGCGGACCTGTCGCGGCTGCCGTCGTTGACGAAAATGATTTCGTAGCTGAAGCCGAGCGCATCGAGCGCCGGATAAATGCGCGCAAACAGTTGCGCAAGACCGGATTCCTCGTTGTAGACGGGGATGACGACTGACAGTTCTGGTTTCATCGGAGAGCAGTTAAGTAGATGGCCGTCCGGCGCCCGCATGACGGGAAATGGACGGCCATCGATTATTGAAGCACGGATTTTACCGCGTCGACGGCGCGTTCGACATCTTCCGTCGTCATGGCGAAGAACATCGGCAGCGAAACGATGCGCCGGCCGACCGTTTCGGCCACGGGGAACATGCCGTCGCCGAAGCCGCGCGCCCGGTACAGGCTCAGCAGGTGGATGGCGGGATAGTGGTAGCCGATGCCGATATTGCGCTCCAACATCTTTTCCATGAATACCGCGCGCGGCAGGCGTTCCGGCAGCACCAGCTGGAACAGGTGCCAATTGGTGCGTTCGAAATCCCGCGGCGGCAGCTGGGCGCCGGTTTTTGCCTCGAAATCGGCCCCGAACAGCGCGAAATAATGCTTTGCGAGCGCACGGCGATGCGCGGTGACTTCGTCCAGCCTGGCGAACTGGCGCAGGCCGATGACGGCCATCATGTCGGTCATGTTGAATTTGCCGCCCAGCACGTCGACATCCAGGCCGTCGATGCCGTCGCGCGTTACCCCTTGCAGGCGGTATTTTTCGGCCAGCAGCGCTTCCTCGGCGTTGTTGAGCACCAGGCAGCCGCCTTCGCCGGTAGTGATGTTCTTGTTGGCCTGGAAGCTGAACGAGACCAGGTCGCCGAAAGCGCCGATGCGGCGCTCGCCCCAGCTCGAACCGATCGCCTGCGCGGCGTCTTCCACCACGCGCAGCTTGTGCTTGGCGGCAAGGGCATACAGCCGGTCCATGTCCACCGGCAGGCCTGCCAGGTAGACCGGAATGATTGCCTTGGTGCGCGGCGTGATGGCTTTTTCGACCTGGTCCAGGTCGATATTGCGGGTGACCGGATCGATATCGGCGAAGACCGGGGTGGCGCCGACTTCGATGATGACATTGGCGGTCGCGACCCAGGAAATCGGCGTGGTGATGACTTCGTCGCCGGGGCCGACGCCGGCGATGCGCAGCGCGATTTCCAGGGTGCAGGTGCCGGAATTGAAGGTGCGCACCGGCCGGCCGCCGAAATAGGCCGACAGCATTTTCTCGAACGCCTGCACCTTCGGGCCGCTGGTGATCCAGCCGGAGCGCAGCACTTCGCCGACGTCGGCGATGGTGGCTTCGTCGATGCTCGGGCGCGAAAACGGGAGATAGGGGGGAAGGGAAGTCTGTGTCATTGCTTACCTATGAAGATGGATGATGGAAATGCAGGCAAAAGTGGCGCCGGATGCTTATGCAAGTACAGTAACCGAAATGCGGAAATGCACGCTCAGCTGCGTGTCAACAACGCCACGCCGACGATGATCACGGCGATGGCCAGCACGCGCTGGGCCGATATCACTTCGCCCAGGAAATACCAGGCGCCGATGGCGTTGATGATATAGCCGAGCGACAGCAGCGGATAGGCGATCGTGACATCGACGCGCGACAGGCCGATGATCCAGACCCCGACCGAAATCACATAGCAGGCGAGTCCGCCCAGGATCGGCAATTGCGTGGCCAGCTTGAGGCCGGTGGCGAACCAGTTCTCGGCTGTCAGGTGGATCGCGCCGACGGCATTGGTGCCGGCCTTCAGCAGCAACTGGGCCACCGCGTTGAGGCAGATGCCGACGAAGATGAAACCGAAAGTGGCGATATTCATTTGATTTGCGGCGCTTTCGGTGCGACGGCCTCGGCCGCCTGGTTATCGACAATGATGCGGCGCGGATCGCTGCCGATCACATGCATCTTCAAGCCCAATTGCCGCAGTTGCGGATACAGTTCGGGCGCCACGATCGCCATTTCCTTCTTGCCGGCGGCGTCGTCGGCCTGCCAGCGTTGCGCGAATGCCTCGATGGTGGGGATCCACAATTGGGGTTCCTGCTGCAGGCCGAATTCCATTTCGTCGGTATGCGCGACCAGGGTCATTGTGCGCTGCAGGTAGAACGGCAGCGCCTGTTCGTAGCGGCCGACCAGATACATCTGGGTATCCGGCGTAAGCGCGGCGCGGATCGCCGGCAGGTGGTCGACGCCGGCCGAATAACGGCCCTGGGGATCGTGCCCGACGATGACGATCTGCCCGGCCAGGAAGCCGGCGGCGGCCAGCATCACCACGGCGCCGTCCTTGTTGCGGCGCGCCAACAGCACCGCGCCGATGGCGCCGGCGACAATCAGCGCCAGCGCGGCATAGATCCACGGCAGGTGTCGCACCAGCAGCGCCGCCGAGAACGCGTCGCGCGCGGTGCCGGGAATGCGCTGCACGAAAGCCAGTCCGATCGCCGCGGGCAGGCCGAACACGGCCGCGGCCAGGTACAGGCTGCGCACGCCGGCGCGGGCCAGGAAGGCCGCGATCAGTAGCGCCAGCGCGGGGAAGATCGGCAGGATGTAGGACGGCAGCTTGGAATCGGAAATGCTGAAAAAGAGGAAAATGAACAGCGCCCAGATCAACAGCATTTTCTTGGGCTGGAAGCCGCGCCCGGTGGCGCCGTCGAGCGAACCGCCCAGCGTGCTTTGATGACGGTCGCGCAGGCCTTCCCACAGGCCTTGCAGCAGCACGCCGAGCCAGGGGATGATGCCGGCCACCAGGATCGGCACGAAGTAATACCAGGCGCCGGTGCGGTGGTGCACCTTGGTCAGGAAGCGCTGGAAATGCTCATGGATGAAAAAGAAGTGTGCGAATTCGGGATTGCGCATCGAGACCACGACGAACCAGGGCGCCGTGATCGCGAAAAACAGCAGCAGTCCCTTGACCAGGTGCAGCCGCTTCCAGATGCGCCAGTCGCCCGCGGCCAGCGTATACAGCACCAGCACCGCGCCCGGCAGCACAATGCCGATCAGGCCCTTGGACAGCACCGCCAGCGCCATGCCGGCCCAGCACAGCAGCATCCAGTTGCGCTGCGCGTCGGCCGCGGCCTGGTTGCGTTGCGCAATCAGCAGCGCGCACAGCGAGATGGTCATCATGCCGGCCAGTCCCATGTCCAGCGTGTTGACATGGCCCAGGCCGCTCCACAGCAGGCTGGAACCCAGCACCAGGCCGGCGTACACGCCGATTTGCGCATCGAAAACGCGGCGGCCGGTATAGATCGTCAACAGCACGCCGCCGAAGCCGCACAGGCCGGTCCACAGGCGCGCCTGCCATTCGCCGAGTCCGAACAGTTCGAACGTGATGGCGTTCATCCAGGTCTGCAGCGGCGGCTTTTCAAAATACTTGATGGCGTTCAGGCGGGTGGTGATCCAGTCGTGCGAAGCGATCATTTCGCGCGCCATTTCGGCATAGCGGCCTTCGTCGGTCGGCACCAGCGTGCGTACCCCCAGCAGATAGAACCAGATCACAGTGAATACGATCAACAGCGCCCACAGGAAAGGCGGCGATTTGTGCAGTTCGCGCATCAAGCGGCGTCCTTCGGCGGGTGAGATGGGGATGGGGAGGAAGAGGGTTCGAAAATGAGCGCCAGCGCGACCTTGCGGCCTTCGGTCATCAGGATGTTGTAGGTGCGGCAGGCGGCCTGGTTGTCCATGCATTCGATGCCGATGCGCTGCGAGATCAGCGCGCCGGTCAGTTTCGGATGCACGAAACGCTGGCGGCGGCCGGTGCCGAGAATGACCACGTCCGGCTCGAACGAGGCGATATGGGCGAAATGCGCCTCGGCCAGGGTGTCGAAACTGTCCACCGGCCATGGCACCGGCGCGGTTTCGGGCAGCACCAGCAGGCTGCCGGCATAGCGGATCGCGTTGAATTCGACGCCGTCGTCGTCGTAGGCCGTAACCGTCTGGTATTGCTGGGTTGGTGTGCTGTGTAGCTTCATGGCGAATGATCGATCAGCAAATTGGATGCAATGTGTATTTATCGAATCGCGTTGTATTCGGGCCGCCGCGGGGCGGATCGCCGTAAATCGCGTTCCAAAGTGCAGCATTGTAGCGTTTTCCTTCCGCAATCGACGGTTATTGATTGATAAACACCCGTGTTTTCGGCAAAATGACCGATTGTTTTTACGCGGGAATACCATTGTGCGACCGATTCAAAAATCGAAGAAACTAGCCGACGTCTGTTACGACATCCGCGGGCCCGTGCTGGAAAAGGCGCGGCAAATGGAAGAAGAAGGCCACAAGATCATCAAGCTGAACATCGGCAACCTGGCCGCGTTCGGTTTCGATGCGCCCGACGAGATCGTGCAGGACATGATCCGCAACATGGGCAACGCCTCCGGCTATACCGATTCGAAGGGCCTGTTCGCCGCGCGCAAGTCGGTCATGCATTACACCCAGCAGAAAAACGTGCAGGGCGTCGACATCGACGATATCTACCTGGGCAACGGCGCCTCCGAGCTGATCGTCATGAGCATGAACGCGCTGCTCGACAGCGGCGACGAAGTGCTGGTGCCGTCGCCCGATTACCCGTTGTGGACCGCGGCGGTCAGCCTGTCGGGCGGGCGGCCGGTGCATTACGTGTGCGACGAGCAGGCCGGCTGGCAGCCCGATATCGACGACATCAAGAAGAAGATCACCCCGAACACCAAGGCCATCGTCGTCATCAACCCGAACAATCCGACCGGTGCGCTGTACACCGACGCGGTGCTGCTGGAAATCGTGGAACTGGCGCGCCGCCACCAGCTGATCGTGTTCGCCGACGAAATCTACGACAAGGTGCTGTACGACGGCGCCACCCATACCTCGATCGCCTCGATGGCCGACGACGTGCTGTTCATCACCTTCAACGGCTTGTCGAAGAACTATCGTTCGTGCGGCTATCGCGCCGGCTGGATGGTGGTGTCGGGCGAGAAGGCGCACGCGGGCGACTACATCGAAGGGCTGAACATGCTGGCGTCCATGCGCCTGTGCGCCAATGCGCCGGGCCAGTTTGCGATCCAGACCGCGCTGGGCGGCTATCAGAGCATCAACGACCTGGTCGGCCCGCACGGCCGCCTGACCCGGCAGCGCGACCTGGCGCACAGCCTGCTGACGGCGATCCCGGGCGTGACCTGCGTCAAGCCGAAATCGGCCCTGTACATGTTTCCGCGGCTGGACCCGGCGCTGTATCCGATTGCCGACGACCAGGAATTCGCCTATGAACTGCTGGCCGAGGAGCGCGTGCTGATCGTGCAGGGCACCGGCTTCAACTGCCCGTCGCCGGACCACTTCCGGGTGGTGTTCCTGCCCAATACCGACGACCTGACCGAATCGATGGGGCGCATCGCACATTTCCTGGAAGCTTATCGCAGGCGCCATGGGACAAATTAGTTGCGCAGCCCGGGTTCGCGGCCTGACTGCGCGGCTTGACCGGGGTTTGCGGCGCGAATAGCGTATCATGCCGTTCGGCCTCGGCCGGCGCGGCTTGCCGTTGTCGGTTTGTCGCCGGTCCGGGCCCGGTCTGCCGCCAGCTTCTCTTTTAGTTTTTTTTGTTTTATTTATCAAATACTTATTCACCCTATCGTCGCCATCATGAAACCCATCAAAGTAGGTCTGCTAGGCATCGGCACCGTCGGCGCCGGAACATTCAACGTATTGAAACGCAATCAGGAAGAGATTGCACGACGCGCGGGACGCGCGATTGAGATTACGATGGTGGCCGACCTGAACACCGCGCGCGCGGCCGAGCTGACCGGCGGCGCCTGCGAAGTGGTGGGCGACGCCAACCTGGTGGTGGCGCATCCCGATATCGATATCGTCATCGAACTGATCGGCGGCTACGGCATCGCCAAGGACCTGGTGCTCAAGGCGATCGCCAACGGCAAGCACGTGGTGACCGCCAACAAGGCGCTGATCGCCACGCACGGCAACGAGATATTCCAGGCCGCGCAGGAAAAGGGCGTGATCGTCGCCTTCGAGGCGGCGGTGGCCGGCGGCATTCCGATCATCAAGTCGCTGCGCGAAGGCCTGACCGCCAACCGCATTCAATGGATCGCCGGCATCATCAACGGCACCACCAATTTCATCCTGTCCGAAATGCGCGACAAGGGCCTGGGCTTCGCCGAGGTGCTCAAGGAAGCGCAGCGGCTGGGTTACGCAGAAGCCGATCCGACCTTCGACATCGAAGGCGTCGACGCCGCGCACAAGCTGACCATCATGGCGGCGATCGCCTTCGGCATCCCGGTGCAGTTCGCCAAGGCGCACGTGGAAGGCATCACCAAGCTGGAAGCCACCGACATCCTCTATGCGGAACAACTCGGCTACCGCATCAAGCTGCTGGGCATCACCAAGCGCACGCCGGCCGGCATCGAGTTGCGCGTGCATCCGACATTGGTGCCGGCCAGCCGCCTGATTGCCAACGTCGAAGGCGCGATGAACGCGGTCATGGTCGATGGCGACGCCGTCGGGCAGACCTTGTATTACGGCAAGGGCGCCGGCGCCGAGCCGACCGCTTCGGCGGTGATTGCCGACCTGGTCGACATCACCCGCCTGGCCACCGCCGACGCCGAACATCGCGTGCCGCATCTGGCCTTCCAACCGGACGCGATGGCTGCCACGCCAATCCTGCCGATGTCCGAAATCACCACCAGCTATTACCTGCGCCTGCGCGTGGAAGACAAGCCGGGCGTGCTGGCCGACGTCACCCGCATCCTGGCCGACCTGTCGATTTCGATCGACGCCATGCTGCAAAAGGAACCGGGCGAGGGCGAGACCAAGACCGACATCATCGTGCTGACGCACCAGACCCAGGAGAAGAGCATTGTCGCCGCGATCGGCAAGATCGAAGCGCTGGGCAGCGTGGATGGCAGCGTGACGAAGATTCGATTGGAAGAACTGAACTGATCCAGGACCTTCCCTGACCCGGAGAGCAGCCGCGCGCTGCTCTTTTTTTTCGTCTTTTTTCCAGGCAATCCGCAAAATCCTTCCTCGCCATCCCCGGAATTCCCCGCATTCAAAAAAAATCCGCCAAATCCCGTCACACGGAATTTCGTCCTTGTTCGAATTTTTCGGCCGCGTAGTATCCGTCATCGGAGACAGGCCGAGCGCAAGCAAAAATCGGCCGCCTAAAAAAAACGGAGACAGCCGAACATGAATTTGCATCGCGCGATCTTGCTATTTTCCTGCGCCCTGGCGGCGAATGCGGCATCGGCCGCCAGGCCCGACACCGCTTCGTATCCGAGCATGCCGATACGCGTCATCGTGCCGACCGGCAGCGGCGGCCCTTCGGATCTGTGCATGCGCGCCATCGCGCCGGCCATGCAGGCCGTGCTCGGCAAGGCGCTGGTGGTCGAGAACATTACCGGCGCGACCGGCAACGTCGGCCTGAACCGCGTCGCGGGCGCCGCCCCGGACGGCTACACCGTTGCCGTGCCGAGCGCGGGCAATACGGCGGGATTCGCGGCGCGGCCGGAGATTTCTTTCGACGTGCAGGCCGGGCTCAAGCCGGTCGGCAAAATCTGCAATTCCGCGTTGACGCTGGTGGTGTCGCCCTCGCTGGGCATCAAGAGCGCGCAGGAACTGGTTGAATACGGAAAAGCGCATCCGGGCAAGCTGGCCTTCGGCAGTATCGGCTTCGGTTCCAGCCAGCATCTGGTCGGCGAAATGTTCGCCGCCGCCACAGGCATCAAGCTGCAACACATTCCCTTTCGCGGCGAAGCGCCGGCGGCGATGGAAATCCGCGCGGGCCGGGTGCAGATGATGTTCATGGCAGGCGCCAAGCCGTTCATCGACGGCCACCTGGTCAATGGACTGGCGACCACGAACAAGACCGCGTGGGCGCCGATGCCGGATTTGCCCAGCATCGGCAAATCGGTGGTGCCGGGGTTTTCGTATAACGGATGGAACGGCCTGATGGTGCCGCTCGGCACGCCCGAGGCGATCGTCCGCAAACTCAGCAATGCGCTGGTGGAGGCATTGAAAGACCCGAAAGTGCGCGCCACGATCCTGTCCATGGGGAATGTCCCCGGCGCCGGCACGCCGGAAGAACTGGCGGACCAGTTGCGCACCGACCAGGCCATGTTCAAACAGATTATCGACGAACGCCATCTGACGTTCGCGGAGTAGTTCACCTTAGCCCGCCGCCCGGAAGCGGTTCGCCTGATTGGATTTAATTTATGAAACCTGCACCGTTTACTTATCACGATCCGCGCAGCACGGCGGAAGCCACGGACTTGCTGGCGCGGCTGGACAATAGCCGTCTGCTGGCGGGCGGTCAGTCGCTGATGCCGATGATGAATTTCCGCTATTCGATGCCCGACGACGTCATCGACCTGAACAATATCGGCGAGCTGTCGTACATCCGCGCCGAGGGCGGCCTGCTGCACATGGGCGCCATGACACGCCAGCGCGACATCGAGTTTTCGCCGGAGATCGCCGCGCATTGTCCGATTCTGCAGGAGGCGCTGTCCAATGTCGGCCATCGCCAGACCCGCAACCGCGGCACGCTGGGCGGCTCGCTCTGCCATTTCGATCCGGGCGCGGAGCTGGTCAATATCACCGTGCTGCTGGACGGCGTGCTGCATGTCGCGGCCAAGGCCGGCGCGCGCGACATCGCCATCGATGCCTTTTCTGCGGGCTACCTGACCACGCAGCTATCCGAAGGCGAGATGTTGGCCGGCGTGACGCTGCGCCTGCCGACGCCGCGCCACGGATACGGCTTCGCTGAATTCGCCCGGCGTCATGGCGACTTCGCCGTTGTCGCGTGTTCGGCCCTGATGCTGCTGGACCGCCGCGGACGAATCGAAGACGTCGCCATTTCGCTTTCCGGCATGGGTCATTGCCCGGTTCGCCTGCGCGCAATCGAACAGGCCCTGCAAGGCGAAATGCCGGATGCCCAGGCATTCAATGCCGCCGCCGAAGAAGCCGCCAGGCTCGATGCAATGGAAGATTCCTATATCAACGCGGCTTATCGCAAACACCTCGCCCGGGTCATCGTATTCCGGGTGCTCAAGCAAGCGGCGCAAAGCGCCCGGGAGAAATCGAAATGACAGATAAAAGAACCGTCTCCGTCGCCATCAACGGCACGGCCTACGTGCGCGAAATCGAAACCAGGACCACGCTGGTCGATTTCCTGCGGCACGAACTGGAACTGACCGGCACCCATGTCGGCTGCGAACACGGCGTCTGCGGCGCCTGCACCGTGCTGGTCGACGGCAAAAGCGCGCGCGCCTGCCTGATGCTGGCCGTGCAATGCAACGGGCGTGAAGTATCCACGGTGGAGGGACTGGCCAAGGACGGCGTCATGAACACGCTGCAGCAGGCGTTCCAGGATCACCATGCGCTGCAATGCGGCTTCTGCACCTCCGGCATCCTGATGACCCTCACCGAATTCCTGCGCGATAACAACGATCCGGACGAGGCGGAGGTCAACGATATCCTGTCCGGCAACCTGTGCCGCTGCACCGGTTACCGGCCGATCATCACCGCGACGCTCGACGCCGCGAAAAAAATGCGGGAGAACATCTGATGAGAGAGAAGTCATTCGGCACGTCGATGAAGCGCAAGGAAGATCCGAAATTCCTGAAGGGCGAAGGGCGCTATGTCGACGATATCCATCTGCCGGGCATGCTGCATGCGGCGTTCGCGCGCAGCGGCCATGCGCACGCGCGTATCCTGAGCATCGACAAGAGCGCGGCGCTGGCCGTGCCCGGCGTGCATGCGGTGCTGGTGTATGCCGACCTGCCCGAAGGCCTGCGCCTGCGCACGCTGCCGCTGCTGGTGCCGCATGCCTCGATCAAGGCCAACAAGCTTCCTTATACGCTGGCCAAGGACGAGGTTTGCTATGCGGGCGAGCCGGTCGCCTGCATCATCGCGGACAACCGCTATATCGCCGAAGATGCCGCGCAACTGGTGGAAATCGAATACGAACCGCTGCCGGTGGCCAACGATTGCCGCGACGCGCTGGAACCGGGCGCAGCCGCCGCGCATGACGGGCTCGATTCCAACGTGGCCGCCTATTTCCCGGTCAAGGTGGGCGACATCGGGCAGGCCTTCGGGCCGGGCGCGCATGTCTTTCGCGAAGAAATTTTCCAGCATCGCGGCGGTGCGTTCTTCATGGAATGCCGCGGCGCGATCGCTTCCTACGACGCGGCCGACGAATCCTACACCCTGCATATATCGTCGCAGGGATCGCATCGCCTGAAGCGCTGCATGCTGGAGTTGTTCGACCTGGGCGACAACGATGTGCGGGTGATTGCGCCCGATGTCGGCGGCGGCTTCGGACCGAAGGGATCGTATTACCCGGAATACGCGAATGTGGCGGTGGCGGCCAAGATGCTGGGCCGGCCGGTCAAGTGGATCGAAGACCGCCGCGAAAATTTCGTGGCGACGCATCAGGAGCGCGACCAGTACTGGGACATGGAAATCGCGGTCGACAGCGACGCCAAAATCCTCGGCCTGCGCGGCCGGCTGATCCACGACAACGGCGCCTACGTGCCATGGGGCATCGTGCTGCCATGGATTGCCGCCACTACGGTGCCCGGCCCCTATGTCATTCCGGCCATCGATCTGCAGGTATTTTCGATGTTCACCAACAAGATCCAGACCACGCCGGTACGCGGCGCGGGACGGCCGCAGGCGGTGTTCGTCATGGAACGCCTGATGGACCGGGTCGCGCGCGAGATGAACCTGGACCGCGCCGAAGTGCGTCGCCGCAACTTCATCCAGCCGGATCAGATGCCTTATAACGTCGGGATTATTTTTCGCGACGGCCGTCCGGTAACCTACGACAGCGGCGACTACCCGGCCAGCCAGGCCGCCGCGCTGCACGGCGCCGATTACGACGGCTTTCCCGCACGTCGCGACGCCGCCCGGGAGAATGGCAGATATCTGGGCATCGGCATCGCCAACGCGGTGGAGGCAACCGGCCTCGGTCCCTACGAGTCGGCCACGGTGCGGGTTTCGACCACCGGCAAAATCGTGGTGTATACCGGCGCCGTGCCGCAAGGGCAGTCGCACAAGACGACGCTGGCGCAGATCGCGGCGGATCAATTGAATGTCGATCCGCAGGACGTCACCGTGATCACTGGCGACACGGCCACCATTGCGCTCGGGATCGGCACGTTCGCATCGCGCACGGCCGTCAATGCGGGTTCCTCGGTGCATGTCGCGGCGCAGGAAGTCGCGAAGAAGGCCAAGGGCTATGCCGCGGTAATGCTGGACTGTCCCGAGGACGACCTGGATATCGGCGAAGGCTTTGTATTCCGCAAGAGCGATCCCGGGACACGCCTGAGCCTGCGCGAAATCGCCGTGAAGGCGATGGGCATGCCGGGCTTTTCGCTGACCAAGGGACTCACGCCCGGGCTGGAGCACACGGCGCAATTCACGGTCGATCGCTCGGCGTACTCGAACGGCACGCATGTGGTGGAAGTCGAGCTGGACATCGAAACCGGCATGACATCCATCCTGCGCTATACGGTGGCGCACGACTGCGGCACCGTCATCAACCCGATGGTGGTCGACGGGCAGGTGGTCGGCGGGGTCGCGCACGGCATCGGCAACGCCTTGCTGGAACACATGATGTATGACGAGAATGCGCAGCCGGTATCGACCAATTTCGGCGAATACATGCTGCCGCTGTCGACCAATATCCCGCATATCGACCTGATCCATCTGGTCACGCCGTCGCCGTTGAATCCGCTGGGCCTGAAAGGCGCCGGCGAAGGCGGCACGATCCCGGCCGCCGCGGCCATCATCAGCGCGGTCGAAAACGCCCTGAGCCCGTTCAATGTGGCGATCGCGGAAACGCCGATCAGTCCGCAGCGGGTGATCGCGTTGCTGGGCGAGCATGCGCGCAGGCCGATGGCCTGAGGGGCTGTTTCCGGCGGCATCGATTTGCAAGAGGGCAGCCGCCTGCCGCGCCAAGTGCTGCCAAGCCGGGCCGGAGCGACTGATTGTCTGTTGAATGCAGTGCATTGAAGGAATGGAAAAAACATGAGCGATTTCGATTTTGCAGTAAGCCGTGAGGGCGCCGTGGCGCGCATCGACCTCAACCGCCCGGACGAGGGCAACGCGCTGACCCGCGACATGATGCGGCGTCTGGCGCAGGTCCTGCGCGAACTGGGCGCGGATCCCGCTGTCAATGTGATCGTGCTGGAAGCGCGGGGCGCGCATTTCTGCCGGGGGCGCGACGGCAAGGGCGAGTCGCGCGTGGGCATGACGCCGTACGAGGTACGCATCAACATGATGGGCGCGGTGCTGGATGTGTATCAATCCCTGGCCGCCGTGCCGGTGCCGGTGGTTGCCTGCGTGCATGCGGATGCGGTGGGATTCGGCGCCGCACTGGCGACCGCCTGCGATGTCACCCTGAGCGCGTCCGACGCCACCTTCGCCTTTCCGGAAATCGAGCACGGCATCCCGCCGACCCTGGCGATGTGCGCCGCATTGGGGAAAGTACCGAACAAGGCGCTGGACTACCTGATTTATTCGGCGGAGACCATCGATGCCGGACAGGCTGTCGCCTTCGGCATCGTGAGCAGGATATTCCCGCAGGCCAGCTTCAGGCAGGATGCGAATGCATTTGTGCTGAAACTGTCCGGACGCGACCGCCTGGTGCTGGAAACCATCAAGCTCTATCACGGCAAGGCCGCGCATTTGACGCCGGACATGGCGTCCGAATACGCCGGCACGCTGCTGGCGCTGGTACGCGCCTGAACCATACGAGAAGGAAACGAGATGCAGATCGAGAACAAGTTCCAGGTTCCCTTGCCGTTGGCGCAAGCCTGGGTATTCCTGATGAATATAGAAGAAGTCGCGCCGTGCTTTCCGGGCGTGACGCTGACGGAAATCGTCGATACCGATACGCAGAAGGGAAAGATCCGGGTCAAGCTCGGCCCGGTGGTGATGATATTCGCCGGCACCGTGCATTTCGAGCATCGCGACGAAGCCGATTACTCGGCGCGGATCAAGGCCGCATGGCGCGAGGAAAAGGGCCGCGGCACCGCTGCGACCGTGACCCGGTTCAAGTTGACGCCGTGCGACGGCGGCACCGAGGTGTCGATCGACAGCGATGTGCAACTGGCCGGCCAGGTCGCGCAATATGGCCGCGGGCTGGGAATGATTGCCGAAATCTCGGAGCAGCTGATTGCGCAGTTCGCGGCCAATTTGCGCGAGAAAGCCCTGGCGCTGCATGCGCGGGGCGACACCGCGCAGCCGACCGGGAATCCGGCGCCGGGGCAGGCCGCCGCTGCCGCGCCGTCGCGCTCGCAAGCGCGGCACAAGGAAATTTCCGGTTTTTCGATTTTGTGGAAAGTGCTGGCCGCGCGGATAAAATCGATTTTTGTGCGTTAGCATTGGCGCTCAAGGCTTCACATTGCATTTCCGGCTGCCATGCCGCGATGTAAAACGGATCCAATATGCCCAGGGAAAATCCACATGCGTACTGACGGCAGCTCCGCTTTCGCCAAATCCATCGCGATACTGGCCCAGTTGGCCGGCGGCGGCGATATCGAAGACGTCCCCGGCTTTGCCCGGGCGCTCGGCATGCCGCCCGCCACCGTGCGGCGGCTGCTCAAGGATCTGCTGCAGGACGGCTTTATCTTGTTCGATGCGGCCAGCGATACCTATCGGATCGGTCCGGCCGCCTTGCATTTCGCCTCTTCGCTGCGCCGCCGCTATCCGCTGGAGCGCGTTGCGCGTCCGGTGATGCGCCTGACCGCGGCCGCCACCGGCGAAACGGTCGCCCTGTATGTCTATCTGCGCGACATGGAGGCGGTGATCTGTTCCGCCGTCGAAGAGAGCCGCATGCCGTTGCAGTATGTATTGCGTGTCGGCGAACGCAGCGACTTCCATGAAGGCGCGGGCGGCCGTACCGTGGCCGCCTTTCTGCTGCCCGAACAGCAATTCCAGTTGCTGGACCGGCTGGGGCCGGAACAACAGGCCGCCGAATCGCTATCGCGGCACAAGAAAGACTGGGCGCAATGGCGCCAGCGCGGTTATGTGCTGTGCGACGATAACAAGCTGCCGGGCGTGGTCTGCCTGGGCGCGCCGGTTTTTTCGGTGGAAGGCGCTGCGGTCGCGGCGCTCGTCATCGCGATTCCGGAGCATCGGCATAAAAAAACCTCCGAGGCGCAATTCGCCGGCATATTGTTGAAGCACGCGGCGGATATTTCGTATATGTTGGGTCATTCGGGCCGGCTTGACTGACCTGCGGATGATGTGATCTGGCCTCGGGGGCGTGCATGAACGAAGGGAGTGCAAATGACGGTGTACTGGCCCGTGCCGCCGCCATTTTCAAGGTGCTTGCCGAAAACAGCGAAGCCGTCTCGGTCAGCAGCGTTGCCACCGCGCTCGATCTCTCCACCAGCACCGTGCACCGCCTGCTCAATGAATTGGTCCGCATCGGCTGGGTCGAACGGGCGCCGATGCGCCGCTATCGCGCCAGTTTCGAATTTTACCGCTTGAGCGCGGTGGTGGCGCGCAACGTGCCGGGCGTCACGGTATGCCGGCCGTTCCTGCTGGATATCGTCAGGCAGGTCGACGAGACCTGTTTTTTCGCCATGGCCATGCGCGACCAGTTGTCGATGATGATCGCCGAACGGGTCGATCCGACCCAGCCGCTGCAATATCGTTTCCAGATGCACCAGACGCGTTCATTGATATGGGGCGCGCCGGCGCGCGCGATTCTTTCCGCGCTCAGCGACGCCGAGATCGGGCTTGCGGTTGCCAATGCGCCGTTGTCGCTCAAGGGAAAACGGCCGCCGCCGCTGGCGCAAATCATGCAGGAAATGGTTGAAATACGCGGCCGCGGCTATTGCATCACCCGCGGCGAAATCCTCGAATGGGCGGTCAGCATCGCCAGCCCGGTATTCGGCGCCGACCAGAAGGTCGTCGGCGCCATCGCCTTGATCGTTCCCGAAATGCGGTTTCGCGGCTCCTCCGAGAGCACCTACGCCAAATTGATTACCTCCCAGGCCAGGCGACTCTCCGGCGCGATGGGCGCTTCGCAGCGGTTTTGCGATCTGTCGCTACGGCCCTGAGCGCCGCCCAAGCGTCAAACCTTGCCCGGTTGAAACAGCGCGCCGATATCCAGCGCCCGTATCAGTTCCACGGCGCCTGCCGCCAGCCGGGTTATCGGACGGTTGCGGGGCATGGCCAGCGTCAGGTCGTTTCGAATGCGCGGTGAAATGATTTGGGCGATCTGCAGTGCGGGATCGGCCCCGCTCACCGCGGTCCTGGGCAAAATGGCGCAGGCATGTCCCTGCGAGGCCAGTTCCACGATGGTATGGACGGCATCGATTTCGGCCACGATGTTCAACCGCACCCCGCGCGGGCCGCAGATGCCGTCGACCAGGCTGCGAATCGCGTTCGGCTGGCTCGGAACGATCAGCGGGTATTTGCCGAGATCGGCGACCTTGATCCGCGCGGGCAGGCGCACCCGCCCACGCCCCAATGCCGCCGTCACCAGCATCATCTCTTCGCGGAACAGCGATTCATATGTCAACTGGGGCGACGCAGGCGGATCGTAAAGCAGCGCCAATTCCACCCGCCCGGACAGCAGCCACTCCCGCATTTGCGTGCTCAAGCCTTCGGCCACCGCGATCGAAGCCGCGGGAAACGCCTCGCCGAAGCGTTGCACCAGCGGCAGCGTCATGACGCGCGCAATGCGCGGCGGCAGGCCGATGACCACCTTGCCGGACGGCACGCGGCGAAACGCCTGCAGGTCTTCCTTGGTGCGCGCGGCCAGCGCCAGCAGCGCGCGCGCATGCTCCATCAATTGCCGGCCGGCATCGGTCGGCTCCACGCCGCGCCCGTTGCGCATCAGCAGATGCTGCCCCAGCTCCTGCTCCAGCAGGCCGATCTGGCGGCTCAGCGACGGCTGCGTAATGCCGAGCTGTTCGGCGGCGCGCGAGAAGCTGCGTTCTTCGGCCACGCGCAGGAAATATTCGATCTGCTTCAGGTCCATGGGGCATATCCGGAAAATTTGCGATATAGGATTTTGCTATATCAGAAATATTGATCATAGCATTGTTTCAATATCGGGAATCACAGATCATGCGGTTTTCGGATCAGGAAGCCACTGTGTCAGTTTACTTATCGCCGCTAGAGAATCCATCCAGTCCGAGCCAGGCCTTGCCGGCCGGCGCCTGCGACGCGCATTGCCATATCTTCGGGCCGAGCGACCGCTTTCCGTACGCCGCCACGCGCTCCTACACGCCGACCGATGCGCCCTACGAAAAAATGATAGCGCTGCAACGCCATCTCGGCATTTCGCGCGCGGTCATCGTGCAGGCCAATTGCCACGGCAGCGACCATGCGGCGCTGCTCGATGCGCTCCGGCGCGGCCAGGGCGCCTATCGCGGCGTCGCGCTGCTGCCGCCGGACGTTACCGAAGAATACGTGCGCGTCCTGCACGAAGCCGGGGTGCGCGCGGCGCGCTTCAGTTTCGTGGCGCGCCTGGGCATGGCGCCGTCGCCGGCGGCATTCGATGCCGTGGTGGAACGGATTGCGCCGTTCGGCTGGCATGTCTGCCTGTATATGGACGCCGCCGCACTGAAGCAATGGATGCCGCGGCTGGCGGCATTGCCGATACCGTTTGTGATCGATCACATGGCGCGCATCGAGGCGGTGAAGGGCACGGACGATCCGGATTTCCAGGTCTTGCTGGATGTCGCGAAGCTGCCCAACGGCTGGGTCAAGGTATCCGGCATCGACCGCATCTCCGCGGGGCGCCGTCCATTCCTGGAGGGCTTGCCTTGCGTCGCCAGGCTGATCGAGGCCATGCCCGAGCGCGTGTTGTGGGGCACCGACTGGCCGCATCCGAATGTGGAGGGCGACATGCCGGACGACGGCGAGCTGGTCGACGCCTTTTTCGCCGCCTGTCCGGACCAGCGGACGCGCCGCCGCATCCTGGTGGATAACCCGGCGCGGCTGTATGGATTCGATAGGGAGACGACATGAACCGACCGCGAGTCAAGCCGGTGACGCCGGGAACGCGTCCTGAACTGGCGCCGCTGGAAGCGCGCATTCTGGCGACGCGCGGCCAGATTACGCCGTTGTACCGGATGTTGCTCAACAGCGCGCCGGTGGTCGATGGCTGGGAAGCATTGCTCACCGGGATCCGCCAAAAGACTTCGATTCCGGCCAGCCTGCGGGAAATGGTCATCCTGCGCATCGCGATACTGAATCGCGCGCCGTACGAATTCGAGGCGCATGTATCGCATGCGCGCAAGGCCGGCGTCAGCGATGCGGTAATCGATCAACTCAGGCAGAAGCGCCCGCCCGACGCCATCGACGGCCTCGACGCCGGCCAGCGCGACGCCTTGTTATTGGCCGATGCCATGACGCGCGATATCCATGTGCCGGACGCCATTTTCGAGCCGGTTCATCGGCGCATGGGAGAGACGGGCGTGGTTGAACTGGTGGCCACCGTGGCGGCGTACAACATGGTGTCGCGGTTTCTGGTGGCGCTGCATATCGAGCATTGAGCGCGATAGGCGAATCCGAATGCATGGTTGCACTCGCCCGGCGGCGAGAAGTTTTGCCAATCCCAGTATAGGGAGCCAAGCGGAGCGCATGGCATTTGCATGCGTCGGCATTTGACCGAATGAACGTAGCGGGAGGAGACAATAATGAAAAATTTTTTCAGTCGATACAAAAAGGATTATTACGGCGGCAGCCTGATCATTCTCATCGGCCTGGGCGTGGCCTTGCAAGGCGTCAAATACAAAATGGGATCGCTGACCAGGATGGGCTCGGGATTTTTCCCGGTGACCCTGGGCGTGCTGATGGCGCTCACCGGGCTGGCCATCGTCCTGTGCGCAAAAAATGCGGCGCCGTCTTCCGAGGCGCGCAAGAAGCCGCTGGCGCCTGAATGGCGAGGCTGGATCTGTATTACCGCCGGCATCGCGGCGTTCGTGATTCTGGGCCGCTACGGCGGCCTGGTGCCGGCGACCTTTGCGGTGGTATTCATTTCGGCCATGGGCGATCGCCAGAATACCGTCAGGCAGGCTTCGATCCTGTCGCTGTCGATGGTGCTGGTCGGCATCGGCATATTCTGGTGGGCGCTGCGCCTGCCGTTTCCTCTGTTCCG
This sequence comes from Herbaspirillum sp., assembly GCA_036499085.1. Classification (GTDB taxonomy): domain Bacteria; phylum Pseudomonadota; class Gammaproteobacteria; order Burkholderiales; family Burkholderiaceae_D; genus Herbaspirillum. The sequence continues at coordinate 18,445 of DASYEK010000127.1, read as the reverse complement.
GTGGGGTTGAGCGATGCTGCATTCCTTGATGGACCTGTGGGCCGGCTTCGGCGTGGCGCTGCAGCCGCATAACCTGATGTGGTCGTTCGTCGGCGTGCTGATCGGCAATCTGATCGGTGTATTGCCGGGCATGGGCGCTTTGTCGGCTATCTCGATGCTGCTGCCGCTGACTTATTCGCTGCATCCGATTCCGGCGATCCTGATGCTGGCCGGCATTTTTTACGGTTCCCAGTACGGCGGCGCGATCGGCGCGATCCTGCTGAACCTGCCGTGTCATCCGCCGCATGCGGTGACCTGCCTGGACGGCTATCCGCTGACCCGCCAGGGCCGGGGCGGCACGGCGCTGGGCATCACCATGATTTCGTCTTTCTTCGCGGCGTCGGTCGGGATCGTCGTGATGATTTTCGCGTCGCCGCTGCTGGTCGATATCGCCTTCAAATTCGGCCCGGCGGAGATCTTTTCGATCATGCTGCTCGGCCTGCTGTGCGGCGGCACGATGTCCAAGGGGTCGCCGCTGAAAGGCGTGGCGATGACGCTGTTCGGCCTCACGGTCGGCATCGTCGGCACCGACGTCAACACCGGCGCCATGCGGTTTACGATGGGCTTGGCCGAATTGTCCGACAAGGTCGAGCTGGTGGCGCTGGCGCTGGGCCTGTTTGGCGTGACCGAGTTCCTGCGCAGCGTCAACCGCATCGATGCGGTCGGCAGCGGCCTGACGGTGCGGCTGCGGGATATGCGTCCCAGCAAGGCCGACCTCAGGCAATCGTTCTTTCCGATGCTGCGCGGCACGCTGATCGGCACGCTGTTCGGCGCCATGCCCGGCACCGGCCCGACCATTACCACCTTCATTGCCTACGCCTTCGAACGCAGGATATCGAAGACGCCCGAAAAGTTCGGCGGCGGGATGATCGAAGGCGTGGCGGCGCCGGAAGCTGCCTCGCATTCCAAGACCCAGGTCGATTTCATTCCGACCATGAGCCTGGGCATTCCGGGCGACGCCGTCATGGCGCTGATCCTGGGCGCGCTGCTGATCCAGGGCATCCAGCCCGGCCCGCAACTGATCACCGAGCATGCCGATCTGTTCTGGGGCCTGATCGCCAGCTTCTGGATCGGCAATGTGTTGCTGATCGTGCTGAATGTGCCGTTGATCGGCGTCTGGGTCAAATTGCTGCAGGTGCCGTACCGCTATCTGTATCCCGCCGCATTGTTCTTTATCGCCGTGGGCGTCTACAGCACCAACAGCAGTCTGTTCGAGATCGGCGAAGTGCTGGTATTCGGACTGATCGGCGCGCTCTTCGTCGCACTGGATTTTCCGGTGTCGCCGATCCTGCTCGGGTATGTGCTGGGGCCGATGGTCGAAGAGAATTTCCGGCGCACGCTGCTGCTGTCGCAGGGCGACCTGTCGGTGTTCCTGGAACGCCCGATCAGCGCGTCTTTCATCGGCGTGTCCGTGCTGCTGATTGCCGGCCAACTGTTCTTTGCGATGCGGGGCCTCGCGCGCGAGGCAAAGCGCAAACGCGGGCTGGCCGCGCTCTGAAGCCGGCTGTCGGCGGTGCTGAATGCGGATCGATATGGATCCGAAAATTTGTAGAAGCAGAACAACAAATGGAGGCTATAAAATGAATATTCGCACAGTAAAAACCTTGTCGCTCGGCGCTGTCCTGACACTGTCGGCATTTGCCGCCGGGGCCGAGGATGCCTATCCCAATGCGCCGGTGCACGTCATCGTTTCCAGCGCGGCGGGCGGGCCGTCCGACATGTGCATGCGGGCCGTCGCGCCGGGCCTGCAGGCGCGGCTGGGGCAAACCATCATTGTCGAAAACGTGACGGGCGCCACCGGCAATATCGGCATGCAGCGCGTCGCCTCGTCGCCCGCCGACGGCTACAACCTGGCCATGACCAGTTCGCAGGCGACCGCCAATGAAGTCACGCGCCCGAAATCTTCTTTCGATATCTTCAAGGGCCTCAAGCCGGTCGGCAAGGTCTGCACCGCCGCCTTCACGCTGGCGGTCTCGCCGTCGCTCGGCATCGCCACCGCGGAGGACCTGGTGAAATACGGCAAGGCCAATCCGGGCAAGCTGACCTTCGGCAGCATCGGACTCGGCTCCGGCAATCATCTGGTGGGCGAAATGTTCGCGGCGGCCACCGGCATCAAGATGCAGCACATTCCGTTCCGCGGCGAAGCGCCGGCGGCCATGGAGATCAAGGCCGGGCGCGTGCAGATGATGTTCATGGCGGGCGCCAAGCCGTTCATCGACAGCAACATGGTGGTCGGCCTGGCCACCACCAACAAGGAATCCTGGGCGCCGATCCCGTCGCTGCCGCCGATCGGAAAATCGGTGGTTCCGGGGTTTTCCTTCAACGGCTGGAACGGCCTGATGGTGCCGCTCGGCACGCCGGACGCCGTGGTGCAGAAAGTCAGCCGCGCGCTGGTCGAAACGTTGAAGGACCCCAAAGTGCGCGCCGTCATCCTGTCCATGGGCAATGTGCCCGGCGCCGGCACGCCCGACGAACTGGCCGAACAGTTGCACACCGACCAGACCATGTTCAAGCAGATCATCGACGAGCGTCACCTGAAGTTCGAAGACTGACCATGTTTCATTCGACCGACCATTTTCCATTCCATTCTGAATAAAGACCACTATGTCCAATCAACAGAAAATCAAGCCCGCCCGCGACTTCCAGCAGCACCTCGCCGATCTCGAAAAAGAGGGGCTGCTGGTGCGCGTCGATATCCCGGTCAATAAAGATACCGAGCTGCAGCCGCTGGTGCGCTGGCAATTCGTCGGCGGCATGGCCGAAGAGCAGCGCCGCGCGTTTCTGTTCACCAATGTCGTCGACTCGAAAGGCAAGCGCTACGACATGCCGGTGGCCATCGGCGCCTTCGCTTCGTCCGCCGCGATCTATGCGAAAGGCATGGGCCAAAAGGTCGAGGATATCGGCCAGGCCTGGGTCGATGCGATCAAGAACCCGATTCAACCGGTCGTCGTGGAAAATCCGCCATGCCAGGAAATCGTGGTGACCGGCGATGCGCTGCGCGAGCCGGGCGGCGGACTGGCCGCGTTGCCGGTGCCGATATCGACGCCGGGGTTCGATTCCGCGCCGTACCTGACCGCCACGCTCTGCGTGACGCGCGATCCGGAAAATCGCATCCAGAACATGGGGACCTATCGCGCCGCCCTGAAGGCGACAGATCGCCTCGCGGTGCGCATGGTGGCGCGTACCGGCGGCGCCGGCGGGTGGGTGCACTGGCAGAAATACCGCGAACGCAAGGAGATGATGCCGATCGCGATCGTGCTCGGGATGTCGCCCGTGACCTTCTTTACCGGCCCGCAGAAACTGGCTGTCGATCTGGACGAAATGTCGGTGGCCGGCGCGCTGGCCGGCGAGCCGATCCGCATGGCGCGTTGCGCCACGGTCGACCTGGAAGTGCCGGCCGACGCGGAAATCGTGATTGAAGGCTTTATCGATCCGGCCGTGCTGGAACCGGAAGCGCCGTTCGGCGAAAGCAACGGCTATGTCGCGCTCGAAGCCTATAACATGCCGATGCAGGTCACCGCCATCACGCGGCGCAAGAACGCGGTGTTTTCGGCCATCATCAGCCAGGTCACGCCGAGCGAATCGAGCGTCGTGAAAAAAGTGGCGTACGAGCCGATTTTCTTGGCGCATCTGCGCGACACGATGCAGATCAAGGGCGTCACGCGGGTCGTGATGCAGGAGCCGCTGTCGAACCTGCGGCCGGTCATATTCGTGCAATACAAGCGCGGCACCTCGCGCTCGGAAGTATGGCGCGGCTTGTATGGCGCTTCGACCTTGCGGCCGGAGTGCGGCAAGATCGTGGTCGCGGTCAGCGAAGACATCGATCCGGAAAGCACGGACGCGGTGTTCTGGTCGATGGCGTATCGCACCACGCCGCTGGAAGACGTGCAACTGGTCCCGTTCCGCGCGGGCGTGCAAGGCTCGCAATACGGTCCGGCCAAATCGGAATCGAGCATGCTGATCGACGCAACCCAGAAATATGCGATGGCGCCGCTGGCCTTGCCGGGCAAGCAATACATGGAGCGCGCCAAGGAAATGTGGGACGGCCTCAAGCTGCCGCCGCTGACCGTGAAGCAGCCGTGGCACGGCTATACGCTGGGAGAGTGGACCGATACATGGGAAAAATTCGCCCAGCGCGCCATCGCCGGCGACTGGGAGGAAAATGGCGTTGAAACGTTCGCGCGCCGCCGCAGCGACATGAAGCCGGAGACGCCGACGCTGGATCACGAGAAGGATCTGTAGAACCCGCGTCGACTTGATTTGTCCCGATTGATCGCCCCGACGCGCATGGGGCGATTTTTTTTTGCCCTAGACCGCCGGCCGCACTTGATTGCGGCCGCTGTTTTTTGCGGTGTAGAGCGCCTGGTCGGCGCGCCAGATCAATGCCTCCAGGCTGCTGTCCTTGTCGTAGGCGGCGACGCCGAAACTGGCGCTCAGCTGCAAGGCCTCGCCCGAGGCCAGCGCCATCGTCCGCGATGCAATGGCGAGGCGCAATTTTTCGGCCACACCCAGGGCCTGCGCCCGGTCGGTATGCGGCAGCAGCATCAGGAATTCCTCGCCGCCGTAACGCACCACGATGTCGCCCTTGCGATGCATCTGCCGGCACAGGCTGGCCACTTGCTGCAGGGCCAGGTCGCCGGTCTGGTGGCCGTGGTCGTCGTTGACCTGCTTGAAATGATCGATATCCATCAGGATCAGGGCCAGCTCGCTGCGATGGCGCTGGGCCAGCGCGAACATCGATTCGCCCTGGCTGAAAAAGGCGCGCCGGTTCATCAGGCCGGTCAGGAAGTCGGTGTCGGAGGTGGCCTGCAATTGCTTGATCAGGGCTTCGCGTTCCTGCTCCAGCGCGACGCGGGCGGTGCTGCTGTCCTTGAAGACGGCCATCGCGCGAAACAGATTGCTGATTTCCAGCACGCCGCGCGGCGCCGGGATCGGCGTTTCGAGTTCGCCGTTGGCCAGGGCGACGAACAGGCGGGTCGACTCCAGCACCGGCGCGATCACCCGGGCATGGATCACGCGCAACAGCAGATAGAACGCCAGCAGCGCCGCCAGCGCCAGCAGCACCGCGGCCAGCAGCGCCAGGCCCGCGTCGCGGGTGCGCTGGCGGGCGCCGTCCAGCGTCTCGTCCATGATCTCGTCGCGCAAGACCACGATGCTGGTCATCTTCGGCACATAGCGCGCGGCGAGTTCGCCGGTGCTCATGCCGTAGTCGCTGCCATGCAGGCCGATCTCGAGCAGGCGATTGAGCAGCGGCGCGCCTTGGCCGAAATAAATCGAATCGACGTCGTCCAGCGCGTTGCGCAGTTCCGGCGCGCTTTTGTAGCTGCGCAATTGCAGGTCGAGGATGAAGCGCATCTGTTCGGCGCGGCCGGCCAGTTTGGAGATGGCGATCACTTCAGTCGAGCGCAGCGGCCGCCGGGTGGCGATCGCCGCCGTGAATTGCGAGCCGATCTGGCCCGCGTATTCGCGCAGGCTGGCGGCCAGGCGGACGCTGGCGATGCCGTCGCGCAGCAGCGGATCGGCCTGGATGGCAATGGCGGACAAATCGGTGGTGGCCACCAGCGTGCGGCCGATCAGCGCGATCATGCGATCGACGGCGTCGGTGATGCTGGCCGAGCCGCGCGCGGCCAGCGGCTGCTGCGCCAGCCGGTCGATATGGATGCGGGTCGCCGTCAGTTCGGTGCGCAACGCCGCCATGCCGGCGGCGATGGCGGCATGGTTGGCGGCGGGATGCGGGTTCGCGCGCAGATCGTCGAGCAGGGCGGTGATGGCGCGGTCGCTGCGCAGGCGCGCCTGGCCCAGCTTGTCCAGCGCGGCCGGCGTTTCGGCCCGGTCGGCGCCGAGCAGGCCGTTGGTCGGGCCGCGTTCCACCGAAATGGCTTCCATCACGCTCAGCGCCAATTGCAATTGGCGCACGATGCGCACGCTTTCCGCGCCATGCCGATAGATGTTCCATTGCGTGGCGACCTGGCCTGCCGTAAGCAGCAGGAACAGCGACATCAGCGCAGCAGAAACAAGCCAGAACAGGCGTTTGAGTGACATCCGGGTAATTTTGCGTTTTCTGGACGGGGTGGCGGCATTTCTCGCCGCACGCCATCGTCATATTATGGGCGCCCGCATCTTCGCATATAAATCTCCGGAATAGATGATATCCCGCTATTTTTGCCCGCTTTTGCCTTTCTATTTTCCTGGCGGAAATAATCGGGACGTTATTCGCGGTGCGGCGTCAGCCAATTCCAGATGCCCGGCAACTTGACCGGTGTGCGGCCGTCCTGCACCGCCCGTGCCAGCAGGGCGCGCCGCAGCGCCGCCCGGTCGTCGTAGAACGGATGCGCCGCGACCGGCAATTCGAGGTCGGCCGCGCTGTCGAGCAGGATTTGCAGATATTCCCGCATGTGGCGCGCGGTATAGCGGTTGACGTCGTGGAAGGTCACGATGACCGGAATTGCCCCGTCGACGACCGGCAAGCCGCGTCGCGCGATCCTTTCGCGCACATCGGCCAGTTCGCGTCGCAGATGCGAACGCCGCGTCGGGCTGAAGTTGACGCCGTAGATCTTGCCGTCGTTGGCGCTGAGGTCGGTCAGGATCACATGCAGGCCGTGCGCCTGGTAGTCCAGGAAGGTGCGTTCGTTATAGTCCCAGAAGGGGGGCCGCAAGAACAGCGGCGGCGCGCCGGTCACCGCCGCCAGGTCGGCCACGCCGGCGTCGAGCGCCTGTTCCAGCCGGACCGGGCTCATCGATACATTGTCGGAATGGCCCGGAGTGGCGGTATGCAGCCCCAACTCGTGGCCGGCGGCATATTCGCGCTGCTGCAACCGATGGCCCAACGGGGTGCCGCCGCCGTTGAAGGCGCGGGTCTGGATGAAAAATACCGCCTTGATGCCGGGCTGCACCGGATTGCGCTCCAGCGCATCCAGGATATCCTCGGTCGGATTGCCGAACCAGGTGGCCGCGCTGGGGCCGTCGTCGAAGCTCAGCACGAAGCGGATCGGCGCCGCCGCCGCGCGCTGGGCCGGCGTCAATGCGTGGTAATTCGCCGGAATGGTATTGCAGGCGCCGAGCAGGGCCAGGCCGAGCAGGGCCGCGCAACGGCGCAGCATCCCGGCGGGCCGCCAATGGCGACTGGGCATGAAAATCCGATGAACGGCGGGGAATACGGAAGTGACTGGCATCGGGGCTTGGATTTTGATAGGAAGCTGCAGGATAGCGGGGGATCGATACGGCAATATGACAATACGGGCAGCAGCCTAACGTATTTTGGATTTGATTGCTGTAACGGCGGCAAATGAATGCGGGCGAACGCGATCGAATGCCGTTCAACGCAATTGAACGCAAGCGGACGAGGACGGCGCGATGGGCGCGACGTTATAATGTCCACTTTGCAATTTACCTTCCATTCCCTATGCAATATGTTTCAACCCGCGGCCACGCCGCCACTCCCTCGTTTTGCGAAATCCTGCTGGGCGGCCTGGCGCCGGATGGCGGGCTGTATCTGCCGGCGGTGTATCCGCAGGTCTCGCCGGCCGAGCTGGACCAGTGGCGCGCCTTGTCCTACGCCGACCTGGCCTTCGAAATCCTGAAGAAATTCGCCACCGACATTCCCGCCGCGGACCTGCATGCGCTGACCCGCAAGACCTATACCCCGGAGGTATATTGCAATACCCGCGCGGGCGAAGACGCCGCCGCCATCACGCCGCTGCGCACGCTGCAACAGGACGGCGCCGGCACGCTGGTGCTGCAAAGCCTGTCGAACGGCCCGACGCTGGCGTTCAAGGACATGGCCATGCAATTGCTGGGCAATCTGTTCGAATACACGCTGGCCAAGGACGGCGCGGCGCTCAACATCCTCGGCGCGACCTCGGGCGACACCGGCAGCGCGGCCGAATATGCCATGCGCGGCAAGCAGGGCATCCGCGTGTTCATGCTGTCGCCGCATCGCAAGATGAGCGCGTTCCAGACCGCCCAGATGTTCAGCCTGCAGGATCCGAACATTTTCAATATCGCCGTCGAAGGCGTGTTCGACGATTGCCAGGACATCGTCAAGGCGGTTTCGAACGACCTGGCCTACAAGGCCGCGCAAAAGATCGGCACGGTCAATTCGATCAACTGGGCGCGCGTGGTGGCGCAGGTGGTGTACTACTTCCACGGCTACCTGAGCGCCACCACCAGCGCGGCGGCCGGCCAGAAGGTGTCGTTCACCGTTCCCTCGGGCAATTTCGGCAATATCTGCGCCGGCCATATCGCGCGCATGATGGGCCTGCCGATCGACAAGCTGGTGGCGGCCACCAATGAAAACGACGTGCTCGACGAATTTTTCCGCACCGGCGTATACCGCGTGCGCAAGTCGGCCGAAACCTATCACACCAGCAGCCCGAGCATGGACATCAGCAAGGCCTCCAATTTCGAGCGTTTCGTGTTCGATCTGCTGGAGCGCGACAGCGGCCGCGTGCGCGCATTGTTCGACAAGGTGGAAACCGACGGCGGCTTCGACCTGTCGGGCGGCCCCGGCAGCGACGGCGACGAATTCGCGCGCGTGGTCCGGTACGGTTTCGCTTCCGGCAAATCGACGCACCAGGACCGGCTCGACACCATCCGCGAGGTGCAGGACGAATACGGCATCACCATCGACACCCATACCGCGGACGGCATCAAGGTCGCGCGCGAAAACCTGGCGCCGGGGGTGCCGATGATCGTGCTGGAAACCGCGCTGGCCGCCAAATTCAACGAAACCATCCTGGAAGCGCTCGGCACCGACGCCGAACGGCCGCCCGGTTTCGAAGCGCTGGAGGAATTGCCGCAGCGCTTCGAAGTGATGCCGGCCGACGCGGCGCGGGTCAAGGCGTATATCGCCGCGCATACGGGTTTGTAAAAATAAAGCGATACAGATTGCGAGGAAGACAAATGAATGCAAGACCGCCGCTGCTGCCCACCGCCGAGGCATTGCGCCTGCTGCTCGACGCCGCGACGCCGCTGGCCGAGACCGAAACGGTGGCGACGCTGGATGCCAACGGCCGCGTGCTGGCGGCGGACCGGCATTCGCGCATGGACGTGCCCGGCAGCGATAATTCCGCGATGGACGGCTATGCGGTACGCGCCGCCGATTGCGCGGGCGCGGGCGCCGACCGCGGCGTCCGGCTGCCGGTCACCCAGCGGATTCCGGCCGGCCAGCCCGGCATGCCCTTGCAACCGGGCAGTGCGGCGCGCATCTTTACCGGCGCGCTGGTGCCGCCCGGCGCCGACGCCATCGTGATGCAGGAGTCCTGCAAGGCCGACAGCGATGGCGGCGAGCATGTCACCCTGTTCGAAGCGCCGCGGGAAGGCGCCTGGATCCGGCGCCGCGGCGAGGATATCCGCGACGGCGCCGTGATCCTGCCGGCCGGCACGCGCCTGCGGGCGCAGCAGCTGGGCCTGGCCGCCTCGATCGGCCTGGCGGCGCTGCCGGTGCTCAGGCGTTTGCGGGTCGGCGTCTTTTTCACCGGCGACGAACTGACCATGCCGGGGGAACCGTTGAAGGCCGGCGGCATCTACAACTCCAACCGTTTCGTGCTGCGCGGCCTGCTGCAGGACCTCGGCTGCGAAACCACCGATTACGGCATCGTGCCCGACAACCTGGCCGCCACGCGCGAGACCTTGCGCAACGCGGCCGCGGCCAACGACCTGGTGATTACCTCGGGCGGCGTATCGGTCGGCGAAGAAGATCACGTCAAGCCGGCAGTGGAAGCCGAAGGCCGGCTGACGATGTGGCAGATCGCGCTCAAGCCGGGCAAGCCGCTGGCGTTCGGGGCGTTGCGCCGCGCAATGGGCAATTCGGGCGAAGCGTTTTTCATCGGCCTGCCGGGCAATCCGGTCTCGACCTTCGTCACTTTCCTGGTGCTGGTGCGGCCCTTCATCCTGCGCCTGCAAGGCGCGACCGAAGTTGCGCCGGCGGCCTGCGCGATGCGCGCCGATTTCGATTGGCCGAAGCCGGATCGCCGCAATGAATTCCTGCGCGCCCGGATCAATCCGCAAGGCGGACTGGATCTGTTCCCGAACCAGGGCTCGGGCGTGCTCACCTCCGCGGTCTGGGGCGACGGACTGATCGACAATCCGCCGGGCCAGGCCATCGCGCGCGGCGACAGCGTGCGTTTCCTTCCTTTTTCGGCGTTACTGTGATGCGCATCGAACTACGTTATTTTGCCGCGATCCGCGAAGCGCTCGGCACTTCCCAGGAGACCGTGGAGCTGCCCGAGGATGTGCGCAGCATCGGCGCGCTGCGCGCCTGGCTGCGATTGCGCGGCGAGGCCTGGGCCGCGGCGCTGGCCGAAGGCCGGGCCGTGCGCATCGCCTTCAATCATGTGATGACGGACAGCGCCGACACCGCCATTGCCCTGGCCGAAGGCTGCGAGGTCGCTTTTTTCCCGCCAGTGACGGGCGGCTGATCATGCAAGCCGACCGAGACGATTCTCCCGGCAAGGCCGACCTGGCGGGTATCAGCGCCGGCACGCTGGCGCACTACAGTGCGCGGGCGGCGGATTTTCGCGAAGGCACCCGCGATCACGATGTCAGCCAGAATATCGCGGCGCTGCTGCGCGCCCTCGGCGTCGATGCCGAGGCAAACGCCGGCGCCGGCGCCGGCCGGAGCGCCGCACTGACGATCCTCGATTTCGGCTGCGGCCCGGGCCGCGATCTGCTGACGTTTTGCCGTCTCGGCCATCGCGCCATCGGGCTCGACGGCACGCCGGAATTCGTGGAGATGGCGCGCCGGGACAGCGGCTGCGAGGTCTGGCAACAGGATTTCCTGCAACTCGATTTGCCGCCCGCCTTTTTCGACGGCATCTATGCCAATGCCTCGCTATTCCATGTGCCGGGCCTGGCGTTGCCGCGCGTACTCGGCGATTTGCATACCTGCCTCAAGCCGGGCGGCGCGCTGTTCTGCTCCAACCCGCGCGGCGACAATCAGGAAGGCTGGAACCGCGGCCGCTACGGGGCTTATCACGACCTGGCGGCATGGCAGGCATTGATGACCGATGCCGGCTTTACCGAAATCGAACACTATTACCGGCCCGCCGGTTTGCCGCGCGAACAGCAGCCCTGGCTGGCCAGCGTGTGGCGCAAGGAACCAGCATGATCATTCGCATCCAGACCGAGGACTTCGACCTGAGCACGGAAATCGCCGCCTTGCGCGCAGGGCAGGGGCAGGTGGGGGCGGTGGCCAGCTTCGTCGGCACGGTGCGCGACCTGAACGACGGTGCGGCGGTCAATCAGATGGAACTGGAGCATTATCCGGGCATGACCGAAAAGGCCTTGCAGCAGATCATGGAACAGGCGCAGGCGCGCTGGGCGTTTCTGGATGCGCTGGTGATTCATCGCATCGGCCCGTTACAGCCGCTGGACCAGATCGTGCTGGTGGCGGTGACCGCGGCGCATCGCGGCGAAGCGTTCGCCGCCTGCGAATTCATCATGGATTATCTGAAGACCGAAGCGCCTTTCTGGAAAAAGGAGCAGACCCCGGACGGCGCGCGCTGGGTCGATGCGCGCTCGACCGATACCGCCGCGCTGGATAAATGGGACAAGAAGTAAAACAGGCACAACGGACAGGGGAGCAGGCATGAATTGGTTAGGATTCGGGGCGGTCGGTATCGGTGCGGCGCTGGGCGCATGGCTGCGCTGGGGCCTGAGCGTCTGGATCAATAACTGGCACGACAAGCTGCCCATGGGAACCGTGATCGCCAACCTCGGCGGCGGCTATGCGATCGGCTTCCTGGTCGCATTTTTTTCCACCAATCAATCCCTGCCGGTCGAGTGGCGACTGCTGGCGATCACCGGTTTCATGGGCGGGCTGACCACGTTTTCGACTTTTTCCGCCGAATCGATGATTCTCCTGCAACGCGGCGACTACCTGTGGGCCGCCGGGCATGCCGTGCTGCATGTGCTGGGCGCGCTGGCATTGTGCTTCGCCGGCTTTGCAACTTACCGCGCGCTGTTCGTCTAATACTGCGGAGGCGGCGGCAGGGACGGCAGGACAGCGGCGTTACGCATGCGCGTTGTTTTTTGCGCTCGCAGGCCGGGCGTGTTGATGCGGTTTGATGCATATCGATTGAAATCGCGCCAACCGCCCCCAGTATCTATCCATAACGAAACCCGGAGGATCTGATGCGTATCGACAAACTGACGACCAAATTGCAGGAAGCGCTGGCGGACGCCCAAAGCCAGGCGGTCGGCAATGACAACCAATATATAGAACCGCTGCACCTGCTGGTGGCCATGCTGAACCAGGATGACGGCAGCACCCGCTCGCTGCTGCAACGCGCCGGCGTCAATGTGCCGGGGCTGGCGGCCGCGTTGCATGCCGCGCTGGGCAATCTGCCCAAGGTGTCCGGCCACGGCGGCGAAGTGCAGGCCGGGCGCGAACTGGGCGCGTTGCTGAACCTGGCCGACAAGGAAGCGCAGAAGCGCGGCGACCAGTTCGTCGCCAGCGAGATGGTGTTGCTGGGCCTGCTCGACGACAAGTCGCAAGCCGGCAAGCTGGCGCGCGAACACGGCCTGAGCCGCAAGTCGCTGGAAGCGGCGATCACCGCCGTGCGCGGCGGCGCCAATGTGTCTTCGCAACAGGACGAAGGCCAGCGCGAGGCGCTCAAGAAATATACGCTGGACCTGACCGAGCGCGCCCGCTTGGGCAAGCTCGATCCGGTGATCGGCCGCGACGATGAAATCCGGCGCGCGATCCAGGTCCTGCAGCGCCGCAGCAAGAACAATCCCGTGCTGATCGGCGAGCCCGGCGTCGGCAAGACCGCCATCGTCGAAGGCTTGGCGCAGCGCATCGTCAACGGCGAAGTGCCGGACAGCCTGAAATCGAAACGCGTACTGTCGCTGGATCTGGCGGCGCTGCTGGCCGGGGCCAAGTATCGCGGCGAATTCGAGGAACGCCTGAAGGCGGTATTGAAGGAAATCGCCCAGGACGAAGGGCAGACCATCGTGTTCATCGATGAATTGCACACCATGGTCGGCGCCGGCAAGGCCGAAGGCGCAATGGACGCCGGCAATATGCTCAAGCCGGCGCTGGCGCGCGGCGAGCTGCATTGCGTCGGCGCCACCACGCTCGACGAGTACCGCAAATATGTGGAAAAGGACGCCGCGCTCGAACGCCGCTTCCAGAAAATCCTGGTGGGCGAACCGAGCGTCGAGGCGACCATCGCGATCCTGCGCGGCCTGCAGGAAAAATACGAAGTCCATCACGGCGTCGAAATCACCGATCCGGCCATCGTCGCCGCGGCGGAATTGTCGCATCGCTACATTACCGACCGTTTCCTGCCGGACAAGGCGATCGACCTGATCGACGAGGCCGCGGCCAAGATCAAGATCGAAATCGATTCCAAGCCGGAAGTCATGGACCGGCTCGACCGGCGCCTGATCCAGCTCAAGATCGAGCGCGAAGCGGTCAAGCGCGAACGCGATGAAGCCTCGCAGAAGCGGCTGGGGCTGATCGAGGAGGAAATCGCCCGCCTGGAGCGCGAGTACGCCGACCTGGAAGAAGTCTGGAAGTCCGAAAAGGCGTCGGTGCAGGGCAGCCAGCATATCAAGGAAGAAATCGAACGCATTCGCCTGCAGATGGACGAGGCCACGCGCAAGAGCGATTGGCAGACCGTGTCCGAGCTGAAATACGGCAAGCTCAACGAACTGGAAAAAGCGCTGGAAGCGCAGTCGAAGCAGGACGAAGCGGTGCAGGCCGGGGAAGCCTCGGAAGCAGGCCGGGCCAAGCCGCGCCTGGTGCGCACCCAGGTCGGCGCCGAGGAAATCGCCGAAATCGTCGCGCGCGCCACCGGCATTCCGGTCTCGCGCATGATGCAGGGCGAACGCGAAAAGCTGCTGCATATGGAAGACGTGCTGCATCAACGCGTGATCGGCCAGGACGAAGCCATCGTTGCCGTCTCGGATGCGATTCGCCGTTCGCGCGCGGGCCTGGGCGATCCCGGCCGGCCTTACGGCTCGTTCATGTTCCTCGGCCCGACCGGCGTCGGCAAGACCGAGCTGTGCAAGACGCTGGCCGCGTACATGTTCGATACCGAAGAAGCCATGATCCGCATCGACATGAGCGAATTCATGGAGAAGCATTCGGTGGCGCGGCTGATCGGCGCGCCACCCGGCTATGTCGGCTACGAAGAGGGCGGCTACCTGACCGAAGCGGTGCGGCGCAAGCCGTACAGCGTGATCCTGCTCGACGAGATCGAAAAGGCGCATCCCGACGTATTCAACGTGCTGCTGCAGGTGCTGGACGACGGCCGCATGACGGACGGTCAGGGCCGCACCGTGGACTTCAAGAATACGATCATCGTGATGACCTCGAACCTCGGCTCGCACAAGATCCAGGCCATGGAAAGCAGCGATCCCGAAATCGTCAAGCTGGCGGTGATGGGCGAGGTGCGCGCGCATTTCCGGCCGGAGTTCATCAACCGGGTCGACGAGATCGTGGTGTTCCATGCGCTCGACGCCAAGAACATCGGCGCCATCGCCAAGGTGCAGTTGCAGCTCATGCGCGACCGGCTGTCGAAGATGGAGATGGGCCTGGCGGTCAGCGAGGACGCGTTACAGAAGATCGCCGAGGCCGGCTTCGATCCCGTGTATGGCGCGCGGCCGCTGAAGCGGGCGATCCAGCAACAGATCGAGAATCCCCTGTCGAAGCTGATCCTGGCCGGGAAATTCGGGCCGAAAGACACGGTCCACGTCAATGTTGTCGATGGCTTACTGTCATTCGATAAAACTTGATAGAATGCCTTGCGGTTGGTGCTCGATTCGATGCCTGGTTGGCTGCCGGATGCATCGACCGCAAGGCGGCCCGTGCATTTTACCGGCGCGAGATATGCTGCAAATTTGATCAAAAACAACAAAGTGAGAAGAGGCAGAGGCCGCAAGTTGCCGCGCCGCGCCGATGGGTGCGCGAGGCAGGCTTGGCGGCCTCCTCTTTTATAAAAAATCAGGTGGGCAAGCGGCGCGGCGATCCGCGCAGCATGGGCATTGGGGGGTTGTTTGAAGCCGTCTTCACTGCAGCGGGTATTTATTCTCCCGTTCGTTTTTCTGTTATGTTGCCTTATAGCAACAATCGGTTGGCTGCTTTACCGTGCAGGGGAAGACGCGACGGCGATGCTGTCGCAAAACGCGTTGATCGACGTCATGAACCGCGTCAACCAGACCGCCGAACGGCAGCTGTTTGCCGCGCATGCCACGCTGAATGTGATCGCGCCCCGGAAAATCCTCGATGCCCGCAATGAAGAGCGTTCGAATATTCCTTTCCCGATGACCATGGAAGGGCGCGAAGAACGCCTGTGGATCGCCACCAGCCTGTTTCCGGGCGATAACAGTTTTGTCTATTTCGGCGGGGCCGACGGCAGCTTCCTGGGCATCCAGCAACTGGGCGCGGCCAGTTATCAATTGTCCGTGCGCGATTCGTTGCGCAACATGAACAACATCTACGACATTTCCGGTCCCGGCGACAAGCCGCTGCTGCGCACAGCGGTGCCCTACGAGCCGCGCACCCGCGCCTGGTATCTGAACGCGGTCGGCCAGAAGCGCGAAACCTGGTCGCCGGTGTTTTCCGACTATCGCACCAAGACGCTGGCGATCGCCTTGTCCAAGCCGGTCTATCGGTCCGACGGCGAACTGATCGGCGTGGCTACCAGCAGCATCTTCCTGGGCAAGCTGGGCGAGTTCCTGCGCACGCTGACCGTGGGCGAGAGCGGCATCGCCTTCGTCATGGAGTCGGACGGCGCCCTGATCGCGAGTTCGACCAAGGACGCGCTGTTTTCCCAGGACAAGGGACAACTGGTGCGGCTGCGGGCCGCCGACGCCTCGTCGGCGCTGATGCGCGGCGTCAGCGCCGACATCCTGGCGTTTTTCCGCGCACGCGGCGTCGATGCGATCTACACCAAGACCCTCAAGATCGACGGCATCCAGGGCAAGGTGGCGGTGTCGGCCAATATGCAGCACGACAGCGCCGGCATCAACTGGATCGTGGCGGCGGCGGTGCCGAGCAACGATTACTACGGTTCGTTTACCGGCAGCGCTTACCAGACGCTGCTATTCGGCGTGGCGGCGGTCGCCGTCACCTTCCTGCTCGGCTTCGTGATCCTGCGCCGCGTATTGCGCGATCTCCGTGCGTTGACGCTGGCGGCGACGCGCATCGGCAACGGCGAGCCGTTCACGCCGCTGGACATCCACCGCAACGATGAAATCGGCCAACTGGCGAGCTCGTTCCAGGAGATGGAGCGCAACCTGCATACCGACCGCCTGACCGGGGTGCTCAATCGCGAATCGTTGATCGCGCAGATCGAATTTCGCCTGCGCACGGCGTCGCAAACCAATACGCCGTTGCACTTTGCGCTGATGTTTATCGACCTGGACAAGTTCAAGACGGTCAACGACCAGTTCGGCCACGATGAAGGCGACAAGGTGCTGATCGAAGCCGCGGCGCAACTGCGCGAGGCGATGCGCAAGGACGATGCGGTGTCGCGTTTCGGCGGCGACGAATTCATGATCTACCTGCACGGCGTTGCGAACGCCACGACTGCTGCCGCGATCGCCGAGAAAATCAGGCTGTGCCTGCGCAAGCCGATTGCCGGCCGCGACGGTGCGATGTACAGCATCGATGCGTCAATCGGGTTTGCGATTTATCCGGAAGACGGATTGGATGTGGAGACCTTGCTGCGCGTGTCGGACCACCGCATGTTCGACAAGAAACGCTCGAACCGCGATGAATAGGCGGGAATCGGAAAGTTAAAAGAATTCGACCGAATTGGCCGCGACTTCTCTTTGCAGCACGCCGGATTCCAGCAGCGCTTCATAATGCGCGACCAGATTGCGGCCGTTGTTCTTGGCGTAGTAGAGCGCCTGGTCGGCATGCCCCAGGATGTCGACCGGCGAATCGCTGGCATGGATGCCGGCGAAGCCGATGCTTACGGTCACGTTGCCGACTTGCGGGAAGGTATGGGTCTCGACCGCGACCCGGAAACGTTCGGCCACCATATGCGCCTCTTCCAGCGTGGTCGAACGCAGCAGCACCACGAATTCCTCGCCGCCGAAGCGGAAAATCCGGTCCGCCGTGCGAAACGACGACAGCATCAGGTTGGCAATCAGGATCAGCACTTCATCGCCGTACAGATGGCCGAACTTGTCGTTGATGCGCTTGAAGTGATCGATGTCGATGACGGCCAGCCAGTGCTGTTTCTGCGGGTCCAGGTGGCGCCGTTCGGAGGGCGTCCTGGACGGCGCTTCGATGTCGCGGAAGCTGAGCACCTTGGACAGGTTGGAGTCGAAGGTCTTGCGGTTGAGCAAGCCGGTCAGGGTGTCGCGTTCGCTGTAATCCAGGATATTCTGGAAGTTGCGATAGACCTGCAGCAAGCCTTCCAGCACGAAGACGACCTGCTTTGTGATCGGTCCCTGTTGCGCGAACTCCAGGCAGGCGACGGCGCTTTTGTTGTTCCAGATCGGAATCCACAGGGTTTGCATGCCGTCGGGAGCACTGTCCTTGACGCTGGACAGGTTCTGCTCGATGGCGGCGGCCAGAATGGCGAAGTGGGCCAGCGGCCGCTGGGTTTGCTTGGTGGGAGAATATTCGTTGAGGATGATGACGCGATCCTGTTCGATCCAGGCCCGGGCATGCACCAGCATGTCTTTTTGCGTGGTGGTGATTTCCAGCATGCGGACCCATTTGGTTCCGGTCAGGCTCTGGATGGCAGTCAGGAGGGATATGTCGAGCAGGCTCTGGTCGCGATGACAGGAAATGTCTACAACGTGCTTCAACACCGTTTCAATCCTGATGCCTTCTGTCATGTGTCACTTCCGAATGCTGTTGCAGGCTGGTCACGACGGCTTCTAGATGCGCAAGCGCTTCGCGAATTTGTAAATTTGCAATATTCTAATCGCAGGGCGTCGGTTCTGCATCATATTCCGAATGGAATTGTATGTTAATAGCTTTTCGGCAATAAAGCGGGGGCGTAATGCCCTGTTTAGTGCCGGATGGCATTATTTAGAATTTTCCGGAGGGCAAGTGCCGGGGTATGTATTGCTCATGTGCCGGCCCTGTATCGAGCAGGTCGGCGTCATGAAAAATGGATATTGCGCAGATAACTAAAGCAAGTGAAAACGGTTCACTGACTTTGCGCATTGATGGCGGCTCGAAGCTCTGAAGCGCGCGACAACCATCGACTATCCGGAAGCCGTCAATGTCTTGTACAGCGCCAACAATCTCGCCGGCAATTCATTGATGTCTTCCAGCACTTCGTAATCGATGCCGTCGCACATGGTGCGCAGATAGTCGTTGCCCTGCGGATCGATGGTCAGCACGAACGGCGTGATGCCGGCCATGCGCGCTTCGTTGAGCGCCTGGCGGGTATCGTGGATGGCATAGTCCACTTCCGCATTCTCGCCGTACTGC
>DASYEK010000126.1:0-1583 GCA_036499085.1 Herbaspirillum sp. | reverse complement strand
ATCACTTTGGAATCCTTCATGCCGGCCAGATGCTGGATCGCGCCGGAAATCCCGATGGCGATATACAAAGACGGCGCCACGATCTTGCCGGTCTGGCCGACTTGCCAATCGTTGGGCACATAACCGGCATCGACTGCCGCGCGCGACGCGCCCATGGCGGCGCCCAAACGGTCGGCCAGCGGTTCCAGAATCTTGAAGTTCTCGGCCGAACCGAGCCCGCGCCCGCCGGACACGATCACCTTGGCTGCGGTCAGTTCCGGCCGGTCGGACTTCGCGAATTCACGCGACACAAAGCGGGAGCTGCCGCTGTCGGCCACCGGTGTCAATGTTTCCACGGCAGCGCTGCCGCCACTTGCCGCTGCATCGAAACCGGTGGTGCGCACGGTAATGACCTTGACCGCGTCGCTGGACTGCACCGTGGCAATCGCATTGCCGGCATAGATCGGGCGCTCGAAGGTATCGGGACTATCGACTTTGGAGATTTCGGAGATTTGCGCAACGTCCAGCATGGCGGCCACGCGCGGCAGGATATTTTTACCGTAGGCCGTCGCCGGCGCCAGGATGTGGCTGTATGCCGATGCAATGGCCAGCGCCTGCGCAGCCACGTTTTCGGCCAGGCCGTCGGCAAAATGCGGCGCATCGGCCAGCAGGACTTTGGCGACGCCGTTCAGTTGCGCGGCCGCATCGGCGACCGCCTTGGCGTTGTGCCCGGCGACCAGGATGTGGACGTCGCCGCCGCAGGCCAGCGCGGCGGTAACGGTATTGAGGGTGCTGCCTTTGAGGCCGGCATTATCGTGTTCGGCAATGACGAGAGCGGTCATGGAGTTTCCTGAATAAATTAAGAACGGCGTTGCAGCCTTGTTTTTTGTACCTGGCGACTAGCTGATCACCTTGGCTTCATTTTTGAGTTTCGCCACCAGCGTCGCCACATCGGGCACTTTGACGCCGGCGCTGCGTTTCGGCGGCTCCGCCACTTTGACCGTCTTCAGGCGCGGCGTCACGTCCACGCCCAGCGCATCCGGCGTGACCGTGTCCATGGTCTTTTTCTTGGCTTTCATGATGTTGGGCAGCGTCACATAGCGCGGCTCGTTGAGCCGCAGATCGGTGGTCACGATGGCCGGCAAGGTCAGCGCAATCGTCTCCAGACCGCCATCGACTTCGCGCGTCACCGTCGCCTTGCCGTCTTCGATCACCAGCTTCGAGGCGAAGGTGGCTTGCGGCCAGCCCAGCAGCGCCGCCAGCATCTGGCCGGTCTGGTTGCTGTCGTCGTCGATCGCCTGCTTGCCCAGAATGATCAACTGCGGTTGTTCTTTATCGGCCAATGCCTTGAGCAGCTTGGCCACCGCCAGCGGTTGCAGTTCGGTCTCGGTTTCCACCAGAATGGCGCGATCGGCGCCGATCGCCATGGCGGTGCGCAAGGTTTCCTGGCACTGCGTCACGCCGCAGGACACGGCGATGATTTCGGTCGCCTTGCCCGCTTCGCGCAGGCGCACCGCTTCTTCCACGGCAATTTCATCGAACGGATTCATCGACATCTTGACGTTGGCGATATCGACCCCGCTGCCATCCGATTTCACCCGTAC
>DASYEK010000125.1:0-30742 GCA_036499085.1 Herbaspirillum sp. | reverse complement strand
ACGCGACATCGGCACCGTGGCGAAGATCGCCGCATTGTTGACCAGCACGTCGATGCGCCCGAACTTGGCCACCACCGCCGCCGCCATCTTCTCCAGGCTGGCCGGATCGGACACGTCCGTGCCCAGGCCCAGCGCCTCGTGTCCGGCCGCCCGCAATTCCTCGGCCACCGCCAGCGCCGCCTTCTCGTCGATCTCCGCGATCACCACCTTCGCGCCTTCCGACGCCAGGCGCGTTGCATACGCCTTGCCGATGCCATGGCCGCCGCCGGTGACGATGGCGACGCGGTCTTTAAGTCTGTCTGTCATGTTGTTTCCTATCGATTTCAAAATGGACCGGCTTCAAGGGCCGGCAATGCTTCAGTCAAAAAAGAAAAATACTTGCCGCGGAACTTGTCGCGGATATTGCACGATAATATGCTGCCGATAAAAACCGCCTTTCAACCAACGCGCCCAGAGTTCCGATGATCCGCAAGCCGAGCGACGAAAACTACAAAAGCAGTACCTACGTGGTCGCCCTCGCGCGCGGCCTGGCGGTGCTGGGCTGCTTCAACGCCATCCGCCCGGAACTCGGCACCGCCGACATCGCCAAGCTCACCGGCCTGCCGCAGCCGACCGTCTGGCGCCTGTGCAATACGCTGGTCGAACACGGCTGCCTGGTGCGCCACGCCAACCGCGACAAACTGACCATCGGCCTCGGCCTCCTGGGATTCGGCTACGCGGCGCTGCCGTCGCTGAATCTCGGCGAACTGGCCGAAATGGAAATGAAAAAACTGGCCGACGATTTAAGCGCCGGCGTCTCGCTGTGCATTCCCGACAACCTGGAAATGCTGATCATCAAGCGCGTGCGCGGCTACAAGGGCCTGCTCTCCGGCGGCGTGGTCGGCGCGCGCCTGCCGATCGTCACTTCCGCATCCGGCTGGGCCTACCTCGCCACGCTGCCCGCCGCCACGGTGGACGGCCTGACCGAGGAACTGCAGGAACAGCTGGCCCTCGATCCGATCGCCAAACTGTGCGGCCGCGACTGGTCCGAACTGCGCGCCATCATCGCCGCCGAATTCCTGCGCTACAAAGAACATGGTTTCGTCATCAATGCGGCCCTTTACCGGCCCGAGATCAACTACGCCGCGGTGCCGATCGAAGTCGACAACGGCGTCTATACCCTGCATTGCAGCGGATTGGCCAGCGTGCTGCCGCTGCATATCCTGGAAACCGAGGTCGGCCCACGCCTGGCCGAAATGGCGGCCCGCCTGCGCATCGGCCTCGGCCGCAGCGGCGACATCTTTTAAGGCCTGGAAGAACCTGTCCATCAGGCGACCGGTGCCAGGTCGACGCGCACGATATCGGCATTGCCGTCCAGCCGCGGAAAGCGCGTCAGCACCTCGGGATCGTGACCGGGAATGATGAAGTCGATGCCGTCCGCCATTTGCTGCACCAGCCGGAAGCCGTCGATGGTCTTGCCGATGTCGGACACCTTGGGAAACGGATTGCGGTCATGGATGTTCTTCCAGTAATGCGCGGCGTCGCTGGCCAGCACCACCCAGCCGCGTGCCGTATGCACCCGCACCACCTGCGTGCCGTCGGTATGGCCGCCAATCAGGTGCACCGTCACGCCGGGCGCGACCACGCCGTCGCCGTCATGGAAACAGACCCGCCCGCCATACACGTTATGCACCATCGCCACCACATCCTCGACCTGGTTCGACTTGCCGAAGAACGGATGCGTCATATGCCGCCCGGTGGCGTATGCCATTTCCTTGTCCTGCAAATGGAAAGTTGCTTGCGGCAAGATGCCGGTATTGCCGGAATGATCCCAATGCAGATGCGTGATGACCGCGTCGCCGACCTCGGCCGGATCGATGCCGGCGGTTTTCAGGAGGTCGGCCGGCTGATGCAGGAAATCCCGCCCGCGCTTCCTGGCCGATTCGACGCTGAAGCCGGTATCGACCACGATCGCGCGGCCGCTCTCGGGATCGCGGATGGCCCAGATGTAGAATGCCATCGCGGTCGGCAGATCGTGGCCGTCCATCAGGAAATTCTGCTTGGCCGAGCGCCCTTCCGCATGCGCGAAACGCAATGCCAGGATTTCGTAATTCGGTAGTTTTGTCGTCACTGCACTTCTCCAATCGAATGCCGCATGTCCATCAGAAACCTTCGCGCCACAATTTCAGCATGCAGGTCGCCGAAACGGCCATCGCCGCGGCCAGCACCACGAAGCCTGCCGTGAAGTTGCCGGTGAAGGCGACGAAATAGCCGATCATGGCCGGCGCCACCGCGCCGAACATCTGCACGATGCAAGCGCGCACGCCCTGCGTTTTTCCCATGTCTGCCTTGCCGACGATGCTGTGCATCAGCGCTTCGGCGCACGACACGCCGACCTGCTGGCCGCACAGGGCCAGGATCATCAGGACGATGCAGATGGTGCGGTCCGGCGCATACGCGGCGGCGATCAGCGACGCCGCGCCCACTACCCAGCCGATGCCGGCCAGGTGCGCGCGCCGGAACAGCCGGTCGGAAATTACGCCCATGCTCAGGATGGTCAGCACCGCGAATCCGAAAATGACGAAGGTGAGATAGCCGGAAATGCTGAAGGAAAAGCCGCGCACCGTCTTCAGGTAGGTCGGCAGCCAGCTCGACCAGCCCCAGAAAAACATGTTGTTGCAGCTCAGTGCCAGCACCACCAGCCAGAAGCGATAGCTCTTCCAGATGTTGCGGGTGCTGCGTATGGCCTGGCCGGGCGCGCCGCGATTGTTCTCAAGCGAGCCGGCGTCGACCAGGGAAACTTCGGCGGTGTTGACGCCCGGATGCTGCAACGGCTTGTCGCGCACCAGGAACCACACCATCGGCAGCGGAATGACCAGCGCCATCAGGCCCATGACATGGAACTGCCAGCGCCAGCCGACCGCAAGTACCAGCGTGGTGACCAGCACCCCGGTAAACATCGGCCCGATCATGGTACCGATCCACCAGAAGCCGGTGGCGCGGCCGCGTTCCTTCAATGCGAACCAGTTCGCCACCATCGCCACCGTCAGCGGAAACAGCGCGCCTTCGCCGATGCCCAGCACCAGCCGCGCAAGCAGCATTTCGCCGTAATTGGTCGCCACGCCGCACATGAAGCAGGTCAGGGCCCAGATCACCAGCGACAGGGCCGCGGTCTTGCGCGCGCCCAGGCGGGTGACCACCATTCCCCATAGCGGCGCCGACAGGCCGTAGCCCAGCAGCACCACGGTCGACAGCCAACCCAGCAACGGCGCCTTGCCTGTGAGATCGAGTTCGTTCAGGAAAAGGTGATCGTTGATGACGATCGCCATATTGCTTTTATCGAATGCCGCGACGATCCAGACCACCAGCAGGGTCGGCGCCACATGTGTCCAGCGAATCCGGCTGGCTCTACCCGCATCCGTGAGGATGGGCTGATCTATTACCCCATTCATATGGGTGTCTCCTGTAGTCGATTATGTATGTGTCCGGCTGTCCCGCCGCTTTTTGTTGCCGCGCCGCGCCCGGTACATTGCCGGCTCGCTGGTGCAGCGCATAATTTGATCTTGTTCAGCGCGTATTAAAAGGCGTTTTATTCACTCAATGAATTAATAACTCACTTTTTTTCGATGGCGCAAAAAAAAACCGCGCTGCATGCTTATGCATGCAGCGCGGGACGAAGACCCTAGAGCAGGGGTAAAGCGTTAAGCGGCGGCAGGGGCGCCGACTTCTTCCTCATTGCCGATTTTCGATTTCAGCCGGCTCAATGTCAGCGTCAGCAAGGCGCCGCATGCGGTCGGCAATGCCGCCACCAGGAATACCGTCTGCAACGGCAGATGCAGGCCCAGCAGCATGCCGCCGACCACCGGCCCCGAGAACGAACCGATGCGGCCGAAGCTGTTGGCCCAGCCGGTGCCGGTGCCGCGGATCGCGGTCGGATACAGGAAGGCGGTCAGCGCGGTCAGCGTCATCTGCACGCCGATGATGCAGAAGCCGCAGCAGGCCAGCACCAGCCGCGTCATTTCGATCGATGTCACCATGCCGATGGTGGCCGTCAATGCGCTGGCCACCAGGAAACCGGTGATCAGCACGCGGTAGAAGCCGAAGCGGTCGGCCAGCAAACCCATCGAGATCACGCCCGCCATGCCGCCGAACTGGAAGAAGGTCGTGGTGCGCACCGCATCGTGCATCGACATGGTCGCGCTCAGCACCGTCGGCAGCCAGTTGTTCAGGAAATTCAGGCAGACCAGGTTCATGAAGAAGATGCCCCACACCAGGCACGTCATGAAGCCGCGGTTCTGGTTGAACAACTCCAGCACGCGCCAGCGCTTGGTGTTGCGTTGCACATGCGAGAACGCGACATTGTCCGTATAGGTGACGTTGGGTTCGATGCGCTTGAGGATCTCCAGCATGCGCGGGCGGTTGGCGACCGGATCCAGCGACAGGAAGCGCAGCGATTCCGGCAGGCCGCGCATCAGTACCAGCATCAGCAGTAAAGGCAGCACGCCGCCGACCAGGAAAATCGCATGCCAGCCGAATTGCAGCAGGTAAGCCCCGGCCAGCATGCCGCCCGAGGCCGCACCCAGCGAAAAGCCGCAGGCCATCAAGGTCACCATCGAACCGCGCCGATGCGCCGGCGCATATTCGCTGGCCATGACCACCGTGCTCGGGATCACCGCGCCCAGGCCCAGGCCGGCGATGAAACGGAAAGCAAACAGCATGTTCAGCGAAGTGGCTTCGGCCGTCAGCAAGGTGAAGGCGCCGAATACCGCGACCGACGCGATCATCAGCTTCTTGCGGCCGAAGCGGTCGGCCAGCGGACCCACCAGCAGGCTGCCGATGAAAATGCCGGCCAGGCCCGCGCCGAACACCGGCCCCAGCGATTCCTGGCTGAGGTTCCAGGCCTTGCGCAAGGTCGGCGCCACATAGGCGATCGCCTGCGCATCGAAACCGTCCAGGAATTGCATCAGTGCGCACAGGATAATGACGCGGATCTGGAATCGCCTCATTTTTTGCCGATCGATGATGTCGGCGACGTTGATCGTTTTGACCGTCATTGGGTCTCCTCTGATATTTTGATTATTCTGGCCTGAACGAGACCGCCGGGACTCGCTTTACCCTGTATATTTTATTTGCTACGCAAATGAATAATTTGCCATGCGAATGAATTTTGCAGTGTAAAACCCGAAGCCGGGCTTGTCAACGTTGTTATTTTCGTTATTCGCGTACTAATGAAAGCGACAAAAACGGTTTTACAAATGCTAAATACTGAATTCACAAGATCCAAATTCGCTCAAAAAAAATGCATATACCCTATCAAAACATTGCCTAATCGAATCATTTTGATTCGATTTTGATAGGATCGGCGCGTTTTGATTCGGTTTTGATTAGATAGACCGTATCTGTATCTCTATCCATCCAAATCCGCCACCGCCTCCAGCCCCTTGCGTTCCGCATGCACCGCATGCCGCAGCGCCAGGCTGCCGGCCAGGATGGCCAGCGCGGCGCCGATCGCGTAACCCGCCGCGACCGCGCCCCGGCTGCCGCTTTCGATCAGCCGGCCGAACAGGACCGGCGCGATAAATCCCCCCGTGCCGGTGCCGATGGCGTAAAAGATCGAAATCGCCAGCGCACGCATTTCCAGAGGGAACACTTCGCTTACGGTCAGATATGCCGCGCTGGCCGCGGTGGAAGCCACGAAGAAGACCACCGTCCAGCAAGCCGCCAGCGTCACCGCGCTGAGCCAGCCGGCCATGAAGGCGCCGCCGGTCAGCGCCAGGCCGACGCCGGTCACGATATACGTCAGGGAAATCATGCGGCGCCGGCCCAGGCTGTCGAACAGCGGACCGAGCAGCAGCGGCCCCAGGACATTGCCCAGCGCAAAAGGAAAGATATAGAAAGCCACCCGATGATCCGGCACCTGGTAAAAGCGCGTCAGCACCAGCGAGTAGGTAAAGAAGATCGCGTTATAGACAAACGCCTGCGCCACCATCATGGCCAGCACCAGCAGGCTGCGCCGCCGATAGCGTCCCGCCAGCACACGGAATATCTCGCGCAGCGGCGGCGTGCCGTTGGCGGGCGTATGCCCGGCAATGCCGGGGTCGATGGCTTGCGGCGCGCCGTGCTGCCGGCCGACCTGCGCCTCGATCTGCTCGATGATGCGCTCGGCTTCCGTCCTGCGGCCGTGCATCAGCAGCCAGCGCGGGCTTTCCGGCACATGGCGCCGCACCATCACGATCGAGATCGCCATGATCGCGCCGAGCACGAAACAGACGCGCCAACCCAACACCGGCCCCAGCACGCGCGGATCGAGCAATACCAGGCTCAAGGCGGCGCCCAGCGCGGCGCCGAGCCAGAAACTGGCATTGATCGCCAGATTGACGCGGCCGCGCACGCGGGCTGGAATCAGTTCGTCGATAGCAGAATTGATGGCGGCATATTCGCCGCCGATGCCGAGCCCGGTCAGGAAGCGGCAGATGGCCAGGAACAGGAAGTTGCCGGAAAAAGCCGTCGCCAGCGTGGCCAGCATATATACCGCGAGCGTGATCATGAACAGCTTCTTGCGCCCAAGCTGATCGGTCAGCCGGCCGAATATCAACGCCCCAAGCACCGCGCCGCCGATATACAGCGAGCCGGTCCAGCCGACCTGGGTCGCGCTCAGGGCCAGGGTGTCGGCGCGCTCCAGCACGCTGCCGATGGAACCGATCAGCGTCACTTCCAGGCCGTCCAGCACCCATGCCACGCCGAGCGCGGCCACCACCCGCCAATGCCAGTCGGACCATGGCAGGCGGTCGAGCCGGGCCGGAATATCGCTTGCTGCAGACGTCATTGCGGGAGCCTCTTTCCAGTCGCCCCGCCATCAAGGCGGTCACTGGGCTATGACTCCCGCTTCCTCAGTCCGTTCGGACAGGAAGACCGGTGTTTCTAAAGATCGAGTACCAGGCGATTGCCCTGGCAACCCGACACGCACACCATCATGGTCGTATTGGCGGCGCGTTCGCTTTTGCTCAATACGCTGTCGCGATGCAGCGGAATGCCGTCGATCACCGCCGTTTCGCATGCGCCGCAGATGCCTTCGCGGCAGCTGTGCTGCACATCCAGCCCCGCTTCCAGCAACGCGTCCAGCAGCGCCTTGCCGGCTGGCACCGTCACGCTCCGCTTGCTGCGCGCCAGTTCCACCACGTATTCGCCGCCCTGCACCGATTCCACCTGATCGGCCGGCGTGAAACGCTCGATATGCACATGCGGCAGACCGGATTCTTCGCAGATCTTTTCGAATGCATCGAGCATCGGCGTCGGGCCGCAGCAGTAAAAATGCGTCTCGGCCGGCCTGCCGGGTTGCGACAGATAAGCGCGCAGATCAGGCGGCGCGCCGCATTCCTGGTCGAAATGGCTGCGCACGCCGGGCTGCTCCAGCAGGCGCTCGCCGAACGCCGCATCCTCGCGCGAACGCGCGCAATACAGCAACTCGACCGGTTTTCCGAGGGCCCGCAGGCGCTCGTACATGCATGAGATCGGCGTGATGCCGATGCCGCCTGCAATCAGCACGGTATGCGCCGCCGACTCGTCCAGCCTGAAATTATTGCGCGGCGCCGAAATATCCAGTGTCGCGCCAATGCGCAGTTGCTCATGCACATAACGCGAACCGCCGCGGCTGTTGCGGTCTTTCGAGACGCCGACCACATAGCGCCTGCGCTCCTGCGGCGAGTTGAGCAGAGAATAGCTGCGCGTGACGCCGTTGCCCAGATGCAGGTCGATATGCGCGCCGGCGTCGAACGGCGGCAATTCGGCGCCATCCGGCGCGCATAGTTCGACACTGAGGATATCGCGCGCTTCCAGCCGCATCGCCCGCACCTGCATCGTCATGTTCGGCAGCGCTTGTTGTGACGCGCCTGCCATCAGGCTGCCTTTTCCAGGCTTGCCTTGAGTTGCGCGTTGGCCAGGCCTTTCATATGGCGCCGCAGACGCACGATGCCCATATCGTGCTGATACAGCATTTCATGCTGATTGGCGTCCGGTTCCATTTCTTCCAGCACCACGCGGTCCTGCTCCAGCACCACCCAATGGCGCGCCTCGAGGCGGTTCTTGTACAGGAAGCGCCAAGCATCGCGCTGCCAGCCGTCCACCTTGCGGCAGCGCCAGAAGAACACCGCCGACATGTTTTCGACGATCGGCGAATAGCAGCCGATGATGATGAAATTGCCGCCCGGGCCGCCGGTTTTCGGATAAGGAATTTCCAGCCGCATCCAGTGCGCGCCGGTATCCGCCCATTCCGTCCAATCGAAATTGACGCCGCGCTGGCCTTCCTTTTCGAAGACGAAGCCGGTATCGGTATCGCGCACGCGGAACGCCGCGGTAGATGCGCCTTCGGCCATGGAATGCGACTGTTTGTGCAGATACGTGCCGTGCATCGGATCCATCACATTGTCGATCACGTAGCGGTAATCGCCCTTCCATTCGTTGTAG
Source organism: Herbaspirillum sp. (assembly GCA_036499085.1). GTDB lineage: Bacteria > Pseudomonadota > Gammaproteobacteria > Burkholderiales > Burkholderiaceae_D > Herbaspirillum. The sequence goes on along the minus strand of DASYEK010000125.1, from coordinate 22,300 downwards.
CAGAGGAAATTGGAATATTCGGGCGAAGTCAACTGTTCCGGCAGCACCAGCGGCGGCGGCTCGGCGATGTCTTCGGCGGCGTTATACAGCCAGATTGCGCCGGCCGCTTCGCGTACATGGAACGACCGGGTCGCCTTGGCGCCTTCGAGCTTGCAGCCGGGGCTGCCCGGCACACTGGTGACCACGCCATCCGCGCGCACCTGCACGCCGTGGTATCCGCAGGCGATGCGGTCGCCCATCGGGATGCCCATCGACAGCGGCGCGCCGCGATGCGGGCAGGCGTCGTTGAGCGCATGCAACTCACCAGAGATTTCGCGCCAGAGCACGAATTTTCGTCCCAGGCGGCGCAGCGATACCGGCCGTTCGGCGACAAATCCGGATGGGCAAATCGGGTACCACAGGTTTTTCAGCCCTTCGGCAAGCACTGCGTCGACGGGATCGTTGGGTGCCGTTCTCATGACAATTCCTTCTATAATTTAGTGGGTCGCGGGCAGCGCGCTTCAAGCGGCCAGGCGCGCCAGTTCTTGCTGAAACGACTGTTCGGTCCAGAACGTCTCCGATCCATTGACCGGGCAACCCGGACCGGCGCGGTTCAGATACTCGATCAGGCCCGGCAGATCGTGAATGCCGGCCGCGTAGGCGCGCTCAAGCGAATCGCCAAGCAGGTCTTCATATGCCGTCGGCGGGCGCTGGCGGGCCTGATGCGGGTTGAAATAGCGTTCTTGCATGATGTCCTCCATTCAGGATTTCAGGATTTCGGTTTGTCTGTCATGAATTTGCCGGACGGCGCTTGCGCGTCGCGCTGGCGCCGCGTATTGCCGTCCAGGCCGCCGTCGATCGCCCATTCGGCGAAGACGGTCGGGCCGGGTTCGAATTCGCGCGACTCCCATTCGGCGTCGAGTTGGTCTTCGTCGGCATAATATTCAATCAGGCCGCCGGCCGGATTCTTGAAGTACCAGAAATAGGCCGATGAAATCGGATGCCGGCCCGGCCCCAGTTGCGTGTCCCAGCCCTTGCGCGCCATGTGCAGGCCGCCGCCGAACACTTCATGGATGTCACGCACGGTGAACGCGACGTGATTCAGTCCGGCGCGCGGTTCCGGCGTCTGCAGCAGGAACAGATCGTGATGCCCGCCCTCCGCGGCGCAACGCAGGAAAACGCCGCGGCCCGGATAGCGATCCGACGCCACGAAACCGAAATTTTCGCTATAGAATTTTTCGACCGCATCGACATCGCGCACAAAGAACACCACATGCCCGACTTCGATCGGAATCGCCCGTTCGTAGGCCGGGCCGCGCCGATTCACCCGCGGCCGATGCGACCAGGTATTCATCTCGGCGCATTCGACCTCGATGTCGCGCTTGTTCATGACTTGAAAGCGCACCGCCAAACCGTTCGGATCGGTGCAGCCGAGGCGGCCGCGCGCATCGGCCTTCACGAAGCCGGGCCTGCCGGCGAGGCGCTGCTCAAAGCGTTGCAGCACGGCGGCGTCCGATACGCCCCACACCACTTCGCGCAGGGTCGGACCGTCTTCAATCGCCGGCGGCAGATCGGCTGCATCGCTGCGCTTGACCACCACGCGGCAGCCGTTCTGCGTTTCGTATTCCAGCACGTCGGCGCTGTCGCGCACCAGTGTCATGCCCCAGTCGTCGAAGAAGCGCCTGCACAAGGGCAGGTCATCCGCGCCGTATGTGATTTCGTCGATACCCAATACATCCATGTCAATTCTCCAGGCCGCTGCCGCCGGCGCAATGACGGCGGCAACCGCGGCGTTTCATTAGCTGGCCCAGGGCAGCGGCTGTTCGTTCAAACCCCAGTACAGGCTTTTTTGCTCCATGTACTGCAAGATCCCGTTGCGGCCTTTCTCGCGGCCCAGGCCGCTGTCGCGCCAGCCGCCGAATGGCGTCGAAATCGAAAACTGCTTATAGGTGTTGATCCACACATTGCCGGCCTGCACGGCCCGGCCGAAACGCCAGGCGCGCTTGTAGTCGCGGGTCCAGATGCCGGCCGCCAGCGCATATATGCTGTCGTTGGCTTGCGCGATCAGGTCTTCTTCGCTGTCGAATGGCATCGCCGCCAGCACCGGCCCGAAGATTTCTTCCTGGCAGATGCGCTGGTCGTTGCGTACGCCTTCGATGATGGTCGGCATATAGAAATAGCCGCGATCGTAGACAGCGCCCCGCGGCCGCATGCCGCCCGTGCGCAGCCGTCCGCCGTCTTCCACGCCGAGCGCAACGTAGGATTCGATCGATTCGCGATGGCGCGCGGTGATCAGCGGGCCGAGCTGCGTGCGTTCGTCGGCCGGATCGCCGATGCGCAACGCCGCCGCGCCGGCGGCCAGCCGTTCCATGAAACTATCGTAGATGCCCCTCGCCACGAACAGGCGCGAACCGGCGATGCAGGCTTCCCCCGAGGAACTGAAAATGCCGTACAGCACGCCGGCCACCGCGTGGTCGATATCGGCGTCTTCGAACACCATGGTCGGCGACTTGCCGCCCAGTTCCAGCGACACCGGCATCATCTTGTCGGCTGCGATATGCGCAATATGCTTGCCGGTGGCGGTGCCGCCGGTGAACGACACCCGCCGCACCAGCGGATGCAGTGTAATCGCGTCGCCGATGATCGAACCCTTGCCCGGCAGCACGCTGATCAACCCCTTCGGCAGGCCGGCTTCGATGCAGATTTCCGCCAACTTCAATGCCAGCAACGGCGTGACTTCGGCCGGCTTGACCACCACCGCGTTGCCGGCCGCCAGCGCCGGCGCGATCTTCTGCGCCTCGCTGGCGATCGGCGAGTTCCACGGCGTGATGGCGGCGATCACGCCCATCGCTTCGTAGACGCTCATGGTCAGGTTGTCGCCCCGCATCGGCGTAATCGTTTCTTCCATGGTCTCGCAGGCCGCCGCGAAATACTGGAAAGTGCCGGCGGCGCTGGCGACCAGATTGCGCGTCTCGGCGATCGGCTTGCCGTTGTCCAGCCGCTGCAGCTGGGCCAGCTCTTCTGCCTTTTCGCGGATCAGCAACGCGATGCGATACAGCACCGAGGCGCGCTCATGCGGCTTGCGTTGCGCCCAGCCGCTGGTGCGAAATGCCAGGTCGGCGCCCTGGATCGCTTCCTCGACGTCGTCGAGACTGGCGGCGTTCAGATGCGCGACCGCCTCGCCGGTGGCCGGATACAGCGTGGCGTAGCGATCGCCGCGCCCTTGCCGCCATTGGCCTGCGATGCAGATCGGCAGGATATCGTTTGGATTCATTGAGATTGCCGCTTTAAAAAAACTGCTTCAAATATGTTTCAGATCGAAACCGCGTGGGCCCGATTGCCGAGCGCGCGCACCACGCTGAACACGGTCAGCGCCGAAGTCTTGGGATTGGCAGCCAGCGGCTTGCCGCGCATGGTCAGCTCGAAGCCTCCGAATGCGCCCTTGGCCTCGACGTGATGAATGTTCTCGGTTACGCCCGGATCGGCCAACAGGCGCACCCAGGTGTGGTCCAGTCCCAGTCCGGCCAGCGACAGCGTCGCGGCCACGTTGGCGTTCTTCGGATACAGTCGCGCCGCTTCGCGCGCCGTGCCTTCGAAAATCACCGTTGCGGTCTGCATATTGGCCAGATCGAACGCGCCATCGGCCGGCGTGTCATTCCAGGCATAAGGCGGCTTGCGGCCGGTATACACCACCGACTCCAGCCCGCCGATCCTGGCTGCCGCCAGCGCATCGATGGCGCCGATCGCACCGGACAGCAACTGCACTTGCGTATTGCCGCGGCGCGCAGCCGCTTCCAGCCGTTCGACCAGGCCCGGTTCGGACAAGGCGCCGACCGACACCACCATGCATGGCACGCCGCATTCCAGCGCCGGCAGGATATGTTCTTCCAGCGCGCGATGGCCGGCGCATTCGATCAACAGATCGGGACGCAATTGACTCAGGTCGAGCGACGCAGCCACGCGCGCATGCGGCGCCAGCGGCGAGACGATGGCGCGCGCCGCATCCAGTCCCGTTTGCGGCACGATGATCAGGTCGAACGTCACTTCCGGATCGCCCTTGAGCAACTCCATGACGCCGACGCCGATAGCGCCGCAGCCGATCATTGACACATGCAACATGATGTCCCCCTCAATTGATGACGGCCGCTTGCTCTTCCACCTTCACCGGCGGACCGGCGAAGGCAGTCTTGAAACTGCCGATCGACAGCATGTCGATTTCCAGCAGGAATGGACCCGGTTCCGACAGCGCCGCGCCCAGGGCCGACGTCACATCGTCCAGGCTGCTCACGCGCGCATGGCGCAGGTTCAGCGAGCGCGACAGCAAGGCGTAATCGGGCGTATGCAGATCGACGAAATGGCGCCGGCCGCCATATTGGGCGTCCTGAATGTTCTTGATCACGCCGTAGCCCTTGTCGTTCATCAGCACGATGATCATGTCGGCCTGTTCCTGTACCGCCGTGGCCAGTTCGCCCAGGTTCAGGATGAAGCCGCCGTCGCCAGCCAGGCAGAAGGTCTTGTCGCCGCTGCCGGTGGCCGCCGCGCCCACGGCCGAGCCGATTCCCATCGCCAGGCCCTGGCCGATGCCGCCGCCCAGCGCATGCACGCCCGCATAAGGCTTGAAAATGCGCAGGAAGCGATTGCCCCAGGTACTGTTGGACACCGTGACGTCGCGCACCCAGTTGAAGTTGCGGCCGGCAGCGGCCTGCAGCGCCGACACCAGTTTGCTGTAGGGGCCGAGTCCGTCGACCAGCGAGGCCACCGCCGTATCGCGGGCGCGCTGCAGATCGCCGATGAAGGTCGGATCGATCGCGATGCGGCCTTCGAGCCGGTCGGCCAGCGCATTCAGGGCCAGCGTGGCGTCGCCGCAAACGAAATAATCGCTCTTGTAGCAACGGCCTTCGGCCGACGGGTCGGCGTCGATGCGGTACAGCGGACGCGGCAGTTTCAATTCGTATTTCAGTGTTTCATTGCCGCGCAGGCGCGAACCGACGATGACCATTGCATCGCAGGTCTGGTAGAAATCTTCGGCCGGCTTGTGCAGGTTGAAAGCGCCCATCGAACGCGGATCGTCTTCCGGCACGATGCCGCGGCCCTGGGTGGTGGTGACCACGCCGAACCCCAGGTCCATCAGGCGCCTGATCGCGCTGCCGGCGGCGCGCGCGCCGCCGCCCAGCCACAACAGCGGACGCTGCGCATTCGACAGCAATTCGGCCAGGTCGTCGAGCGCCTGCTCGGAAGGTTCCTGGCGCGCGATCGGCAGCGGACGCAGATCGGTTGGCATCGGGATCAGCGCTTCCTGAATATCGATCGGGATTTCCACGCTGACCGGTCCCATCGGCGGCGTCATCGCGGTCTGCACAGCGAGCTTGATTGTGCTGATCGCGGTGCTGCTGCTGCGGATGCGGAAAGCGGCCTTGGAGATTGCCTTGAGCATGCTCAGTTGGTCGGGCGCTTCGTGAATATAGGCCAGGCTCTGGTCCAGGTAAGGCGTTTCGATCTGCCCGGTCAGATGCAGCAGCGGCGTGCCGGCGGTCAGCGCTTCGACCATGGCGCCAGCGGCATTGCCGGCAGCGGTGCCGGTGCTGGTCAGGCATACGCCCAGGCCGTTGGTGGTGCGCGCATAGGCGTCGGCCATATTGGTGCCGCCGGCCTCGCCGCGCGCCGGCACGAAGCGGATCTTGCCGCGCTCGCCGAAGGCGTCGAGGATCGGCATGTTATGGATCGAGATGACACCGAACGCCGCCTTGACGTCGCAGGCTTCGAGAAAAGCTGCGATCGCACAGCCGACAGTGACTTTATTTTGCTTAAGCATGACGGGAAATACCTCCAGAGACATCTATATGGCTGCCTGTTGTGTACGACGAAAGCGGAGTGGCCAGAAACACGATGGCGCGCGCCGCTTCGTCCGGCACGCCCAGGCGGCCGAGTTGAATTTGCTTTTTATCGGCAAGTTTTTTGGTCCATTCGCGCCACGACAGCGCTTGTTCTTCGGGCCCGCGCGCTTCATAGCGGCGGCGCCATTGGCCGGACTCGACCAGGCCCAGCAGAATGCCGTTGACCCGGATGCCCTGCGCACTGAATTCGGTGGCCAGCGACCGCACCAGGTTATGGATGCCGGCGCGTGCGGCGGAGGTCGCCAGCATGTGCGGCTCGGGCTGCACGGCGAGCAGCGAATTGACGCAGACGATGGCCGCCTCGCCCGCCTTTTGCAATTGCGGCAGGAATGCCCGCACCGGATGAATCACGGAGAAAAACTTGAGGTGCAGCTCTTCGGCCCAGGCCGCATCGGTGGTATCGCCAAAGGTCGACAGCCGCCCCTGGCCGGCATTGTTGATGAGCATCGACACCGGGCCGAGCTGCCGTTCGACGCTGGCCGCGAAAGCCTGCACCTGCTCTGGAACCAGCACGTCGCAGACCGCCGAAAACAGCCGCTCCGCGCCATGCTCGGGATAGGCCGCATGCACCGCGTCGAGCCGCGCCCGGTCGCGGCCGCAGAACGCCACCTTGGCGCCGCAGGCCAGCAACAGGTTCACCGTGGCCAGCCCGATGCCCGACGAACCGCCGGTCACCACGGCCACGCTGCCTTCCAGATTAATCATCGACATATTTAATTACCGAACCAGATTGACGACGTTGCGCGATGTGTGGTCGGGCGCATGGCCCAACAGCATCGACAGTTCATTGGCGCTGTCGCGCACCCGCTGGACGATGATGTCCAGTTGCGTCGCATCGATGTGCGGCGACGGAATGGTGGCGCCCAGCGCCGCGATCAGCCGGCCGGACTGGTCGCGCACAGGAGCAGCGACAGTCGAGATGCGGGTCTCGTAAAAGCCCTCTTCCAGCACGTAGCCGCGCTGGCGGTCGGCCTGGACCATATTGAACAGATCGATGGCGGTGGTCGGCGTGCTGTCGGAAAAGGATTCCAGATGCGCTTCCGGGAACAGTTCGCGCAGCTCCGGCAACGACAGGTCTTCCAGCAGGACGCGGCCCAGCACCGTGGCGTGCGCCGGCAGGCGGGTGCCGACGTTGACCGAGCTGACGAATGCGGTCGGCGTCACCGATTTGGCGACATACACGATGGAGCGGCCGTCGCGCACCACCAGATTGCATGGGTAATTGATTTCGTCGCGCAGGCGATCCAGCAACGGCCGGCCGAGTTCGGTCAGTTCCAGCGACGCCAGGTATTCAAAGCCGAGCCGCAGCACGGCCATGCCGAGCCGGTAATCGCGGCCGCCTTCGGTGCGTTCGACGAAATTCATGCGTTCCAGCGTGGCCAGCAGGCGGAATACCGTGGAACGCGGCACATCGAGGCGCTTGGCCAGTTCTGGCGCCGACAGGACTTTGTCCTTGCGGCTGAATTCGGAGAGCAGGCGCAGGCCGCGCTCGAGTCCCGGCACAAGATATTTCTCTTGACTGTTTTCTTCCGGCTGTCCTGGTGTATTCATGATGAAGTCTTTATAAAGTTTTAATAACGATGAATAGCGCTTGCGAACGATCCATTTGCAGGCAATCCTGCCGCCTTATTCAGGCGAAGCCTTTGCGGGATATGCTTCCCGAATTGCTCTCGCCACAAGCGCCGGCTGCTCTACATAGCAGGCATGCCCGGCGCCGTCAATCGATACGAACGGAAAATTGCACGCCGTTGCCAGCGCCCGGCTGTCGGCCGGCGTCGTCACGGTATCCAGGCTGCCGCAGAAGACCGCGCCCGAAACGGGCGGACGGCCCTGCCGCGCGCCGATCAGATACTTGCGGATATCGTCGCCGGCCAGCATGCGCACTGCCTGCGTATAACCGGCCGGATCCAGCCGGCTCATGTTCCAGCGCGCCCATGCGCGCGCCTGGGGGCCGGCCTGCGACGACACGGTGCGCGCCGAACGCTGCTCCGCCATGCCGGCAATGCCGAGCGCCGTCAGCACTCCCAGACGCTCTTCGATCACCTGCGCCGCGCGTTCGCGCTTTTCCGGCGCGCCATAACCCTGGGCCGGACTGGCCAGCAACAACCCGGTCACGCGGGCGGCGCCATCGGCGGCGTGCCGGTCGACATAGGCGGCTGCCATCATCGCGCCCAGCGAGTGGCCGACCAGCAGGCAGCGCTCGATTTCCAGCGTCGCCAGCAACTGTTCCAGCCGCGCCGCGTAATCGGCCGCGCTCGGCGCCGCTTGCGCCAGGGGCGTCGACGCGCCGTAACCGGGCGCATCCCATGCAATCACGCGCGCCTCGCTTTCCAGCGCCAGCGCGCAATGCAGCCACGAGGCACCGCCCGAACCGATGCCGTGCAGCAACACGATTGCCGGGCCTTTGCCGCATTCGCGGTAAGAAACCTGGCCGTCGGCAAGCAGCGCGATCCGCTGCGCAAAACGCCGCTCCATCAGCGCCAGGGACGCTGTCAGGCCATCGCAATCGGCTCGATCGACTGCATCGGCCGATATTGCTTGCGCGGCAGCGAGGCTGGCTTGGTTCATGATTCGGTTCTATTCCGCGATCAACGCTTGATCTTCGACAATGGATGGTCCGGCGGATAAGTCGGCGTGACCGGCTTGTTGGAACCGAGCATCACGCACATCACCACGTCTTCATCGCCGATATTGATTTCCTCGCGATACACGCCCGGCGGAATCGACACCACGTCGCGATCGGTGAGGATGGTTTCATAGCGCTCGCCGTCCTTTTCCAGAATCAGCTTGACCTTGCCGCGCAGCACGAAGAACACTTCCTCGACATCCACGTGCAGATGCGACGGGCCTTCGTGGCCGGCCGGGATGATCATGGTCGAAAACGTAAAATGTTCCGACGCAATGGTGTTGCCGTCGGCGGCAACGCCGGTGCCGCCGGTGCCGATGTAGCGCATTTGGGCGCGGCGGTATTTCGGGTCGTAGTCGGCCTGGAATTTCAGCGCGTCCCAATCGTACTTGCGGGTCGACAGGCGCGCCACGCGCGTGTCCATCCAGTCGCTGAAGCTGGCGCCTTCCGGCTGATCCCAACTACGCTTGATCTTTACCTGTTCTGCCAAATCGCTCATTCGTACTCTCCTGAAATCGGGTTAATGCATTACAAAGCCGCCGTTGACGGCGAGCAATTGCCCTGTCATGAAACGCGCCATGTCCGACAACGCAAATACCACCGCGCCCGACACATCGTCCGGCAACTGGTGGCGCTGGATTGCGCGCCGGTCGTGATACGTGAGGTGCCGTTCCGCCGGCACGTATTGGGTCGCCTCGACCAGCGTCAGCCCCGGCGCCACCGCATTGACGGTAATGTTGTCGGCGCCCAGTTCGCGCGCCAGCGAACGCGTCATGCCGATCACCGCGCTCTTGCTGGCCACGTACGCCAGCAGATTGGTGGCGCCCCACAGCGCCGTATCCGAGGACAGATTGACCACGCTGCCGCGGCCCGAAGCGCGCAGGGCCGGCAGGCAGGCATTGGTCATCAGCCAGGTGCCGCGCACGTTGACATTCATCACGCTGTCCCAGACCGCCACATCGAGTTGTTCGCTGGTGCGTCCGCCGGAATTGGTGATCGCAGCGTTGTTGACCAGGCCGTCCAGCCCGCCCAGCTGTTCGCAGGCGGCCCCGGCGCAGGCTTCGACCGATTCGGGATGGGACAGATCGAGCGCGAAGCCGAAGGCGTTCAGGCCGCGCGCGCGCAGTTCCGCCACGGACTGGTCGAGCTGCTCGGCCAGGATATCGGCCATGGCCACGGTCGCGCCCGATTCGGCGATGGCGGTCGCGAACGCCAGCCCGAGGCCGCGCGCGGCGCCGGTCACCAGTATCTTGCGTCCCGATAAAAGCTTGGATTCTGCGAACATGTTTGTCTTTTTCCGCCGTTATGGATGGTTATTGGGCGTCGGATCCGACGGCCGCCGTCACCGGATTGCCGATCCGCGCCTTGAACGCCTCGAAGAATGCATCCGACATTTTCCTGGCCACGCCGTCGATCAGGCGCGAACCGATCTGGGCCAGCTTGCCGCCGACGGTGACCTTGACCACATACGACAGCCTGGTGGCCTCGCCTTCGGCGCTCAGCCTGATTGCCGCATTGCCCTTGGCGAATCCGGCGATGCCGCCGGCGCCTTCGAAATTGAGCGCATAGGAATCGGGCGGCATCACGTCCAGCATCGTCATTTTCCCGGTGAAGCGCGCCTTCAGCGGCCCCACCGCGGCGAACAGGCCGACCTTGTATTCGTTCTCGCCGATCATCTCGATCGTCTCGCAGCCGGTAATGCAGCCGCGCAGTATTTCGGTGTCGTTCAGTGCAGCCCATACCTTGTCCCGGGTCTGCGCAATCATTTGTTCGCCTGTGAGTTCCATGTGTTCTGCTTTCGTCTGTTTGCTTGCTTTATTTACGCGGCCGGCGCGTTCGTTTTGGATGCCGCCCTTGCGCTCTCGATCGCGCGCCAGACTCGCTCGCAGGTGAACGGCATCTGTATATGCCGCACGCCGAGATGCCAGGTCGCATCGACGATGGCGTTGCCGATGGCCGCCGGCGCGCCGATGGTGCCGCTTTCGCTGCCGCCCTTCGCGCCCAGGGGATTGCTCGGCGCCGGCGATGCGATGAAGGCGGTACGCAAGGCCGGCATGTTGTCGGCGCGCGGCATCGCGTAATCGGTGAAACTGCCGGTGATCAGCTGGCCGCTGTCGGCGTCGTACATCACTTTTTCCATCATCGCCTGGCCGATGCCCTGGGCCAGGCCGCCATGCACCTGGCCTTCCACGATCATCGGATTGATCACCACGCCGCAATCGTCGGCGGTGAAATATTCCGCATTCCTGACCACGCCGGTTTCGGCATCCACATACACTACCGCCAGATGCATGGCCTGCGGGTCGTTCGAATCCGGCGGATCGTAGAACACGGTCGCTTCCAGGCCAGGCGTGAAGGCCTCGCCGGTGCGCGGCAGATCCGCGCCGTGATAGGCCACGTCGGCGATATGCGCGAAGGTGACTGTCTTGCCGTCCGCTGCCGAGGTGAACACGCCGCGCGCATACGTCATCCGTTCCTGTTCGCAGCCCAGCAGATGCGCGGCCAGCCGCCGCACCTTGACCATCACCTGGTCGGCCGCCTTCATGATCGCGCTGCCGGCCACCGAGACCGAACGGCCGCCCCAGGTGCCGTTGCCGTAGGGAACCTTGTCGGTATCGCCTTCGACCACGTTGATGTGATCGATATCGATGCCCATATGCTGCGCGGCGATCTGCGCATACGTAATGTCATGCGCCTGGCCGTGCGAATGCGTGCCGGCGAACAGCGATACCTTGCCGTCGCTGTGCACCCGCAGCAGCACCGTTTCGTAACCCCCATGCAGGCCGCCGCGCGAGGCCAGGTTGGCGCTCGGGCCGGTACCGGCCTTGTCCAGGAAACAGGCCAGCCCGATACCCATCAGGACGCCCTGTGCGCGCAGCCGCTGTTGACGCGCACGCAGTTCCGGGTAGTTGGCGATGCCCAGCAGTTTCTCGAACAGCCGATGCGGATCCCCGCTGTCGTACCGGCGGCCGCTCAAGGCCGGATACGGAAAATCCTGTTTTGTGATCAGGTTCCTGCGGCGCAGCTCGGTCACATCGATGCCGAGTTCGCGCGCGCCGTTTTCGACCAGCCGCTCATTGACCCAGCAAGCCTCGGGGCGTCCCGAACCGCGATAGGCGTCGACCGGCACGGTATTGGTATACACGCCGCGCACGCGCAGATACAGATTGGGCGTGCGATACAGGCCGGTAATGGTCTGCGGATACGAGTTGCCCGGAATGCTCGGCGCGAAATTGCTCAGGTAGCCGCCCAGCGCCGCCATGGTGTCGACATGCAGGCCGAGGATATTGCCGTCGGCGTCGAAGCCCATGCGCGCCACGGTATGGTGATCGCGCGCCTGGGTATCCGACATCATCGATTCCGAGCGCGTCGCGGTCCATTTCACCGGCCGGCCCAGCAATTTCGACGCCCACACCACGGTCGGCACTTCCACCGGGAAATTGCCCTTGATGCCGAAGCTGCCGCCGACGTCGGGCGAAATGATCTGCAGTTTGTGTTCCGGAATAAACAGAGCGTAGACCGCCAGCCAGCGCCGCAGATAGTGCGGCTGCTGCGTGGTTGCATAGACGGTAAAGCTGTCGTCGCTGGCATTGTAATTACTGACGTACGAACGCGGCTCGATCGGATTGGCGGCCAGGCGATTGCTCGGCAATACCAGTTCCACGACTTTGTGCGCGCCGGCCAGCGCCGCATTGACCTTGGCTTCATCGCCCTTTTGCACATCGAACACCGCGTTCGAGCCGAATCGTTCATGCACCAGCGGTGCATCCGCATCCAGCGCGTGGGCAACCTCGGTCACGCTCGGCAGCGGTTCGTATTCGACCTCGACGGCTTCCACTGCATCCTGCGCGCCCTGACGAGTCTCGGCGATCACGGCCGCGACGATATCGCCGACGTGACGCACACGTTCCGTGGCGAACACCGGACGCGTCGCCGTATTCATCGGCCGGCCGTCGCTGAAAGGCATGGGATGCACCACGGTCAGCTCGCCCAGGCCGGCTTCGGCCCAATCGGCGGCGGTCAGGATGCGCAGCACGCCGTTCATCTTCGCGGCGGCATCGGTCGAAATATTCCGGATCAGGGCATGCGCGTGCGGACTGCGAACAAACGCACACCAAGTGGTGCCCGGCAACTGGACGTCATCCACGTAACGGCCGCGACCGGTCAGCAGACGATTATCTTCGCGGCGCAGCAGCGGTTTCCCTATATATTGGGTATCCAGTACGCTGCGTGTTTCGATGCCGTCGGCATCCGGTGTCGCCCCCAGCATATGCGGCTGGGCGCAATCCAGGATACTGCTATCGATTGGGTCTAAATTCGCGCCCATGCAAACTGCCTCTGACTGAAAGTAAAAAACGACTGCATATCGAAAACAAATCCTTAAAATTCAATTTGTCTCATATATGAACTGACGTTTCTAATATGAAAATAAGAATACGATGTTTGCCTGATATCTGTCAAGATATTTGGGCTGTTTTCATTGCTGAACAGACGGTTTCTCGATGCCGCTGCGCGACTGCTCCACCGCGCGTTTGGCCAGCACGGTGATCAGGTGCGAGCGGTAGGCCGCCGAGGTATGCATGTCCGAGCTCAAATCGCTTTCCGGCACGGCAATATCGGCGATCGCCGCAGCGGTGAAATCCTCGGCCAGCGCCCGCTCCATTGCAGCAACCCGAAAGACGCCGCCAGCCGCGCCCGTGACCGCGACCCGCACCTGCGTGCCGGCGTCTGCGGCAAACTCGGCGACAAACACTCCGACCAGGGCGAAGCGCGAAGCCGGGCTCTTGAACTTGATATACGCTGCCCGGCGCGGCACGCGCAGGTCGACCGAAACGATCAATTCGCCCTCTTCCAGCGCCGTTTCATACATGCCCAGGAAGAAATCATCGGCGGCGATGCTGCGCCGGTCGGTATGCACCACGGCATCCAGCGCCAGCAGTCCGGCCGGATAATCGGCGGCCGGATCGTTGTTGGCCACGGACCCGCCGATGGTGCCCATATTGCGCACCATGCGATCGCCGATGCCGCCGGCCAGCACCGTCAGCGCAGGCAACACCGTTACCAATTCGGCCGACGCGGCCACCTCGGCGTGACGCGTCATGGCGCCGATGCTCACCATGCCGGGCGCGCAACGGATGCCGGACAATTCCGAGACGGCACCCAGATCGACCAGATCGGATGGATTGGCGAAGCGCAGTTTCATCGCCGCAATCAGGCTTTGCCCGCCGGCGACCACTTTGGCCTCGGGCTGCGCAGCCAGTGCGGCAACGGCGTCGGCCAGGGTTTCCGGCTTCAGATATTTCACGGGATACATAAACATGATGTTTTCCTGTCGCCAGAGCTACGATTGCACGAGCGCAAGCACATCCGGCTGCATGAGCTCGGATGCGGCCTTGATCGATTTCACGATGTTGTAATAACCGGTGCAGCGGCACAGATTGCCGTCGAGCTGCTCGATGATCTGTTCTTCGCTGGGATGCGGAATCGTCTTCAGCAGGTCGATCGCGCTCATCACCATGCCCGGCGTGCAATAGCCGCATTGCAGGCCATGATGCTTGCGGAACATTTCCTGCACCGGATGCAGCGTGCCGTCCGCCGCCGCAATGCCCTCGATCGTGGTGATCGAGCAACCCGCCGCCATCGCGGCGAGCTGGTTGCAGCTCTTTACCGCGCGGCCGTCGCGATGCACGGTGCAGGCGCCGCACTGGGCGGTGTCGCAACCGACGTGGGTGCCGGTCAGTCCGAGCGCGTCGCGGATGAAATGCACCAGCAAGGTGTTTTCTTCCACTTCCCGGCTCACGGCCTTGCCGTTGACAGTCATTGCAATCTTGACGCTCATGAAAATCTCCTTCGATGGGCGCTGGCGCGCCGGTGTTCTAGCGGAATACGGCAGCCTGTCCGCCGCACTGTGCAACAGAGAACCAGGCCAGCTTGCGGCACAGGAAATTCCACGTGTGTTCGACGTGGATCGGCGTCATGATTTGCGCATTGCGCTTGATTCGCGCACTGGCCGACGGCATCGTGGTTGCAAAGCCGGCGCCGTGCGCCACTACATGCGCCTTGGCCGCCTTCTCGAAGAACACGCCGACGCAGGTCGCGTGCTCGATGGAGGTGCCGCAGAAACTCACGCCGTGATTGCCCATCAGCACGGCAAAGTGCGGGCCAAGCGCCTTGGCCAGGCCTTCGCCTTCTTCCTTGGTGGTAATCAGCGCGACATCGTCTTCATGCCGCGGCACGTCGGTAAAATAATCGGCGTCCAGCGTGAACGGCTGCATCGGCTGCGCCGCCGAAGACACCACGCAGCCATAGAAAGGATGGGTATGCGCGACCACGTCGATGTCCGGCCGGCTGCGCAGGATTTCGGAATGGATCGGCCATTCCGAATGGCGGCCGGCGCCTTCCTTGCCGGCGATCTTGTTGCCGTCGAAATCGACCAGCACGAAATCGTCCGGGCCGAGCACTTCGCCTAGGCCGATGCGATTGCGCTTCATCCAGAAACCGCGGCCTTCCGGATCGCGCATCGACAGATGGCCCAGCGACAGGTCGCCGTGGCCCTCCATTTCCAGGATGCGGCATGATGTCGCGAGACGCTCCAGCGACGCAATGAGGGTGGGACTCTTTTCCATTACAACTCCTTGAATATGCTTGATGCGCTTGTTCCGTGATTGACTTGCCGTTCTTCAATGCCGCTCTTCGCGTTCCCAGTACACGAACCGCTGCCGCGCCCAGATCACGATGCGGTCGCACAGGAAGCCGCACAGGCCGACCATCAGGATGCCGGCGTATACATTGTCGTAACGGAAGCGCGTACTGTAATTGGTGATGTAAAACCCGAGCCCGGCACTGTCGCCGATAATTTCGGTGACCACCACGATCGTGATCGCGATCGGCAATGCGATGCGAATACCCGAGAAAATACTCGGCAGCGCGGCCGGCACCAGTACGCGGCGGAAGATGATGCGGCGATCGGCGCCCATGTTCTGCGCGGCCCAGACCAGCACGTTCTGGATCGAACCGATGCCGAGATAGGTCGTCACCACGATCGGATACAGGCATTCCAGGAAGGTGAAGGCGATCTTGGACGGCGTGCCCAATCCGAACAGGAAAGTGAAGATCGGATAGAGCGCGATCTTCGGTACCGGATAGCCGGCGAAGAAAGTCGGCTCCAGCAGGCGCGCAAACAGTTTCGAACGCGCCATCACGGCCGCCAGCGGCACGCCGACTACCAGCGCGATCGCAAAGCCGGTCAGCGCGCGTCCCATCGTGATGCCGGCCTGCTTCAACAGCGCGCCGTTCAGGATGTCGGTGGCGAAGGCGTTCCAGATCGCCATCAGGTCCGGCATCAGGCGCGATACCACCAGGCCCGATACGACGGCCAACTGCCAGCAGATCAGCAACAGCGGCAGCGAATACCAGCGGCTGAGAAAAGCAGAAGACGCGGAATAAATCTGTTTCATCGTTGATGTCCTTCCGAAGTACCGACCGACTGGCCGCGCAATACACGGCGGCGGATCGTCATCAGGATGCGGTCTGAAATGAAGCCCAGCACGGCAAAGGCAACGATGCCGGCGAACATGAGGTCGTAGCGCCCTGCTTCATCGCCCTGGGTGATCAGATAGCCGAAACCGGCCTGGGCGCTGATCAATTCAGACGAGAACAGCAGCACGAAGGCCATCGACAGGCCCACGCGCAGGCCGACAAAGGTCTGCGGCGCCGATGCCGGCAGGATCACGCGAAAAAAGATGGTGCTTTCGGACGCCCCCATATTGCGCGCGGCCCACGCAAAGCGCGGGTTGATCGACAACACGGAATAGCGCGAGGAAATGAATACCGGGAAAAAGACCGACAACGCGATGATGGCAATGATCAGGCTGTGTCCGAGACCGAACAGCAGCAGGAACACCGGCAGGAATGCAATCTTCGGAATCGGGTACAGAAACGACACCAGCGGATCGAAGAAATTGCGCAGCGGCATCCACAGTCCGGCGCCCAGCCCGACCAGCAGGCCGGCGCCGGCGCCGATGGCGAAGCCGGCATAGACGCGATACGAACTGGCCCAGAACGCCTTCGCCAGATCGCCGCTGTTGAACAGTTCGCCGAAGGCCAGCGCGATCGCGGATGGCGAGGTCAGGTATTCCGGCAGATGCCCGCCGCTGGCGCCGACTTGCCATGCAATCAGTAATGCCACCGGCAACAGCGCGCCCTGTATGTATACAGAAAGGGTCGAGTCGGCGGCATTCGAGATGGATTTTGGAATAGGATTCGACATGGATTTCGGCCTTAAACGCCTTCCTCCGCCTTCACCTTCAATACTTCTTCGCGCAGCAGATCCCAGACGTGATTGCGGATCTGGTGATATTCGCTCGACTTGCGGAATTCGATGCCGCGATCGGTGGTCGGAATGCGCAGATCGGCCTTGATCTGGCCGGGATGCGCCGAGAACACGATCAGGCGCGAGCTGAGGAAGATGGCTTCATCGATGTCATGCGTGACGAACAGCACGGTCTTGCGAATCGGTTTGCCGGCGCTGTTTTTTTCGGCCGACGGCAATTGCAGCCAGACCTGTTGCAATTCTTCCTGCAGCAGTTCGCGCGTCTGGGCATCGAGCGCGCCGAACGGCTCGTCCATCAGGAACATGTCCGAATCCAACGCCAGCAGGCGGGCCAGCGCGACCCGCTGTTTCATGCCGCCGGAAAGCTGCCCCGGATAGTAATTGGCGAAACGACCCAGATTGACGGTATCGAGAATCTTGCGCGCATGCTCGATGCGCCGGCTTTTTATCTTCTCCCCCTTCATTTCCAGCGGCCAGCAGACGTTTTCCAGCACGGTCAGCCAAGGATACAGCGAGAAATCCTGGAACATCATGCCGCGGTCCGGCGCCGTGCCGGAGATCGGTTTGCCGCGCAACAGCATCTTGCCGCCGGAAACCGATTCGAAGCCGCCCACCATGTGCAGGAAGGTGCTTTTGCCGCAGCCGGACGGACCGACGATACAGACGAATTCGCCTTCTTCGATGTCGATCGACAGGCCATCGATGACATGATGCGGCACGCCATCCCTCTTGAATGTCTTTTTGAGGTCGCGCACCTGAAGCAGCGCGTTCGATGGCGCGGGTGTTTGCGCCGTGGTTTGATTCTGCATTATTGTCGTCTCGCTTTTACGCCGTTTGATAACTTGTTACTTGGGCAGGTAGCTCATGTCCACGCGCGACTTGAGGTCGGCGCGCTTGTTCTGGAACCCGAACTTGACTTGCTGGTCCTGCATTTTTTCCAGCGCGCCCAGATCCACCTTGACGCCCGGATCGCGGTAATAGTCCTTCATGCCCAGATAGATGTCCGGCGAGATCAGCACCATGCGTCCGTCGATCAGCGTCTTGCGCGCTTCTTGCTGGTTGGTGGCGTAATACTTGGTCGCACCGACCAGGTCGCTCATGAACGCCTTGACCTCGGCGGTATTCTTTTTCAGGAAATCGTCCTTGGCGATGACCAGCATCAGTTCTTCTTCGAACGGCGAAGGATCCTTCGAACTGAAGACGGTGCGCACATTGCCGGATTTCTCGGCGATTTCGGCAAACGGCTGCGGGAACATGCCGACGTCGATCTTGCCCGCTTTCAGCGCCTCGAACTGCGACGAGAAAGGAATCGGCACCAGCGTCACATCGCTCTCGGCCATCTTGTTCTTTTCCAGATAGGCACGCACCCACAAATTACCCGATCCGCTGAAACCGTTCAGGCCGATGGTCTTGCCCTTCAGATCCGCCGCGGTCTTGATCGGCGAATTTTTCATGACCATGAACTTGGTATAGAAACCGCGCGTACTTTCGCGCGACAGCGAACCGATGATCTTGAACTGCACGCCCTCGGCGGCGGCGAAGATCGCGGCGTTGGCGCTGATGGTCGAAATATCGATGGCGCCGGCTTCGAATGCCTGGATGCGCTTGTCGGCGCCCGGGAATTTGATCGGATCGATGCTATAGGCCTTGCCGGCGTTCGGCGCAAGCGAAGGCTTGGCGATCATCAACCACAGTTGTTCCTCGGCGGCGACGCCATATCCGATCCGGATGCGGGGCGCATCCGCCTGGGCATTCGTAACGGCGGCAAACAAGACGATCGGCAAGGCGGCGAAGCGAATGAATTTTGAAAAAAGAGCGTACATGGAGGCGTCTCTTAAAAGAATGGGTTATCGTTAAATGTTCCATATATGGAACGGCGTTTCCTATGCGAATTTAGAATAAGTTTTTATTTTTGGATTGTCAAGCACAAATCCTTGATTACCGGGCGGTCTGAAAGTGCGGAATTTGACGGCACGACGCAGGCTGTACCGCATGGACAGAGAAGGCACAGGACTTTCGAATGCGCTTCTTCCGCAGCCATGACCACACCTGAAAAATTTAATTCATATATCAACTATCGTTTTAAATATGCAAGATTCATGCCCGAACTTCAATTTTGGCAAAAGTTTCTTGACAACCCTGAAATTCGCTCCTACTCTTCGAACGTTGTTTACTTAAGAGACGTTGTTTTATATATGAAACGTAACAGACGCAATTAATTTTTCCCAGGGGGTATGGAAATGCAGGTATCAAAGCTCGTTATCGCGGCAGGCATGACATTTTTATCAACATCGGTCTTGGCGCAAACCAGCGTACAGATCTACGGCCAGATCGACGCCGGTCTGGAATACATAAGCAAGGTGCGCTCCGGTGCCGCAGGTTCGCCGGATAACAGCATTTTCCGCGTGCAATCCGGCAACCTCGCCAGCTCACGCATCGGTTTTCGCGGCCGTGAAGACCTCGGCGACGGCCTGTCGGCGCTGTTCGTGCTCGAAAACGGCTATTCCACCGATACCGGCACCGCCAGCCAGGGCGGCCGCCTGTTTGGCCGCGACGCCTATGTCGGCCTGTCGGGTTCCCTGGGCGAAATCGAAATGGGACGTCAAAAGATTCCCTTCAACGACTTCGGCCTGATCTTCGATCCGGTCGGCCCGGCGCGCTTCTCCACGCCAACTTTCGACCTGTCCTATCTCGGCCGCGCCGACAACGCAGTGAAATACGTCGGCAAATACCAGGCCGCCACCATGAGCGCCCAGTACAGCACCGGCTATGACAGCATGATCGCCAATGGCGCGGAAGTGGCCGGCGCGCCCAAGGTCGGCAGGGAAATGGGCCTGGCCGCCGATTACAACTTCGGCCGCTACCAGATCGGCCTCGCCTACGACCGCCAGAACGGCACCTCGGTCGCCACCCAGTCGGACACCAACAAGCGCACCGCCGTCGGTTTCATCGCCAACTTCAAGCCGCTGCGTCTGTTCGCCACTTATCAATGGCAAACCGTGACCACCGGCAACGCCAAGGCCGATACCAAGTTCTACTGGCTCGGCGCGCAATACCAGGTCACGCCGGCGATCGCGCTGTCATCCGCCGTGTATTTCTACGATCCGGAAGGCGCCGCCAACCGCTCCGTCATGCCGACCCTGCTGGCGATCTATTCTTTGTCCAAGAGCACCGATCTGTATAGCGAAGTGGCCTATATGAAGAACCAGGCGCGGGCAGCGGTCGGCCTGGACGGCGCCGTCAATGCGGGCGATAACCTCGCCGGCGTCACCATCGGCATTCGGCATCGATTCTGACCGAGGATTCGGTCGATGACCCAGAGCCGCAACATGGTTTCGCGCCGCGCCCGAACATCGGGGACGGCATCCAGAACGCGAAACCGGGCGGTTCGCCGCCCGGTGCGTGCATAAGCGGCCACCAGTACCGATTGCCGGTGAGATTCGTCTCACCGGCTTTTTTGCCTTGGGCACCAAAAGGGCGCGCGTCGATACGGCGACGCATCGCGACGGGGCGCAAGCCGCCCAAAAAAGTCCGGTTCGAGTACATCGTCCCGCGGCATCCCCCCAATCAATGGAGCAATAATTGACTATCGCTAACCGCTTGTATTGCCTGATCCTTTCTGCCGTACTCGGCTGCGTGGCGCTGTCCGCCGTCGGCATCCATCAAATCGCCAAGGTCTATTCGGCCGCCAGCTATACCACGCGAAACACCGTGCCGAGCCTGCTCGAAGTCGACAAGGCGATCGCCGCAATTACCCAGTTGCGCCTGCTGACCTGGCAGCACATCGCTACCGGCGAGATGGCAAAAAAGAATGCGATCATGAAAAGCATGGACGTCGCCCGCGCCAGCCTGGCCGATTCCCTGAAGCGATACGCAAAAAACAATACGTCCGACGACAACGACAAGGCGATGCTCGATACCGAACGCACCCTGTTGAAAGACTATGACGCCTTCCTGCAGCAAGTGCTGGCGCTGTCGAACGCCTACCGCAACGAAGACGCGCAGGCTCTGTTTGTCAGCGACATGACGCTGACAAACAGGGTATTCGATGCCTTCGAAACCCATAGACGCTACAAGGAACAGCTCGGCAATACCGGCGCCGCCGCGGCCGAGACTGCCATGCGCGGCGCCGACCGGATCGCCGTCGGCATCGCCGCCGCCGTGACGTTGCTGGTCGCCGTCATGGGGATCATGCTGACCCGCAAAATCGTCTTTTCCCTGCATCAAGCGGTGCGGATCGCCAAGACCGTCGCCGGCGGCGACCTGACCATGCATATCAATGCCGCATCCAATGACGAAACCGGACAACTGATTCGCGCGCTCAAGGAAATGAACGACGGCCTGGTGACCATCGTCACCGAGGTCCGGGGCGGCACCGACGCCATCGCGACGGCCGCCAGTGAAATCGCCAGCGGCAATCTGGACCTTTCAACGCGTACCGAACAACAGGCCGGTTCGCTGGAAGAAACCGCATCGGCCATGGAGCAACTGACTTCCACCGTGCGGCAGAATGCCGAACATGCGCGCCAGGCCACGCAAATGGCGGCGCATGCTTCGGAAACGGCGATGCGCGGCGGCAGCGTGGTCGGCGAAGTCATCGACACCATGCAATCGATCAATCGGTCGTCCAACAAGATCGCCGAAATCATCAACGTCATCGACGCCATCGCTTTCCAGACCAATATCCTGGCCTTGAACGCCGCGGTGGAAGCGGCGCGCGCCGGCGAACAAGGACGCGGCTTCGCCGTGGTGGCCTCGGAAGTACGCAACCTGGCGCAGCGGTCGGCCGCCGCCGCCAAGGAAATCAAGACGCTGATTGTCGACTCTGTCGAAAAAGTCGCGCAAGGCGGAAAATTGGTGGAACGGGCCGGCAGCACCATGGCCGAAGTGATGGACGATGTCCGGCGCGTCACCGGCGTGGTCAATGAAATCGCGGCCGCGAGCCAGGAACAAAGCGCCGGCATCGAGGAAGTCAGCCGGGCGATCACGCAAATGGACGACGTCACGCAACAGAATGCGGCGCTGGTGGAAGAGGCCGCCGCCGCATCGCAGTCGCTGCAATCGGAGGCCGGCAATCTGGCCAGGGTCGTCAGCGTCTTCAAGCTGGCCGGCGGCAGGATCGTCGTGAAAACGCTGGATGCGTCGACCGAAATGCCCCTGAATGCGCCGGCCGGGCGCCTGGCCGATACGCCGAGAATCGCCCATGCCTGATATATAGTGGGCAAACCCGGCAGTTGACGACAGTTGACAGCCGGCAAGGTCGGCACCCTCGGGGCGATGTCGGTATACAATCCGGGATTCGCCGGACCGGCGCCGAGCGCCGCCCCACCCGGCTTTACGAGCAAGTCAATATGATCAACAGTGAATTCTTAAGCAATCCCTATCCGGCCTACCATGCCTTGCGCGAGGCTGGCCCCTTGCACTGGAACGAGGAATTCTGCGGCGGCGCGTGGCTGTTTACCGGCTATG
>DASYEK010000124.1:0-60710 GCA_036499085.1 Herbaspirillum sp. | reverse complement strand
GCCATCATGTTTGGCGTGAAGCCGATGTTCTTGGTGAACATATCGAGGGTCGGCTTGGAATCGGCCGGGACTTGGTCTTGCTTCAGGGCTGCTGTTCGGGTCATCGTATTCTCCGTAAGGTCGTTGTTAAGAGCCTTCATTTTGGACTCGGCCGGTGCGGATTTCGAGACTGGATACGCTCAATAAAATGTCCGAAAGGATCAAAGCATCGCAGGTCCGATCGTCGCGACGAGCGAGTGGAGAACTTCGGTCGCGCGTGCTTCGTCGATGAAGGCGGTTGCCTGCAGAGGCAGGTAATGGATGGTATTGAGGCCGATGCAGCCGAGTGCGGCCGAAAGATAGGGGGTGAGGAAATCCTGCTGGTTGGCCCGATCGCCGGTGAAGACGCCACCCGAAGCGATGCCGACGAATACCGGGCGGTCCTGCAGCATGCCGACCTTGCCGGCTGCTGTCGCGCTGATCGTGCGGTCGACGCGGAGAACCTGATCGATCCATGCCTTCAGGACGGACGGAATCGTGAAGTTGTTCATCGGCGTGCCGATGACAAGGACATCGGCATCCTCGATCTCGCGAATGAGTTGTTCGGACAGAAGTACCGCGTCGCTGGACGACCCGGCCGCCAGCGACGCCGGCGATGCCAGGACGGCCGCATAGTCAGGCCCGAGATGGGGTATCGGGTGATACCCCAGGTCCCGCCGGCTGATACTTGCGTTGGGGCGGAGCGCGAGGAGCTTTTTGACGATTGCCGCCGATAGTTGGCGGCTGTGCGACTCCGGCCGCGGACTGCAGTCGATGTGGAGAATATTCATGCGATCTTTTCAGGCGGCGGTTCTGGCCATCGTGGCGTCATTACTTGACCGGCGTGGTCAGTTCCTTGTCGTCGGTATCCACGACAAATATAGCCAACAGCTTTGCAGGTTTGGTTTTGCTCGCGTTCCTGCTTACGGGATGGCTCGCGCCGGGCGGTTCGGACCAGCTCTGGCCGGCGCGGTAAACATGCACCGCGCCATCGTTCACCTTCGATTCGATCGAGCCCGATACCACGTATGCATAAATAAAAGCGGACTTCGCGTGGACGTGAGGCACCGAGGCGCCGCCTGGCGGATACTCGACCTCCACCGCGACGAGCGATTTGCCCGGCAAATTGGGAATCGCCTGTTCGAAATTCGGCTTCACGACGTCGCCGGGCCCATGCGCCGAGGCGCCGGCGCTGGCGAAGATCGCAACTGTCGCGAGAAATGCGGTCAAAATAGGGCGAACGGGAAGAAGGGGAAAAACAGGACGAAGAGGGCGCATGATCATGGCAAGTCTTTTTTCAAAAGTCGACTCCGGAATTCTGTACTATTGATGACATGAACAAAAGAACCAAGATCCCGCATTTTGTGTGTACCAAGGATATGGATGCAGACCTGAAGATCCGGCTCGACCGGTCAGCGAAGCTGTCCCTGTCGGAACAGATTCGTACCAGCATCGGCAGGGCCATAGAGTCGGGCCTGCTTGCTCCCGGCAGCCGATTGCCCTCGTGGCAGGACCTGGCGGCGCAGCTCGGCGTGGCGCGCGGCACAGTCCAGGCGGCATATGAACGCCTGTCCGACGCCCAGATGATCGAAACCTTCCGGGCGGGCGGCACGCGCGTGGCTCCGCGGCTTGGTACCGCGGCGGCTCAGCCGGAAGCGCCGCGGCTCGGCGCTTTTATGACGTCTTACCAGGAAATGAACGCCGGCCCGGCGATCTTCCAGCTTGGCATCCCGGCGTTTGAAGGCCTGCCGGAAAAGCTGTTTGCACGGGCGCGCTCTTCCAATCTATTGAAGACCGGCTATTTATCGTCGCTGGTGTATCCCGATCCCAGGGGCGAGCTTGAGCTGCGCAGGGAGATCGCGGGCTACCTCTCCATCGCCAGAAACCTCCACTGCTACCCGGAGCAGGTGTTTATCACTTCGGGCTACAGCGCCGGCTTGGGTCTTGCACTGCGTGTGCTGGGTTTGGACGGCAAGAAGGTCTGGATGGAAGAGCCCGGTTTCATGCTTACCCGCAAGGCGCTGGAGCTGGCCCGCTTGAATATCGTTCCGGTGCCGGTGGATGCCGAAGGGCTTGACGTAGGTTATGCAATCGAGAACGCCGCGGACGCCGCGCTGGCCGTCCTGACGCCGGGCCAACAAGCGCCCTTGGGCCCGACCCTGTCCTTGAGGCGACGGCTTCAGCTGCTTGAATGGGCGGTTTCAAGCGGCGCCTGGATCATTGAGGATGATTATCTCGGCGAACTGCAACTGGCAGGTAGGCCGGCGCCTGCGTTGGCGTCGTTGGACGAGGGCAAACGGGTTATCCATATCGGTTCTTTCAGCAAGACAGTCAGCCCGGCGTTGCGGCTTGGATTCGTGGTGGCGCCAACCGAACTGGCCAATGCATTCGCCGAGGTCGCGGCAACGCTTGCCCCCGCGCCTTCGCCGGTGGTTCAACTCGCCATGGCTAGCTTCATGCACGATGGCCATTACATCCGGCGGATTCGCCGACTCAAGCGTCTCTATTCCGCCCAGCGCGACGCGCTATGCGAGCAGTTGCGAATGCGCGAGGCGGAATGGGTGAATGCCGGCCTGGCCGTATTGCTGAGGCTCCCCGACGGCGCGCCCGACGTGCAGATCGCGCGGGAAGCGATGGCTATCGGCCTGGCGCCGTCGCCCTTGTCCGCATGGTTCGCGACGCCGTCCCGGGCCTTGCCGGGCCTTTTGCTTGGGGTTGCGACCGCGCCTGAATCGCGGGTTGCCGAGTCGTGCCGTAGGTTGTTTGAGATTGTTGAGCGGTATTGCTAGGTAACTAGCGTTTTTTGCCCGCTATCGGCCAGTTGCGGCCAGCGGGCAATGGCCGGCGGCCCGGGTTTACAGGATGGCCGAGCCGATCAGGCCGGCGACCACGCCGATGAGCATGGTCAGCAGCGTGACGGCGGCGAGCACCTTGGGGGTGAAGGATTTGCGCAGCATCAGCAGCGACGGCAGGCTGATGCTTGGCAATGTCATCAGCAACGCCACGGCGGGAGCCATCCCAAGCCCCAGCGACAGCATGCTTTGCACGATAGGAATTTCGGCCGCCGTCGGGATCATGAAGAGGGTGCCGACCACGGCCAGCGGCACCAGCCACAGCAGGCCGTCGCCCATCGCGCCGTCGATGTGCGGGAACAGCCAGACCCGCGCGGCGGCCAGCAGCAGGACGGTCACCGCATACACCGGGATCGTGGTCCAGAACAGTTGCCACAGCTTGCGCATCCAGCGCAGCAGGAGGTTTTCGTCATCCGCGCGGCTCGCATCGGCGGCCGCTTCCATGGCTGCCGCCGGCAATGCGTCGGCGTTATCGATGCGTTGCGCGATCAGCGACACGCCCAGCACCAACGCCACACCGGCCACTGCGCGCAGCGCCGTGAATCCCCAGCCCAGCACGAAGCCCATGAATACCAGCGTGGCCGGGTTGAGCACGGGGTTGGCGATCCAGAAGGCCAGCGCGGCGCCGGCCGACACGCGTTGGCGCCGCATGCCCGCCACCACCGGCGCGGCACAGCAGGTGCACATCATGCCCGGCAACGCGAACAGGCCGCCGCGCAGCGTGGAAGCCATGCCGGCACGACCGAACATCCGCAGCAGCCAGTCCTGCGGCACCAGCACCTGGATCAGCGAACCCAGCACCACGCCCAGCACCGCGGCTTTCCAGATCGATAGTGTGTACGCCTTGGCGTAGCTCAGCGCGGCAGCCACGGGCGAAATCTGGTGATCGTCCAGGATCGACGCACCGATGCTGTGATTGGATGCAGCGACGAAAGACTTCAGGTAATAGGGCGACCACTTGACGTAATACAGGCCGATAGCCGCAACCAACAGGAACAGCACCGGTTTCCACCATGAGGACAAAGGCTGTGCCGGAGGAGGAGAGGATAGGGTTTGCATGGGGGATCCCGCTCAGTTGAAAATAACTGCGCATGATAACCCACCGCGCCAGGCGTCGCCGGCCCGTCAAGGTATGATGAAGCGCCGTGCAAATGGAAATTACATGCTCTGTATTCGCCCCATGACGATTGAAGACTACGATCTGGTCTTTAAATTATTGAAGAAAGCGCCCGGTATCACCTTTCGAGATGCCGACTCTCGTGAAAATACTGCTCGGTATCTGGTTCGCAACCCCGGATTCAGTTTCGTTGCGCTCGACGAGAGCCGCATAACCGGATGCATCATGGCCGGCCATGATGGCCGTCGTGGATATCTTCAGCACCTGATGGTGGATGGCGAGCGTCGGCATGAAGGAATCGCAAGCGCTTTGCTTGAGCGATGCCTTGCGGCGCTCGAAGCAAATGGAATCTTCAAGTTTCATATCGATGTACTCGCGGATAACGAGGAAGGCGCTGCTTATTGGGAAAGCCGGGGTTGGCAATTACGTTCCGATATCAAGCGCTATTCTTTTATCGGGAAAGGCGGGAATAACGCCTGAAACGGGAATGATTCTTTCCGGTAAGAGCGTCTGCAATCGGCCGGAAGGCTGGCTTGCCGCTGCGAATATTGCTGCAGATCTGGATTTAAATTGCAGACTGTGTTGCGGGCGCCGATTGCATGCGTTTTCCCATGCCGGCGGCGAGTATGACGATATTCTTGATGGGTTGGTGTCTGCTCAAAACGTCAATGTTGCAAGCCGCGACATGCGAGCCTGCTGCAGCGCCGTGGCGCGCATTGGGCGCGGGTTTCCGCAGGTCTGTCGCCAGTTTGCCAAAACGAGCAAGTCTAGCATGCATGGCGGCGTGATTCCGGGCGTCTCCTGCCGCATTTCCGTCGCATCCGGGCTGGCTTGCTGCCGCACGCACGCCGGCTTCTCGCTAAAAGGCAGGAATGAACGATATAAACCTCGTTAATCCGCCGTTGCCGTTGCTAGCGCGCATGCTTTAATTTCCTTCAGACTGCGGCACTTCGCCCCGGACGGCCGACCGAAGATCGGGCCGTGAACCAATTTCATCATGGATCTCAATGCAAACAGAACAGATTTTCGATTTGATGTACGTCCACAGCCCGATCACCTACTCGATCGGCCGTCACCTGCATGACCACGGTTATATCAAGAATACTCCCTTGATCGTGTGCGCTCGTAATACCACCTGGGCCGGCGCGCCTTATGTTTCGGTAGAGGACGATGGCCTGTGGAGTATCGACCGGACCTGCAATTACCTGGAAGCCGTGTGTAATGCGTTGAGGGAATACGACAATTTTGGCCTGAATCTGTACGTGCCGCACAGCGGTTTCTTGGCCGGCAAACTGTTGCGACTGTCCGGCGTCGTACGCAAGATTTACTATCTCGAAGAGGGCGACGCTGCCTACAACCCGGCGCATGTCACGCAACCATGGCCAAGCCGCGAAGTCGACACGGATCTGTTGATCGATACGTTGCAAGAGCGAGGCATTCTTGACAAACTCAAGCTGGACCGCGAGGGTTTGAAGTCGGTCAACCAGATGAAGTCGTTTTTCTTTGATCCGGTGCAGCCAGGTTACAGCGGCGCGTTTGCCATTTCGCCGAAAGCGTTTGAGAAGCTGAGTAATGTCACGGTACTTGAGCTCAGGCACATCGACATCATTCCGGCAGGCGAAAATATATGGTTATGCATGTTGCCCTGCGTGATCAACCTGCATGCCAAGCATGCGAAGAATAAGCCCTTGCTGGACAAGCTCTTCTACGGCATCGTGATGATGTTGCGTACGCAGGCGGCACTGGTGAAGGATCTGGGCGGCTCGCTCGTGATCAAGTTCCACCCTGCTGATGACGTACATCTCAATCTGGCATTCAAAGAGGAAATGTACCGTTACGGCACGGCCTATCCCGATTTTTTTGAAATGAACGCGTTCGAGGCCGGTCATGAATCATCGTTCTACAACTTCACTAAGTTTGTCGTGATCAACCCGTCATCAGCTGTTCGCTATATCAAGCTGTTGCAGGGTGAGGATAAGTTGATCGGCATCAAGCTTGATTAGTACAGGACCAGTCGCTGCCGACGTTGATTCGGATAGGATTGATTTCCCACGAAGCGTTCCATCATTTTGCTGTGAGGGCCGATCATGCTAAATAACCACAGCATTCTCATTACGGACGGAACCGGCTCCTTCGGCGGTAAGAACTTCGTGTCTGGGTTCAGAATTATTACAATCTCACAGGAAAAATCTAATGACGACAAATCCCTCCATTCCATATGGTCGTCAACACATTACGGAAGACGATATTGACGCCGTCACCGCCGTACTGAAGTCGGCTTACCTGACGCAGGGTCCGGCAGGCCCGGCATTCGAGCAGGCTGTTGCGACGCATTGCGGCGTCGCCCACGCAATTGCGGTAACAAATGCCACTGCCGCCTTGCACATAGCGTGTCTGGCATTGGAGGTCGGACCGGGCGATCTGGTATGGACGACTCCCATTACCTTTGTGGCAAGCGCCAACTGCGCGTTGTACTGCGGTGCCGACGTGGATTTTGTCGATATCGATCCACGTACCTACAACCTCGACGTAACCGTACTGGCGGCCAAGCTGGCAGCGGCAGCCTCGGCAGGGCGCTTGCCCAAGGTGGTGATTGCCGTGCATATGTGCGGTCAGCCCTGTGACATGGCCGGCATCGGTGCACTGGCAAAGCAATATGGTTTCAAGGTGATTGAAGACGCCTCGCATGCGATCGGCGGCACATATCGTGGTGAACCGATCGGACATTGCCGGTATAGCGATATCACGATATTCAGTTTTCACCCGGTCAAGATCATCACGACCGGTGAAGGCGGCATGGCGGTGACAGCGGATGATGAACTGGCCAAGCGCCTGCGCCTGCTGCGCAGCCACGGTATCACGCGCGACAAGGAATTGATGGCGCACGAACCAGAAGGGCCATGGGTCTACCATCAGATCGCACTCGGTTACAACTACCGGATGACCGATATACACGCGGCGCTGGGCTTGAGTCAGATGCGTCATCTGAACGAGTCTGTGCGAAAAAGGCACGAGATTGCGCAGCGATATGATCACCTGCTGGCGGATTTGCCTGTTCAGTTACCCTGGCAGCATCCAGATTCCTATTCCGGATTTCACCTGTATGTGATCCGGTTGCAGCTGTCAAAGATCCGGCGTAGCCACCGGGAAATATTCGAAGCCTTCTGGGCTGATCGTATTCTGGTGAATTTGCATTACATGCCGGTCTATCATCAGCCTTACTATCAACGTTTCGGCTTTGCGCGCGAAAACTTCCCGCAGGCCGAGCAATACTATAAGGAAACAATTTCCTTGCCCATGTATCCCCTCTACACCGAAGAACAACAAGATTTCGTTTGCGGCAAACTGCGCGAGTACCTGTCCTGAAGGACCAGAACTGACCATGATCAAGGAGATCTAAAATTTCCACGTTTTCCATGTCGAACGAGTCTGCCACGGCGATTCGCATTCTCGATCAAATGCTGGCAGACCTGCCGTCCCAGGCAGCGATCTACCAGCCTACCCAGTTCTGGCGGGAAGCGTCCGCACCGATCGTGCGTGAATTGAAAGAGGCCGGGTTCGACCAGTTTCGCCGCCTTACCTACACGCGTGCTTTTTTCGTGCCGACCTACGGCCCCCCGGGTGGCGGTTTTACGCAAGCCGACCTTGATGGCTTGACTGCGTTGATTGAACAGAGCGCGTCGCCGGGCAGCAAGAAACACCAGTCACTGATGCATATCCTCTCGGGAGAATCGTGGGCCCTGGCCGACTACCGCGTCTTTCTGGCGGCGACGGCAGCTGCCGCGACGACTCAGAACCTCACTGGCATGGATTTGTCGCGTTTTTCCGAGTCCGCAACCGGTGCGCCGCTGGAGCAATTCCATTTCGAGGGACGCGCCTTTAGTCGTTCCGCGCTCAACTATCTCAATGGCTTGAATTTTCTCCGTCAGGAACTCGGCAGCGAGGTTGCCGATATTCGACACGTGCTGGAAATCGGCGGCGGATTTGGAACGCTGGGCGAGATTTTGCTGCAGTCAGGCGAATTCAGTTACATCAATGTCGATATTCCGCCGACCGCAGCAGTATCGAGCTTTTATCTGGCGCAACAGCCCGGAATCCGCTTTGCCGACTACCAGCAGACGCGTGAATTGAGTGACATTCCCGTGCCGTCAACGCCGCAGCAGATGGTACTGTGCCCCTGGCAATTGCCGAACGTAACGGGCAAGATCGATCTGTTTGTCAATTTCATTTCCTTTCAGGAGATGGAGCCGCATGTGGTGCAGAATTACCTGCAACACGTTGATCGCTTGTCTGCCAGATTCGTCCTGCTGCGCAACCTGAGAGAAGGCAAGGCCGTCAAGTCCGAGCAGCACAAGTATGGCGTCGACCAGCCGATACTGGGTAGCGATTACGATGCCTTGCTGCCGGGCTATGAATTGATGGCTACCAACGTTTATCCTTTTGGCTATCGCACTGTCGATGGCTTTCACTCCGAGTTGCGTTTGTACCGGCGACGCGGCTAAATACGATGCAGGCATTGTCATGAGAGTTGCGGTCATCCCGGCGCGCGGCGGCAGCAAGCGAATTCCTCGCAAAAATATCCGGTCCTTCGGCGGCAAGCCGATGATCGCCTGGGCGCTGCAGGCTGCGATGGACAGCGATTGCTTCGACCGCGTACTCGTGTCGAGCGATGATGACGAGGTGCGTGCAATCGCCGTGCAACATGGGGCCGAAGCGCCTTTCGTGCGCCCGGCCACACTCGCAGATGACCATACCGGTACCTCGGCTGTCGTGGCGCATGCGATTGACTGGTTGCAGGCGTCAGGATGTCATCCCGACCTGGTGTGCTGCATCTATCCGACCGCACCGTTTTTGCTGGCCGACGATCTGCGCACTGGCTTGCAGGCGATGGCATCGCCACGCTGGCAATTTGCGTTTTCCGTCACCGATTTTGAAGCGCCGGTCTTTCGTTCGTTTGTCGCAGCTTCCGACGGCGGTGTCAGCATGCTGTTTCCGGAGCACGCCACCACCCGCTCGCAAGACCTGCCACTGGCGTTGCACGATGCCGCGCAATTTTATTGGGGGCGTGCGCAGGCGTGGCTCGGCGGCAAGGCCGTCTTTGATCGCGATTCCTTCCCGGTACGACTGCCGCGCTGGCGCGTGCAGGATATCGACACCGAAGAGGATTTCATCCGCGCCGAAATGATGTTGCCCGGGCTGATGCCATTGCTGGCGTCGCAAAAAAAATGAAATCCGGCCGTCACATCATTTTTCGTCTCGATGCCTCTGTGGTCATCGGCACCGGTCATCTGATGCGATGCCTTTCGCTGGCAGACGCACTGCGCCAGCGCGGCGCCAACGCAGCCTTTATCATGCGCTGCGATGCGGCCGGAATGCGGGACGAGGTGCAAAAAGAGATGCTGACGCGCGGACATGCCTGTCATTTTCTGCCGGCACCGACCGAAGGTGCTGACTGGCGCGATGATGCACAACAAACCTTGCTTTGTTTGCAGGACTTGCCGCGACCGGATTGCCTGGTCGTCGATCATTACGGTCTCGACGCACGTTGGGAAAACATGTTGCGGCCGGCCGTCTCCCGCGTCATGGCAATTGATGACCTGGCTGACCGGCTGCACGACTGTGACATCTTGCTTGATCAGAATTTCAACGACGACATGACGACGCGCTATGCCGCTCTTGTGCCGGCGTATTGCCAGCAATTGCTGGGGCCGCGATTTTCGATGCTGCGCCCCGAGTTCATCGCTGCACGCGCGAATGCACGTGAACGCGACGGTGCCGTGCGACGCCTGGCGGTGTTTTTCGGTGGTACAGATCCGGGTGGCGAAACCGTCAAGGCGCTCACGGCAATCGACCAATTGCGCAAGTCCTCACCGCAATTCACCGGTTTGGCCTGCGACGTCATCGTCGGCGGCGCCAATCCACAACGCGCCCTGGTCGAACAGCTGTGCGATGCAATACCGGAAGTCTATTTCCATTGCCAGATCAACGATATGGCGCGAGTCATGGCGGCGGCTGACCTGTGCATCGGTGCCGGCGGCACGGCGCTATGGGAGCGTGCGGTACTCGGCGTACCCAGCCTGGTGACCTCGGTCGCTGACAATCAGGTTAGTGCGTCCGTGGCGATGGCGCGGGAGGGAGCGCTGTTGTACCTGGGATCGGCGGCCTCGCTGGACGTGGAGGGGTTGCAACAGGCGCTGGCTTTCGCCCTCGGCAATCCCTGGCTCCTGATCTCCTTGGCACGTCGCAGCGCCGAACTTGTCGACGGTGAAGGACTGGCACGCGTGGTCGCTTGTATCGACCCGTGAACGCAGCGAAAGATGACACAACGTAAACGAAGGTGAGATCATTATGTCTGAATCCAACAGAACAACGGACGGTATCGCGGCAGGCGGCAGCATTCGCATCGGGGACCGGCTAATTGGCACGGGACACGCGCCATTCATCATTGCCGAGATGTCGGGCAACCATAACCAGTCACTGGAACGCGCGCTGGAGATCGTTGACGCTGCTGCCGCCACCGGTGCCCATGCACTGAAGATACAAACCTACACGGCCGACAGCATGACGCTGGATCTGGATCGGGACGAGTTCTTCATCGCCGATCCCAAGAATATCTGGAGCGGCACCTCACTCTACAAGCTGTACCAGCAAGCCCATACGCCGTGGGAATGGCACAAGGCGATCTTCGACCGTTGCCGGCACCATGGCATACTCGGATTCAGTACCCCGTTTGATGCTGCAGCCGTGGATTTTCTTGAATCACTGGATGTGCCTTGCTACAAGATCGCCTCCTTTGAAAACACCGATCTGCCGCTCATCCGCAGGGTCGCCGCGACCGGCAAGCCGATGAT
The DNA here is from genome assembly GCA_036499085.1 of Herbaspirillum sp. GTDB lineage: Bacteria > Pseudomonadota > Gammaproteobacteria > Burkholderiales > Burkholderiaceae_D > Herbaspirillum. The sequence goes on along the minus strand of DASYEK010000124.1, from coordinate 49,872 downwards.
CATCTCCACCGGCATGGCCAGTATCGCCGAGCTTGACGAAACCGTGCGGGCAGCCCGCGCTGCAGGCGCGCGTGGGTTGATCCTGCTGAAATGTACCAGCACCTATCCGGCCACGCCGGAGAACACCAACATCCTGACCATTCCCCACATGCGCGAATTGTTCGGTTGTGAAGTCGGCCTGTCGGATCACACCATGGGAATCGGCGTTTCGGTCGCCAGCGTCGCGCTCGGCGCCACCGTCATTGAAAAGCACTTCACCCTGAGCCGGGCCGACGGTGGCGTCGATTCGACTTTTTCGATGGAACCGGACGAAATGTCTGCGCTCGTCATTGAATCTGAGCGCGCCCGACTGGCGTTAGGTGCGGTCAGCTACGGGCCTACCGAAAAAGAAAAGGCATCGCTGCAATATCGCCGCTCGCTATATGTTGTCGAAGATATCCGTGCCGGCGACGAGTTGACCGCGCAAAACGTGCGTGCCATCCGGCCCGGTTTGGGTTTGCCGCCGAAGTATCTTGAGCTGGTCATGGGAAGGGCGGCGCGGCGCGATATTCGGAAAGGGTCGGCATTGACCTGGGATATGTGCTGAGATCCCGGTCACCGCTTACGCGAACTTACACTTTATTTCGAGAAATAGGTCTCCTGGCAGGTGATGCGGCGGTACTGAGGCCGAACGAATTTTGGCCCGACGCGCCCGCACACGATCACGCAAGACGTACCAAGCCAGGCCAGTCTATCGGCGACTACGCCAGTCGTGACTCCATCCTGACGCTGCGATCTGTTGCTCATAGAGTGCTATATCCGACGGATTATCAACCTCGACCCATCCACCCTCGACCGCGACTGCGGCAATCGCAACGTCACGTTGCAAGAGATTGCGCAGCAATGTCGTCATGTCGAGCTTGTCGATCGCCGCGGCGGTCAGGGTATGCAGGAACGTCTGAACGTGACGCCATCCTGCCGGTGTGAATTTCAACAGTCCCATGTACTGCCCTTCGATCTGGTGTCGATCAGAAGCGGACTCGCCGATTTGCTCCAGGCGGCCGTCTTGCTGCCGGAAATTCTCGGCATCGCTGAGAGGATTGTCAAAGCGGGCAGACCATAGCGACCACCAGTCCAGGTCATAGGTAATGGCAATATCGGCAGAGGATGACATCAGCGCGGTGATGATGTCCGGGCGATAGACGATGTCACCGTAGCACACGAGCATGGCTTCGCTTGCCAGGAGCGCATCGGCACACATGAGGCTGCGCACCATATTGCTGCCCGACCAGTTCGGATTGTAAAGCTGGCCTTGACCGTAACCGTTGAGCGCATCGTTGCAATAGCCTGTGATCAGATGCACATCGCGCACACCGGCCGTATGTAATGCGGCGATCTGCCAGTCCAGCATGGGTTTGCCGGCCAGGACGGTCAACGGCTTGGGCCGGGCCGCGGTGATGTCGCCCAGTCGCGAGCCGCGACCGGCTGCAAGAATGACTGCTTTCATTTTTCCTCACTCAAATAGCCAGCGGCATAGCCGTTGATCGGATTGACTTATGACCGTTTCACGTTCCGGATGCCACATGACGCCGGCGATTTTCTTGTCTGCATGCACGACCGCTTCACAGATTCCGGCTTCGTCGCAAGCCCATGGCACCAGTGGCGTCGGCACCGGGTGGGCTAGCTGACGACCGTGGAAGGAGTTGACCGAGCGTCCTTGTACAACGTCATCTTGCCAGGGCAGTGTCGGTTGGTCGCGGCACGCAATCAGCTGGTGACGCCCGGCAACGTGCGTGCGGCGATCAGCATCGGCCAGTAGCCCGCCGAAGAAAACGTGCATCAGTTGCAAGCCGCGGCAAATGCCGAGCACCGGAAGCTGCACCTCGATGGCATATTTCAGCAGGGCCAGCTCGCTGTCGTCGCGGACAGGGTCATTGCCGAGATCGTCGCCGCCGGTCAGGATGAGCGCCTCGACGTTATGCTCCTTTGCATAAGCGACGGTGTCAAGACCCAGATTGGGAAGCAGTATCCATTGATGGCCGCATCCAAGCGCGGCCAGAAAGCGATACCACTCCCGCGCCAGACTGTCGCGAGGTTCGTCGTAGCCTTGCGGTGAGGACAGGCGTAACGTGATGCCAATGCGTTTCATAGAGCGTTATACCGATCTCAGGGTTTTGTCACCGCAGTTGAGGGCAATGCGCTGGCCGCGGATCAACAGGGAGAACAATTGCTCCCCGCAGCCGATAGCTGCCGGAATACCGAACTCGGCGCAGCGAATCGCCATGTGCGAGTTGGCGCCGCCGTACTGTGTGACCAGACCTGCGATCCCGCGTGTAAATACCCAGTCATAGCCAGGATCGGCATTTTCGATGCAAATGATTTTGCCTTGCAGCGGCGAGGATGCGGGCGTGTCTTGCCGCAGTTGAACATGCATCGCTTCCACGCTCTTTTGCGTTATGAAATTGGGAAGACTGCGATGCAAGGGAACCACGAATACATCGTCAATGCCGCCGATGAGATGCCCGAGTTTAAGCGAGACGCCTTGCTCATAGCTGCGCCGTGCGTAGGCGACCTGGCCAAGCAGGACACGATCGACGTCATCCATCAATGGCGAGACCAGCGTGTCAAAGAGGGCGTGAATATCCAGGAACGACAAGTCTTCCCTGGACAGGCCGACAGCGCCTCCCCAACGCACCAGTAACTTGAGCGCGTCAGACAGGTCGCGGGTGAAGATCAGCTTGGCGTATTCGCGCGCCTGCAAGGCTTTGCTGGCATAGTCCAGCAACTGCTGTGCCGTCAGCGGCCAGTCTTGTTCGTCCAGCAGCAGTTGCAACGCGTGCGCCTCCTGTGGTTGCAACGCGAAAGGTGCCGTGTCGATGTCGGGCATGTCGATATCGACGGTGCCTTCGACGAACAGATCATGGCGTTCGTCATAGCGCAGCGACGTGATGTCATAAGTGCCGGGGCGCAGATGGCCAAATTTTTTCAAGAAAGGCGACAACATGGCGGCGTCGTTGCACACGGTCGCGTAATCTCTGGTCAGTTCGGTGGTGACGGTGTGAATCGATTGCTTCCATTCCTGCATGCGTGCTGCCGTGAAGGCACCGCGTCGGCACGCCGAACGCAGCAAGGCTTCGGCGATGAACGCGTGACGCGCCAGGATTGCAAATTGCAGCGTGCCCTGGCGGCGGCATTGTCGAAGCAACCTGCTGATGGTGCCGAGGTCAGCGGTCAGGTCATCGACAGTACGAGCCTGCTGCTCACGTTCACGTTCCTTGACTTGTTCCAGCACCGTGCGGAGCGCGCCGCTGCCTATGCCGGTCAGCGCCCGCTGTGTCAGGTCGCTGAGTGCATGACGATAGCCGGCGCGCTCGGTGGCAGTCAGCACGGTCTCATAGCGTGCAGAAAAATCGGCGTCAAACGTAAAGTCGAAACATGTTGGCACGATGTCGAACTCGACCTTGTCGTGCAGTTCAGGATGTGCCTGAAGGCGATCCAACCACGCATTGATCAATTTTTCCCCGGTCACGGCGTCAGTTTGCGCCGGGAGAAACGAGTTGAAGCTGCAACGGACATCGATATAGGGATGATGTCCCAGCAAGACCATCAGCGACTGTTGCGCCGGTTCTCGATAGCCCATCATGCCGCGAGCCTTGCGCCAGATTGAATCGGTCACCAGCAGGCGATAAAGCGAAGTGGCGAGCGGACGCGGCGTGGTACCGATGATCTCGGCCGGGTTCCAGTCCGGCATCACGCCCAGGATTGTCTGCGCGCCATACAGTTCGGGTTGCGGCGCCAGGCGCTGGGTGAGGAAACGGCGAACATGCTGAAGCTGGCGAGAAACACGTCGTTCCGTGACGGGATGCCATGTGTTCGTGAGCGTGATACGGCGCACTTGCAATACATAGACGCGCTGGCTGCGGTCAACGGCGAATTCGATATCGAGCGGCACGGAGCCGCACAGCGCCTCCAGTTCCCGGCAGGCGTCGAGGACAGCCTGGATCCGGGGCGAGCGCAACTTTTCGCGTTCCGTATCACGATAGATCAATACAGTCTTCTGGATGCCGATGCCGCCTGTAATTGTGTCTGTCTGCCCGCTTTCGTCATCGTAATTGAAGACGTAATAAGGCGCACCGTGCTCAAGATCGTGCGTCATGACGACGCCGCTCATCTGGATGTCGGTGAGCATCGGCTGCACCAGGATCTGATTAGCGTCGGAATGACGGTGCCGGGTGAAAGAACCGATGACTTTTCGGATAGCCGAGTCCAGTGCGCCCGGTAACGTGGTGGAGACATTCAGGCAACTGGTGAAGGCGCCGGCCATGGAATGGATTTCACCATCTTCGTTCTGAGCGCTGCTTCGGACGATGACATTTCCGCCATGCTCCATTCGGTGAATAGTCGCCAGAATTTCCTCGGGCTGTCGCTGCCACTCAAGCGCCGTGAAATAGAACAGCGGCAAGATGCGTGAATGGCTGACCAGTGGTTGCAGCCGTTTCAGTGTTTCGGATTTGGTCCCGAACCGGATACCGTCGAGCTTCATGGCACTGTCTGCGCTGTTCATGACTGGTTCTCCTGCTTGTCCACGGCGAGCAATGCCAGATGCTTGAGCAGTGGATGAATGATGAAATACGGTGGCAATTGCGCCTGTGAGAAATCGTGGGCATCGTTGCGCAAGGCGTGTGGTGCCGTGCGCCAGTTTGCCAGCACGGACACCAACAGATCGGCGCGGATGGCGTTGTCGTACAGATAATCGACATCCAGCCCGGGCGGCGGCATCGGATAGTTCTTGCGGGCGAGTACCGGGCCAGTATCGATATGCTCGTCAAGCAGCAGGGCACTGGCGGCGCATTGCCGTTGTTCGATGATCTGGTAATACAGGGTAGTGCTGCCGCGGTATTGCGGCAGCCAGCCCGAATGAATATGCAGCATCGGATATTGGCGCAGCAGTGTCGCCGGCACCAGCTGGCCGCCGTAGCCGGAATAAATCACGAGATCCGGGCGCATGGCCGTCATGGCGGCGTTCAGGTCAGCTGCGTCGAGTGACTCGGCTTCGCAAATTTGATGAGGCCAGCCAAGCCGGGCCAGACACTGGTCGATGGTCTGGGTGAGATCGGGACAAAAAACGCCATGCAACGACTGCACCTGGAGGTTGCGATTGGACCGGACGTCGCTGTTTTTCTTCCCATATACCAGTACGCCGTCGGGCACGATACCGGCGTTGGCCAGTGCCTGCAGATAGGCGACGGAGCGCGCCGTGCGCGCGCACAACATGACGAGTCGCGGCGAGTTCATTGTCCCAGCTCCTTACTTAATGCCGTCACCAATTCCTGTTCCGCCGCGAGTATCCACGCCAGATGGGCGCCTTGTTGCAGATCAAGGCGTGTTTGTTGAGACACCAGCGTGTCCGTCAGTTTGAGCAAGGCGTTCAGGAAATACCCGGCCTTGCGTTCGCGCCAGCCGTGGATCAGACACTCTGCAAGCAGCAGGTAAGCTTGCATTTGCCCAAAGCCGCTGTCGATAACTGGACGATGGGGAACGGTAGGTTCATAAGCGCCATACAGACGTTTGCTGACTTCGAATTTTTTCAGCAGGCGCGGCAACCAGTACCCGACCGGCGTGTCCTCTCCCGACCACAACAATGCCGTCGGCGTCGTACGCATGGTCTGACACAGATCGCTCAGCAAGGCACTGCTGTCGGTCGGTGAAAAGGCCATCGTTGCCGCTAGCGCCGGTAATGCCGGCGGCGGTAACGCATTGCAAGCAGCAAGTCGCGACGCGCGCCAGGCATCAACGAACGCCTCGCCCTGAAACGGCGTGTACCGATAGGTTTGCGGCTCCTGCAACAGGTCACCGTGACTGTAGGGATAGTTCAGCATGGTGCAGGATATCCGCAAACGTGACGGATCCGTGCCACGTAAGCGGGCAAGTCGGCGGCGACCTGGCTGTTGTGCAAGACCAGATCCGGAGCGCGTGGCGGCACATAGTCAATGTCGACGCCGACCACGTTTTTTTGCTCGCCGCGCAGGGCGGATTGGTACAGGCCCTTGTTGTCGCGCTGCATCAGGGTTGGCAGGGGGACATCAACGAAAATTTCCTTGTAGTCGGAAAATTTCAGGCGATTCTCATCACTGATGTCCTGGAACATCGACAGGATGCAACACACGACATCTATTTCCTGGCTGTCCAGCCATCCGCACAGGGATTGGATACGCTCCGCGTTGACCCGGCGTCCGGCCAGCGAATAAGCATCCTCGCGCTGGTCGTGGCGGAACAGCGCACGGATTTCATCGCCATCGACCAGCACGGTCTGTGGCCGCTCTTTCTTCAAGCTGGCATAGAGCGCACGACCGATCGTGGTCTTGCCTGCGCCTGACATGCCGACCAACCAGATCACCATAGTCTTATCCCTGTTTAAGTAACGTGTCAATGTGTTGTAAAGCGAGTGTCGCCAGTTCGGCGGAAAATCCATACGTCGGCGCAAAGTGACGGCGCCGCAGTCGTTCCCTCGTTGCCGTCTGGGCAGACCAGATCGCTTCGTCGGCCAGCACCTCGGGTAATTGCCAGCGGGCATCCATATCGAGGTTGACAATATCCTGTCGCAGCAGCACGTCCGGCGATGCCTCGCCGGTCAGGCTGTCCTGATCGGCATCGGGGACATTCAACAGCAGCAGTTTCTTGTCCAGATAAATGGCGCCGAATGCGGTGCCGCCATAGTCGGAGACGACATAGTCCGCGCAACGGAACAAGTTCAGATTGTCATAGACATGGGTGATGACGGCAGTAAAAGCATATTGCTGCAGGATTGCCAGTGTTTCGGGTTCAGCATTGACTGACAGCGGGTGTGTTTTGACGATCACGTTGTAACGGTCACAGAGCGTGCTCATGCTGTCGGCGAAGCGGCTGATCGACGATAGCTCCTGCCATGTCGGCAGCCAGAGTACCGTCTCTTTGCCGGGATCGAGTGAAAGGTCAGCCGGCCGTTCATTTTGCCGCTCGGGAAAACGGAAATAATCGTCATACCGCGGGTAGCCCATCTGAAAGATAACGGCATCGCTGCACGCGCGTAATTGTTCGGCCTGCCACGGACCGTAGCAGAGAATCAGATCGTAATCCTGATTCCATTCTGAAAAATTGTGACGTCCTTTCCCCAGTGCATACATGAAACGCACCTGGCGATGCGCGAGCAATTGGTTAAGCAACCGCTTCTCGAAGCGGATCATGTTGTGATTGGAGACCAGCACGTCGTACTGATAGCCTGCCTGGATGACGGCAGTGAAGTCGTGGCACCGGTATCCCAACCGGTCTGCCAGCGAACGGCTCTCGGCACGATCCTTGTCGTTGCCATGCAGGACGATGTCGAAACCGTCCGCACCAAGCAGCCGCCACACGGGCTGGTAATGGTTGAACATTTCGGCGGTATGAACGAAAAAGGCAAGCTTTCTGAACGGATGATGTGGTGTCATAGCACGGTCGATCGTGAGGCGGAAAACAGGTTAAGGGAAGTGATCACATGATCTTGCGCGGCGTCGGTCAAGGTCGGATACAGCGGCAACGACAAGATGGTGTCGTGCAGCGCCATCGCAGCGGAGGCTGGCGGCAGCGTCAAGCCGGCGTATGGTTTATGGGCGTCAATAGGGTGGGGATAGTGGATCATCGTCGCAATGCCGCGCTGCGCCAGATACTCCTTCAGCGCGTCGCGCTGGGGGCAGGCGATGACAAACAGGTGCCACACATGCGCACGGTCCTCTGTCACCCCCGGCAGCCGGATCAGGGGATGGCGGATATGGCTCAGATAGCGTTCGGCGAGTTCGCGTCGGCGGGCGGTCGCATCGTCCAGATACGCCAGCTTGACCAGCAGCATGGCTGCCTGGATTTCGTCCAGACGACTATTCACGCCGGGGTAATCGTGCCGGTACTTGACGCTGGATCCATAATTGCCCAGCGCGCGCACCAGTGTTGCCAGTTCGGTATCGTCGGTGGTAACCGCGCCGCCATCGCCGAGCGCACCCAGGTTTTTCCCGGGATAAAAGCTGAAGGCAGCGGCGTCGCCCCAGCTACCGGCTGCGCGGTTCCGTAATTGGGCACCGTGCGCCTGGGCGCAGTCTTCCAGCACCAGCAAATCATGCTGTTTTGCCAGCGCCATGATCTGCGGCATGGGAGACAACTGCCCATACAGATGCACAGGCAGGATGATCCGGGTTCTGTCGGTCAGTTGTGCCGTGATCGCGGCGACGTCGAGGTTGTAGGTATGCGCATCGACATCGGCCAGGACCGGGGTCAGTCCGTTTTCGACAATGGCGGCAATGGTCGCGATAAACGTGTTGCTTTGCACGATGACTTCATCACCGGCCTTGACCTTGCCAAGTTCCTTCCATGCACGCAATACCAGCGACAGTGCATCGAGACCATTGCCCAGTCCGACAGCGTGCCGGGTGCCGCAATAAAGAGCGAACCCGGTTTCGAATTTGCCCAGCTCGCTGCCCATGATGTACCAGCCGGAGTCGATCACCCGGCTGCAGGCAGCCTTCAGCTCGGCAGCATATTCCTGGTTGATACCTTGCAGATCAAGAAACGGAATTGACATCGATATACCTTACGATTTTAGCGGGATTGCCGGCCACAACGGCGTAATCGGGAACGTCGCGGGTGACGACGGCACCGGCGCCGACCAGGCAGTGTTGCCCCAGCACGACGCCGGGCAAGATAGTGGCATTGGCGCCGATCGATGCGCCGCGCTTGATCAGTGTGCGGGCGAACTGGTCGGGATAGACTTTGGAGCGAGGATATTTGTCATTGCTGAATGCGGCACACGGGCCAATAAAGACATCGTCCTCAATGCTGATCCCGTCCCATAGATAGACACCGGACTTGACCGTGACACGGTTGCCGATGACGACATCGTTTTCGATCAGGGTGTGTGCGCAGATGTTGCAGTCCTCACCAATGATGGCTTTCGGAAGAATGACAACAAATTGCCAGACCCGGGTTCCGGTACCGATCCGGGTCGACTGCACGTCGCTGGAGGGATGAATCATGATTGTGCCATCGAAAAAAATTCTGCATAGTCCCTGACGTAATCTGCCTGATCGTAGAGCTGATCGGCCAATACCATCAATACGCAATCAGGGGAAAAATCATACATTTCCCGCCAGACAAACGACTCGATCAGCAAGCCCTGGCTGGGATTATCGAGCCGGATATCGATTTTTTCCTTGCCGTCGTCGAGCAGAAAGCGGCACGATCCGCGCACGGCGACGGCGACCTGCTTGAGTATCTTGTGCGCATGATAACCGCGCCGGACGGCTTCCCCTGTACCGAACATGTAGTACACGCGCCTGACGGAGAACGGAATGTTTTTTCCTTCCTCGAGTGCGATCAGAGAGCCACGTTCGTCACCGTGGGTCTGCAATTGCAACAATTGGATTTTCATGGGGCCTCCTCGTGAGTTGCCAGCGGAGCGTACTGTGCCAACCAGTCTGCGATTCTGTCGGTATCCACGCGATATTGCTGATAGTAAAGCTCTCTTGAATCGGCTGTTCCGGCTCGGTAGGTCAGGTAGTCCATGTCGACGCCAACGATGGCTGCAAGGTTGGAAAAGCAGGAAAGTTCGCCCCATTCCTCCGCCATCCAGCACAAGGCTTTGCAGCCTTTTGAGGCGAACAGGATATTGGTCCAGGCCGCACCAGTGGGGCCAAGGATGATGTCGGCGTTTGCCATGAGTGCGATCTGATGATTCAGATCAAGCTCTTCCATATATACGGGAGTAAAGCCATACGGTTCAAGCACACTGATGATCTCATCCTGGTTGTATTGCCTCAGTATCCCTTTTCTTGCCAGCAAGACGCGCTTGGGCAAGGAGGAGATTGGAACAAGAGAAGCGAGCGGCCGGGTGCTGTCTCGCAGGTAGGCAATCGATTCCGGGCGGGCGAAGCTATCTTCAGCAGCGCGCCACGCGCTGCCTTTTTGATTGGGGACGAAATTGTTGGGCGCACTGATGAGCAGCAGATCGGCGACCTGATAGCTGCTGATATTGGACAGGGAAATGACCTGCCGCTCGATGCCCAGACTCTCGATCAGGATCTTGACCGACGGGATTTTCTGACCGAAACCGGACATCAGGATCGGGTAATCCGCATACCTGTCGGGCAATTCGGCAATAAATTGCAACTGAGGCAAAATTTCGACAACCCAATGGTAATAATTGACTTCGTTGCAACCGCTAATCAGGATGCCTTTTTCTATCTGTTCCGAGGGACCGGATCGGACCAGCGCCAGTTCCTTGCCGTGGTAGACCAGATGCGCACCGGTATAGTCTGCGTCGGCCGACGGTGCAGTCGGAACGCGTTCAATCACCACTTCGCCATCTGCAAGCATCACCGCGCGCGACACCGAGCACACGCGTGCCTGGTGAAACTGGTAAAGCGCAATTGTCGGCAGCGTGACGGTTTTTGCTGGCGAGGGGCGAACGATGAACCGCGGGCCTTGCACTGTACCTGCGATGGCAGGGCGAAACACATGCACCCGGAAGGCGTTTGCCTCATCGAGCCATCGCAGCGGCAGCAGTCTGATCTTTGCCTCTTGCTGACTGCCATGCCGATCAAACAGCAGCCAGAAAAGCAGGGAAGCCACGGCGCCGCGCCGCCGACACATCCATTCGTAAGCGATCAGTTCCAGTCGTTTGCGCCAACGTTGCCATGCAGAGGACGGCTCCTGAGACGCCTGTTGGAAAACGCTGACCTTTTGCTCGCTGACGGCGAGCTCGCCGATAAGTTGCTGATAAATTTCGCGATAGTAGTCGCTGACAATGATGATCTTGTCGAAGAGCAACTGGTCGATTGTCTGAGGGGCATAGATGACTTTGCCGAACAGTGCCTGTCCTTGCTTTTGCCGGTTGTTATCCAAGAATCCGACGACCTTGTAACGACTACGGGCGCGCTGGTAGAAACTGACGCCGCCAGCCCCGGTGCCAAAGATCAAGATGCGCGTCTTGCGACTGAACCATGTGGTCATGTATTCCTCATTTTGCGATTGCTCTTCTCCAAGAGCACGTTTTTTATTGTCGTCAGCCTTAATCCTGGTCTGCGCCGGCACCGTGCCAGCGCCAAATGACGCGAGAAACAGCGGTCCATGATAATGGAAGGGCGGCAATTTAATTGGGGGAATACAACGATTTTTCTGGTTATTCCCGTTTCCGTCGCGTCAGCCGTAGGAAACCTGGGGGCGAGAATAAGCGATAAAAACCTTGTTAATCACGGGTTGCGGAAAAGTCCGGCCGTGTTTTAATGCTGCCGTAGGGAAAAGATCTCGACATTTCTCGAATTCTGGGATTTCCTCAGAGCGCGATTCCTTGGATGATTGATGAGCGAATATTACCCCTCCACCGCATTTACCCTCTTGTCCGACATGCATCTGGCGCAAGTTCTGCAATGGCGCAATCAGCCGCGCATTCGCCAGAATATGTACAATCAGCAGGTCATTTCGCCCGTGCAGCATGCGCAATGGTTCGCCGATTTGCAGCGCGATCCGGCACGATGCTATTTCGTCATGCTGCAGGACGGCAAGCCGATCGGCAGCCTGAATTATTCTGACATGCAGCAGCCGGAATGGGAGTGGGGCTGCTTCATTGGCGAGCATGCCGTCTGGCCGGGCAGTGGCATTCTCCTTGAGCTTGCCGCGCTGGATATCGCAGCCGCGCTCGGCGCCCAACGGTTGCGCGCCGAAGTGCTGCATTTCAACCAGGCGCCGATCAAGCTCCATCGCTTCTTCGGCTATCGCCAACTGGAGAGCAAGATCGCTGAAATCGAGCGCGACGGCATTGCGCATGATGCGCTGGTTTTTGTGTATGACATGGATGACTGGCGTGCAGCGCGTCCCGGTGTTTTGGCCAGATTGCCGAAGCAAGTCGCCGCCGCTGCCGGCAATATCCGCTTTAATATTGATAACCTTGATGAGGCCTGATCACGTGGACCTGAATACAACCATCCTCACCTGCCTGCGCGACATCGCCGAGATGACTGAGTGCAGCCTTGTTTCACCATTGCAAGACGATACCGTGCTGCTCGAAAGCGGGCTTGACTCGCTCGGTTTCGCGATGTTGGTGTCACGCCTGGAAGAAGAGCTGGGCTACGATCCGTTCGTGCAAATGGTCGAGCCGGTTTATCCGGCAACACTCGGCGAGTTTGTTTCCATTTATCGAAAGTTTGCTCCCGCAGCATGAGCAGCCTGCTCGAGCGTGTGGCAACGATGTGTGCCGGGGCGGAGCCGGCGACGCAGCGCATTGCCCTGCAGACTGCCAATGGTGCGGTCAGCTACGACGAGCTGATATTGCTGGCACAGCGACGTCGTGCGCAGCATGACGGTGTGCGCGGAAAAAGCCTTGCGCTTGAATACGATGGCCTCCTCGATTTTTGCGTAGGCTTGCTGGCGTTTGACGGCTGGTGCAGCGCGCTGTGGCTCTCTGCACCGCAACTGTCGCCGGCTGAACGCGCGCAGCATGGGCGGCAAATCGGGTGCCGTTTTGGTTGGCGATCTGGGGATGTGCACCAGGATGAAATGGCGCCGACGTCGTCGGACATCGCAGCCCAAGACGACACGGGGACACAGCCGGTGACGCGCTGGTGGCTGACGACATCCGGAACGTCCGGATCGCCCAAGCTGATCGGACACACGCTTGCCGGACTGTCCGGCAAGATACGCGTCTCGGCGTTCAGCCGCAGCCTGTGTTGGGGCCTTGTGTATCTGCCCTACCGTTTTGCCGGTTTGCAGGTGGTGCTGCAAGCCTTGTTGTCTGGCGCCACGCTGGTCGATGCCCAAGGACCGGAGCCAGACCAGCGCATTGCTGCAATGGTGCAACACGATGTCACGGCGTTGTCCGCCACGCCCTCATTATGGCGCTCGCTGCTGATGACCGGCCGCCTGGCGCAGCTTGGCCTCAGACAACTGACGCTGGGCGGCGAGATTGCTGACCAGGCTTTGCTGACGTGGTTGCGGCGGCTTTTCCCGCAGGCCAAACTGTTGCATATCTACGCGTCAACGGAAGCCGGCGTCGGTTTTACCGTGGCCGATGGCAGAGACGGTTTTCCCACGGCATGGCTGACATCGGAAAATAGCGCCGCACCGCTTCCCATGCGCATCGATGCACGGCAGCATTTGCTGGTGCGACCGGCTGCCGGCGTCATGACCGGGATAGATGCTGCACGCATTGATGCAGACGGGTTTTTAGATACGGAAGACCTTGTCTGCGTGGAAAATGACCGAGTGCATTTTCTTGGCCGTGCCGGCGGCGTCATCAATGTCGGTGGCAATAAGGTGCATCCCGAACAGGTCGAACAGGTCATTCTGGACGTGCCGGGCATCGTACAGGTGCGCGTCTACGGAAAGCGCAGCAGCGTACTGGGCCAATTGGTCGCAGCCGATGTGGTAGCAGCAGAACCCGAAAGGCAGGCAGCTTTGCAAGCGACAGTGATGCAGCATTGCCTCAGGCATCTGGCGCGCTATCAGATACCGGCAAAATTCAACTGGGTGACTTCAATACACGCCGGCGAGTCCGGCAAAATGACGCGCGACTGACATGAAAAAACTCATCGTAGTGACTGGAGCAAGTAAAGGTGTGGGCCTGGCGATCTCGCGACAGCTGCTCACGCATGACTATCGCGTCGCGGCAGTATCGCGCACGCTCACTGCGGAGCTGGGCGCGCTGGCACAACAATATGGCGACGACGTGCGGTTTTTGCCCTACGATTTTGCCAACCTTGAAGGCATTCATGCCTTGTGCGGTGAGCTGGTCAGGCAACTGGGCCGGCCCTACGGACTGATCAACAATGCAGCAATCGGGCACGACGGCGTGCTGGCCACGATGCATGAACGTCAGATTGGCGAGCTGTTGCGCGTCAATCTCGAAGCGCCTATCCTCCTCAGCAAATATCTCTTGCGGCCCATGCTGCTGAACCAGTCCGGTCGCATTATCAATATTTCTTCCATCATTGCTTCCACGGGCTTTAACGGGCTGAGTGTCTATGGCGCCAGTAAAGCTGCCTTGAGCGGCTTCACCAAATCGTTGGCACGTGAAGTCGGCAAGGCCGGTATCACCGTCAATGAAATCGCACCGGGCTACATGGAAACCGGCATGACGACTGGCTTGCAGGGAGAAAAACTGGCCAGTATCAAGCGGCGCAGCCCGCTCGGCCGCCTGGCTACCGTCGACGATGTGGCCGGCGCGGTGCTGTATTTGCTGGGTGCCCAGGCTGAGGCTGTGACTGGCACGTGTATCACGGTCGACGCCGGCAGTACCGCCTGAATCTGTAACGGTTACCAGCTATCGGACAGCGAATGCCAATGCGCTGCCATCTCAGCGGGGCGACGGCCCGGGCCGATCATGACGGGAAGCGATGATGTAATCCATGCAACGGTCCAGATCTTCCTGCCAGTGCGGGAAGGACAACTGAAAAACATCCCGAAGTTTTCTCGTGTCTAGCGATGACATCAAGGGCTGTAGCGCATGTGTCGGATAAGCTGAAGTCGGAACGGCAAGCAATGCGCATTCCGCTGTCCGGGTGGATATGCCTGGCTGTTGCATGCGGCGTAGCACGGACACGGCCGTGCCGTGCCAGGAACTCGCGCCAGCTGCGGCCAGGTGATAAATGCCGGTCGTTGCTGTCATCTTTTCCCGAAACGATTGCGTTCCAGCGATAGCGAGCATGTCGGCAGTCACGGCGGCAATGGAGCGTGCCCATGTCGGCGCACCGGTCTGATCAGCGACGACGCGCAATTCGTCGCCCTCCTGAAGCAGGCGCCACATGGTCTGTTGTTTTGCACTGAAATCTGACTCACGCAAGCCTCTCGACTCACCATATTTGGCCTTGCAAGTTAAACGCAGCGATGTCTTGAGTGTCACCACTGTGGCCCGACGTTTGATTAGCTGATCCAGGCTACGCTGCTCAGCAGATGGCGGGATATACGCGTGCAGATGTTCTCGTTCATTCTCAAGATACCGTGCGAGCATAGTGGCGTCTACACGATCCGTCTTTGCTCGCATGCCAATCGCCTTGGCGTAAAACGTGTGTCCTTCGGATTCAGCACATAGACCATACGTCCCATTTGCATTGCTAGATCCGCTACTTTCTCGTGATAAATCCCGGTTGCTTCCACTGCCAGGCTACAACCTGTAGGAAGACACTTCAGAAACTTGCGTATGGCGGTGGGCTGGTTGGCAATGGCTTGCACGCTCAAACTCTGCTGCGGACAGGCAATCACCAGCTCCTCTTTCGCAACATCAATACCAAGGCATACATGGGATTGCATAACGACCTCCGTATCTATTAAAGTAAATAGGTCGGGATGGACCATGCCAGTAACGTTAGCTTGCATCCAAATCGGCGGTCCGTAGCGCGAACCAAGCGGCCGCTAGATTCCTCATCGACGTTGCTGGATGGGATGGGGGATTTCTCGCGGAGTCAGTCTCCTAGCGTAGCAGAAGCAAAGGAATGTCCCGCCATCCCGACACCCTCTAGCTTCCCAGAAAGCGCCTTGCTTAACCATACAAGCAAAGGAACGGGTATTTAACCGGACTTTATTTTTAATACTGTCAAAACTACCGTCAAAAAATTGGATGTCAATAAACGTTAAAAGTGTTCTAGAAACAAAAAACCCGCATCGGCGCTAGGCAGAATGCGGGTTCATGTACTTTACTGGACTTCTTAAAACATGTTCATGGTGGTGATAGGTGGATTTGAACCACCGACCCCAGCATTATGAGTGCTGTGCTCTAACCAACTGAGCTATATCACCAAAAGCAAGCCGGCAATTATGCTGCCTGTTCTGCCGGCTGTCAAGCCAAATTCCGCCCTCCCAGTCAGTTTTCCACCTGTCCCGCCATCGCGGCGTTCACCCGCGCCAGCACCTGCTGGGCGGCGTCCCCATCCAGGCAATCGATCACAACCCGCTCATCCATCCCCCGCAGCCACGTCAATTGCCGCTTGGCCAGTTGGCGGGTGGCGGCGATGCCTTTGTCGCGCAGGACGGGCCGGTCGATCTGGCCGTCGAGATATTCCCAGGCTTGCCGGTAGCCGACGCAGCGCATCGAGGGCAACCCCGGATGCAGATCGCCGCGCGCGCGCAGGGCGGCGACCTCCTTCAGCAGGGCGTCCTCTTCCAGCATCTGGTCGAAGCGATCGGCAATCCGCTGATGCAGCACGCTGCGGTCCGACGGCTCCAGGGCGATCGGCAGCAGGCGGTAAGGCGCCGGCCCGGCATTGCCGCTGTCGCCGGTCAGCAACGCCGACATCGGCTGGCCGCTGAGTTCGATGATTTCCAGGGCGCGCTGGATGCGCTGGCTGTCTTTCGGCTTCAGGCGGGCGGCGGTGACCGGGTCCAGCAGCGCCAGCCTGGCATGCAGCGCCGGCACGCCCAGTTCGGCGGCTTCCGCATCCAGCCGGGCGCGCACGGCCGGGTCGGCGATCGGCAGGGCGTCCATGCCGTCGCGCAGCACCTTGAAATACAGCATGGTGCCGCCGACCAGCAAGGGCAGCTTGCCGCGACTGCTGATATCGGCGATCAGGCGCAGGGCATCGTCGCGGAATTGCATCGCGGAATAGGCTTCGGTCGGCTCGATGATGTCGATCAGGTGGTGCGGGGCCGCGGCGCGTTCGGCGGCGCTGGGCTTGGCGGTGCCGATGTCCATGCCGCGATACACCAGCGCCGAATCGACCGAGACGATTTCGCAGGGAATATGCCGCGCGATTTCAAGCGCGGCAGCGGTTTTGCCCGAGGCGGTCGGGCCCATGATGGCGACCGCCAATGGTTCGGTTTGGGAAGACGGCATGCGATGAGTGGCGTTGACGATAGGGCGCTTGATGGATGCGTTTTATTGGCCGCGCATGAACAGCTTGTCCAGGTCGGACAATGCCAGCTGGCTCCAGGTCGGCCGGCCGTGGTTGCACTGGTCGGCGCGCTCGGTGGCTTCCATCTGGCGCAGCAGCGCGTTCATTTCGGTGATGCTGAGGTTGCGGTTGGCGCGCACGGCGGTATGGCAGGCCAGCGTGCCGAGCAGTTCGTTGCGGCGCTCCAGCAGCACGCGGGAGCCGCCGAATTCACGCACGTCGCGCAAGACGTCGCGCGCCAGGGTCTGGGCATCGGCGTTTTTCAGGAGGGCCGGCACGGCGCGCACGGCCAGCGTGGTCGGCGACATGACGGCGATGTCGAAGCCCAGCGCGCTCAGCGTTTCCTGATGCTCCTCGGCGGTGCCGACTTCGACGCCGTCGGCAAAGAAAGTCACCGGAATCAGCAGCGGCTGCACATACATGGCGTCGCCGTCGAGCGCGTTTTTCAACTGCTCGTAGAGGATGCGTTCGTGCGCGGCATGCATGTCGACCACTACCAGGCCCTTGGCGTTCTGGGCCAGCACGAATACGCCGTGCAATTGCGCCAGCGCGAAGCCGAGCGGAAATTCATGGTCCGGCAGCGGCGGATTGCTTTCCGCTCCGGTGAGCGAGGCCAGCGAGCCGATGCCGGCGGTACCTGACATACCGGACGTGACGGACGTGTCGGATACCGATGCCGCCGGCCATGGCTGATTCGCGCCGGGCTGGGCCGCATCGTTCCGGAACAGCGCGCCATAGGCCGCCAGGCTTTGGCCGATACCCGGCTGTTCGCCGAATTGGCGCGGATACTGATTCGAAAACTGCGTGCCGAAACTCGCTTGCTGCGGTTCCTGGCGCCAGGCCAGCGTGCCGCCGCTGGACGGAATCGGCGCCGGCGTCGCGCCATGCGAAGTGGCGGAGGTCTGCGACAAGGCGCGGCTGACCGCATGGAAAATAAACTGATGCACCGCGCGGCCGTCGCGGAAGCGGACTTCGATCTTGGACGGGTGGACGTTGACGTCGACCAGTGCCGGATCCAGTTCCAGCATCAATACATAGGACGGATAGCGGTCGCCGTGCAGCACGTCCTGATAGGCCGAGCGCACCGCGTGCATCAGCAGCTTGTCGCGCACGAAGCGGCCGTTGACGTAGAAGAACTGACCGTCGGCGCGGGCCTTGGATGCGGTCGGCAGGCCGGCGAACCCGACCAGGCGCAGCGGGCCGGCGATTTCTTCCAGCGGCAATCGCGCCGAGGCGAAATCGTCGCCCAGGATGTGCGCGCTGCGCTTGTCGAGCTCGCCCACATTCCAGTGATCGACAGTCTTGCCGTTATGCGACAGGGAGAACGTGACGTCCGGCCGCGCCAGCGCGATGCGGCGCACGACGTCGGCGCAATGGCCGTATTCGGTCTGCTCGGATTTCAGGAATTTGCGGCGCGCCGGGGTGTTGAAATACAGATCTTCCACGTCGACCGTGGTGCCGACGGCGCCGGAAGCCGGGGTGGCGGCGGCATTCAGTCCGCCGATCTGCCAGGCGTGTGCGGCATCGGCGGTGCGGGTGGTCAGGGTCAGTTGCGCCACCGAGGCGATCGAGGCCAGGGCTTCGCCGCGAAAACCCAGGGTGGCGACGTTTTCCAGGTCATGCAGGGAGGCGATCTTGGAAGTGGCGTGGCGCGCCAGGGCCAGCGGCAACTGTTCGACGGCGATACCGCGGCCGTTGTCGGATACGGCAATGCGTTTTACCCCGCCTTGCTCCAGTCGGACAGTGATCTGCGTGGCGCCGGCGTCCAGGGCGTTTTCCAGCAGTTCCTTGACTACGGCGGACGGACGTTCGACCACCTCGCCGGCCGCGATCTGGGAGATCAGCTGGTCGGGCAGCGCCTGAATGGTCGGATAGGGGGATGTGGCTGGGTGAGCTGCATTCATTTGGGGATTATAGCGTTACTGGGCGCCAGCGAGCCGGCCGCGCAACGCCTGCCGAAAGTTATCTTTGCGCCAAGTCGATTGTTGTATGATCTCAGCGCGTACCGCAAGCCGACCAGCGCAAGCCAATGAGCGCCTTGCGGCCGATATGCAAATACCGATGCAGTCATCGTTCAAGTGTTGAGGCAATATGGATGTAGTGCAATTGCTGGAATTGTTGTTGCATGTCGATAAGTTTCTCGGTGTCTTGATACAGCAATACGGCGCGATGATTTATCTTGTGCTGTTTTTGATTGTTTTCTGCGAAACGGGACTGGTGATCTTCCCGTTTCTGCCCGGCGATACCTTGTTGTTCATTGCCGGCGCTTTCTGTGCCGGCGGCGCGATGAATCTGTGGGAGCTGATGGGCCTGCTGGTGGCGGCGGCGGTGGTCGGCAATACGGTCAATTACTGGATCGGCAGCGCCATCGGCGACAAGGTGCTGAGCGCGCATTACGGCTGGCTGCATCGCTGGATCGATCGCGACGCCATCAACAAGACGCATGCCTTTTACGAACACCATGGCGGCAAGACCATCGTGCTGTCGCGCTTTATCCCCATCGTGCGGACTTTCGCGCCGTTCGTGGCGGGCATGTCCAAGATGACCTTTTCGCGCTTTCAACTGTTCAATATTCTCGGCGCGCTGGCCTGGGTGCTGCTGTTGGTGGTCGGCGGCTATTTTTTCGGCAATATCCCGCTGGTGCGCAATCATTTGAACGTGATCGTGCTGCTGGGCGTGGCCTGCGCGCTGCTGCCGATCGTGATGGCGGCGCTATGGCAATTCTGGAAGCTGACGCGCCGGAAGCGCGCGCTGTAGCTTCCTAGGTCAGGCGGTTCTTCGACAGCGGCGGATTGCGTGAGAAGTATTTGCGGATGCCGCTCATGATGGCGGTGGCCATCTTGTCCTGGTAAGCATCGTCGTTCAGGCGCGCTTCTTCGGCCGGATTGGAAATGAAGGCGGTCTCGATCAGGATGCTCGGGATGTCGGGCGCCTTCAATACCGCGAAGCCGGCCTGTTCCACTTCGCCTTTATGCAGGTGGTTGATGCCGCCGATTGCGTTGAGCACGCTGTTGCCCACGCGCAGGCTGTCGCTGATCTGCGCCGTGGTCGAGAGGTCGAGCAGCACGCTGGCGAGTTGCCGGTCGTGCGACTTGATGTTGACGCCGCCGATCAGGTCGGCCGAATTTTCCTTGTTGGCCAGCCAGCGCGCGGCGGTCGAGCTGGCGCCTTTTTCCGATAACGCAAATACCGACGAGCCATTGGCGGTCGGCCGCACGAACGCGTCGGCATGGATCGAGATGAACAGGTCGGCCTGCACCTTGCGGGCTTTCTGCACGCGCACGCCGAGCGGCACGAAGAAGTCGTCGTCGCGGGTCAGCATGACGCGCATGTTCGGCTGCTCTTCGATCTTTTTCTTGAGGCGCTTGGCGATCGACAGCACCACATGTTTTTCGTAGCTGCCACCGGCGCCGATGGCGCCCGGATCTTCCCCGCCGTGGCCGGGATCGAGCGCGATGGTGATCATGCGCGTCAGTTGCAATTGCTTGCCGCCCTTGGCGTCGGGTTTCGGATCGATCTTCGCCAGGGCGGAATCGGCGTCGCCGGACTTGGGCGCGTTCCTGGTATCGGCCTTGGCATCGGCTTTGGAGTCCGGGCCGGTGCCGGGAATGGCTGCCTGGCTGTCGTCGGGCAGTTGCTTGAACCAGTCGCCTTTTTGGATCAGTTGCGCGATCGGGTCGAGCGGCTGGACCGGGTACAGATCGAAAATCAGGCGGTATTTGTAATTGCCGGCAGGCGCCAGCGTAAAGACTTGCGGATTGACCTCTTCCTTCAGGTCGAACACCAGGCGCACCACATGCGGCCGGTTCTGGCCGACGCGCACTTGCTTGATATAGGGATCGTTGGGCTGGATCTTGGCGACCAGGTCCTTGAGCGTGCTATTCAGGTCCAGGCCTTCGATGTCGACCACCAGCCGTTCCGGATCCTTGATTGTGAAATGGCTGACCTTGAGGTCGGTGTCGTTTTCCAGCGTGACGCGGGTGTAATCCTCTGCCGGCCAGACGCGCACGGCGACAATCTGGGCGGCGCGGGACAGGGACGGGGTGGCGGCGAGTACTGACAGGAGCAGCGTCCCGCCGGCTTTGAGAACAGTGCGGCGGCTGCGGGATTTTACAGATTTGGGGCGAATTTCAGTCGAGCGAGGCATTCAAGACCCTTAT
This sequence comes from Herbaspirillum sp., assembly GCA_036499085.1. Lineage (GTDB taxonomy): Bacteria > Pseudomonadota > Gammaproteobacteria > Burkholderiales > Burkholderiaceae_D > Herbaspirillum. The sequence goes on along the minus strand of DASYEK010000124.1, from coordinate 28,853 downwards.
CGGATAATGCGCATAATTCTACATTACGTCCGTGTCCTTGCACACTCAGCGTGATTTCCATGTCGGGGCGCGGCAACACTGCTTCGCCTTTTTCCGGCCATTCGACGATGCAAATCGTATTCGGGCTGAAATGTTCCCGGAATCCGGCCTCCAGGAATTCGTCGGGACTCAGCATGCGGTACAAGTCGAAATGAATTAGCGTTACCATGCGATCACCGAGGGCGATGCTGTACGGTTCGGCCAGGGTATAGGTCGGGCTTTTGACGTGGCCCGCATGGCCGGCGGCGTGCAGCAGGGCGCGCGTGAGCGCGGTCTTGCCGGCGCCGAGGTCGCCGTGCAGATAGATCGCCAGGCCCGGCTGCAGCACCCGCGCCAGCGCGGCGCCGAGCGCGTCGGTGCCGGCTTCGTCGTGCAGTTTGTAGATATGGGACGTTGGCGTGCGCTGCATGGCTGGAAGGTCCTGGCTTGTTTATAGGATTATGCGGAATTATCCGGAATTTGACTGAATGGTAATGCAATGGGCTGTTTGAGTTCAAACGATGTCATGACAATCGATGCCGCCGCCATGGCCACCATGGCCGGCGCGCTTGCCTTGCCTGCGGCGGCGCCATGATGGACGCCGCCATGCCGCAGGCCGAGCGCATGGCCGCGCTGGCCTTGGCCATCAAGGGCTGGGGGCGCGAACTCGGTTTTGCCGACATCCGCATTACCGACGTCGATCTGTCGCATCGCGAAGCCGGCTTCGCCGACTGGCTGGCGAAAGGGTATCACGGCGAGATGGATTATATGGCTGCGCACGGCATGAAGCGCGCACGGCCGGCGGAACTGGTGCCGGGCACGGTCAGCGTGATCGCGGCGCGCATGCCGTATCTGCCGCGGGCGTCCGGCGCCGCCTGGCGCGAACGCGAGACCGCGCGGCTGCACGATGCCGAAGTGGCGGTGGTGTCGGTCTATGCGCGCGGCCGCGATTATCACAAGGTGATCCGCAATCGCCTGCAGCAGCTGGCCAGCCGCATCGAGCAGGAAAGCGGACCGTTCGGCTATCGCGTGTTTACCGATTCGGCGCCGGTGATGGAAGTGGCGCTGGCCGAGAAGGCCGGGCTGGGCTGGCGCGGCAAGCACACGCTGCTGCTCAACCGCGAAGCCGGCTCCATGTTCTTCCTCGGCGAGATACTGACGGATCTGCCCTTGCCGGTCGATCAGCCGGCCGGCGCGCATTGCGGACAGTGCCGGACCTGCATCGATATCTGCCCGACGCAGGCGATCGTCGGCCCCTTTGAACTGGATGCGCGACGCTGCATTTCCTACCTGACGATCGAACTGAAGGGCAGTATTCCAGAGGAATTGCGGCCGCTGATCGGCAATCGGGTATACGGCTGCGACGATTGCCAGGTATTTTGTCCATGGAATAAATTCGCGCAGCCCTCTGCCTTGGACGATTTCGACGAACGCCACGGATTGGGCGAGGCGGCGCTGCTGGATCTGTTCGCCTGGAGCGCCGAGGAATTCGACAAGCGCATGGAAGGCAGTGCGATCCGCCGCATCGGGCATGAGCGCTGGCTGCGCAATATCGCGGTCGGCCTGGGCAACGCGGCGGCGGCCGGCAAGAAGGGCGCGCCGGCGATCGTGGCGGCATTGCAGGCGCGGCTGGAGGACGCTTCACCGATAGTGCGCGAGCATGTGCGCTGGGCGCTGCAACAGCACGGGATGGAATAAGTAAAAGCAGGTAAAACCGTCCGGCCCGCATCAAACATCAAACATCGACATCAAACGTTCACGACCCAAAGCCAGAACGGCAAGGTCAGCGCCGACAATACGGTGCCCGCGGAAATCTGGAAGGCCACCAGCGGCCCGTTGCCGCCCATGCGCGAGGCCAGGATGAAGGCGCTGGAGGCGGTCGGCAATGCGCAGAACAGCACCAGGATCTGCATCTGCAGCAAGGGCAATCCGGCATAAAGCGCCATTGCATAGGCCGCGGTCGGCATGACCAGCAGTTTGATCGCGATGAAGTAAGCGGAAATCGCCTTGCCCTGGTGCATGCCGGACAGGCGCAAGCTGGCGCCGACCAGCAGCAATCCCATCGCGACGGCGGCATTGCCCATGCGCGTGAATACCGCGCCGGCAAGTTCGGGTACGGCAAGGCCGAGCATATTGAACAGCAAGCCGCCGGCGGTGGCGATCAACAGCGGATTCCGGGCCAGTTCCCTGAACAGGTGGCCGTCCTTCTGCACCATCGAATGCACTGCCGCCATATTGCACAAGGGCACGCCGAAGCCGATCAGCAGCGCGGCCAGCCCGGCGCCCTGTTCGCCGGCCAGGCGCGAGGTCAGCGCCAGCGCGATATAGGAATTGAAGCGGAACGCGGTCTGCATGCCGGATTCGTATTGCAGCGGCTGGTCGGGCACCTTGCGCGCCTGGCTGTGCAATAGCGGGCGACCGATCCAGGTCAGGGCGATCGCGGTCAGCGTCGACAGCGTGCCGATCAGCACCATCGTGCCGGTGGTTTCGAAATGCAGGGGCGTGCGTGCGGTCGAATAAAACAGCAGCGCCGGGAACAGTACGAAATACACCAGTTTTTCCGCGCCGGCCCAGAATTCCGCGCCCCACTTTGTGATGCGGAACAGGATCAGTCCGATCAGGATCAGCGCGAAATCGGGGAATAGCAGCGAAACGGTATTCATCGAGGCGGTGGCGGATTGTTGACGGGTCCGCTAGTGTCGCACAAGCTTCCCTGCATTCGGATGAGACTTGGAGGCTGTTGCAAAATTAATCTGGCGTTGTCGCACCTCCTTGCCGCATCCCCGTACTGTCTGCGTCGGCGCGTCCAGCTGGCACGATTTTGCGACGGCCTCTTATTCGTTTGCGCTTTTCTTAAACGAAAAGCAGCGGCCTACCGCCACAAAGAACAGCGGCACGAAGAAGATCGCCAGCGCGGTCGCGGTAACGATGCCGCCCAGAACGCCGGTGCCGATCGCGATCTGCGCGGCCGATCCGGCGCCGCCGGCCAGGGCCAGCGGAATCACGCCGAAACCGAAGGACAGCGAAGTCATCACAATCGGCCGCAGGCGCCGCCGCGCCGCTTCCACCGCCGCGTCGGCCAGGTCCATGCCTTGCCGATGCAGATCCTTGGCGACCTCGATGATCAGGATCGCATTCTTGGCTGAGAGGCCGATCGTGGCGACCAGGCCGACCTTGAAATAGATATCGTTCGGCAGGCCGCGCAAGCTGACGCCCGCCAGTGCGCCGAGGATGCCCAGCGGCACCATGAGGATCACCGCCAGCGGGATGCTCCAGCTCTCGTACAGCGCCGCCAGGGCCAGGAACACGATCAGGATCGACAATGCGAACAGCAGCGGCGCCTGCGCCCCCGACAGCCGCTCCTGGTACGACTGGCCCGACCATTCGTAGCCGATGCCCGGCGGCAGGCCGGCCATCAGCCTTTCCATCGTGCGCATGGCCGCGCCGCTGCTGCTGCCCGGCGCCGCGTCGCCGTTGATGGCGACCGAGGGATAGCCGTTGTAGCGGCTCAATTGGGGCGGCGCCAGCGTCCATTTCAGGCTGGCGAAGCTCGATACCGGCACCATGCCGCCGTCGCGGTTGGGCACGGTCAGCCGCAGCACGTCGTCGATTTTCACGCGGTGTTCGCCGTCGGCCTGCGCGATGACTTTGCGTACCTGGTTGCCGAGTACGAAATCGCCGATGTAATCCGAACTGAACATGACCGCCAGCGTGGTGTTGATATCGGCAATCGACACGCCGGTGGCTTGCGCCTTGCGGCGGTCGATGCGCATCTGCAGTTGCGGCATGTCGGGCATGCCGGGGAAGCGCACGTTGGCCAGGGTGACTTCCTTTTTGGCGGCGGCCAGCAATTGATCGCGCGCCTCGGCCAGCCTGGCCGGTCCGAGGCCGGCGCGGTCCTGCAGGCGCAGCGAGAAGCCGCCGGCGCTGCCCAGGCCCGGCAGGCCGGAGGAATTGAAGGCGAACACTTCCATGTTCTCTGCATCGTCGAATTCTTCGTTGATGCGTTCGGCGATGGCGTCCACCCCGTCTTTGCGGTCGGGACGATGTTTCCAGTCCTTGAGCGTGACAAAGATCGAGCCGGCATTGGCGCCGCGCCCGAACGGGCTGTAGCCGGTCATTGCGTAGGTGAAGGCGACCGGCTCGTGTTCCCGCAGGTAGCGTTCGACGATGGCGACGCGCTCCAGTGTCCGGGCCGCCGGCGTGCCTTGCGGCGTGGTGATCGCGATGGTCAGGTCGCCCTGGTCTTCGGCCGGCAGGAATGCGGAGGGCAGGCGCCACGCCAGCAAGGCCACGGCGGCGCCGATAGCCAGGTACACCAGCATCCAGCGCAAGGGTTTGCGCACCACGCGTCCGACCTGCTCGCCGTAGCGTCCGGTCCAGCGCAGGAAGGCGCGATTGAACCAGCCGAAGAAGCCGCGTTTCTGGTGGTGGTCGCCGGCCGCCGGTTTCAGCAATGCGGCGCACAGCGCCGGCGTCAGCGTCAGCGCCAGGAAGGCCGAGAAGCCAATCGAGACCGCCAGCGTCACCGCGAACTGCTTGTAGATATTGCCGACCACGCCGCCGAAAAACGCCATCGGCACGAAGACCGACATCAGCACCACCGTCATGCCGATGATGGCGCTGCCGATCTGGCGCATGGCTTCGATGGTGGCGCGATAGGGCGACAGCTTGTGTTCGTGCATCAGGCGTTCGACGTTCTCCACCACGACGATCGCATCGTCGACCAGGATGCCGATCGCCAGCACCATGCCGAACAGCGTCAGCACATTGATCGAGTAACCGGCCGCCAGCAATACGCCGAGCGTGCCGAGCAGCGAAACCGGCACCACCAGCGTCGGGATCAATGTGGCGCGCAGGTTTTGCATGAACAGATACATCACCAGGAACACCAGCAGCACCGCTTCGGCCAGCGTCGCCATCACCTTCCGGATCGATGCCTTGACGAAGGCCGACGGTTCGAATGGGATCTGGTAATGCACGCCGGACGGAAAGGTGGCGGAAGCCTGGTCCAGCAGGGCGCGGATGCGCTCTATCGTGGCCAGCGCGTTGGAACCCGGCGCCAGGTTGATGGCGATGGCGGTCGCGTGTTTGCCGCCGACCAGGGAAACGTAGTTGTATTGATCCTGTCCGAGTTCCAGGCGGGCGACGTCGCGCAGCGTGATGGCGCCGCCGTTGCCGTCGGTGCGCAGGGCGATGTCGCCGAATTGCCTGGTGCCGGAAAGACCGTCGGGCGGCAGGATATTGGCGCTGAACGGCGCCGAGGCCGGTACGGCGCCGGTGCCGATGTCGCCGATGGTCACCGGCGCATTGCTGTTGCGCACCGCGTCGACCAGCTGGCCGGCGCCGATGCCGGCGGCGCGCATCCTGACCGGATCGAGCCAGATGCGCATGGCATGCTCGGCGCCCCATAACTCGACCTTGCCAACGCCTTCGACCCGGCGCAGCGACTGGATCAGGTTGCTGGAGGCGAATTCGCCGAGCGCCAGCGAATCCAGCGCGCCGTCTTCCGAGGTGAGGGAAACCAGGATGGGGTCGTTATCGATCGATTTCTCGACCGCGACCCCGTTACGGCGCACCGCTTCCGGCAGGATGGGCTCGATGGTCTTGAGGCGGTTCTGGACTTCGACCGCGGCCATGTCGGCGTTGATATCCTGGCGAAAGGTCAGGTTGACGATGGCCCTGCCGGCCGAACTGGAAGCTCCCGAATACATCAGCCCCGGCGCGCCGCTCATTTCGCGTTCGATGACGGCGGTGACAGTGTCTTCGACCACTTTGGCGGAGGCGCCGGGATAGCTGGCGTAGATGCCGATCATGGGCGGCGCGATGTCGGGATATTGCGCGACCGGCAACACGCGCAAGGCGAGCAGGCCGGCCAGCATGATCAGCAGTGAAATGACCCAGGCGAAGATTGGACGATCGATAAAGAAACGCGACATGTCAACGATCTTGCGCGGTCGCGGCAGGCTGCATGCGGGCCGTTGCGATCAGCGCGGCGTCGCCGGCGGCGGCCGTTTCATCGGCCTGTTCGCGCGGCTCGACCTTGGTGCCCGGCTCGATTTTCGCGACGTTGGCGACGATGACCTTTTCGCCGCCGCGCAGGCCCGTGCGGACCAGCCATCGATCGCCGTGCAGCACATCGGCGGTGACGGCGACTGCCTGGACGGTATTGTCGGCGTCGACCACCAGCACCTTGGCCGCATCGACGGTACGCAGCAATGCGTCGCGCGGAATCAGGATCGCGCTTTTATTCAGGGCCTGGTCGAGCCCGACGCGCACGTAGCCGCCCGGCAGCAATATGTGTTTCGGATTCGGCATCACCGCGCGCATGGCGATGGTTTCGGTGGCGGGATCGATCGCCAGGTCGGAGAAGATCAGCTTGCCGGCATGCGGGTAGATGCTGCCGTCGCCGAGGATCAGGCGCACGGGAATATCCTGTTTCGCCACGCCATGCAATTGGCCGTCTGCGATGGCTTTGCGCATTTGCGCGACAATCGCGGCGGGCTGCGAAAAATTGACGTAGATCGGATCGATCTGTTCGATGGTGGTCAGCGGGGTTGCGCTGTCCTGGCCGACCAGCGCGCCTTCGGTCACCAACGCGCGGCGGGCGCGGCCGTCGATCGGCGCGCGCACGGTAGCGTAACTCAATTCGAGCGCGGCGCTGCGTTGCGCGGCCCTGGCTTCGGCGGCTTGTGCCTTGGCCTGGGCTTCGGCCGCGACCGCTTCGGCGTAGGCGATCTGGCTGACCGCGTCGACCTTGGCCAGTGCGCGATAGCGCCGCAATTTATCGGAATTGACATCGACCGTTGCCTGCGCCTGGCGGTACGCCGCATTGCGCATTTCCAGCGTCGCCTGCAATGCGGCCGGGTCGATCTTGAACAGGGCGCTGCCGGCCTTCACGTCCTGCCCTTCCTTGTACACGCGTGCGGTGACGATGCCGGCCACGCGGGCGCGCACTTCGGCCTTGCGGTAGGCGGCGAGGCGGCCCGGAAATTGACTGCTGATGGCGATTTCGGTCGGCGCGACCGTGATCACCCGCACCGTTTTCGGCGGGTCGGGCAGAGGCGCCGGATCTTTCTTGCAGGCCGACAATGCCATCGACAAGGCAAATGCGGCCGACAACAGAACGGCCGCGCGCATGCGAGGCGATGTAAGTGGAAACATATCCCTACCTTTTTTGTGTCATTTACCATGGATAGGACGCACTTCTGGCACTTTTGCGCGTCCGGATTGCACGCGAGAATAGCAGCGTGAAAACGGCTAAGTTTTTGATTTAATTAAATTTTATATTTCAAAAAACTGCACGATAAGGGCAGGGCAAGCATTGGCGCGGAAAATCTAAGTTGTTGATTTAATTAATAATATTCTTTGATTTTCTTGAATGGTCAAATAAATCATACGCCGGCACGATCCGCCTGAACAGTACAGGTGTCGTTTTAGTACACTAGCGCCATGATCCCACTGAATTCCCCGTCTATATTCTCTGCCGTGGTCGAGGCGCCCTTCGGCGCGGTCGGCATCCGCACCGGCGATGACGCCGTGCTGGAACTGGTGTACCTGCCGCCGCGTTTCGAGGCGCGGAAACCCGTCGGCGCGGTGGCCAGGCTTGCCGCGGCGCAGGTCAAGGCCTATCTGAAAAAACCCGATTTCGTATTCGATTTGCCGCTGGCGCCGGTCGGCACGCCATTCCAGTCGCGCGTATGGAGCGCCATCAGCGCCATCCCGCGCGGCGATGTGCTGACCTACGGCCAGGTCGCGCGGCTGGTGCAATCGGCGCCGCGCGCGGTCGGGCAAGCCTGCGGCGCCAACTGGTTTCCGTTGATCATTCCGTGCCATCGCGTCACGGCCACGGGCGGCCTGGGCGGGTTTTCCAACGACGGCGACCTGCAGGGCTTTCATATCGGCGTCAAGCGCTGGCTGCTGGCGCATGAAGGCGTGACACTTGCTTAATCCGCGCAATTCTCGCAAGGCCGCGGCGGAGGGCGGAGCGCCGGCAGCCCTGACGGTGCCGCCGGCGAGCGCGGCGGCGATCGACGAATTCTGCGATGTCCTGTGGCTGGAAGACGGCCTGTCCAAGAATACGCTGGAGGCTTACCGGCGCGACATGCGCCTGTTCGCGCAATGGCTGCATGCGATGCACGGCAAGGCGCTGCTGGAAGCGGACGCCGAACATCTGCTCGCCTATTTCTCCGCGCGCCATGCGGAAACCAAGGCCGCGTCGGCAAATCGGCGGCTGGCGGTGCTGAAACGGTTTTACCTGCTGGCGCTGCGCCAGAACCGCATCGGCGTCGATCCCTGCCTGCGCATGAAATCGGCCAAGCAGGCGCCGCGTTTTCCGAAGACGCTGACCGAAGCGCAGGTCGAGGCCTTGCTGGCGGCGCCGGATATTTCCACGCCGCTCGGGCTGCGCGACCGGACCATGCTGGAATTGATGTATGCCAGCGGCCTGCGGGTGTCGGAGCTGGTATTGCTGAAATCGCTCGAAGTCGGCATGACCGAAGGCGTGCTGCGCATTACCGGCAAGGGCAGCAAGACGCGGCTGGTGCCGTTCGGCGAGGAAGCGCGCGGCTGGATCGTGCGTTATCTGCAGGATGCGCGCGGCCGGATCCTGGACGGACAGATGGACGATGCGCTGTTCGTCACCGCGCGCGGCGGGCCGATGACGCGCCAGATGTTCTGGACGCTGATCAAGAAGCACGCCAGGCATGCCGACATCAATGCGCCGCTCTCGCCGCATACGCTGCGCCATGCATTCGCCACCCATTTGCTCAATCACGGCGCCGATTTGCGGGTGGTGCAGTTGCTGCTGGGACATGCGGATATCTCGACCACGCAGATTTACACCCATATCGCGCGCGAAAGGCTGAAATTGCTGCATGCCGCCCATCACCCGCGGGGTTGATGTTCTATTGGAGGAAGTCTCGAAATCCCTGTATCCTGTCCGGCATTGGCGGTTGCCGCTCTCCCACGAACAAATTTACGAGGTGCACACTTGGCGAAGACTAATTTCCAGTACGAAAAACGGCAAAAAGAGCTAGAAAAGAAGAAGAAAAAAGAAGAGAAGCTCAAGCGCAAGGCGGAAAAGAACAATGAACCGTCGGCCGACGAAACCGTGGAAACGGATGCGCCGGACGAAGGCCCGGCGGCGCCCGACCAGCCGACGGCTTAAGCCGGCGCGATAGTGGCCGGCCGCGGCGCCGGGAATGGCGATGGGCGCGAGCGCTGCGATCGTTTCCTGCCGCCGTGCCGCGGCAAGGCCGGAATGTATTTGCCCGGTCCGGTATAGCCGGGTTTCGGCCCGATTCGGTAGCGCGATCCGCCGCAATCCAGCGCAATCCGGCCTCGATTCAAATGCAATTCAAGTTCAATCCAGCCCCTCGGCATCATGGCTAAACATATTTCGGAAACACCGGCGACGCAGTTCTTGCGTCGCCATCGCATCGATTTCACCGAGCATCCGTATGCCTATGAAGAGCATGGCGGCACGGCCGTGTCCGCGCGCGAGCTGGGCGTGCCGGAGCATGCGGTGGTCAAGACCCTGGTCATGCAGGACGAAGCCGCCAAGCCGCTGCTGGTGCTGATGCACGGCGACTGCAAGGTGTCGACCAAGAACCTGGCGCGCCAGATCGGCCACAAATCCGTCGAGCCCTGCCAGCCGGATGTGGCCAACCGCCATTCCGGCTACCTGATCGGCGGCACTTCGCCGTTCGGCACGCGCAAGGCGATGCCGGTCTATGTGGAGCAGACCATTCTCGATCTCGAAAAAATCTATATCAACGGCGGACGCCGCGGTTATCTGGTCGGCCTGGCGCCGGGGTTGCTGCCGACTGTGTTACCTTGCACCGCCGTCAACTGCGCACTTGCCGCGTAGTCGGCGCATCCATTCCGGGGAAATTTCATGAATACACTCTTATTTACGTTGGCCGCCTATCTGATCGGCTCGGTGTCGTTTGCGGTCGTGGTCAGCAAATTGTTCGGCCTGTCGGACCCGCGCACTTACGGCTCGAAAAATCCGGGCGCGACCAATGTGCTGCGCAGCGGCAATAAAAAGGCGGCGATCCTGACATTGATCGGCGACGGTTTCAAGGGCTGGCTGGCGGTCTGGCTGGCGCTGCGCTTCGGGCCGGGTTTCGGCGTCGAGGACAGCGGCGTCGCGCTGGTGGTGCTGGCGGTGTTCCTGGGGCATTTGTGGCCGGTGTTTTTCCGCTTCGTCGGCGGCAAGGGCGTGGCGACCGCGCTCGGCATCCTGCTGGCGCTGAACCTGTGGCTGGGGCTTGCCACGGCGGCGACCTGGCTGGTGATTGCTTTCGCATTCCGCTATTCGTCGCTGGCGGCGCTGGTGGCGGCGCTCTTCGCGCCGTTTTATTACGGTTTGCTGTTCGGCAGCGAGGACGGGATTTTGCTGGCGGTGCTGGTGATGAGCCTGTTGCTGGTCTATCGCCATCAAAAGAATATCGCCAATCTGCTGACCGGCAAGGAAAGCAAGATCGGATCGAAGAAAAAATAATTATATTTTGATCTGGTCCAGCGGCCAGCGCGGCTTGACGCTGAACGCGTAGTCGCGCGACGCCGCGCCCGGATCGGCCTGCAACCGCATCGCGCCGGCAAACGCAATCATCGCGCCGTTGTCGGTGCAGAATTCCATCTCCGGATAAAACACCTTGCAGCGCCGCGCGCCGGCCGCCGCGTTCAATGCCGCGCGCAATTGCTGGTTGGCGCCGACGCCGCCGGCCACCACCAGCCGTTTCAGGCCGGTATGCTTGAGCGCGCTCATGCATTTTGCCGTCAGTACATCGACGATGGCGTCGACGAAGCCGCGCGCGATGTCGGCCTTGTCCTGTTCGCAGATATTGGCCGGATGGTTCTTGACCACCGTCAGCACCGCGGTCTTCAGGCCGGAAAAACTGAAATTGAAATTCTTGGCATGCAGCATCGGACGCGGCAATTGATAGGCATCCGGATTGCCGAATTCGGCCAGGCGCGAAATTGCCGGGCCGCCCGGATACGGCAGGCCGAGCAGCTTGGCCGATTTGTCGAAGGCTTCGCCGGCGGCGTCGTCCAGGGTTTCGCCCAGCAGCAGATATTGGCCGACGCCATCGACCCGCATCAACTGGGTATGGCCGCCGGACACCAGCAGCGCGATGAATGGAAATTCGGGCGGATTGGCCGACAGCAGCGGCGACAGCAGATGTCCTTCAAGGTGATGCACGCCGAGCACCGGCTTGTCCAGCGACAGCGCCAGCCCGCAGGCGACGGACGCGCCGACCAGCAATGCGCCGGCCAGGCCCGGGCCTTGCGTATAGGCGACGACGTCGATCGCCTGGGGCGCCACGGCGGCGTCCTGCAATACCTGGCGCAGCAATGGGATGGCGCGCCGGATGTGGTCGCGCGAAGCCAGTTCCGGCACCACGCCGCCGTATTCTTCATGCATCGCGATCTGCGAATGCAATGCGTGCGACAGCAGGCCCTTATCCGTGTCGTATAAGGCCAGGCCGGTTTCATCGCAGGAAGATTCGACGCCGAGTACAAGCATTGTGATGCCGTGAATAGGGTTGGGAACCCGTCATTGTAAAGGAATACGGCAGGACTGCCGCGGACGTCTGCCATCGATCTGCCGTGGCCCGGCCTGATTCTGGTGTAATCTTCCGGCATGGAAAATATCGACATACTCAAAGATGCTTCGGCGCCGCTGGCGGCGGCCCGTTTCATCAAGGAAATCGGCCGCGGCAAGGACGGCGCGCGCAGCCTCTCGCGCGACGATGCGCAACTGCTGTACGCCGCCATGCTGGAGCGGCGCGTCTCGGATCTGGAACTGGGCGCGATCCTGCTGGCGCTGCGGGTCAAGGGCGAATCGGTGGAGGAGATCGGCGGTTTCCTGAAGGCGGCCGAGGCCTCGTTTGCCGCGCTGACCGCGCCGGCCTGCAACTATGCGCCAATCGTCATTCCCAGCTATAACGGTTCGCGCCGGGTCGCCAACCTGACCCCGTTGCTGGCATTGCTGCTGGCGCGCGAGGGGGCGCCGGTGCTGGTGCATGGCGTCACGCAGGACCCGGGCCGCGTCACCAGCCACGAAATCTTCGAGGCGTTGGGATGCGCGCCGGTGGGCGATGCGGCCGGGGCAATGGCGAATTTCCAGTCCAGGCAGCCGGCCTTCATGGCGATCGACGTGCTGGCGCCGAAAATGGCGCGGCTGCTGGCCATGCGCCGAATTCTCGGCGTGCGCAATTCGACGCATACGCTGGTCAAGATCATCCAGCCGTTCGCGACGCCGGCGCTGCGCCTGACTTCCTACACCCATCCCGAATACTTCGCCATGTTGAGCGACTATTTCCGCAGCGAACCTGCGCGCGGCGATGCCTTCCTGATGCGCGGCACCGAGGGGGAAACCGTGGCCAATGCGCGCCGCGCGCAACAGATCGACTGGTTTCATCAGGGCGTGCATACGCAATTGGTGGAAAAGCAGGGGATAGTGGAAGAACTGCCGGACCTGCCGCTGCAGAACGACGCGGCTGCCACCGCATCCTGGATCCGGGCCGTATTGAACGACGAGATCCCGGTACCGGCGCCGATCGCCGACCAGGTGCGGCATTGCCTAACGGTCGCGCGTGCGCTGGACGCGGCGTAGATAAAACTGCAACGCGATGGCCAGCAGCAGCAGGCTGACGCTGTTGCCGAACCAGAATCCCGCCGCGCCGCGCAATGCCGGCGGCGCGATGCCGAACGGGTCCAGGCCCAGAACGTAGCCGCTGCCGATGCCGATGCCCCATAGCGACAGCGCATACAACACGGTCGGCACCACGGTCACTTTATAGGCGCGCAATATGTAGCCGGTGGTGACTTGCACCGAATCGCCCAACTGATAAAACGCAATGAACAGGAACAGCGGCATGGCCGCGGCGACAGTCACCGGATCGGGCGTATAGGCGCGGATGATCCAGGGCCGGCAAAACCATACCGCCAGGCCGATCAGCACCGCCGAACCGGCCGCCAGCCGGATGCCGTCGCGGCCGATGCGGCGCGCCAGGTCCATGCGCGCCGCGCCGATTGCCTGGGCCACCAGCGTGCCGCTGGCATTGGCGACGGATTGCGGCAGCATATATAACACCACCGCCACGTTGGCCGTGATCTGATGGCTGGCGACGGCGGTCGCGCCCAGGCGCGCAATGAATACCGCCATGCAGGTGAATGCGGTCACTTCGATGAAATAACTGAGCCCGATCGGCACGCCCAGCCTGAGCAGGTTCCATTGCGCCTTCCAGTGCGGCCGGGGCCAGCCGTCCCGGAACAGATGCAGTTGGCGATAAAAGGGCAGCCTGTGCATCAGCAAGCCGCCGCCGAGCACCATCAGCCAGGACAGGATCGCGGTGGCGATCGCGCATCCCGGCCCGCCGAAGGCGGGAATGCCCAGGCCGGCGGCGCCGAAAATGAACAGGGCGTTCAGCGGCAGCTTGCCGCACAGCGCCAATACCTGGATCAGCATGACCATCTTGGGCCGCCCCAGCGCGATATTGAGCGAAGAATAAACGCGGAAGAACAGGGTGGCGGGCAAGGCCAATGCCTGGATGCGCAGGTACAGCGTGGCTTTTTCCAGCAATGCGGGCGAGGCATGCGCCGTGGCCAGCAGCAGCGGCGAAAAAAACATGCCGATGCAGCCGGCCACGCTCAGGAACAGGGCCAGCCACAGTCCCTGCTTGATTTCAGGGCCGATGGCTTCCATGCGGCGCGCGCCGTAGAGCTGGCCGACGATCGGCAGCAGCGCCTGCAACACGCCGGACAGTCCCACCGAAATGCTCACATACACCGATACGCCGAGCGCCATGGCCGCCAGGTCCAGCGTCGAAAAACGCGAGGTCATGGCAGTGTCGATGACGGCGTTGGCGGTGATCGCCAGTTGCCCGACCAGGATCGGCCATGCCAGCCAGGCGATGCGGAGGGTGTGGTTGGCGGCCGGTTGCGCGCCGCCGGCGTGATCGGTCGACGCCATCGTCCGGGTCTTAATTGATGCGCCGGTACAGGCGGAAACGTTCGTCGCGATCGGACGGACGCCGTCCTTCCCACAGCATGCGCCAGCGTCCCGGATATTGCTGCAGCTGCCGGCGTTGCGTGTCGTCGTCCGCGATGCTGTCCTGCAGCAGCAGGAAGTCGCAGCGGGTGCTTTCATTCTCGGCGAACTTGACGTGGCCGAAATAGGCGAACGAAGCGCGCTGCGCCGGACCGACGTTGCTGTCGACGCAATGCTTGACCGGCGGCATATTGGCTTCGATCTGGTTGGCGACGCCGGAGTAGCTCTTGCCGTAGTTGATCCACGGCAGCCACAACGTCATCAGCAGCAGCCAGCACAGGATCACGCCGCCCGACGACAACACCACCGCGCGCCACAGCACGGAAGGCCGGCGCGAAATGCGCCAGTGCACCAGGACGATCCAGGACAGCGTGGCCAGCACCGCAATGACAAAGGCGATCTGGCTGAAGCCGGGCTTGAAGCCGGGCGCCAGCTTGTAGGCATTCTTGGCGATCTGCGCCGGCCAGCCGGTTTCCTTGGCGATCCAGCCGAGCCAAATAAAGGCGGCGCTGGTGGTCAGCGTCATGACCGAGAACCAGTCGACCGCATTGATCGCGCCGCGCTTCATGGTCGGCAGCCCGAACGCGGCCAGGATCGCCAGCGGCGGCAACAGCGGCAGCAGCATGCCGTCGTCGCTGTGCACATTGATCAGTGTCAGCGCCACCAGCGGCAGGAGAAACGCGATCGGCAATCCGATATGCAGCGCGCTGCGCTGTTCGCGCCAGGCATACACGGCCCAGATCGCGAACGGCCAGGCCGGCCAGGCGAACCAGACGCCGTACCTGAGGAAATAGCCGAGCGATTTCAGCGACGGCCAGTTGAGCTGGTACAGATTCCAGCTCATCCAGGTATCGATCTGGGCGCTAGCGTCCGGCACGATGGCGCGGGTGGCGAATATCCAGGCGGCGGCAATCAAAATGGCGATCGGTAGGCTGAGGCCGCTCAGCCAGAACAGGAGGCGGCGCTCGCGAATGGCCGCCAGCAGCATCAGGCCGAGCCAGATCGCCACCGGCAGCAGCCAACCGTGCGTGAGCACCAGCAGGCCCAGCACGATGCCGAGTCCCGCCGCATGGAGATGCGGCGGCTGTGGAAACGCCTTGGTGGCGCCGAACAGGCGGGTGGCGACATACATTGCATAACCGAGCAGCGCGACCTGCAGGGTTTGCGGGCTGCTTTGATGGCTATGCAGCAGCAGGCCGAGGAAGCCGAGATAGATCAGGAAAGCGCCGTCGGCCAGCGTGCGGCCGAAATCGCGCGGTTCGGGCTGGCCGCCAAAGGCCAGTTGCAGCGGTTGCGCTTCCTGGCGGCGGCCCAGCAGATAAGTGGTGTACCAGATCGAGAGCGAACCGAGCAGGAAGAAGCAGACGGTCGAGACCTGGGAGGCCAGCGCATCGCCGAGCAGGCCGCCGAACAGCTTGATGGCCAGTGCGCCCAGCCAATAGGTCAGCGGGCTTTCGGTCGGCAGCGCCAGGCCGACCACATTCGGCTGGAACCAGTCCACCAGCGTGCCGTGCGCCATGGTCCACATGATGCCGAAGCTGGTGGCGTCGGTGTTCTTCCAGGGATCGCGCCCGATCAGGCCGGGCAGGATGTATAACAGGCCGAGCGCCAGCAAGGCCCAGCGGGGCAAGGCTCTTGTCGCGGCGGCGGGAAGACGGACTGGCTTCATCAGGTCTGGTTATATCGGTTTTTTTGTCAGCAGGTATTGTGCAGCAAGTCGCGCCGGCTGGGTGCGTCCCGTGGAGATTATGCGTAACAATTTCCACGGCGCGCACACCGGTTTGCCTAATAAAAAAGGCAGCCGCAGCTGCCTTTTGATGCAAGGTCGGGAAATTATTCCACGACTTGGGTCTTGGAGCCGACGGCGCCGAATTTCTTGCGGAACTTGTCGACGCGACCTGCGGTATCGACGATTTTGTGCTTGCCGGTGTAGAACGGATGCGATTCGGAAGAAACTTCGATCTTCACGAGCGGGTATGTCTTGCCTTCGAATTCCATTGTTTCACGGGTCTTGATGGTCGAACGTGTGATGAATTTGAAGTCGTTCGAAACGTCGTGGAACAGCACTTCGACGTATTCAGGATGAATGCCTTGTTTCATGATTGCCTTTAAAAGTTTGGTAGCCAATCGTCACTTCGTCGGTCATTGCCGCTTCTTGACCCGATTGTCGATCACTTGCCGAGGAAAAGTCCGAAATTATACCCGAACAGCGGTTTTTGGCCACATATCGGGCATAAAACATGGTTTTTAGTTGCCGCGCTTCATCATATCGAAGAATTCGGCGTTGTTTTTTGTCGACTTCATCTTGTCCAGGATGAATTCCATCGCCTCGATTTCGTCCATGCTGTACAGCAATTTGCGCAGCACCCAGATCTTTTGCAGTTGATCGGGCTTGATCAGCAATTCCTCGCGCCGGGTGCCGGACTTGTTCAGGTTGATGGCCGGATAGACGCGTTTTTCGGCCAGGCGGCGTTCCAGATGCACTTCCATATTGCCGGTGCCCTTGAATTCTTCGTAGATCACGTCATCCATGCGGCTGCCGGTTTCGATCAGGGCGGTGGCGATGATGGTCAGCGAACCGCCTTCCTCGATATTGCGGGCGGCGCCGAAAAAGCGCTTCGGGCGTTGCAGCGCATTGGCGTCGACACCGCCGGTGAGCACCTTGCCGGAGGCCGGAATCACGGTATTGTAGGCGCGGGCCAGGCGGGTGATCGAATCGAGCAGGATCACCACGTCTTTCTTCATTTCGACCAGGCGTTTGGCCTTTTCCAGCACCATTTCGGCGACCTGGACGTGGCGCGTGGCCGGTTCGTCGAAGGTGGAGGCGACCACTTCGCCGCGCACCGACCGTTGCATTTCGGTCACTTCTTCCGGACGTTCGTCGATCAGCAGCACGATCATCACGGCTTCGGGATGGTTGGTGGTGATAGCGTGCGCAATATGCTGCAGCATCACCGACTTGCCGGATTTCGGCGATGCGACCAGCAGGCCGCGCTGGCCCTTGCCGATCGGCGCGATCAGGTCGATCACGCGGCCGGTGATGTTTTCCTCGCCGCGCATCTCGCGTTCAAGCGGCAAGGGCTTGTTCGGGTGCAGCGGCGTGAGGTTTTCAAACAGGATGCGGTGCTTGGAGGCTTCCGGCGCTTCGCCGTTGACCTTGTCCACCTTGACCAGGGCGAAATAACGTTCGCCGTCTTTTGGGGTGCGGACTTCGCCCTCGATCGAATCGCCGGTGTGCAGATTGAAGCGGCGGATTTGAGAAGGCGAGATGTAAATGTCGTCGGTGGACGCCATGTAGCTGGCGTCGGGCGAGCGCAGGAAGCCGAAGCCGTCAGGCAACACTTCGAGGGCGCCGTCGCCGAAAATCTGTTCGCCGGATTTCGCGCGCTTTTTCAGGATCGCGAACATCAGCTCTTGTTTGCGCAGGCGCGCTGCGTTGTCGATATCCAGGCCGATTGCCATTTCTAGCAGGGCGGAGACGTGTAACGCCTTTAATTCAGATAAATGCATAGTTTTTGTATTGAGTGTCCCGGGATGGGAGATAAATGGTGGGGGAGGGGGATGCGGGTGCGGGTCGAATGAATCGGATAAAAAAAACGGTGATACGAGCGTATCACCGCAGATAGTACATCAAATATTGCCGTCGATGAAAGCGGTCAATTGGCCTTTTGCCAGCGAACCGACTTTTTGCGCAACCATTTCACCGTTCTTGAACAGAATCAGGGTCGGAATGCCGCGAATGCCGAATTTGGCCGGAATCGCCTGGTTCGAGTCGACATCCAGCTTGGCGATCTGCAGCTTGCCGGCATATTCCTTGCCGACTTCTTCCAGGATCGGCGCGATCGCCTTGCAAGGGCCGCACCATTCAGCCCAGAAATCGACCAGTACGGGTTGCGCCGATTTCAGGACATCCGTATCAAAAGATGCATCGGTAATATGTTTGATATGTTCGCTCATTGTGGTTTCCTAGCACTGAAGGCAATTCAGTGAAACAGGTTTAGTCAGGGTTTTAGTCTAGTCGCGTTGAAAATGGTTCTAAGTCGAAAGATTGGTCGCTGGCGTATTTGGCTCGATTATTCAGCCGAATGATATAGCTTGACAATCCAGTTCGATACAACAGGTAATTGGAGGTCCAGGTCGTGAATTCAAGAATTATTTTGACGATGCCGTCTTGATGTCTCCGTGCTGTCTCTTTCGACGCCTTTTTTATCTGTCCGGCTTGAGAATGGTCAAATCATAACCCATTTTCAAATGCTGTGTGATTTGCCGCGCGGCTCGCATAAAATGACCGCAATCCGCGTTTCTTCGCGTTTCCTTCATCAAGAGACACCAGCCTGCATGCTGCATCCCGCATTATCGATTTCTCCCTCGGCGTTGTTCTGGCCGGAAGCCGCCCGCCAGTTGCTGCGGCGTTGCGAGGACCTGCGCCTGATCGAAGCGGGCACGCGCGACTTTTCGGCGCTGCGGGTGATGGTGCCGGCTTTTTCTCATGCGCAATATTTGCAGCAGGCTTTGAGCAGCGTCCTGGCGGAGCCGGATTCCTCCGATTCGCGCGTCGGCTCGTCTCATGCCGGCCCGGCCGCCCCGGTTGCCTTCATTGCGCCGCTGATCGGCACCCTCGGCGGCTGGCTGGCCTTGCAGCCGCCGCGGGCCGACGGCATTGCGGCGGCGCACGAAAGCGAACGCCTGATGCGCCTGTACGCCGAACTGCGGCAGCACGGCTGGCTGAAAAAAATGTTCGGCGCGCGCCGCAATGCGGATTTGCTGCCGCTGGCGCAGACCCTGCTGTCCTTGTCCGATGAACTGACCGAGGCGCTGCTGCCGGCCATGCAGCGCGCGCAGGAGGGCGTAGATGACGACGGCGCGGGCGCCGAAGCGCGCTGGGACGCGGCGCTGGCCCAGTTGCCGCCGTCGGCGCGCGCCTTGCTGTCGGACGAAGCGCAACTGGTGTGGTCGATCTGGCGCGGCCAGCTCGACGCCAGCGATGCCTTTGCCTTGCGTTTCGAGCAGATGCGCCGGCTCGCGGCTGAAGCGACGGCGCCGCTGATCTGGTTCGCGCCGGCGGAGACCACGCCGGCCGAGGCGGAATTCCTGCGGCTCTACGCCGAACGCTGCCCGGTGCTGCCGGTCACGCTGGACTGGCGTCATGCGCCGCCGTTATATGCGGCTGCCTGGCCCGAGCTGGCGCAAGCGGAGGCGGAAGCCGGCGATGCGGCGCCGCCGGCTTCTTGGGAAGCCATCGACAGGGATGCCATTGCGGCGCCGCCGGGCTTGTCCATCTGCCGCGCCGACAGCCTGGAAGATGTCGCCACGCAGGGCGCGCAGACGATCGTCGACTGGCTGCAGGCCGGCCGCCGCCGGATCGCCATCGTCGCGCAAGACCGCATGGTGGCGCGCCGCATCCGCGCCTTGCTGGAGCGCGCCGAAATCACCATCGCCGACGAAACCGGCTGGAAACTGTCGACTACCCGCGCCGCCTCGGTGCTGGCGGCCTGCTTCGACGCCGTGACCGCGCGCGGCGACACCAAGGCCTTGCTGGATCTCCTGAAGTCGCCTTACGTATTCGCGGATGCGCCGGACAAGGCCGATCACCTGATGACGATCGAACTGGCCTGGCGGCGCGCCAATGTATTGGGCGGCTGGAATGCGGTGATCGATACCTTGCAGCGCTGGCCCGAATCGCGCGACCTGGTGCAGCGCATGGTGCGCCAGGTGCAGCAATTGCACGGCCGCAAAACCTTGCCGGAATGGAGCGCGGCGACGCTGGAGATGCTGGCGGCGCTCGGCGTGCAGCAAGCCCTGGGCGACGATGCCGCCGGGCAGTTGCTGCTGCAGGTCTTGCAGGACATCGAACACGGCAGCGCCGCATTGAGCGCGCCGTTTACCTTCCCCGAGTGGCGCGCCTTCATCGGCTTGCAGATGGACGCCGCCACCTTCATGCCGAAGGCGCAGGACCGCCGCGTCGTGATGCTGCCGTTGAACGGCTCGCGCCTGCGCCGGTTCGATGCTGTGCTGGTGATCGGCGCCGACGCCGAGCATCTGCCGTCGCAGGCGCAGGAAACCTTGTTCTTCTCGAACGCGGTGCGGCACGAACTGGGCCTGGCGACGCGCGCCACGCGCCAGCGGCAGCAATTGCGCGACCTGGCGGAATTGTTGTTCAGCCATGGCCAGGTCGTGCTGTGCTGGCAAACACATCAGGACGGCGAGCCGAATCCGCTCAGCCCCTGGATCGAACGGTTGCAATTGACGCTGGCGTTGGCCGGCCGCGATCCGCTACCCTGGCATCGCGCCACGGTGCCGCTGCGCACATTGCAGCCGATCGCGGCGACGATGCCGGCGCCGTCGGCCGGCGCCTTGCTGCCGGCGAAACTATCCGCCAGCGGCTACAACAGTTTCGTGGCCTGCCCGTATCAATTCTTCGCCGGCCGCATGCTCGGCCTGAACGCCATCGACGAATTCAGCGACATGCCGGAAAAACGCGACTACGGCGACTGGCTGCACCAAATCCTGAATACGTATCACCAGGCCTTGCGCGACGCCGATGCACCGATCGCAATGGATCGGCGTGCCGCCATGCTCGGCGAGATTTCGGCGCAGGTATTCGGCAAGGCATTGAATATCCATCCGGCCGCGCTCGGCTACTACACGCGCTGGCAAAAGGCGATGGGACCGTACCTGGAATGGGCCAACGCGCATGAGGCCGCCGGCTGGCGCTTCGTCTTCGGCGAGCAGGCTTGCGAAAAACCGCTGGCCTGGAGCGACGGCGAGATCACGCTGCACGGCCGCATCGACCGTATCGACGAACATGAAGACGGCGCGCGCCTGGTGCTCGATTACAAGACCGGCAATCGCGATTCCCTGCGCCGGAAACTGCGCGAGGGCGAAGATCATCAATTGGCGTTCTACGGGCTCTTGTCGGAACTGCCGGTCGACAATGCGCAGTACGTCACGCTGGAGGCGGACAAGACCGGCGCGGTGGAAGCGCCGAAAGACGTGCCGGATTACGCAACGCTGCAGCGCACCCTGCAATTGCAGCTCAAGACGCAGATGAAGTCGGTGGCGCACGGCGCGCCGCTGCCGGCCAACGGCGTCGAATCGGTTTGCCAGTATTGCGATGTGCGCGGCCTGTGCCGCAAGGGAGCGTGGCTATGATCGACGAGCGCGCGCCGATGGAAGCCGAAGCCGCGCCGATCGCGGCGGTGGCCTATGAAATCGACGGACGTCCGGTCGAGGCCCGGGATTTCACCGACGTCGCCTGCGATCCGCATCGCTCGGTGGTGGTGGAAGCCTGCGCCGGCAGCGGCAAGACCTGGCTGCTGGTGGCGCGCATGCTGCGGCTGCTGCTGGCCGGCGCGCAGGCGTCCGAACTGCTGGCGATTACCTTTACGCGCAAGGCGGCGCAGGAAATGCGCGAGCGGCTGATGGATCTGCTGCGGGAACTGGCGCTGGGATCGGATGCGCAAGTCGAGACGCTGCTGATCGAACGCGGGGTGGCGGCCCGCGACCTGCCGCAAGCGATGCCGGCGGCGCGCGCGCTGTACGGCCAGATACTCGGCGGCCAGCAGCGGCTGTCGATCGATACCTTCCATAGCTGGTTCGCGCGCCTGTTGCAGATCGCGCCGCTGGCGTCGGGCGCGCCGCACGGTTATGCGCTGACCGAAAAGACCGGCGAACTGATGGCCGATGCATACCGCCAGTTCATGCAGGCCGCGGGGGAAGCCGACGGCGCCGAAATCAAGGCTGCGCTGGAAATCTTGTATCGCATCGCCGGCGACAGCAACGCCAGGAAATTGCTGGAGGCGTTTATCGACAAGCGCGCCGAATGGTGGGCGGTGTCGCAAGCCGGCGCAGGCAACGAGGAAAGCAGTCCGCTTGCGATACTGCGCGAACTGGCCGGCGCCGACGGCGAGCTGGATGCGCGGCTGGGCTTGTGGGACGACCCCGAAAAGACGGCCCGGCTGTACAAGGTGGCGCGCCTGCTCGGACAAGGCACGGCGACCAACCAGAAGCGGGCGGCGGCGATCGAGGCCGCCTTGTCGGCCGGCGCGCATGCCGAGCATTTCGCCGCGCTGGCGCATCAATTCTTCGACGGCAACGGCAAGCTGCGCGCCAATACCAAGACCAAGGATCTGAAGCGCGCGCTGGCGCGGCATTACGACAGCGAAGAAACGGCCGCCGCCGATGTCTTCGATGCCGAGTTCAACGAACTGGCCGCGCATCTGCAAGACCTGCTGCGGCGCAGCGCCGAACCGCTGGTGCTGGAAATGAATGCGGCGCTGTTCACCGCCGGCAACGCATATCTCGAGATTTACCAGGCCTCGAAGGCGGCCCAGCGCGTGGTCGATTTCGCCGATCTCGAATGGCAGGCCTATCGCCTGCTGATCGACAGCGACAGCGCGGCCTATCTGCAAAGCCGGCTGGATGCGCGCTACAAGCATATCCTGCTGGATGAATTCCAGGACACCAACCCGCTGCAATGGAGCATCGTGCGCGCCTGGCTGGACGCCTATGGCGAGGATGCGGCGCAGCCGTCGGTGTTTGTGGTCGGCGATCCGAAGCAGTCGATCTATCGCTTCCGCCGCGCCGAACCGCGCGTGTTCATCGCGGCGCGCGAATTGCTGCGCGAACGCGGCGCCACCATCCTGCGCGCCAACCAGACGCGCCGCAATGCGACCGCGCTGGTGGCGATATTCAATCGCAGTTTCGCGGGCAATCCGATTTACGCGCCGCAGACCACGCTCGGCCAAAGCGGCGGCGCGGTGTGGCGCTTGCCGTTGGTGACGGTATTGTCCGGCGCGGGAAACGATGGCGATGGCGAGGATCCGGAACATGATGTCTCCAACGCCGATCCGCGCTGGCGCAATCCCTTGACCGCCGCGCGCGATGAAGAGGAAGACGCCCGGCGGCGCGATGAAGGCAAGGCCGTGGCGCAGGCGCTGTTGCGCGCGCGCGATGAACTGACGGTTGCCGTCGGCGGCAAGGGACGCGGCCTGGCCTGGTCGGACGTGATGCTGCTGGTGAAGAGGCGCAAGCATTTGCCGGCCTACGAGGCCGCCTTGCGCGCGGCCGGCATTCCGTTCGTTTCGGACAAGCGCGGCGGCTTGCTGGAGTCGCTGGAAATCGCCGACCTGATCGCGCTGCTGACTTTCCTGACCACGCCCGGCGACTCGCTGGCGTTGGCGCATGTCCTGAAGAGCCCGATCGTCGGCGCCGCCGACGACGACCTGATCGCGCTGGCGCAGCGCGCCGAAAAAGGCTGGTGGCAACGGCTGCTGGCGATGGCGGCGGCCGGCATCGCGTCCGCGCCGTTGCGGCGCGCCGCGGGTTTGCTGCAGCGCTGGCTGGAGGTCTCCGCGCATCTGCCGGTGCACGATCTGCTCGATGTGATCCTGCATGAAGGCGCGCTGATCGAACGCTACACCCAGGCCGCCGCGGCGCTCACGCGCAGCCAGGCGGTCGGCAATATCCATGCATTCGTCGAACTGGCGCTGTCGCTGGATGCCGGGCGTTATCCGAGCTTGCCGAAATTCATCGATGCGTTGCGCACGTTGCAACGCCATGCCGAACGTGACGCGCCGAACGAGGCCAATATCGACGCCGCCGCCGATGCGGTGCGCATCCTGACCGTGCACAGCGCCAAGGGACTGGAAGCGCCGGTAGTGGTGGTGCTGGACGCCAATCACAGCGAACCGGCGCGCGATGATGCCGGCATCCTGTGCGACTGGCCGCAGGACGCCGAAGCGCCGACGCATTTTTCCGCGTTCGGCCGCTTCAGCGAACGCGGCGCCGCGCGCGATGCCTTGTTCGCGGCGGAAGAGGCGTTCAAGGAACAGGAAGACTGGAATCTGTTTTACGTCGCATTGACGCGCGCCAAGCAGTTGCTGATTGTCAGCGGCGTGGAAGACAAGCGCGGCGCCGGCGGCCTGCTGGAGAAGGGCTGGTATGCGCGCTTGCAGGGCGCGCTGGATATGCCGGCGCCGGTGGCCGCGGATGAAGCGATCATTGCCGCCAATCGCGCGCTGTCGTCGCCCGGCGCGCAATTGGCGCTGGTCTTGCCGGACGAGACCAAGGATGCGGAAGACAGCAGCGCATTCGTCCTGCCGGTATTCGATCCGCCGCGCCTGCCGCTGGCGCCTGCCGCCGCGGCAACCGGATTCGATCGCATCGTCGAAGGAAGTTTCGGGGAAGAAGCCGGGGAAGACCTGCAACCGGACAGCCGGCGCGCAGATGCGATTGCCGAGGGCGTCGCGCTGCACGGTTTGCTGGAACGCCTGTGCCAGCAGAAGCAATGGCCCTTGACGATTCCGGCGGCTGCCGCGATCGCGCGCTGGCTTCCATGTCCGCTGCCGCTTGCGGAAATCGCGCGCGCGCAGGCCGTCACGTTATTGTCGCAGCCGCACCTGCGGCGCTTCTTCGATCCCAAGCAATATGTGCAGGCGCGCAGCGAGATGGAAATCGTCGCCGGCAGTGTGCTGCTGCGGCTGGATCGCGTGGTGGAATTCGAGGATGCGGTATGGATTCTCGACTACAAACGAAACCTGCTGGATAGCGAGCGGCAGGACTATCAACTGCAATTGGCGGGCTATCGCGATGCCTTGCAGGCGGTATGGCCGCGAAAGACCATACGCACGGCATTGATCACGGTCGACGGACGGTTGTGGGAATAGCCGGTGCTTCCGTGTATTATCTGGGCTCATTGAAAGCGCCGGCGGTAATCTCAGAAGCGCCTCAACCTCGATTCTGAACCTTCTGCCATGCGCAGCGTCGCAATCGAAACATGGCAATGCCGATGGAATTTTTTCGTCATTGCCGAATCATGATCCGATCATGATTCGATTTTTGCGCTTTCACGTTTAACTCGTTGCATTGATTTCCTAGGGAGCCTATGGATTTATCACTTCCATCCTTGACGCTCGGGCAAGGCTTGCACTGGAACGCATTGTTGTTGTTCGGCGGACTGCTGCTGTTCGGCCTGATCGGCGGCCACGTCGCTACCAAAACGCAGTGGGTGCCGCGTCTTACCGGTTACCTCATCGTCGGTTTCATCCTGGGCGAAGGATGCCTGAATCTGCTGACCGGCGACGTCCTGGAAGTGTTGAATATCTTTGCCGATATCGCCGTGGCGCTGGTGGTCTACCAGCTCGGCCGCTATGTCGACATCGGCTGGCTGCGGCGCGAAAAATGGCTGCTGGCCACGGTGCTGGTCTCTTCGCTGCTGTGCTTCCTGTTCGTCAGCGTGGCGCTCACCGCGACCGGCACTTCGCATGTCGTCGCAATGATGGCCGGCGTGTTTTCGATCGCCACCGCGCCGGCCGTGGTGCTGGTGGTGCTGCGCGACCTGCGCGCCGAAGGCCAGGTCACGCGCCGGCTGGCGGTGATGACCGCGCTCAACAATGTCGTTGCACTGTTGGCGGTGTATATGCTGCTGCCGGTGGTAGTCAGCGAAAAAGGCACCTCGGTCTGGACCCTGGTCGGACATGCGCTGTATGCGATCGGCGGCTCTTTCCTGCTGGCCTATTTGACGTATCTGCTGATGATGCCGCTGGTGCGTTTGCTGGGACGCCAGCGCGCGCGCCAGTTCGTGCTCGTGATTGCCGTGATGGCGTTGGCCATCGGCGCGGCGCATGCGCTGAACCTGCCGGTGCTGCTGACGATGCTGCTGTTCGCCATCTTGTCGAAAAACCTGGATTCGCAATTCGACCTGATGGAATTGGAGTTCGGCGCGACCAATGAATTGTTCATTGTGATGTTGTTCGTGCTGGTCGGGGCCTCGATTCGCCTGTCCGACCTGAGCACCGTCGGCCTTGCCGTGCTGACATTGATCGCGGCGCGTTTCGTGGCGATGGCTTGCGGCGTATTCCTGTTTGCGCGGGTGGCGCGCATGCGCTGGTCGCAGGCCGGCCTGATCGCGCTCGGCACCCTGCCGATGACGGAAGCCGGCGTCGGGCTGATGCAGGCGCTTGGGCGGCTGTATCCGCATACCGCTTCGGCGATGCTGCCGTTGCTGGCCGGCTGCCTGATTGTGCTGGAACTGTGCGGCCCGATCGCAACGCAGTTTGCCTTGTTGAAATCGGGTGAAAGCGGGCGTGAATGATGACGGCCGGGATGGAGCAAAGGATGACGGAACAAAACATGGACGCGACATTGGAAAGCGCGGCGCCGGCAGCGCCGGCAGCACCCGCGACGGCGCCTGCCGCGGGCTCGTTGCCGTTCACGGCATCGACGCCGTACACCATGGGCATCGAGCTTGAACTGCAACTGGTCAACCGGCGCAATTACAACCTCGCCAGCGATGCGGTGGATCTGCTGACCTGGATTCAGCCGCGCGCATTGCAGGAACAGGTCAAGCTGGAAATGACGCAGGGCATGATCGAGCTGAATTCGAAGGTCAACACGCGCGTCGACGAACTGATCGAGGAATTGCGCGGCTTGCGCGCGGCGTTGAACAAGGGCGCGCAGCATCTGAACATCGACGTCTCCGGAGGCGGCGTGCATCCGTTCCAGCAATGGCACGAGCAGCGCATCACGCCCAGCGAGCGCTTCAATCATCTTTACGAAAAATACGGCTATCTGGCCAAGACCTTTACCGTCTTCGGCCAGCACATCCACATCGGGGTGGCCAACGGCGACGATGCGCTGTACCTGACGCATGCGTTTTCGCGCTTCATTCCGCACTTCATCGCGCTGTCCGCGGCGTCGCCGTTCTACCAGGGCGCCGATACCCGTTTCGCTTCCTCGCGCAGCAATGTGGTGCGCGCATTCCCGCTGTCGGGCACCGCGCCGGTATTGACCGACTGGTCGGCCTTCGAAGGCTATTACGACGAATTGCTGCACATGGAAATCGTCGGCAGCATGAAGGATTTTTATTGGGATATCCGTCCCAAGCCCGAATTCGGCACCGTGGAAATCCGGGTGTGCGATACGCCGCTGACCATCGAGCACGCCGCCTACCTGGGCGGTTATGCGCAGTTGCTGGCGCGCTGGATATTGACCGAGCGGCCGTTTGTCGTCACGCCGGATTTTTATCTGCTGTATCAATACAACCGTTTCGAGGCCAGCCGCTACGGCCTGGACGGCATGATCGCCCTGCACAAGGACGACCCTCGCAATTCGTCCAAGCAGCCGATCTTCGAGCATCTGCTGGCGCATCTGGCATTGCTGGAGCCGTACGCCCAGAACGAAGCCGATCAGATGACCTTGCGCCATCTGCGGCGCTGCGCGGAAGAGCGCATGGGCGACGCCGGCTGGCTGCGCCAGACCTTTGCCAAGCGCGGTTCCCTGAACGACATGATGCGCCTGTCCTCCGCCTTGTGGATGGGCCAATAAGGCGATGAGCACGCATTTCGATGTCGCCGTCGTCGGCGCCGGCGCGGCCGGCCTGATGTGCGCCGCGGCCGCCGGCCGGCAAGGCAAGAAGGTGGTGCTGATCGATCACTCGACCAAACTGGCCGAGAAGATCCGCATCTCCGGCGGCGGGCGCTGCAATTTCACGAATATCAACGCCGGGCCGCAGCATTATCTGTCGCGCAATCCGCATTTCTGCAAAAGCGCCTTGTCGCGCTACACGCCGCAGGATTTCCTAGGCCTGGTGCGGCGCTATCGCATCGCTTATCACGAGAAGCACAAGGGCCAGCTGTTCTGCGACAACTCGGCCGAAGACATCATCGCGATGCTCAAGGCCGAGTGCGACCAGGCCGGCGTGCAATGGCGCATGGGATGCGGGGTGCAGGGCGTGGGCAAGGAGGGCGAATCGTTCCAGCTCGACACCGACCGCGGCGCGCTCACCGCGGCCAACCTGGTCGTTGCCACCGGCGGCCTGTCGATTCCCAAGATCGGCGCCACCGACTTCGCATACCGCGTCGCGCGCCAGTTCGGCCTGAAGCTGGTCGAAACGCGCCCGGGCCTGGTGCCGCTGACCTTCGATTCGGCGGCCTGGCAAACGCTGACGGAACTGGCCGGCATCGCGCTGGAAGTGGCGGTGGAGACCGGCGCCAGGAAAGAGCGCGGCCATTTCCTGGAAGACCTGTTGTTTACGCATCGCGGCCTGTCCGGGCCGGCCATCCTGCAAATCTCCAGCTTCTGGCAGCCGGGCACGCCGCTGACCATCGATCTGCTGCCGGAGGTCGACGTGGCCGCCTATCTGGTCGAAGGCAAAAGCACGCTGAAAAGGAATCTCGGCAATCTGCTTGCGCAATGGATGCCGGCGCGGCTGGCCGACGGCTGGCTGCAGGCCAATGGCTTCGAGCACGGCGCCCGCATCGCCGACATGCCGGACAAGCTGCTGCGGCGGCTGGGCGAAACCCTGAACCGCTGGCAGGTATCGCCCAGCGGCTCCGAGGGATATCGCAAGGCCGAAGTGACGATGGGCGGCGTCGATACCAGGGAATTGTCGCAACAGAGCATGATGGCCAACAAAATTCCCGGGCTGTATTTCATCGGCGAAGCGGTGGATGTCACCGGCTGGCTGGGCGGCTATAACTTCCAGTGGGCCTGGGCCTCGGGCATGGCGGCGGGGCTGTCTTTCCAGGGCGCCTGACGGTTTGTGGCCGGCTTGCCGCCATGGTTTGTTGCTGTTTTGCAATTGTTTGGAAAATATGCGACAGCGTCCATTCTTTGGCTTCCATCGGAAGGCCTGTTCTGGTACAATCGCGCCTTTCCCAATTAACTAACCGGTTCGAAATACATGACCACAATCCGCCTTAAAGAAAACGAGCCGTTCGAAGTCGCCATGCGTCGCTTCAAGCGCACCATTGAAAAAACAGGTCTGTTGACT